>NZ_SRSR01000005.1:0-492991 GCF_004792275.1 Mesorhizobium sp. M4B.F.Ca.ET.143.01.1.1
CTTGAATTTCTCACAAGGGCAGATTTAGAAGCGAACTTCTTCGTCGCCAGCGGCGAGCCGCCCTCGTTGGTGAGGCGTATATAGTCGCCACCTCTTCACACTGTCAACAGCCTTCTCAGATGTTTTTGAACTTTTTGCGACAGAAGTTTCGGCCCCTGCCTGTTGATAGCCGGCTGCCCCAACGGAACGGGGATAACACGGATGGCGGCCACCAGGGAGCCCTATTGCCGCCGCATTGCGGTTCGACACCGGCACCAACGAAGGAGGCGCCCGCGCACCCCCCGCGCGAGGCCTTCTATAAGGGACTGTGGGAAGACCAGTTACAAGAGACGCGCGGTTGGGGATTTCGGCCTAGGCTTGGCGTTTCGTTGACTTAAACCGCCGTGACAGGCAAATGTCATGCGCACAACAAAAGCGACAAGCCGTTCCGCCCGGGGAAGAAGCAGCCTTTCTGGATGCCAGATACGGAAGATGTCATAGCCGAACTCGGCAACGAGCCGCCGCTGATCGCGGATGGCCGGAGCGGCCCGCCCGATCGGCGCGAGGTATCGGCGCGCTGGCTGTCGGGCACTTTTCTCACCGGCGTGACGTCCAGTGTCCTGATGGGCGTGGCGCTGTTCGCCGCGCTCGACGGGCGCCAGCAATTGGCGACGCCACCCGAGATCGCCGAGCTCGCCCATATGGAAAACGGCGGCGATTCCGGCGAAATGGCCAAGACCACCAGGCTGGTGGCGCCGCGCCAGATCGCCAAGGCCAAGGACCGCCGGCGCATGGAAGTGTCGATGGTCACCAAGGTCGGCGACCGCGACGTCATCCACACCATGCCTTTCGTGCAGATCAAGATGGCGCTGGCCGCCGGCCACACGACCAACCGCCCCTACCCGCCCTTCGACCCGATGCAGGTGTTCAGCGACGACGGCGACGACAATGCCGGCCAGCCGGCGCCAGCGGCCGTCGCCGGCCAGATCTATGGCGCCAAGGTCGAAAGCGAGATGTCGCTGAAGACCGTCGATTTCCCGATCGAGACGGCGTCCTTCGACGAGAAGAGCGACCTGTCCGCCGACGAGGTGGAAAAGGTGGTGCGCGAGGCCGGCACCGATCTCAGCGACGGCGCCATCCAGGTCGCCTCCTTGCACTATGTCGATCCGCAGCGATTCGGCGATGCCTTCGCCGAAAGCATGGCCGGCTCCTACGACGTGAAGATCGTGCCCGAGAATGTCTCGGTCTCGCCGCGCGTCGAGGCGGACGATCAGACGCCGGCCTTCGCCGAGGAAATCATCCCCTTCACCAAGGACACCGACATCGCCGAGGCCTTTGCTGATTCGGGCTATACCGGCGGCGACGCCACCGGCATGGCCGAGGCGATCGGCAAGCTTTTGAACGCCCCGGCGCTGAAGGCGGGAACCGTGCTGCGCGTCGGGCTCGAAATCCATGGCGACGCCGCCAAGGTGGTGCGCACCAGCGTCTATGACCGGACCCAGCACATCGTCACCATCGCGCTCGACGATCGCGGCCAGTACGTGCCGGCGCAGGAGCCCGAGCCCAATCCCGAGCTGCTGACCGCATTCGACGATTCGCCGCCGGTGATCGTGCGCGGCAACCTGCCCAACATCTATGACGGCATCTACCGCGCCGCCTATTCCTACGGCATGTCGAAGAAGCTGACCCAGCAACTGGTCAAGCTGCTCGCCTCGGATGTCGACTTCCAGTCGCGGCTCAGCCCCTCGGACAGGATCGACGTGCTGTTCTCGCAGCCGGACGGCGACGACCAGGCCTCCGACGAATCCGAATTGCTTTATGTCTCGGCGACCTTCGGCGGACAGCTGCGCAACTTCTATCGCTTCCAGATGCAGGACGGCGGCACCGACTATTTCGACGAGAACGGCTCCAGCGCCCAGCAGTTCCTGCTGCGCAATCCGCTGCCGGCGGGAAAATTCCGCTCCGGCTTCGGCGCCCGCCGGCATCCGATCCTCGGCTATGTCCGCATGCACACCGGCGTCGACTGGGCCGCCCCGATCGGCACGCCGATCATCGCCGCCGGCAACGGCACCATCGAGAAGGCCGGCTGGGCCGGCGGCTATGGCAAGCAGATCATCATCCGCCACGCCAACGGCTACGAGACCTCCTACAATCACCAGACCGCCTTTGCCAAAGGCATCGAGCCAGGCGTCCATGTCCGCCAGGGCCAGGTCATCGGCTATCTCGGCCAGACCGGCCTCGCCACCGGCCCGCATCTTCACTACGAGCTGATCGTCAACGGCACCAAGGTCGATCCGATGCGCGTTCGCCTGCCGGTCGGCAAGGTGCTGAAAGGCGACGACCTGGTTGCCTTCAAGCGCGAGCGCGAGCGTATCGACGACCTGCTCAAGCAGGAAGACAACAATCCGCTCAAGGTCGCCAGCGCCAAGGTCGAAGGATAGGTTGGCGAGCGAATCGCCTGTCGCCCGCGACGAATCAGTTTCGTGGCGAATCAGCCTGTGGATCATCCCCTCGGCGTGGCCACGGCAGCGCCTGGCCGGAAACCGTCATCCAGGCGATGACGGCCGCAAGCAGGCAGAGCAGCGTGGTGACGGCGGCGACGGCCGCGAAGGCCGCGTCACTGGCGGCGAGCCTTGCGGCTTCGAGATCCGATGCAAGCCCTGCCGGCGCCTGTTGTCCGAAACCCGGAATGCCGGGCGCAGCGCCGGTGTTCAGTGCGTAGACCCAGGCCGCGAGCGAACCCATCGCCGCAACCGCGATCAGGCCGCCGATGCGCGAGACCGCATTGTTTATGCCCGAGGCGGCGCCGGTGTCCTTGTCCTCGACCGCCGTCATGATCGCGGTCGACAGCGGCGACACGACCAGCGCCATGCCGAGCCCCATCAGCGCCATCAATGGAAAGGTCCCGGTCCAGAAATTGTGGATGCCGGCATGGGTGAGCAGCGCCAGCCCGGCAAAGGCAAAGGCAACGACCAGGCTGCCGGCGGCGATCGGGAATCTCGGCCCGATCTTGTCCGACCACTGGCCGACAGGTCCCGACAGCAGCGCGATCGATGCCGACAGCGGCACGAAAATGAAGCCGACCTCGGCCGTGCTCAGCCCCCAGCCGGCAATCAGCAGCATCGGCAGGTAGAACAGATTGGCCGACAGCGCGAAATAGAGAAAGAAGGTCGCGAGATTGGCGCCGGCGAAGGCACCGATCCGAAACAGCGACAGGTCGATCATCGGCTCGCGATGCTGGCGCTCGAAGAAAACGAACACGACAAGCAGCACCAGGCCGGCTGCGATGCTCGGCCAGGACATTTGGCCGCCGCCCTCGGCGCTCATCGAGGTCAGGCCGTAGGCCAGCAATCCGAACGCCAGCGTGGCGAGTCCGGCGCCACCGAGGTCGAGGCTGCGCTTTTCCGTGGCGTCATCGGCCGGCACCTTGGCCAGGAGAAGATAGATCGAGATGAGGCCCAGCGGCAGGTTGATGGCGAAGATCGCCCGCCAGATGCCATTGCCGAAGGTGGACAGGACGAGGCCGCCCAGAACCGGACCGAGCGCGGTCGTCAGCGCCGAGGCCGCAGCCCAGACGCCGATCGCACGGCCGCGCTCCTTCTTCGGATAGGCCTTGGCGATGATGGCGAGGCTGCCCGGCACCATGATGGCGGCGCCGATCCCCTGGATGGCGCGGAAGCCGATCAGCACGCCGGCATTGGGCGCCAGCGCGCAGGCCAGCGAAGCGGCGATGAACAGCGCAATGCCGGTCACGAATGCGCGCCTGAGCCCGAACCGGTCGCCGGCGGCACCGCCTGCCAGGATCAGCGCCGATAGCGTCAGCGCATAGGCGTTGGAAATCCATTGCACCTCGGCCAGGCTGGCGCCGAGATTTTCCCGCAGCGCCGGCATCGCGATGGCCAGGACCGAGCCGTCGATGAAACCGAGCGCGGACGCCAGGATCGCCGCGATCAGCACGAACTTGCGCTGCGCCTGCGGGCAGAACGTGCCGTTCGCACGCTGCGCGGTCGAAAGCGAATCGGCGATGTTTTCGTCCGAAGCTGACATGACAGCCTGCTTAGCTCTGCGGTGAGGTCGCGGCAACAAGCCACAAGATTGCTGCTCTTGAAACCAGATTGCGTCGGCAGGACGGCCAGGAGGGCCGGCACTTATGATGCAAACGAAGCGTCGCGTGCTAGGTTCCGACCCGCCAACCGAACCAGCGCCAAAAGGGGAAACCATGAAGCGGCCACTCGAACCGTCGGCGGAGGCTCGCGGGCGCGTCGTCGGCATCACCGACGGCGTCTTTGCCATCGCGCTGACCTTGATCGTTCTCGAGATCAGGGTGCCGCCGCACGAAGCGGTCCATTCCGAGGGCGAGTTGCTGGCGGCGATCACGGCACTCGCCCCGCGCTTCCTGACCTATGCGCTGAGCTTCCTGACCCTGACCATCTTCTGGTTCGGCCAGCAAGCGCAGCATGGCCTGATCGCAAGATCGGACCGGCGGCTGGCAACGCTCAATCTCTGCTTTCTGGCCTTCATCGCGCTGCTGCCGTTCTCCACCGACCTGCTGGCCGATTTCCTCGAATTCCGGGTCGCGGTGCTCGTCTACTGGCTGAATCTTCTGATGCTTGGCGTGACGCTTTTCGCCAGCTGGTGGTACGCCGACAAGAACGAGATGCTGGCCGGCGACGTCGACGCCGAAACGAGGCGCACTGTCTACCAGCGCATCATCAAGGCGCAGATCCTGTGGGCGGTCGGCGCGGCACTTTGCCTGTTCAGCCCGCTGCTCAGTATCGCGTTCATCCTGCTGGCGCAGCTGGTCTATGCCGCCGCGCCGCGCGCCTCACTGCTGCGTAAATTCATCGGTTGAGGTCCCGCCGACATCGATGATCGTGGGTCCGCCGACGAACTCCACGGTGACGCCCGGCGACACCAGCTTGGCGAGTTCCCGTGCATCCCAGTTGGTCAGGCGCACGCAGCCATGGCTTTCGGTCTTGCCGATCTTGGACGGGTCGGGCGTGCCGTGGATGCCGTAGGTCGGCTTGTCCAGCGCAATCCACACCGAGCCGACAGGCCCGTTCGGCCCCGGCGGAATGGTCAGGATCTTGTCGTTCTGGCCCTGCTTGAAATTGATGCTCGGGTTGTAGGTGTAGTTCGGGTCGAGCGCGATACGCGACACGGTGTGAATGCCCGACGGCGATGGCGTGTCGGACGAGCCGATGGTGGCCGGATAGGCGGCGACCAGCTTGCCCGCAGCATCATAGGCGAAGACTTCCTTCTTGCCCTTGTCGGCCACGATACGGGCGACCGGCGTCGACACCAGCCTGCCGAAATTGGCAACCTTGATGATCGTGCCGGGGCGGTTGAAATCGAGGCCCTGATTGATCGACTTCAGATAGTTCTCGTCCATATGGAAACGCTCGGCCAGCGCTTCGGTGACGGAGGTGTAGCCCATGCGGTCGAGCTGCGCCTTCTGGCTGTAGTCTTCCGGGATCGACGCGACGTAGGGGCCGGCCGCGTCCTCGGGCGTGATCGTGTAGGAGGCGAACGCATCGCCGCCCGACTGCGCCAGCGCCGACTGAATGCCCACGGCGTCGGTCGAGCGCAGATTGCTGCCGGTGATCTCGTTGTAGGCGGCCAGCGCCTTGTCGACGTTGGAGCCGAATCGCCCGTCGATCACGCCCGGCGACGCGCCGGCGCGATCGAGCAGCACCTGCAGCGCCGCCACATCCTGGCGCGCGCCGAGCGACAGCGACGGGTCGACCGTGGCCTTGCCGCCGGTGTCCGGCGGCAGGGAAGCCTGCGTATCCTGATCCGGCTGCGCGGGGTTGATCGACGCCTCGTTCAGCGGTTGGCGCTTGACGGTATTCGGCTTCGGCGCCTCCGGGTAGGTGGCGGTGTTGCCTTCATCGTCCGGCACCGGGGGAAAGGCATCCACGGAATTGTCGCCATAGGGATCGTATTCGTCGGCCGGCGGCGGAATCACCCTGCCTTCCTCGTCCAGCTGCCTGCGGCGGAAGCGGGCCATGTCTTCGGGATCGTCGAGATAGTAGCGGTCGTCATCCTCGACCGGCGCGCGGCCGAGCTCCTGCATCCGCAGCTGCCGGCGCAGCGCCCTGCGATCGAGCCTGGTGCCCGGCGGCTGGATAGCGATGACCTTGCCGGTATCGGCATCGACTATGACGCGGTTTCCCCGGGCGTCGTAATAGACGTCGATGTTGCCGTCCTGGGCGAGAAGGATGCCGCCGGGAGCGCGGGCCTCCCTTTCCGCGCCGTCGCCACTCGGCGCCGCGAACGCGCCGGAAGACACCAATCCGGCGACAACAGCCGAAAGGCAGACGATCGTGCGCAACATTGTGGCCAACTCTCCGGTCCGTAATTGCCGCCGCGCGGCATGTCCCTTTGTGGCGAGCCCTTCGCCAGCAAACCATTTACCGAGCTTAAGGTTCCAACATGAACCGGGCATGAAGATGGCGGACTGCCGGCTGCTACAGCCCCAATTCCCTGCGTGTCTGTCTCGTCAGCTTGAGGACGACCAGGCGGTGGCTTTCGCCGAGATAGTCCTTCAGCGCCGCATCATCCATGCTCTGGCTTGTCTGGCGCTGGATCCATTTCATGCCGCGCGAGGCAAGATAGGGCGCGGGCCTGCAGCCTGGCTGCTCCTTCAGCACGTCATAGGCGATGTCGGAACATTTGAAGGTGACGAAGAGCTGTTCGCCCCCGTTCCAGCCACCAATGGCAAACACCTTGCCGCCGACCTTCCAGACGTGAGCGCCGCCCCACTGGACGACATGGGTCGCCCGGGGCAGCGAGGCGCAGAAGCTGTTGTAGTCATCTAGCGTCATGCGGGCCCCGCCATTTCAAACAAGAAGAACGGCGAAGCCCATTCAGGCTCCGCCGTTCCGGTAAGGCAAGGCGGTTCAGGCCGCCGCCTCGGTCGCCACGACCGTCGGCTTCGAGCGGAAGTTCAGCCGGTCGGAACCTGCGGTGACCTTGACTGTCGAGCCGTCGAGGATCTCGCCGAGCAGGATCTTCTCCGCCAGCGGATCCTGCAGCTCTTTCTGCATCACCCGCTTCAGCGGCCGCGCGCCATAGGCCGGATCGTAGCCCTTGGCCGCCAGCCACTCGATCGCGTCATGATCCAGCGACAGCGTGATCTTGCGGTCGGCGAGCAGGTTCTCCAGCCGCTTGAGCTGGATCTCGACGATGCGGTCCATGTCCTGCCGGCGCAGCCGGTGGAACAGGATCACCTCGTCCACGCGGTTGAGGAACTCCGGCCGGAACGAGGCCCTCACCACGCCCATCACCTCGTCGCGCACGGCATCGACATCCTGGTCTTCGCCGAGGCCGACGAGATATTCGGCGCCGAGATTCGAAGTCATGATAATCAGCGTGTTGCGGAAGTCGACCGTGCGCCCCTGGCCATCGGTCAGCCGGCCGTCGTCGAGCACCTGCAGCAGCACGTTGAAGACGTCCGGATGCGCCTTCTCGATCTCGTCGAACAGCACGACCTGGTAGGGCCGGCGCCGCACCGCTTCGGTCAGCGTGCCGCCTTCCTCATAGCCGACATAACCGGGAGGCGCGCCGATCAGCCGGGCGACCGAGTGCTTTTCCATGAACTCCGACATGTCGATGCGCACCAAAGCGTTTTCGTCGTCGAACAGGAAATTGGCGAGCGCCTTGGTGAGCTCGGTCTTGCCGACGCCGGTCGGGCCGAGAAACATGAACGAGCCGATCGGCCGGTTCGGATCCTGAAGTCCGGCGCGGGCCCGGCGCACCGCCTTGGAGACTGCCTGCACCGCCTCGCCCTGGCCGACGACCCGCTTGCCGATCTCGTCTTCCATGCGCAGCAGCTTCTCGCGCTCGCCTTCCAGCATCTTGTCGACCGGAATGCCGGTCCAGCGCGACACGATATGGGCGACGTGGTCGGGCGTGACCACCTCCTCGACCATGCCGGCCTTGCCGTCCTGCGCCTCGGCCTCCTTCAGCTTCTTTTCCAGCTCCGGGATCTTGCCATAGGCAAGCTCGCCGGCGCGCTGGAACTCGCCCTTGCGCTGGGCGATGGCCAGTTCGTTGCGCGCCTCGTCAAGCTGCTTCTTGAGGTCGGCGGCGAGCCCGAGCTTCTGCTTCTCGGCCTGCCATTTCGAGGTGAGCTCGGTGGACTCCTCCTCCAGCCCGGCAAGCTCCTTTTCCAGCCTGGCGAGCCGGTCCTTCGAGGCGTCGTCCTTCTCGACCTTGAGCGCCTCGCGTTCGATCTTGAGCTGCATGATGCGGCGGTCGATCTCGTCCAGCGCCTCCGGCTTCGAATCGACCTGCATCCGCAGCCGCGACGCGGCCTCGTCGACAAGGTCGATGGCCTTGTCCGGCAGGAAGCGGTCGGCGATATAGCGGTTCGACAGCGTCGCCGCCGAAACCAGCGCCGAATCGGAGATGCGCACCTTGTGATGCTGCTCGTACTTCTCCTTCAGTCCGCGCAGGATCGAGACCGTGTCCTCCACCGTCGGCTCGTTGACGAACACCGGCTGGAATCGGCGGGCCAGCGCCGGGTCCTTCTCGACATGCTTGCGGTACTCGTCGAGCGTGGTCGCGCCGACGCAGTGCAGCTCGCCGCGCGCCAGCGCCGGCTTCAGAAGATTGGACGCATCCATGGCGCCGTCTGCCTTGCCGGCGCCGACCAGCGTGTGCATCTCGTCGATGAACAGGATGATGCCGCCGGCGGCGGCCGTGACCTCGTTGAGCACCGCCTTCAGCCGCTCCTCGAACTCGCCACGATATTTGGCGCCGGCGATCAGCGCGCCCATGTCGAGCGCCATCAGCTGCTTGTCCTTCAGCGATTCCGGCACGTCGCCATTGACGATGCGCAGCGCCAGGCCCTCGGCGATCGCCGTCTTGCCGACGCCCGGCTCGCCGATCAGCACCGGATTGTTCTTGGTGCGGCGCGACAGCACCTGGATGGTGCGGCGAATCTCGTCGTCGCGGCCGATGACCGGATCGAGCTTGCCGGCGCGAGCGTCGGCCGTCAGATCCCGCGCGTACTTCTTCAGCGCATCATAGCCCTGCTCGGCGCTCGCCGAATCGGCAGTGCGGCCCTTGCGGACATCGTTGATGACTTGGTTCAGCGCCTGCGCGGTGACGCCGGCCTTGGACAGGATGTCGGCGGTCTTGGCCGACTTCTCCATGGCGAGCGCCTGCAGCAGCCGTTCGACGGTGACGAAACTGTCGCCCGCCTTTTTGGCCAGGTCCTCGGCGGTCGAGAACACCTTGGCCAGAGGCTGCGCCAGGTAAAGCTGGCCGTTGCCGCCTTCCACCCTGGGCATCGCCTCGAGCGCCGCCTCGACGCCCAGCTTGACGTCGCGGGCATTGCCGCCGGCACGCTCGATCAGCGACGCGGCCAGGCCCTCGTCGTCATCGACGAGCACCTTCAGCATATGTTCGGGCGTGAATTGCTGGTGGTTGCGCGAGAGCGCCATGGTCTGGGCGGACTGGATGAAGCCGCGCACGCGCTCCGAATATTTTTCAAGATTCATATCTGTCTCCTTCCATCACCGGCCCGCTTTGCGGCACCGGATCAGATTGCGGTGACGGACCCGCTCATTCGAGCCGGATCCTGTTCACGCGAGATATGGTGAAGGGACACGGGGCTCTCAAGGCGTCCAGGCGGCGCGGGATGCATATTATTCCAGCGCCGCGCAAATCGAAAACGGCGGAGATTTCTCTCCGCCGCTTGATGACCTGAAAACCGGACCCGATCAGTTGTTGACGTCGGCAGCAACCGGATCGCTGGAGGCGCCGTCGGCCGGCGCCGGATTGTCCTCGGCCGGTGCGGCATTGCCTTCGACAGGGGCGGCATTCACCGGTTCGGCACCGGCATTGTCGCTGCCGGTTTCCACCTGGCTATCGGCCTGGTCGGCACCGGTTTCGTCGGCATTGCCGCGTGCACGGCGCGGACGGCGCTGGCGGCGCGAGCCGCCATTGTCGGAGGCCGCTTCGTTGCGCTCTGCCTGGGCAGCGAGAGCCGCCGGCGAAAAACTGTCGAACAGCGGTGCCTGCTCGGCCGCGACGGCCGGCTCCGCCGGGGAGGCGCTTTCCGGCTGCGCCGGCGCCTCGTTGCGGCGGTTCTGGTCGAAGCGCTGGCCGCCATTTTCGCCGCGCTGGTTATAATCACCGCGCTGGCCGTTCTGGCCGTAGCCGCCGTTCGGACGGCGGTCGCGGTGGCGCCCGCCATTGTTGTCGCGCTGGCCATTGTCGCGGCCGTCGCGCCCACCGCCATCGCGGTTGCCGTTGTCCTGGTTGAAGGCCAGTTCGCCTTCGATCACCGGCTGTGGCCCGCCGCCATGGTTGGCCTGCGCAGCCGGGGCTTCCGCGGTATTGCTGTTGCCGATGTTGTTGTCGAACTCGTCGCGATCCTCGTCCGCATCGTCGTCGAAATCGTCGCGGTTCTGCTGGACGTTCTGGATCGGCATCTGCGCCTGCGCGGCGGCAATGATGCGATTGTAGTGCTCGGCGTGCTGGAGGTAGTTCTCCGCCATCACCCGGTCGCCGGAGCTTTGCGCGTCACGGGCGAGTGCGGCGTATTTTTCGGCGATCTGCTGAGCCGATCCGCGGATCTTCACGTCCGGGCCGTTGCTCTCGTAGTTGCGCGTCAGGGGATTGGGGCCCTTGCGGTTGTTGTTGTTGCCACCGCCGCCGCCATTGTTGTTGCGACCGCGCATGCGCCTGTTCTGCTGTTGTGGCCTCATTCGACTCTCTTCAGTGTGAAATTTTCGAAAACTTTTTTACGAACGGAGGCGCTCATGCAGCCAGCCGTTTCGTTTCTTCACCGGCGTTCGCCCGCATCAATTGCGTTGGCGCCACGTGCCATCCTGTTCCGGTTACATCACTTGCCGGACGATTCCCGCACGAAGCATTGGCGTCGATTGCGCAAGAAGGCAGCTATTTCCAAGGAAAACCGAATCGCTAAGAGCACTGCCTGCTTCGTCTCATCCGGTTACTTCGACCCTAGCTGCATTCCCGGGCATTGCCAAGCCCTATTTCGCACTGCATCAGGGGTTTGCGCGTTCGAACACCAGAACCCTGTCGTTTCCGCCGAGGTCGCGGAACATACCGGACAACCGGTAGCCGGCTGCCATGAAGATGTCCGTGACTTCGTTCCGTTGCGTGTGGCCGATCTCGACCGCAACCCTGCATTCGGCTTCCAGAAACCTTGTCGCCTCAGCGGCGATGATCCGGTAGGGACCAAGACCGTCCGCACCGCCATCAAGGGCCAGATGCGGATCGAAATCGCGGACCTCGTCCTGCAGATTTCCTATGTCTCGACTGGGTATATAGGGAGGGTTTGCGGCAATTACATGGTACCGGCCGGAAACTTTTGCAAACCAGTTGGATTCAAGCGTTTCGAACCTGTCGGCCAGGCCCAGATCGCAGGCATTGCGCATGGCGGTGGCCAGCGCGCCCCCGGCAATGTCGACACCCGTGGCGACAGCGCCGGGAACGGCGCTGAGCAGAGCCAGCGCGATGGCGCCGGTACCGGTGCCGAGATCGAGGATGCGGCATTCGCCAAGCCGCTCCGCTGTCGCCCTGGCGAAGGGCAGGATCGCCTCGACCAGCGTCTCGGTGTCGGGCCGCGGCTCCAGCGTTTCGGGTGAAAGCCCAAGCCGCAGGCCGTAGAACTCGCGAAACCCGAGGATACGGTGCACCGGCTCGCCTGCGACGCGCCGTCGCAGGGCCACATCGATTGCCGCAATCGCGTCCTCCCGCACCGTTTGCGACGGCTCGGCGATGGCCTGGGTGCGGGTCGTTCCGGAAAAATGCTCGACCAGCAGCCTGGCATCCAGCGCCGGATCGGCCACACCGGCGGCGGCAAGACGATGACGCGCCTCCCGCAGCAGCGGCCCGAGCGTGCCGGGCAAGATGTCAGCCATCGAGGCCGATGTCGGCGAGCAGCTTCGACTGGTGGTCGGCGATCAGCGCATCGACGACCTCGTCGAGCTCGCCCATCATCACCCGGTCGAGCTTGTAGAGGGTGAGGTTGATGCGATGGTCGGTGAGGCGCCCTTGCGGAAAGTTGTAGGTGCGGATGCGCTCCGAGCGGTCGCCCGAGCCGACCTGCGACTTGCGCGATTCCGAACGCTCCTCGTCCGCCTTGCTGCGCTCCATGTCATAGAGCCGGGCGCGCAGGATCTGCATGGCCTTCGCCCGGTTCTGGTGCTGCGATTTCTCCGCCTGCACCACCATGATGCCGGTCGGCAAATGGGTGATGCGGACGGCCGAATCGGTGGTGTTGACGTGCTGGCCGCCTGAACCCGAGGCCCGCATCGTGTCGATGCGGATGTCTTCGGCCCGGATTTCGATATCGACCTCTTCGGCCTCCGGCAGCACGGCGACGGTCGCCGCGGAGGTGTGTATGCGCCCGCTGGCCTCGGTCGCCGGCACGCGCTGCACGCGATGCACGCCGGACTCGAACTTCAGGTGCGCGAACACGCCCTTGCCCGAGACCGTAGCGATGATTTCCTTGAAACCGCCTGCATCGCCGTCGCTGGCCGACACGGTCTCGAACCGCCAGCCGCGTTCGGCGGCATAGCGCTCATACATGCGAAACAGGTCGCCGGCGAAAAGAGCGGCTTCATCGCCACCGGTGCCGGCGCGGATTTCGAGGATGGCATTCTTGTCGTCGGCGGCATCCTTGGGCAGAAGCAGGATCTGGATATCCTTCTGCAGCGCCTCGATGCGCTCCTCCACCCCTGGCAGGTCCGCCTCGGCGAGCGCCCGCATCTCGGCATCGGTGCCCTTGTCGGCGAGCATCGCTTCGAGGTCGGCCTGCTCGTGCTCGGCCGAGCGCAATTCCCTGACCTTGGCCACCATGTCCTGCAACTCGGCATATTCAGATGCCATCTTCACATAGGCATCCGGCGCCGGGCCGGCCGACATCTGCGCTTCGAGCATCTCGAAACGCTTGACGACTTGATCCATGCGGTCGCGCGGCAGGTTGATCATGGCGGATTCTATAGCGGAATGGAGCGGTCGTCGGCAAAGGCCTGCAGCAGCGCCCGCATCGGCAGCCCTTGCGCCGGCGCCATCAGATTGTCGGCGAAGAAGGCCTGCAATTCGTCGAGCGGCAGTTCCGTCAGCATCGCCTTGACCGGGCCGATCGAGGCCGGCGACATCGAGATCGAGCGGAAGCCGAGGCCGATCAGCGCCATCGCCGATATCGGTTTTCCGGCGAGTTCCCCGCACAGCGTCACCGGCGTGTGGTTGCGGGCGCCGGCATCGGCGATCTGCTTCAGCACCCGCAGGAACGGCGCCGACAGCGTGTCGAAACGGTCGGACAATTGCGTGTTGCCGCGATCGACCGCCATGACGAACTGGAACAGGTCGTTGGAGCCGACCGAGACGAAGTCGACCGCCTTCATCAGCTCGTCGAGCTGGAACAGCAGCGACGGCACTTCGAGCATCGCGCCGAGCTTCAGGCTGGTCGGCAGGTGGTGGGCAAAGCGCGACAGATGCCTGACCTCGCGATCGATGATCTCGCGCGCCTGGGCGATCTCGCCGAGCTCCGTCACCATCGGCAGCATCAGCTTCAGCTCGCGGCCGCCGCACGCTTTCAGCAAGGCGCGGATCTGCGTCCTCAGCAGGCCCGGGCGGTCGAGGGTGAGCCGGATCGCCCGCCAGCCAAGCGCCGGGTTCTCCTCCTGCAGCGCGCCCTTGAAGTAGGGCAGCACCTTGTCGCCGCCGATGTCGATGGTGCGGAAGGTCACCGGCTTGCCGCGCGCCGCTTCGAGCACGTCGCGGTAGAGCCGCTCCTGCGCTTCGGCGCGCGGGAAGGTCGAGGCGACCATGAATTGCAGCTCGGTGCGGAACAGGCCGATGCCGGCCGCGCCAGACTCGGCAAGCTGCGGCAGGTCGACGGCGAGGCCGGCGTTCATCAGGAGGTCGACCGCAACACCGTCCTTGGTCACCGACGGCTTCTTGCGCAGCTCGCGATAGACCTCCTGCCGGCGGGCGCGGAAGCGCACCTTCTCGGCATAGGCGGCCTCGAGGTCGGGCTGCGGCCTGAGATGGATCGTGCCCTCTTCGCCGTCGACGATGATGGCATCGCCGTTTTCCGCCATCGAAACGGCGCCCTTCATCTGCCCGGCGACGGGAATGCCCATGGCGCGCGCCACGATGACGACGTGGCTGGTCGCCGCCCCATCCTCCAGCACCACGCCGCGCAGCTTGTCGCGCGGATAGTCGAGCAGCTCGGCGGCGCCCATCGAACGGGCGACGAGGATGGCATCCTTCGGCAGCGACGCCGCGACATCCTCCGGCCCGCGCCCCATCAGCTGGCGCAGCAGGCGGTTGGCAAGGTCGTCGAAATCGCTCATCCGCTCGCGCAGATAGGGGTCGGTCATGTGCAGCATGCGGGCGCGCATGTCGCTCTGCACCTTCTCCACCGCCGCTTCCGCCGTCAGGCCGTTGCGGATCGCTTCCTCCAGCCGGCGCACCCAGCCGCTGTCGTTGGCGAACATGCGGTAGGCCTCGAGCACCTCGCGGTGCTCGCCCTCGAAGGCGACCTCGCGGCGCTCCAGCATGTCGTCGATGGACAGCCTCAGCGAGCCGAGCGAGGCCTGCAGCCGGCGGACTTCCTCCTCGCTGTCCTCGTTGAACAGATTGGTGACGACGATGCGCGGCTCGTGCAGCACGACATGGCCGAGCCCGACGCCTTCGTTGAACGAGAGGCCGGTGAAGCTGACCGGGCGGCGCAGGTCGAGCTCCAGACCCGGGCGGGTCAGCCTGGCGAGATCGCCGGTGGCGATCATCTCGGCGATGACCATTGCCGTCGTTTCCAGAGCCTCGACTTCATCGTCGCGGTAGTGGCGCATGGTCTTGTTCTGCACCACGAGCACGCCAAGCGTCCGCCCCGCCCTGAGCACTGGCACCCCGAGGAAGGAGTTGTAGATCTCTTCGCCGGTCTCCGGCAGGTAGGCGAAGGCCGGATGCTCCTGCGCGTTGGAGAGGTTGAGCGGCCGTGCGCTGGCGGCGATGGTGCCGACGAGACCTTGGCCGAGCCGCAACTGCGCCAGGTGGACGGCGTTCGGATTGAGACCTTCGGTGGCGTAGAGCTCGAGCACCGAATCGGCGCGCAGCACATAGAGCGAGCACACCTCGGCGACCATGTTGGAGGCGATGTCGCGCACGATGCGGTCGAGCCGCTCCTGCGGCTCCAGCGGCTCCTGCATGAGCTCGCGGAGCCGCTTCAGCAGAACGCGCGGGCCACTGGCCGTATCACGCATCGCGGCTTCTTCTCCAATAGAGTCCTTGCCGGCGCAGTTTCCGCCGCGCCCGGCACTCACGCAACAACTGATTCAGTCTTGCTATTGCTTATCCAGACCGTAGACGGAATGCAAAGTGCGAACCGCCAATTCGGTATACGGACCGTCGATCAGTATCGAAATCTTGATCTCGGAAGTGGTGATGGCCCGGATATTGATCGCCTTGTCGGCCAGCGCCTTGAAGGCGGTGGCGGCGACACCCGCGTGGCTGCGCATGCCGATGCCGATGACCGACACCTTCGACATGCCGGCTTCCGACTGCACCACGTCATAGCCGACATCGGCTTTCAGGCGCTCCAGCACCGCAAGCGCCTTGTCGACGTCGCCCGACGGCACCGTGAAGGTCATGTCGGTGAACTTGCCGTCCTCGGAGATGTTCTGGACGATCATGTCGACATTGATGTTGGCTTCGGCCAGCGGCCCGAAGATGCCGGCGGCAACGCCGGGACGATCGCCGACGCGGCGCAGCGAAATCTGCGCCTCGTCCTTGGCGTAGGCAATTCCGGTGACGACCTGCTGTTCCACGATCTCTTCCTCGTCGCAAATAAGCGTTCCGGGCGGATTGAGCAAATCCCCCATTCCGGGCGCGTCGGGATCGTCGAAGGACGACCGCACGAAGGTACGCACCCTGTGCACCATGGCAAGCTCGACCGAGCGCACCTGCAGCACCTTGGCGCCGAGCGAGGCCATTTCGAGCATTTCCTCGAAGGAAATCTTGGCCAGCCGCCGCGCCTTCGGCTCGATGCGCGGATCGGTGGTGTAGACGCCGTCGACATCGGTATAGATGTCGCAGCGGTCGGCCTTGACCGCCGCCGCGATCGCCACGGCGCTGGTGTCGGAGCCGCCGCGGCCGAGCGTTGCGATGCGGTTGTCCGGGCCGATGCCCTGGAACCCGGCGATGACGGCCACCTGGCCCTCGCCGAAGCGCTTGATCAGGAAGCCGCCGTCGATGTCGAGAATGCGCGCCGCGCCATGCGCGTTGTCGGTCTTGATCGGGATCTGCCAGCCCTGCCAGGAGCGGGCATGAACGCCCATGTTCTGCAGCGTGATCGCCAGGAGACCGGCCGTGACCTGCTCGCCGGAGGCGACCACGGCGTCATATTCGCGCGCGTCGTGCATCGGCGAGGCCTCGCGCGTCCAGCCGACCAGTTCATTGGTCTTGCCGGCCATCGCCGAGACCACGACCGCGACCTCATGGCCGGCGTCGACCTCGCGTTTGACATGGCGCGCCACGTTGCGGATGCGGGCGATGTCGGCGACGGAGGTTCCGCCGAATTTCATCACGATGCGCGCCATGGAAACGAAATGCCTTTGACTGGATGCTGGGCCGTGGGGCCGAAAAACACGCCGGCCAAGGCCGGGTGCTGAATGCGCGGCCTCCTTAGCCAAATGATCAGGATTTCGCAAGCGATGGCGCGCAACAACGATTCGCGCTGAAAATATCGGGGTTGCTGACAGATTTGAGCACCAGGTCATGCGATAGATGAGCCTGGAAGCCCGACAACGAGGAGGATAGATGGCCGAGACCCTGGAAATCGTCACCTTCCGGCTGAAGCCCGGAACCGAAGCAGGCTTTGTCGCCGGCAACGGCCTGCTCAGCGACTGGCTGGCGCGGCAGCCCGGTTTCCTCAGCCGCTGCCTGGCCAGGCAGGACGACGGCGGCTGGGTCGATCTGGTGCGCTGGCAGAGCCGCGAGCAGGCGCTTGCCGCCGCCGGTCGGATCATGGCCGAGATCGGCGATTGCCAGGCGATGCGGGCCATCGATCCCGCCAGCGTCGACATGAAGCATCTGGCGGTGGCGCTCGCCGTCTGACCTTGATCCCGCTGCCGGCGGATTCCTGGCGTGCTGGGACGCCGATCCTCATTCCAGCCGCGCCGCGCTTCGCCACAGGCCGGGGTAATCGAGGACGAAACCAGCCGGTGAAACTTCCAGGATCGCGTTGTAGCCGAACATCGGCGCATCATAGCCGTAACGAGTATCGTCGAGCCGCCGGTAGCTCTGCTCGAGGCGCATCAGCCTGAGTTCGGGAAAGGCCAGATAGGCGGCCGGCGCGGGCGTCGACATGCCGACTCCGAGGTCGAAGCGGCGGATCGCCAGGAGGTTCGTGGCGGGCGTGAAGCCGAGATCGACGTCGATCAGCCCGGCGACCTCCGCCTGGCCGGCGCCGTTCAGCGTCCAGCCGCCATCGGCAAGCCGCTCGATCTCAAAGTGCAGGGTTTCCGCGCCGAGAAAACCGTCGACGCACGCCGAGCGCGTCCGCCAGCCGGAATCGCAGTCGGCTTCATAGGCGAGGCTGCATGGCTTGTCGTCATGGACGAAGAGCGCATGGCCCCTGAGTTTCCAACCGTCGCCCGCATCGGAAAGCAGGCAGGCATCGTGCCCTTCCAGGTCGAGCCGCCGCCATAGGATCGAAGAGTGCGGGCGCATGATCACGCTCCTGTTTGAAACATCATGCCTCATCATTCGTCCGTCAGGGCAATGCCGTTGCCGTTGCGGGCCGACGAAACTGCCATGTGCTGACAGAACGCCTCCGCCCGACCGCCGGCGCGCGCAGGCTCGCTGTTCGCTCGTGGCAGCAGTCGAAAAAAGCCGCCTTGACATTCGCGGCCAGGCAACCGACTTCCTAGCACTTTGATTTTACGCATGATCCTTTCCGAAAATCGAAAGCGATTTTCGGGGTCATGCGTCAGGAGATCCGCCCATGCCAGAGCCCCGACGGTCGACGATCGATGCCGGAGAAGTGGAACGCTTTTCCGCGCTGGCCGCCGAATGGTGGAACCCCAACGGCAAGTTCCGGCCGTTGCACAAGTTCAATCCGGTGCGGCTTGCCTATATCCGCGACCAGGTGGCGGCGCGCTTCGGCCGCGATCCGCGCGCGGCCAGACCGTTCGAAGGCCTGCGCTTCCTCGACATCGGCTGCGGCGGCGGTCTGCTGTGCGAGCCGATGGCGCGGCTCGGAGCCGAAGTGGTCGGCGCCGATGCCTCCGCCACCAACATCGAAGTGGCGAAGCTGCACGCGGCCGAGGTCGGCGTCAGCGTCGATTACCGCGCCACCACGGCTGAGGACCTCGCCGACGCCGGCGAGACATTCGACGTCATCCTCAACATGGAAGTGGTCGAGCATGTCGCCGACATCGACCTGTTCGTGGCCAAATGCGGCCAGATGGTCAAACCGGGCGGCATCATGTTCGTCGCCACCATCAACCGCACGCTGAAGGCGCTCGGCCTCGCCATCATCGGCGCCGAATATGTGCTGCGCTGGCTGCCGCGCGGCACCCACCAGTTCGGCAAGCTGGTACGGCCGGAGGAGCTGGAAAAAGCCCTCGGCGCGGCCAGCCTGACCATCATCGACCGCACCGGCGTCGTCTACCATCCGCTGGCCGACCGCTGGCAGCGGTCGAAGGACATGGACGTCAACTACATGGTCCTGGCCGAAAAAGCCTCGGTCTGACCTCGCCCTGTCAGGCTGCCTGGCTCCGCATCTTCAAGCTCGTCTGGTTCTGCGCCTTTGTGGTGATGAACACGCCGATCGTGATGATCACCGCGCCCGCCCAGGTCAGCAACTGATAGTGCTCACCAAGGAAGATCGTGCCGGCGAACAGGCCGACCGCGGCAGCGACATAGCCGATCTGGCTGAGATAGACCGGACCGCCGACCGCCTGCAGGCGGAAGAAGAAGGCAAACATCGCCGAGGCCGACGCCACCTGCCCGGCGACCACCAGCGGCACCGCGCCGAGCGGAGCGAATGCCTGCCAGCCGAATAGCGTCAGAATGCCGGCCAGCAGCAGCGTCGCCGAGGCCAGATGGCTGCCGACGGCAAGTTCGATCGGACCGGTGTCTTCGGGCCAGTCGACGGTGCGGTAGATGTTGCCGGCAGCGAGGCTGACCGGGATCAGCAATCCGACCGCTACCCAGAAGAACTCGGCCGGCTGGCCGGCCTCGCCGCGCGTGACCGCCACCATCACCGCGCCGGCGAAGCCGACCGCGATGCCGACGACACCGAGCAGGTTTGGCCGCCTGACGCCGAGCAGGATCGAGAACACCAGCGTGACGACGGGTGACAGCGTGAACATGATGCCGGTGTAACCGGCTCCGAGATGCGGGATGGCCGAGAACATCAGCAAATTGGGGACCGCATAGGACACGGCGGCGGTGACGAAAAAATAGCGTAATTTGTGCGCCGTCAACCGGATGCGTTCGCCGCGCACCAGAAGCGCCAGCAACAGCACGCCGCCGGCGCCGAGCGAGATGACGAAAGCCCAGACCATGGCCGGAACGCCGGCCGCCGTCGCCAGTTTGCCGAACGGCAGCGTCAGGCCGAGCAGGCCGCCGGTGACGACCAGCAGGCCGGCCGCCGAATCCCAGAGAAGTTTCATCGGATGGTCCCGTCGTTCAATCGCGGCGCTTGGCCGCTATTGTGTTTTGCGATAACATAGTACAAAGATTCTTTATGTCAAGATACTTTTCGGTGAGATAGATGGATCGGGCGGCAAGGGCGATCGAGCAGTGGCAAAGGGAACGGCCGGACCTGGACGTCTCGCCTATGGCCGTGATCGGACGGCTGAACGAAGCCGCCTCGCTGATCTCGCGCGAGCGGCTGGCGCCGCTGTTTGCCCGCTTCGGATTGCAGCAAGGCGAGTTCGACGTGCTGGCGACCCTGCGCCGCTCCGGCACGCCCTACGCCTTGACGCCGACCGATCTCTACGAGGCGACGATGGTGACCTCGGGCGCCATGACCGCCCGGCTGGACCGGTTGGAGAGGGCCGGTTTGATCGAACGCGCGCCGCATCCCAGCGACCGCCGCGGCGTGGTGGTGCGGTTGACGGAAAAGGGTTTGGCCTTGACCGACGAGGCGCTCGCCGCCCATGTCGCCAACGAACATGAAATCCTCGCCGGACTGACCGCGCCGGAGCGGGAGACACTGGCCAGTCTGCTTGGAAAGCTGATCGGAAGCCTGAGCTGAATGCTCAGTTGCGGTCGTCGGGAAAGCTGGGGATCGGCATGAACTCGACGCCATCCTCGACCAGACTCTTTGCCTCGTCGACCGTCGCCTCGCCATAGATGCCGCGCGGATCGGTCTCGCCGAAATGGATCTTGCGCGCTTCCTCGGCGAATTTGTCGCCAACATAGTCGGCATTCTCGCGCACCTTCTCGGCCATCGCCTTCAACTGCGCCAACGCCTGCTTCTGCGCTTCGCCCATGGCGAGCGCGATCTTTTCCTGCTTGCGCCCGGTCGAGACGGCCGGCGCCATCAGCGCCTTGTCGACCTTGTGCGAACCGCAGCTCGGGCAATCGACGAAACCGCGCTTCTTCTGGGTGTCGAAATCGTCGTTGCTCCGGAACCACGCCTCGAATTCGTGCTCGTGCTCGCAGATCAGGGAGAAACGGATCAAGAGGCGGCACCCCTGAGGCGTGGCGCCTCGCCGGCATTGACCGAGAACTCGCGCGCATTCTTGAGATTGGGAATCTTCCTGCGCGCGGCAAGCGACCGCGCCGGGTCGATCTCGGCGACGATCACTGCCGGCTGGTCGTGCGCCGCTTCCGCGACAATGCGGCCCCACGGGTCGACGATCAGCGAATGGCCATAGGTCTCGCGGCCGTCCTCGTGCAATCCGCCCTGGGCAGCGGCAATCACATAGGCGCCATTCTCGATGGCGCGGGCCCGAAGCAGCACATGCCAATGCGCCTCGCCGGTCTGCCGGGTGAAAGCGGCGGGCACCGACAACAGGTCGGCACCGGCCAGCGCCTCGGCGCGGAAGAGCTGCGGGAAGCGCAAATCGTAGCAGACGGCAAAGCCGAGCTTCGCGCCGCCGATCTCGGCGACGACAGCTTCGGTGCCCGGCTCGTAAGCGGCGGATTCGCGCCAACTCTCGCCATTGTCGAGATCGACGTCGAACATGTGGATCTTGTCGTAGCTGGCGATCGTCGCCCCATCCGGCGCGAACAGCATGGCGCGGTTTGCCAGCTTGCCGTCGGCTCGCAGGATGGCGGTCGAGCCGATGTGCAGGAAAATGCCGAGTTCCCTGGCCAGCTTCCTGGCGGTCGAGACGATGATGTCCTTGTCCTCGGAGGTGAAGGAGGCGGCACGCGCCTCCTTGTCGCGCACCAGCGCGCCGGTCATCTCGGGGGTCTGGACATAGCTGGCGCCAAGGCCTGCCGCCTCGCGCACGAGGTGCTCCAGATCGACCGCGTTGCGCTCCGGGCTCTCGCCCGAACGCATCTGCACCGCCGCTGCCTTGAAAACACCCATGGTCAAGCCCTCGAACCGTTGGCAAGCAACACATCGAGCCGGCCCTCCGCCTCCAGATCATGGAGGTCGTCGGATCCGCCGACATGCGTGTCGCCGATGAAAATCTGCGGAAACGTGGTACGGCCATGCGCTCTGGAAATCATCTCCTGGCGCAGTTCCGGCGAGAAGGAAGCATCATGCTCGGTATAGGCGACGCCCTTGCGGTCGAGGAGCCGCTTGGCTGCGGTGCAATAGCCGCACATCATCCGGGTATAGATCGTCACATCGATCATCAGCCAGCAATCCTGCCTATGCATGCGCCTGGAGGCGCGTGGCGCTTCCGGGATAACGACATGCACGAAAACAACAATTCTCGCTTTATATAGTCGCGGACTCGTCGGCCCGAAAGTCCCCCGGCAAAACGCGCGCGAAGGTCAGCACGTCGACGGCTCCGGCGCCGCCCTTCTTCAGCGCCTTGGCCACCGACCTCACTGTCGCGCCGGTGGTGTAGACATCGTCGATCAACAGCACCCGGCGGCCGGCAATCTCGATCTCCGCCTCGGTCGGCACGCGGAAGGCGGCGCGCACATTGTCCTCGCGCTCCTGCCGCTCCAGCCCGACCTGCTGGCGGGTGAGCTTCACGCGCCTCACCACCGAAGGCGAGAAAGGCAGGCCGCTGAGGTGCGATACCGCCCTGGCCAGCTCGGCCGACTGGTTGAACTGCCGCCGGAAGAAGCGCCGCCAGTGCAACGGCACCGGCACGACGAGATCGGCCTCCGCGATCAGCTCGGCTCCGGCGCGCAGCATCCAGCGCGCCATCCATGGCGCCAGATCCGTGCGGTCCTGATACTTCAGGCCTTGCACCATCTGGCGCGCCACGCCGGAATAGACGACCGCGGCCCGCGCCCGTTCGAAGGGCGGCGGATCGGCGATCGCTTCGGCCGAGAGGAAGCCTTCGCCCATGTCATGGGTGAACGGCGTGCCCATCACCGCGCACCAGGGCCGTTCCAGCAGCCTGAGCTTCGGCCAGCAGGTCCCGCACAGCACGCCGGGCTGCGAGACATGGCGCCGGCAGCCGGCGCAGACCGGCGGAAACAGGATGCGCGCCGGCAAGGCCAGTGCCCGCCGCGCGATGGTCCCGAGTTCAACGGCCTTGATCTTCGGCATTGGATCGGCCACGTGGTTTCGTCGCCGCTCCACTATAATCGGAGCGCGGAAAACAGGAACCTGCCCGTTGCAGCCTATCATCGACACCTCGCTCTGGCTGGCGCGCAAGCGCCGCGCCCTGGCCCACACCGTGGGCGGCGCCGATTTCTTGATGCGGCGGGTCGCCGATGACCTTGCCGACCGGCTCGGCGCCGTCGAGCGCAGCTTCGGCAAGGCAGCCGCGCTGTTTTGCCAGACGCCGGCGGCAGCGGATGTGCTCGCCGAAAGCGGCAAGGCGGCGGAGATCGCGCGCGTCGAAGCGGACGCGGCTTTCCTCGGAGACAGGGCAGGCCTTGTCGCGCCGCTGGAGACGGTGCCGTTCGAGGCCGAGAGCCTCGATCTGGTTGTCTCGCTGCTGTCGTTGCAGGCGATGAACGATATTCCCGGCATGCTGGCACAGATCCGCCGGGCGCTGCGGCCAGACGGGCTTTTCCTCGGCGCCCTGGCCGGCGCCGGCACGCTTTCCGAATTGCGCGAGAGCCTGCTCGCCGCCGAGACCGAGCTCTACGGCGGCGCCAGCCCGCGCGTCATTCCCTTCACCGATGTCCGCGACGCCGGCGCGCTGCTGCAGCGCGCCGGCCTGGCGCTGCCGGTCGCCGATGTCGAGACGGTGACGGTCCGCTACGACACCATGTTCGACCTGCTCGCCGATCTCAGAGCCATGGGCGAGAGCAGCGCGCTCGTCGACCGCAGCCGGCGGCCCGGCACGCGAAATTTCCTCGCCCGCGCCGCCGAGATCTACGCGGAGCGGTTTTCCGACCCCGACGGCCGGATCAGGGCGAGCTTCTCGATTGTATGGCTGTCAGGCTGGGCGCCCGATGCTTCGCAGCAAAAGCCGCTGAAGCCGGGCTCGGCAAAGGTTTCGCTGAAGACGATCCTGGAAGACCCGCAGCGGCGTTGAGACCGATCAGTGCTGGGCGAAGGCGTTGACGAGCTGGCTGTTGGTGTCGCTGAACAGCCACTGTATCGCATTGGCTGCCCTGCCGACGCCGCCGACGATGGCAAGCGACAGCACTGCGGCGATCAGGCCATATTCAATGGCTGTCGCGCCTCTCTCGTCGTGGACGAACTGTTGCAGAAGCTTTTTCATGGTCATCGATCCCTCTTGCCAGGACCATAGCTCCTACCTGTTAAGAAAGGTTAACGGCAAAAGCTTAACAGGCGGTGAAACGGGTCGTTTCTCGGAAATTTGTTAACTATATCAACACTCCCCGCTGCGCGAGCCGTCGCTGCGGATCACGCAGACCGAACTGGGCAGAGGCTGCAAGACGCTGCGGCGCAGCGTATAGGTGTCGCGATGGCCGATCGTACCGGTGCTCATCGTGTCGACGCCGGCAAAACCGTCGCGGGCTGACCGGGTCTGGCTGTCGAGCAAAGGCGCGGCGATCAAGGCGAGCGCCACCGCGGCCGAGCCGAACAGAAGCGTGATGCGCAATATGCCCATACCGGCATCGGCGGCGCGAAAGCCGCGCTCCGGCCGGATCGAGTCCCAGTCTTTGTCGAGGCTCATGCAATCGCTCCCCACGCGAATCGGCCGGGACCCGGCTTTGCCTCAATTTTCCACACCGGGATAAATCTTCCATTAACGCTGGCTAAAACCAGCGCCCAGGCGCTCACAGGAGATCGATGAGGAACTGGATCAGCGGCGCGTCGGCCGGCGGCATCGGATAGTCGCGCATCTGGCGCGGCCGCACCCATTTCAGCCCCTGCCCTTCCCTTGGCTGCGCGATTCCGCGGAAGCGGCGGCAGACGAAGAGCGGCATCAGCAGGTGAAAATCATCGTAGCTGTGGCTGGCGAAGGTGAGCGGCGCGAGACAGGGGATGTCCGTTTCGATGCCGAGTTCCTCCTGGAGCTCCCGGATCAGGCACTCCTCAGGTGTTTCACCGGGCTCGACCTTGCCGCCCGGGAATTCCCACAGGCCGGCGAGCTGCTTGCCTTCGGGGCGCTGCGCCAGGAGCACGCGACCATCCGCATCGACCAGCGCGCAGGCGGCGACGAGAAGCAGGCGCTTGCCGGGTGGCTTGACCTCGCTCATGCGCCGGGCGGCCGACGATAGTGGTAGCGGTAGACCTCCTCGAAGCCCAGCGACCGGTAGAGCCCCAGCGCCGGCGCGTTGCCGGCCTCGACCTGCAGCCAGGCCTCCCGCGCGCCGCGCAGCCGCGCCCATTTCAGCGCCGACAGGATAAGGTTGCGGCCGTGGCCTTGGTTGCGCACCGATCTGTCGGTGGCGATCTCGAACAATCCGGCGAGGTCGCCGTCATGGACACAGATCAGCGTCGCCAGCGGCTCGTTGCCGTCCTCGAGCGCGAACAGCCCGGCCTCGGGCTGGATGGCGCCGATGATCTCCGACAGGCCTGGCCTGAGCGACACGTCCGAGCCGCTGACCTTCAGCGACGCGCCGATGAAGCGGCTGATGTCTTTCAGCGGAATCTGGTCCATGGCGGTGTCGAGCCGGGCGTCGGCCAGCGGCAGCCGCATCACCAGGGATTCGTCGAATCTGCTCCAGCCTTCGCCGTCGAGATGTTTGGAAAGGACAGGGCCTGACAGCGGCGATATTCGGAACGTCAGCGGCCGGCCATAGGCGTCGAAACGCCGGCTGGCGCGGCCGATGCGCTCGGCGATGTGCTGGGTGTCGCCGGGGTCGAGCGGATTGACCGAGTTCAGCCGCTTGGCCGGATGCCCGGCCGTCAGCCGTACCACCCAGGTGCCGTCATAATGGACGGCGGCCGCCGGCCAGGCGCGGAAACCGGCCGCCTCGTAGCGGCGCACGGTCGCGAGCATGCTTGCCGGATGTCTGGACACCAACGCCCTCAGCTCCGGTAATCGCCGTTGATGGCGACATATTCCTTGGTGAGGTCGCACGTCCACACCGTCGCCTTGCCGCGGCCGATGCCGATATCGGCGCGGATGCGGATATCGTCGCGCTTCATATAGGCCGAGGTCGCTTCCTCGGAATAAGCCGGATCGCGCTCGCCCTCATGCGCCAGCCTGTTGTCGCCGAACCAGATCGACAAAAGGTCGCGGTCGGCGGGTTCGCCGGCCTTGCCGACCGCCATGACGACGCGGCCCCAATTGGCGTCCTCGCCGGCGACGGCCGTCTTGACCAGCGGCGAATTGGCGATCGACAGCGCGATGCGCTTGGCCGAACGGGCCGACTTGGCGCCGGTGACGGTGACTTCGACCTGCTTGCGCGCGCCCTCGCCGTCGCGCACCACCTGCAGCGCCAGCGTCTTCAGCACCTTGCCGAGCGCACGGCGGAACGCGCCGAGCCGCGCGTCCTTGGCATCGCTGATCGCGGGCGCGCCGCGCTTGGCAGCGGCGCCGGTGGCAAACAGCAGCAGCGTGTCGCTGGTCGAGGTGTCGCTGTCGACGGTGACCGCGTTGAAGGTCTTGGCGGTGCCGCGCGACAACAGATCCTGCAGCACGGGTGCGGCGATCGGCGCGTCGGTGGCGATGAAGGAGAGCATGGTCGCCATGTCGGGCGCGATCATGCCGGCGCCCTTGGCGATGCCGTTGATGGTGACGTTGGCGTCGCCGAGCTTCACCGTCGCCGTCGCCACCTTCGGATAGGTGTCGGTCGTCATGATGGCCTTGGCCGCCTCGGTCCACAGGTCGGGCTTGCCGTCCTTGACCAGCCCGGCGAGCAGATGGCTGAACCTGGCCGTGTCGAGCGGCTCGCCGATGACGCCGGTGGAGGCCAGGAACACCTCGCTAGTGGCGCATCCGGCGGCCTTGGCCGCCGCCTCGCCGGTCAGCGCCGTTGAAGCGCGGCCCTTCTTGCCGGTGAAGGCATTGGCGTTGCCGGAATTGACCACCAGCACGCGCGCCTTGCCGGCGCCGAGGTTCTGCCGGCAGAAATCGACCGGCGCCGACGGGCATTTCGACTTGGTGAACACCCCGGCGACGGCGGTGCCCGGATCGAAGACCATGGCCAGGAGGTCGGTGCGGTTCTTGTATTTGATCCCCGCCTCGGCGGTGGCGATGCGCACGCCCTCGATCGCGGGCATTTTTGGATATTTCTTCGGCGCGAGCGGCGAAATCGTTGCGGACATGAGGACCTCGGGCGGCGGAAACGCTGGGGAAGGCCGGTTTGCCCGATACGACGCGCCGGCGCAAGGGCGTTTTCGTCGCTCCTGCCGGCCGCGCCAACCCGCTCCGCACGCCTGCAAGGCCGCGCATTTGGGGAGGCCCCGGAACGGGCCGTATCGTTTCACCGAGAAGCCTTGTATCCTGCGGGCAAGACATATCGGCAAGGACAAGGCAGATGGGCGAGGCCGCCGGAACCGGGCGCAAATCGATCGGCGCCAGGCGCAATCCCGACAGCGCCGACGCCATTCTCGACGCCGCCGAGGCGGTGCTGGCGGAGGCCGGCTATTCCGGCTTCTCGATCGAGGCGGTGGCGCGCCGGGCGCGGGCCGGCAAGCCGACCATCTATCGCTGGTGGCCGAGCAAGGCCGCCCTGCTGCTCGACGTCTACCAGCGGCAGAAGCGGGTCGACGTCCCCGACACCGGCAATCTCGAGGACGATCTTGTCGGCTTCCTGAAGAACCTGTTCGCGCACTGGCGCCTGACAGCGTCGGGCAATGTGTTCAGATCGCTGATCGCCGAGGCGCAGTCGGATAGCCACGCTGCGGCGGCCCTGGCCGGCTACGCGACCGGACGCCGCGCCCACACCGGCCAGGTGATCGAGCGCGCCAAGGCGCGCGGCGAGGTCGCGCCCGAAGTCGATGCCGGCATCGTCGCCGACCTCATCGCCTCCTATGCCTGGAGGCACCTTCTTACCAACCGGCTCGACGAGGACCAGGCGACGCTGCGCACTGCCGTCCGCTATGTGATCTCCGGCATTTCCGCCAAGCGCTGAGCCGCCGGGCTCGGGCTGCCGGCACGACACGCTTGTTTCCATGCCGCAAACGAAAAGGGCGCCGAACGGCGCCCTTCGCAAGACTGATGAGCTGTCGCGGGCCTTACTTGCCGCTTTCGATCGTCTCGACCGCCTTCTTCAGGTTGGCGTCGGGGATCTCGACCTTGGCGTCGGCGCGCAGCTGCTTCACCAGCGCGAAATACTTGTCGCGGATGACGGCCTGCTTGGCCTGGTCCTTGACCTCCTCGAAGGCCGGCGGCTGCTTGGCGCGCTTGTCCTCGAGCTTGATGACGTGCCAGCCGAACTGCGACTGCACCGGCTCCTTGGTGTATTTGCCGACCTCGAGCGCGAACGCCGCCTTGTCGAACTCGGGAACCATCTGCCCCGGTCCGAACCAGCCGAGATCGCCGCCGTTGGACTTGCCGCTCGGATCGCTGGTGTGCTCGTTGGCAAGCTTCTGGAAATCGGCGCCGCCGTCGAGCTGCTTGATGATCGCCTCTGCCTCTTCCTTGGTCTTCACGAGGATGTGACGGGCGTGCACCTCGTTGACCGGCGGCGTGTTGGCGATCTCCTGGTCGTAGCGGGCGCGAATCTCGGCGTCGGTCACCTTGTTGACGACGCCCTTCTCGACCATCTCGCCATGCAGCGCGCGCTGCTGCAGGAACGCCATGCGGCGCTGGAAGTCGGCATCCTTGTCGAGGCCGGTGGCGACCGCCTGGGCCGCCATGACGCGGATCTCTATGGCCGCCGAAAGGGCGGCCGCGCGGCGCTGTTCCGGCGGCAGTTGCTGGAACTGCTGCGACAGCTCGCCTTCCGCAAGCCCAAGGTCCGCCTCGGTCAGCGGCTGGCCGTTGATCGTCGCGACCACGGCGTTCGGATCGACCGGCTTGGCGGCCGCGGCCGGGGCAGCCGGCTGGGCCGGGGCGGTTTCCTGCGCCATCAGCGGCGACAGCGACAGAGCCGACAGTCCGAATGCCAGGCCAAGGCTGGCGAGCGACGCACGGCGGAACGATAAGGTCATCAAGATTAACTCCGGTGGGGATTGCTTGGGCTGAATGGCTTCAGATCGGCCAGATTGTGGCGGAATTTGGCGCGGTCGGCAGGACCAGCGCGGCGTTGACATCGTTTGAGCCCCCTCTTATCTGTCCAACGACTTTGCGTCCAGAACCGTTTTCCGGGCGCTTTTTGCGTTTGTCCGCGTTTCACGCGGATTTGATGGGGCCGCCCGGTGCCTGTCGCAACGATTAAGAATGCTATCGAAAGGGCCATTGGATGGTCAGTCTCGGCGGTCTCGCCCGTAAGGTTTTCGGCTCCTCCAACGATCGCCGGGTGAAGGCGACCCGGCCGCGGGTCGAGGCCATCAATGCCATGGAAAACGAGATGCGGGCGCTTTCCGACGTCGAGCTTCGCGGCCGCACGGAAAAGTTCCGCCAGGATATCGCCAATGGCGCCTCGCTCGATGATCTCTTGATCCCGGCCTTCGCCACTGTGCGCGAGGCCGCGCGCCGCGTGCTCGGCCTGCGTCCTTTCGACGTGCAGCTGATCGGCGGCATGGTGCTGCACAATGGCGGCATCGCCGAGATGCGCACCGGCGAGGGCAAGACCCTGGTCGGCACCCTGCCCGTCTATCTCAATGCGCTCGCCGGCAAGGGCGTCCACGTCGTCACCGTCAACGACTACCTCGCCACCCGCGACTCCGAATGGATGGGCCGCATCTACAAGTTCCTCGGCCTCACCGTCGGCGTCATCGTCCACGGCCTTTCCGACGAGGAGCGTCGCGCCGCCTACGCCGCCGACGTCACCTACGCCACCAACAACGAGCTCGGCTTCGACTATCTGCGCGACAACATGAAATACGAGCGCGCGCAGATGGTGCAGCGCGGTCACAGCTACGCCATCGTCGACGAAGTCGATTCCATCCTGGTCGACGAGGCGCGCACGCCGCTGATCATCTCCGGTCCGCTCGAGGACCGTTCGGAGATGTACAACACCATCGACGCCTTCATGCTCAAGCTCGGCCCGGCCGACTACGAGATCGACGAGAAGCAGAAGACCTCGATCTTCACCGAGGAGGGCACCGAGAAGCTCGAGAACATGCTGCGCGACGCCGGCCTTCTGAAGGGCGAGTCGCTTTACGACGTCGAGAACGTCGCCATCGTCCACCATGTCAACAATGCGCTCAAGGCGCACCAGCTGTTCCAGCGCGACAAGGACTATATCGTGCGCAACGGCGAGATCGTCATCATCGACGAGTTCACCGGACGCATGATGCCCGGCCGCCGCTATTCTGAAGGCCTGCACCAGGCGCTCGAGGCCAAGGAGCACGTGGCGATCCAGCCGGAGAACCAGACGCTGGCGTCCGTCACCTTCCAGAACTATTTCCGCCTCTACGACAAGCTCGCCGGCATGACCGGCACGGCGCTGACCGAGGCCGAGGAGTTCGGCAACATCTACAATCTCGAGGTCACCGAGATCCCGACCAACCTGCCGGTCGTGCGCAAGGACGAGGACGACGAGGTCTACCGGACCGTCGACGAGAAGTACAAGGCGATCGTCAAGGAGATCAAGGAAGCGCGCGACAAGGGCCAGCCGATCCTGGTCGGCACCACCTCGATCGAGAAATCCGAGCAGCTCGCCGAGCGCCTGCGCAAGGACGGCTTCAAGAGTTTCGAAGTGCTCAATGCCCGCCACCACGAGCGCGAGGCGGCCATCGTCGCCCAGGCCGGCAAGCCCGGCGCCATCACCATCGCCACCAACATGGCCGGCCGCGGCACCGACATCCAGCTCGGCGGCAACGCCGAAATGCGCATCGCCGAGGAGCTCGGCGACCTGCCGGAAGGGCCGGAGCGCGAGGCCAAGGAAAAGGCAATCCGCGACGACGTCGCCCGCCTGAAGGAAAAGGCGCTCGCCGCCGGCGGCCTCTACGTGCTCGCCACCGAGCGCCATGAATCGCGCCGCATCGACAACCAGCTTCGCGGCCGCTCCGGCCGCCAGGGCGATCCTGGCCGTTCGAAATTCTTCCTGTCCCTGCAGGACGACCTGATGCGCATCTTCGGATCCGAGCGCATGGACGGCATGCTGCAGAAGCTCGGCCTCAAGGAAGACGAGGCGATCATCCATCCCTGGATCAACAAGGCGCTGGAAAAAGCGCAGAAGAAGGTCGAGGCGCGCAACTTCGACATCCGCAAGAACCTGTTGAAATATGACGACGTCTCCAACGACCAGCGCAAGGTGGTGTTCGAGCAGCGCATCGAGCTGATGGACGGCGAAGGCCTGTCGGAAACGGTCGCCGAGATGCGCGACGGCGTCATCGAGGAGATCGTCGCCAAGAACATTCCCGAAAACGCCTATGCCGAGCAGTGGAATGTCGCCGGCCTCAAGGCCGAAGTGGCCGAGTTCCTCAACCTCGACCTGCCGGTCGAGGAGTGGGCCAAGGAAGAAGGCATCGCCGAGGACGACATCCGCGAGCGCATCACCGCCGCCGCCGAGACGGCCGCCAAGGAACGCGCCGAGCGTTTCGGCCCCGACGTGATGAGCTATGTCGAACGCTCGGTGGTGCTGCAGACGCTGGACCACCTCTGGCGCGAGCACATCGTCAATCTCGACCATCTGCGTTCGGTCGTCGGCTTCCGCGGCTACGCCCAGCGCGATCCGCTGCAGGAATACAAGGGCGAAGCCTTCGAGCTGTTCCAGGGCATGCTCGGCAATCTGCGTCAGGCCGTCACCGCGCAGCTGATGCGTGTCGAGCTGGTCCGCCAGGCCGCCGAAGCGCCGCCGCCCGAGGCGCCCGACATGTTCGGCAGCCATATCGACGGCACGACTGGCGAGGACGACTTCCAGGGCGGCGAGACGGCGCTCCTGGTGCGCCAGGAATCCAATGCGATCGTCGCGGCGGAGGACCGCGACCCGAACAACCCCGCCACCTGGGGCAAGATCGGCCGCAACGAGGCCTGCCCCTGCGGCTCCGGCAAGAAATACAAGCACTGCCACGGCGCGTTCGCTTGAGAGCAATTCCAGGAAAAGTGTGAAGCGGTTTTCCGCCCGGAATTGCGTCAGAACAAGGCGACCTTCCTTCTCCCCGTTTCACGGGGAGAAGGTGGCCCGAAGGGCCGGATGAGGGGCAGCGCGGCCGTTCGCGATCACACCAGTCCTGAAGCGCGCGCGGCGGCGGACGCCTCGCCGCGCGAGACCGCGTCCAGCTTGCCCAGCACCGCCGAGACATGGTGATCGACCGTCTTCGGCGAGATGGTCAGATGCTCGGCTATCCGCTTGTTGGAGAAGCCGCGCTCGCCAAGGGAGTTCTCGCTGACTTTTGCAGGAATTTGCTGGCCTCGTCAGCCAGAATTTCGAAATCTACAGCAGCATACGGATCGCTTCGCGATGCCCGAAGATCCAACACATAAGGCTCGAGGACTACCCAATTCCTTTCGATCGGGACACTCCAAGTTTCTACAATATACGCCGCAGGAAGTAGCCCATGCTTGATCAGCGTTCCAACCGATTCGAAAGTTCTAGCCACAGTCTCCGCAGCGGCCCTCTGGCCCGCATCCCACTCGCCTACGGGCTTCCGAAATTCTTCCTTTGCACGAGCAACAACGCCCCTCGCGGAAACAGCTTCAGGCGATTCGATGATATCCAGAGCTACCTTGAATGTCTGGGCATATATGGTCTTATTCAATGCCCTTTGCGCCTCATTCTGAGCTTCGGTAGACCGCTGGACTTCTTCGCGCATCTGCTTTTGCTCCTCCCTTTGAAGGGCCAACTCCTCTCTCTGCAGCAAAATGGCGACTATAACACCAGCAAACGCCAGTCCTGAAAACAAGGCATTTACGCTTCCATATAAGTCTCCGGAAAGGCCTCTATCAGACAGGTTCGGATAAATACATCGCATGGCGAACGGTGTAGCGATCCACAGCACTATCACCCCTCCGAAAATCAGCACCAAGGACAACCTCGAAATGCCGGTCGCTCCAGATTCTTCACTATCAACCATTCTATCGCCTCGCCCCCTTCATCGCTTCGGTGATTGCCACCGTCTCTACGCTCACGCGCGTCACCTTGGCTAAGAGATCGACGACGTTCTCCTTGTGGTCGGCGAAACGAAAGGTGTTGAACTTTTCCCGGATCGTCGGGTCTTTCGGTGTCTTTTCCTTGTACTGATCGAGAATCCAATCGAGGCTTGAGCGATTGCCAAGTCGGTAGTCCCACGCCTCCTTCGGGATGCCAGAAAGATGCGTTTCGGTGTCGACTCGTATGATGCCGTTGTCGTGATCGGCTTTAAGCAGCGCCTTGGGCGCAAGGTCCGCCGCTCGCGCCTTCTCGTCTGGAGTGTCCAGTCGCTCCAGCGGCCACGGTTCGACCGTCTCGTACCCGATATGCAGGTCCATAAGCCGCTTCCCCCATTCCGCCCAGCGCCAGAAGTCGGGATAGAACGGAATGCGAGGAAACTCCCGCTTCAAATTCAGCGCGTAGTTCTCGCGATACACAGGGTCGTGCAGCACACCGTAGACATAACGAAAGATGTCGTCCTTGGTCAGTGCCAGAACCGCCTTCCGCGAGCCGTCACTCTCCTTTTCCAACGGGGAAGTCGGGGTGCCCTGCCCGTCTCTGCCATAAGCCTTCTGAAACTCCTTCAGCGCCCAGTCGGTGATGTTGTCGACGCGTTCACCTGACGACGTGTATCGGTAGCGGGGGAGGCATTGGAACCCATCGGAGCTCGCGGCAAGATGAAACTCGGCGGGAACATCAGTTGCGAGCGGACTAAATGGAGCCCGGGCTCCAGGGTCATTGAAAAATATCGACTGATTCCGGCCGTGTTTGAAAAACGCCGGCATCTTGTTCGGCATTTCGACAAGAGAACTCCCAAAATAGACGAGTTTCTTGCTGAATGGTCGATACAACGTTTCCCGATATGAGGCTGGCTCATATTCTAACTTGTTTCCGGAAGCGATTGACCGGAGAAGTGAACGAGACCACTTGATGGTCGTGGTTCGACTTGCGCCGGAATTGGCCATAGGAGCAACGCCTGTCGTCAAGTTCGCGGCATCGATCAAGTATCGGACTTTTACTTCGATTTGCTTCTCGCTATCGCCTACAACCCAACCATCGCGAGCCGTAATATATCCCATCGAGTAATCACCAAATATGGCTTTGACATTTCTAAGATTTGAACTCTTCTTGAAAGATTTTCCAGCCACCGGGATCATGTCGCCTCAGTCGTTCTCGGTAAGATTGACCCAGTTCGCATTCTTGTCCGGCTCGACACGCTGATAGGAAATAGTCGACGCCTTGGCATTCGCCAGAAAGCTCAACTTATCCTCAGCGGTGTCGTACTCCGGACGACGCGCGTAGAAAATCTTGCAGCCCTTCTGCTTATGACGTTTGACGAAGAAGGAGATCGCAACACCCGTCTGGATGCCGAAAACGTTGTTCTTTGTGCCGGAGAGCTTGGGATTGGCACGGACATCTCCGCCAAGATCGACGATGTGGATTTCATTGAATTCTTGCGCCACCGCCTTTCGGAACCCGTCAAAGGTTCGACTTTCTATGAAGCTTCGGTTGGTGACGAACGCCAGCACGCCGTCGTCGGCCATGCGGTCTGACGCCCAGCGGAAGAACCGGGCATACATGTCGTAGACCTTGGTCTTCTGCGCGGTGGAGAGCCGGATGTAGCTCGACTTGATGAGTTGATCGACGCGCGGATATTCACGGTTCTTGTTGTTGTCGTTCTCGTTTGCCTGATTGGCATTATACGGCGGGTTGCCGATGATGACCGAAATCTTCCGCTTGTTCTGCCGCTTTACGCGCTCGACGTTTTCTTCCGACAGCCCGGCAAACATGTCGTGCTGATAGCCCGCTTTGATCCCAAGCCCCGCTACATTGTCCAGCGTATCGACGAAACAAAGGTTGGGAAACTCCGCGAACTGGCCCGAGATCGCGGCATAGGTCGCCTCAATGTTCAGGTTCGCCACATAGTAGGGTAAGATCGCCACCTCATTGGCATGCAATTCGTTTTTGTATTTGTGCGCCAACTTTCGCGGTTGTCCGCGGAAATGCTCCAAAAGCTCGCATACGAAAGTGCCGGTGCCGGTCGCCGGGTCGAGAATCTCGACATGCTCGTCGATAAGTTGTCTGCCGAAATGTTTCTGCGTCAGCCAGTCGGCGCCTTCGATGATGAATTTCACGATCTCATTCGGCGTGTAGACGACGCCCAGCCGATCGGCCTTCTTCCTATCGTAGACCTTGTAGAAATTCTCGTAGATCAGCTTCAGGAACTGCTGTTTTTCCTGATGGCTGGAAATTAGCGCCGCATTGGCGCGGATAGTCGCGTAGTAGGTCTCCAACCTCTTCAGTGTTTCGCGTTTCACCTGGCCGGTGAAGAATTTCGCTTCCAGCGCATAAAGCTCTTTGGCAATGTTGTTCTCACGATGAAAGTCGCCGTTGTCGAAGACGTGGGCGAAGATTTCCTCGGTCAATACATGCTGAATAAGCATCTCCCGAACATCGGCTTCGCCGACCGAAGGGTTGATCGTGTCCCTGGCGTGCTGCAGAAATTTGTCCGCCGACGCGCGGAAATCCAAATTCTTGTCATAGGCCGCGTCGATGCGTTCACGAAGTGCGGTCAGCACCGCCGGAATATCGTGCTTGAACTGCTCAACAGCTTTTCGGAAATCGCGGATTTCCTCCCGTTCGTATTTAAAGAACAGCGATACCAGCTTCAGCAGCTTTTCGGTGTCCGTCATCGAGCAGCGAAAAATTTCCTGCCGATTCTGGATCAGAACTGCCGTGTCAGAATTCTCGAAAATGATATTGTCTTGCGGATAGCCCTTGGCCAGTTTCTTGCGAATTTCCTCGTCGAGATCATCTGCCGTGTCCTTAGCTTCCCAGTAGCCAAGGGGCACACGCAGGTCATGCAGGATCGTCCCGTCAGGACGGATGCGATTTTTCTGAGGCGATAGAAATTCGTATTGGCTAATGAAATGCAGGTTATTTTGCCGCGACCACGCTTTCAGCAGATCCTTGAACGCTTCCGAGATGACGCCCTCGGTGAAGGACCCGGAGAACTTCCGCAGCCTGTCAATTTCGTTGAGATATTCCTGAATTAAAAGCTGACTCATGCCCCCTCCGCGCCACGGCATTAGAACCAAACTTTATTGGTTGTCAAAGGTCGTTCGGAGGGTACGATAGCGACTGGCCTGCCAGCCGGCGACTACGTCGTGCCGGCAACTTCTCGGCCCTCGCTCGCCATTCGTCATGCCGCCCCGCAAGGCGAAGCTCGCGCCGCCCCTCATCCGCCTGCCGGCACCTTCTCCCCGTATAGTGACGGGAGAAGGAAGGCTTCTCACCCAACCGTTTCTTAATGTGTTTTCGCTAGACCGAAACGCAGGAAACGAGGCGGAAAACGGAGAATAATCGGGGTGCGCTTTTCCGCGGCGACGACTGCCGGGCGGTTTTTGCCGCAGCGCTTGGCGCTGCGCGTGAGCCCGTTGCTTGGCCGCATCGATGCCGTGCTGTTCACCGCCGACGAGCGCGGCGAGGCCGGCCGCATGTCGCTCATCGCCTTCACCATCCGCATCATCAGCGCCGTTATCGCCTTCGTCAGCCAGGTGCTGATGGCGCGCTGGATGGGCTCCTTCGAATACGGCATCTTCGTGCTGGTCTGGGTGACGATGGTGATCGTCGGCAACCTCGCCTGCCTCGGCTTCCACACCTCCGTCATCCGCTTCATCCCCGAATATCGCGAGCGCGGCCTGCTCGCCGAACTGCGCGGCATCGTGATGGCGAGCCGGCTGTTCGTGCTGGTCGCCTCGACGGCCATCGCCGGCCTCGGCGCGCTCGGCGTCTGGCTGTTCTCGCCCTGGATCGAGAACTACTATGTCGTGCCGTTCATCCTCGGCGTCATCTGTCTGCCGATGATCGCGCTGGGCGATCTCCTGCAAGGGCTGGCGCGGGCGAATTCATGGGCACTGTTCGCGCTGTCGCCGACCTATCTGGTGCGGCCGGTGCTGATCCTGGTGTTCATGGCGCTGATGCTGGCGGCGGGCTATGCGCCCGATGCGAGGACCGCGATCTTCGCCTCGATCGCCGCTACCTACGCCACCACGCTCGGCCAGTTCATGGGCGTCACAGCGCGCATCGACCGCAAGCTGGCGGCCGGCCCGATGAAGGTGCATTTCGCGCAATGGTTCATGGTCTCGCTGCCGATCTTCCTGGTCGAGAGCTTCTTCTTCCTGCTCACCAATGCCGACGTGCTGATGGTCGGCGCCTATCTCGATCCCGATGACGTCGCCGTCTATTTCGCCACCGTGAAGACCCTTGCGCTGGTGCATTTCGTCTATTTCGCCGTCAAGGCCGGCGTCGCCCAGCGCTACGCCCAGTTCACCCATGGCGAGCCGGAGCGGCTTGCCGCCTTCGCCCGCGAGACGGTGTCGTGGACCTTTTGGCCCTCGCTCTTGATGGCGCTGCTGGTGCTGGCGCTGGGGCAGCCGATGCTTGTGCTGTTCGGCCCCGAATTCACCGCCGGCTATCCGCTCTTGTTCCTGCTCGTCTTCGGCGTCGTGGCGCGCGCCGCCGTCGGCCCCTGCGAGAGCCTGCTCACCATGAGCGGCAACCAGAATATCTGCGCCGGCGTCTACGCCATGACGCTTGCCTTCAACATCGGCCTCAACGTGCTCTTGATCCCGTTCTTCCACCTGTGGGGCGCGGCGATCGCCACCAGCCTCGCCATGGTCTTCGAGGCAAGCGCGCTCTCCTTCACCGTCTGGCGCAAGCTCGGCATCGTCATGTTGATCTTTGCGACCGCCAGGAAAGGGACCGCCTGATGGCCGCCATCCCGTTGCTCGAGGAAACCAGCGGCGGTCCGGCCGGCGCCATGGTGCAAGGCCTTGCCGGCCTGGCGCGCGACGCCGACCCCGCCCATATCGAGATCCTTGCCAACAACCGGCCGGAGCGCAAGCTTGCCATCTATCCGGCTTCCGCCGGCTTCGACCTGGTCGAGGAACTCGACTATCTCTGCACCCGCACCATCGAGCCCAACGTCTTCTTCAACCCGCGCTTCCTGGCACCGGCCATGCCGAGGCTCGAGGACCGCGAGGTCAAACTGGCGGTGATCCGCGACGGCGACGAATACCGCAACCGGCTGCGCCTGCTGGTGCCGTTCTCGGTCGAGCGGCCGGCGATCCCGCTCGGCGTCCCCGTCATGCGCACCTGGTCGAGCCCGTTCGGCCCGCTCGGCACGCCGCTGGTCGACCGCGACGATCCGGTCGGCGTCATTGAGGATTTCGTCTCGATGCTGTCCAGGCCGCACCTCAAGATGCCGAAGGTTTTCGTGCTGCCCGACATCCGGCTGGACGGACCGGTGGCGAGCCTGTTGACCACCTTCGCCGACACGCGCGGCCTGACCATGGTCACCACCGGCAAGATGGACCGTCCGGTGCTGGAAAGCGAGGCTGACGCCGAGGATTACCTCAAGGCGTCGCTGCGCTCGCACCATTACCGCGAATTCCGCCGATTGAAGCGCCGCCTTGCCGACCTCGGCCAGCTCGAACATCTGGTCGCGCGCGGTCCGGAGGATATCCGCCATGCCATCGAGGCCTTCCTGACGCTGGAGGCGGCCGGCTGGAAGGGCCGCGAGCGCACCGCTATGGCGATTGACCGCTACCGCGCCGCCTTCGCCCGCGAGGCCGTGCACCGGCTGGCCGAGCAAGATCTCTGCCGCATCCATTCGCTGACGCTCGACGGCCGCACCATCGCTTGCCTGATCGTCTTCGTCGAGGGCGGTGTCGCCTACACCTGGAAGACCGCCTATGACGAGACCCTGTCGGCCTATTCGCCGGGCACGCTGCTGATGATCGAGGTGACCAGGCAGAATCTCGACGACCCCAACATCGTGGTCACCGATTCCTGCGCCGTGCCCGACCATCCGGTGATGAGCCGGCTGTGGGTGGAGCGCAAGCCGATGGGCACGCTGGTGCTCGGGCTGTCGCCCGACGCCGACCGCCTCGCCCGCCAGGCTGCCTCGCAACTCCATCTCTACCGCGAGACCCGCAACATGGCGCGCATCCTGCGCAACCGCATGCGCAGCCTGTTGAAAAGGCGCTAGATGAACGCCGGCGCACGGTTTATGGCTGCCGGCGGCCAAATCGGGCCGGCCTCCACGATAAAGCATTCCAGATGATACGAGCCTTCCTGCGTCATGCCGGCCTCGCGCCGGTTCTCCTGCTTGCCCTGCTGCCGACGAAGGTTTTCGCCGGCTCCTGTCCCGAGGACTGCAGCGAGCCGCCGCCCGTCGACATCTACAGCCATACCGCCGCCGGCGACCTCAGTCCCGCAACTGCGGGTGCGTTGCCGCGCGTCTATGTGCCGAACCGGTCGTCGAACAGCGTCTCGGTGATCGACACGGTGACCCTGAAGGTGGTGGATAGGTTCGGCGTCGGCAGCAAGCCGCAGCATGTCGTCCCGTCCTGGGATCTGACGACGCTATGGGTGGCCAACAACGGCACCGGCAAGAACGGCAGCCTGACGCCGGTCGATCCGAAGACCGGCAAGCCCGGCCAGCAGATCCCCGTCGACGATCCCTACAACATGTACTTCATGCCCGACGGCAGTTCGGCCATCATCGTCGACGAGGCCTTGCGGCAGCTCGACCTGCGCGACCCGCAGACCATGGCGCTGAAGTCGGTCATCGCCACGCCCGACTGCGCCGGCATCAATCACGCCGATTTCTCGGTCGACGGCTCCTACGCCATATTCACCTGCGAATACGGCGACGGCGGGCTGCTCAAGGTCGACTTGAAGAACCAGAAGGTGCTTGGCCGGCTCGACCTCTCCAGGATGGGCATGCCGCAGGACATAAGGCTCTCGCCCGACGGCAAGGTCTTCTACGTCGCCGACATGATGAATGACGGCGTCTTCCTGGTCGACGGCGACAGCTTCAAGGAAATCGGCTTCATCGCCACCGGCATCGGCACGCATGGCTTTGTCGTCAGCCGCGACGGCAAGCGGCTTTACGTCTCGAATCGCGGCTCGCACAAGATGGAGCAAGGCCGTGCCAAGGGTCCCGGCAGCGTGACGGTGATCGACTTCGCGACCCGCTCGGTCGTCGCCCAGTGGCCCGTCCCGGGCGGCGGCAGCCCCGACATGGGCAATGTCAGCGCCGACGGCAGGCAGCTATGGCTGTCCGGCCGCTTCGACAGCGAGGTTTACATGTTCGACACTACGTCGGGCGCGGTCACCAGGATCCCGGTCGGAGCGGAGCCCCACGGCCTGACGGTGTGGCCGCAGCCAGGACGGTACTCGCAAGGGCACACGGGGAACATGCGGTAGGCCATTGCCCTTTTGAGGAGCGGTGACCGCGTCAAGACAAATGCATTCTTACGCAGCGATCTGCCTAATGATTCGGCAGAATTCCGGAAATATTGAGTAAAATTGCCCCGGCTTCACGCTTTAATTGTATTAGCGGTTCCTCATTCTCTTCGACCGAAAGATTAATCGGCGGAAATGACAATTTCCCTGTACTATATGGTCATTCCTTGGAACGATAATTTGAACTACAACGTTGGTCCGTAAGCGGTCGCTTGAACTCCCATCGAGCGGCTCGAACAGGCCGGCATTCCGAGGAAGGATCGTCCGATGACCAGTGTCGTCAACGCCAAAGGCATTCCCCTTCCCTACACCGGCGCTTCCACCCATTGGTACTCCGCAACCGGAGCCGGACCGGAGCTGCGCGGCACGTCCGGCAACGATTCGTTCTGGGGCGACACCAGCGTCAACGTCACTATGTATGGCGGTGCTGGCGACGACTATTACCACCTCTATTCAACGATCAACCGGGCCGTCGAGCTGCCCGGGCAGGGCATCGACACGATCGACACCTGGATGAGCTACAAGCTCCCCGACAATTTCGAGAACCTGGTCGTCACCGGCGCCAACAAATATGCCTTCGGAAATTCGCTCGACAATATCATCAAGGGCGGCACCAGCAGCCAGACGTTTGACGGCGGCAAGGGCAACGATGTCCTGATCGGCGGCGGCGGCGCCGACACGTTCATCATCACCAAGGGCAATGGCAGCGACCTGATCACCGATTTCGGCGCCGACGACACCGTCCGCCTCAACGGCTACGACTTCATGTCGTTCGACGACGTCAAGGCGCACATGATCCAGTCGGGGCCGAACCTCCTGCTCAACCTTGGATCGGATGAGGTGCTGGTGTTCAACAACACCACCGTCGACAAGCTGTCGGCTGGCCAGTTCGATCTGCCGATCGACAAGTCCGGCATGACCTTGTCCTTCTCCGACAATTTCAACACGCTCAGCCTTCACAACAGCCAAGGCGGCACTTGGGATACCAATTTCTGGTGGGGGCAGCCGAACGGCAGCACGCTCACCCAGAACAACGAGCTGCAATGGTACATCGACGCCGACTACGCCCCGACGAGCTCGGTCCATCCGTTCAGCATCAACAACGGCGTGCTGACGATCACCGCCGCGCAGGCGCCGGCCGACATCAAGCCGCTGATCAACAACTATGAATACACCTCCGGCATCCTGACGACGCACGACACCTTCTCGCAGACCTATGGCTATTTCGAAATGCGGGCCGACCTGCCGGAAAACACCGGCGCCTGGCCGGCCTTCTGGCTGCTGCCGGAAGACGGCTCGTGGCCGCCGGAGCTGGACGTGGTGGAAATGTACGGCCAGAACCCGAATTCGCTGCTGATGACTGCGCACACGAATCAGACGGGGACCCACACCAAGGTCGGGTCGACGGTAAATGTATCCGACACCGACGGCTTCCACACCTACGGCCTGTTGTGGACCCCGGACAAGCTGGTGTGGACCTATGACGGCGTGCAGGTGGCGGAGGTGGCGACGCCGTCCGACATGAACAAGCCGATGTACATGCTGGTCGATCTCGCGATCGGCGGTCAGGCCGGCGCACCGCCGGACCATCTCGCCACGCCGGCCGAAATGAAGATCGACTATATCCGCGCCTACACGCTGGACGATTTGCAGCAGAGCCACCTGAGCACGACAGGCGAACACACTGTCTAGGCGGACCGGCGCCATGTCCCGGGATCGTGAGCGATCGCACGATGCAGGAGCGACCGCAAGCTCGAGCCTTCGTGCGGTGTTCGTGCGCGCCGTGGCCGATGTCGGCCTGTTCTCGCTGCTGATCAACATCCTGCTGTTGGTCATTCCGCTCTATTTGCTTCAGGTCTATGACCGCGTACTGCCCTCCTCCAGCGTCGAGACGCTTGCCTACCTGTCGGTGATCGCCGTTCTCGCGCTCGCCTTCCTCGGCTTCCTGGACGCCGTCCGCGCCATCTACTCGCAGCGCATTGCAGCCGCCGTCGACCGGAAGCTGGGCGCAAGCACATTCGCCGCCTCGCTGGGCGCCAGATATGCAGGCGGCGTGTCGCCGCTGCGCGATCTTGCCTCGGTCTGCGCCTTCATCAGGTCGCGCGGCGTGGCGGTGCTGTTCGACCTTCCCTTCGCGCCCGCCTTCCTCGCTCTGCTCTATCTCATCCATCCGGTGCTGTTCTGGCTGACGCTTGCCGGCGCCGTGCTTTTGCTTCTCCTGGTGGTGGCGAACCAGCTCGCCATCGGCAGGAACGATGCCTTGTCCGCCGAGCGCTCGGCGCTCGCCAGCCGGGCCGAGCAGGCCTTCGAGCGCAATGCCGAAACGCTGCGCGCCATGGGCATGATCGAGAACGCCGCCCGGGTCTGGGGACGGCACGTCGGGGAAGCGCTCGTCCTGCATGACCGCTCCTCGAGCGCCAACGCGATTTTCAGCGGCGCGTCGCGGGCGCTGCGCATGGTGCTGCAGCTGGCGATCCTCGGCGCCGGCGCCTGGCTGGTGCTGCAGGGACAGATGACGGCCGGCATGATCTTCGCCTCCTCGCTGGTGTCGTCGCGCGCGCTGCAGCCGCTCGACCAGTTGATCGGATCCTGGCGGCAGATCGTCGACGCCAGGCGGGCGTGGAAGCGGCTGGCGACCGCGCTTGCGGCGCATCCGGCGAAAGCGCGCAAGCTCACCCTGCCCGATCCCTCCGGCGCGATCTCCGCGCAGGATATTTTCTTCATCGCGCCGAATACCCCGCTGGGCGCGGAGCCCATCCTCAAGCGGCTGAACTTCCAGATCGCCGCCGGCGAAGCGGTGGCCATCGTCGGCCCGAGCGGCGCCGGCAAATCCACGCTGGCGCGATTGCTTGTCGGTGCCGCCCAGCCGACCGGCGGCTCGGTGCGGATCGACGGCGCCGACCTCAGGACCTGGGACGAAAACCAGCTCGGCAAGCACATCGGCTATCTGGCGCAAGAGGTGGAGCTCTTTCCCGGATCGATCGGAGACAATGTCGCCCGTTTCGACGCTGAAGCGGCCGACCCGGCGATCATCGAGGCGGCAGGGCGCGCCGGGGCGCATGAGCTTATCCTGGCGCTGCGCGACGGCTACCAGACCGCGGTCGGTCCATCGGACAGGACACTGTCGGGCGGCGAGCGCCAGCGGATCGGCCTGGCGCGCGCCTTCTACGGCAATCCGCGCATCCTCGTGCTCGACGAGCCCAGCACCCATCTCGACGGCGGCGGCGAGATGGCGCTCGAGGCGGTGCTTGCCGCAGCGCGGGCGGCCGGCGTGACGACGATCGTGATCACGCATCGTCCTTCGATCGCCGCGGCCTGCGACCGCGTGATGCTTTTGCGCGGCGGCGTGATCGAGGCTTTCGGTCCGAGCGGCGAGGTGCTGCGGCAGCCGGTGACCGGCAAGGGGCCGGCCGCGCAGCCGAACACGGTGGTGACCGGATCCTTCGCGCCGACGATCCGTCCGCATAGCATCCGCTTCGGGTCCTAGCCATGGCCGCCGGGCGCCTCACCCTCGAAACGCAGCCCCGCACCGACTTCCGGCGCGTGGCCTTGACCGGCTACGCGGCGACAGCGCTGCTGGCCGGCTGCTTTGGCTATTGGGCCGTGAGCGCGCCGCTCTCCGGCGCGGTGATCACGCAGGGCACGATCGCGGCGACCGGCGGCAACATCCTCATCCAGCATTCCGAGGGCGGCATCATCAATCAGTTGCTGGTCCATGAAGGCGACCGCGTTGAGCAGGGTGAGCCGCTGATCCTGCTTGATCGAACGGCAGCGCAGGCCGACCTCAACCGGCTGACGAGACAGTCGATCGCGCTCAGGGCGAGTGCTGCACGGCTGGAGGCCGAGCGCGACGGACTGGACGGGCTGGCGCCGATCTCCGGCGCCGCGCCGGCACCGTTCCAGCAGGATTTCGAAAATCTGGTGCGGGAACAGCGGAAGGAATTCGCCGCCAGGCTCGCCCGCTTCCGCTCGGAACAAGCGATCCTCGCCCAGCGTGTCGCCATGCATCGCCAGTCCGTCATTGGCTTGAACGCCCAAAAGCAGGCCGTTCAACAACAGGCCGAGGTGGTGAAGAAGGAGCTTGGCATCAAGACCAGCCTGCTGGACCAGGGCCTCACCAATCGCACCGAGTATTCGCAGCTTCTGCGCTCGCAGGCCGATCTCGTCGGCCAGGCCGGAGCGCTGGAAGCCAATCTCGCCGCGGCCAACACGCAGATCGTCGAAGCCGAGCAGCAGATCGAGCGGGCGACGACGCAGCGCGTCGAGGAGGCCCTCACCAAGCTGGACGAGGTTCGCACCAATCTGGCCGACATCGAGGAACAGATGCGCGCCGCCGAGGCGGTGCTTCAGCGCACGACGATCAAGGCGCCGGCAGCGGGCATCGTGGTGTCGTCGACCTATAATTCCACGGGCAGCGTGATCGCCCCCGGCGAAAAGATCATGGAGATCCTGCCCACCGCGTCGGGTCTCATCGTCGATGCCAAGCTGCGGCCGAAGGACATCGACGAGGTGCGTGTCGGTCAGCCGGCGAAGCTCCGGTTGGCGGCCTTGAACACGCGGCTGACGCCGGAGGTCTCGGCCACCGTGACGCAGATTTCCGCCGATCGGCTGATCGACCAGGCGACGCACGAGCCCTATTTCCGCGCCAGGCTGAAGATTGCCGACCAGCTGCCGCCCGGGGTGAAAGCGGAACAGCTTTATCCGGGAACGCCGGTCGAGGCGTTCATCAACACCGGCGACCGGACCTTCTTCGAGTATCTCGCCCGGCCAATGCTCGATTCCTTCGCGCGTGCTTTCACGGAGCGGTAGGTTTTGCCGGCCGCAGGTCTTGCCCGCACCGGGACATTCCGGCCCCCTCTTTTTACCGCGCTGAGGCCCGCTGACCCGAATTGTCTATCCGCGCTAGCTCAAGCGGGCGATTTGGCGGCGGTCCATATCGGCTACAAATGACCTGTCGCTTGACGCTGGGGTCATTGGGTGGGCACCCGTCACCGGGTGGGCACGTACGTCAGGCCAGGTGTGCGGTTGGGGTTACGGAAGTCGCAACGTTTTGAAGCTCCGTCCCCGGCCGCACCTTGAGACATCCGCCCGGCTGGCCCCGGGCGGCATCAGCCGTCGTAAGACTGACAGGCCCCCAAGGCTCGCCTGTCAGGGTCCTGTCATTGCTCAGTCGCCATTTGGTTGTGCTGCCACCCGCGAAGGCAGCTCAAGGCAGCGGGGACCAACCCCAAGCCCCCCACCCGGTCCCCGCTGCTCAAACCGCCGTCAACGGTGCCCGGTCAGGCTGCGGCGAATCCATGACGGCGTCATGGCTCAGGCCTGCTCGCGCGGATCTATGGACGTCCCGGGGGCTGCTCCTGCGGAAATTGGTCTTCATGAACGATTGCCGCGGCCCGCTCGAGTTCGCTTCTCACCTCGAAACCGATCCAGTGTCCGTCCATCAGGTGTGTCTGTCTCGGACAGGCGAGGAAATAGCTGCCTGTCTGCTGCGCAACAAAGTTGAGCTGTCGCTTCTCATTGACTTTGATCCCCTCCAGCGGGGTGGTGTACGCTCCCCAGATCGCATCCTCGGCCTTCAACTTCACTGGCATCTCCGACTGGGCATAGACCCTGGTCACCATCAGGCCGTGCCAGAAATTCGAGGAGCCATTGATGAAATCGATCTGCACCGACCAGTCTTCCGGCACGATGATCGTGAGATTGCCGCCCCAGTAGCCGTTGAAGTCGATGATGTCGGTCCGGATGTTGTCCCTGCGGTACCGCTCGATCTGGTTCCAGTCGGCTACGATCTCGATGGCCACCTTCTTGGCCGCGGGATCGTTTTTGATCCAGCTTGGGACGAAAGGCTCCCCAGCCAGTGCAATTCCAGGCGACAATCCCAAGGCGAAGACGAGGGCAAGGTGGGCAAAACGCGCCATCGCGAGGTTCCTCCCAAGCGTGGTGCCCGAGTTGACCACAATCGCGGTCGACCGGGCCTATCCCTTGAGGACCAGAATACCATCACAACAAGAACCCCACCAGCAAACCGCGCCTGCTGCAGCGGAACAAAGCCGTCCTCGCCGGAGCCGGTCAACTATGATCAAGCTCGGGCGTTCAGGTGCGGTTCTTGGAACATCTCCCGCGGGGTCTGCTCGACCTCGCTATGCACCTCTCGGGAGTCCAGGTCCTTGAAGGTCTTGCAACGACTGGCGGTCAATGGTGCCCCTAGCCGGGATCGAACCAGCACTCCTTGCGGAACTCGATTTTGAGTCGAGCGCGTCTACCAATTCCGCCATAGGGGCTCAGGCCGGGCGGCCTGGATGGGCGCGGACTATACGGTTGCGGGCCTGTTCGTCAACTGGCGAGTTTCCCGATCCGCATCTTGCCCGCGACCAAACTTCACCTTTCGGTTTCGTGAAGGTGCTGCCATTGTGCGGCGCGGAAAATCTTTCTAGACAAGCGGCGCGCCGATGCATGTCGCCCGACATGCTGGGCGCAGAGCCTGAAGGGCGGCGAAATCACAGGAGAGCCGATGCTTCGCGGACTTTACGACTGGACGCTCTCGCTGGCGGCGCGCAAATCGGCCGAATGGTGGCTGGCCTTCATCGCCTTCGTCGAGAGTTCCGTCTTCCTGGTGCCGGCCGACGTGCTCTATCTGCCGATGGCGCTGTCGAAGCCGGAGCGCGCCTACCGCTATGCCTTGATCGCCACCGTCGCCTCGGTGCTGGGCGGCATTTTCGGCTGGTTCATCGGCCACTACGCCTACGAGGCGGTGGCCAAGCCGATCCTCGAATTCTACGGCAAGTACGACGAGTTCGAGGCATTGCGGACTTCTTCCGGCATCGGCTTCATCATCCTGATGCTGATCACCTCGGGCGCCGCGCATTTGCCGCCGATCAAGGTGGTGACGATCCTGTCCGGCGTCATCGGCGTCAATCTGCTGCTTTTCATCGGCCTTGCCATCGTCGCGCGCGGCGCCCGCTTCCTGCTCTTGGCCTGGCTGCTGCGCCGCTATGGCGAACCGATCAAGGAGTTCATCGAGAAGCGCCTCGGCATGATCGTCGGCGCCGGCGCCGCTGCCCTTATTTTGCTCTATATCCTCGTCAGATACGCCCACGCCTAGCGCAATTCCAGGAAAAGTGCGTAGCGGCTTTTCGTCCGGAATTGCGTCAAAACAATCTGGAGCCGGATGATTTCAGGTCGAATCGACCTGAAATCTGAATCCGGCCCTAAGCAAAGAGATAGAGCATGATGTCGCCCGAAAAGCGCTTCACACTTTTCGGCATCATGCTCTAGCGACCAAGCCAACGGACCACCTTCGATGACAGCGATCATGAATGCCGACACCGGACGCCAGCGGACGCGCGCGGCGCTGTTTCTCGCCGTCGCCATGGCCGCCACCGTCGGCTCGGCGCTCGCCTTCCAGTACATTGGCGGCTACATCCCTTGCCATCTCTGCCTGGAGCAGCGCACCCCCTACTACATCGGCGCGCCGTTGATGCTGCTGGCGGTGATCGCCTCGCTGCTCAAGGCGCCGGCGTGGCTGACGCGCGGCCTGCTTGGCCTCGGCGGCCTGCTGATGCTCTACGGCCTCTATCTCGGCGTCTATCACTCCGGCGTCGAATGGGCCTGGTGGCAGGGCCCGGCAGACTGCACCGCCGGCGCCGGCCCGGTCGACACCGGCGGCAAGGGCGTGCTCGACGCGCTCGACAAGTTCGTACCGCCCTCCTGCGACAAGGCGGCGCTGCGCATCCTCGGCCTGTCGCTGGCCGGCTGGAACGCCATCGCCAGCTTCATCCTCGCCGCTGTCGCCTTTCGCAGCGCGTTCGCGCGGGATTGAATTGAAGAGCGCAACACGGAGTTCGTCCAGAAATTCGCCAGCCCGGATTGGCTGGTGCGGCTTTCGAGAACCGGAGCGGAGCGTACTTAAGTACGTGAGCACCGGAAGCGCAGAAAGCTGCGGCAGACGGCCGGGCTCGCGGATTTGTGCCGAACTCTAAGGCTCCAGTTCGACATCCCAGTAGAGATAATCCATCCAGCTTTCATGCAGATGGTTGGGTGGGAACAGGCGGCCGTTGTTGTGCAGGTCGTGCACCGTCGGCTGATAGGGCTTTTGCAGCGGCCACATCTTGGCATGCGCCGGCATCATGCCGCCCTTCCTGAGGTTGCAGGGCGAGCAGGCGGCAACGACATTCTCCCAGGTCGTGGCGCCGCCGCGATGGCGCGGGATGACATGATCGAAGGTCAGGTCGTCAGGCGTGCCGCAATACTGGCACTGGAAACGGTCGCGCAGGAAGACGTTGAAGCGGGTGAAGGCCGGATGCCTCGACGGCTTCACATAGGCCTTCAGGCTGACGACACTGGGCAGCTTCATCGAGAAGGTCGGAGAGGAGACGGCATGCTCGTACTCGGCGACGATGTTCACCCGGTCGAGGAACACCGCCTTGATGGCATCCTGCCATGACCAGAGCGACAGCGGGTAATAGCTGAGCGGACGGTAGTCCGCGTTCAGCACCAGTGCTGGAAGCCCATCCGGAGATACGGCAACCGTCACGTCGTTGACCTCCTTGGCTCCGCGCATGACCCCGAAAATCGAAAGGATCATGCGCAACTTCAAAAGTCTTACGGCGTCTTTTTCGCATCCAACCGGATGCGCGGCGCCGTAACCGATCGGCGCGGATACTGTAAGCCCGACATGACAGGGATGTGAAGCGGATTGTCGCGCGCCCGAAATGTCAAAAACGCATGATTTTAGGGCTTTTTTACGGATTTACGCCGGTGGCGCGGCGTCCCTGCCCCGCGTCTCACGGTAGTAGGCCCAGAAAAGCCGCGACGCGACACCTCGCCACGGGCTCCATGATTCGGCGAGGCGGATCAGCGTTTTCTCCGGCGGACGCGGGTCGATGCCCAGCGCGTGGCCGACCGCGCTCTGCAGCGCGACGTCCCGCGCCGGGAAGACGTCGGGATGGCCGGCGGCGAACAGCAGGTAGCATTCCGCCGTCCACGGACCGATGCCGGGCACCGCCGTCATCGCCGTGATCGCCTCATTGGCATCGAGCCGGCAAAGATGATGGAGGTCGAGACCTTCGGCGACAGCGCTGGCGACAGCGATCAGGCCGCGCTGCTTCGGCCGCGACAGCCCGGCCTCGCGAAAGATGTCCTCGCCGGCGGCAAGCACCGCCTCTGGCGTCAGCGGATCAAGCAGCCGCACCAGCCGGCCGAAGATCGCGTCTGCGCTGGCGCGCGACACCTGCTGCGAGACGATGATCGAGGCCAGGCTCCTGAACCCCGGCTCGGAAAGCCTGAGCGGCACCTCGCCCGCCATGCCGCGCACCTTCTCCAGCCGCGGATCGAGCAGGCAGAGCGCGTCCAGTCCTTGCGCGATGTCGTCGAGGCTGGCGATACGTTGCATGTTTGCTTGTTTCCAGGACGCGCACGAAGTGGCAATTGATGGCCGTGCAAAGTAGCAACCGGCGAAAGCGCCGCACAACCCGATTGCCGCCAAAGAGATGACGCTGCTGACATTCCGCTTCGCGCCGAGCCCGAATGGCGACCTGCATCTCGGCCACGCCTATTCGGCGCTGCTCAACCAGAGGCTGGCGGAGACGGCGGGTGGGCGCCTGCAGCTGCGCATCGAGGACATCGACACGACGCGCTGCACGCCGAAATTCGAAGCCGGCATCTATCGCGACCTGGAATGGCTGGGGCTGGAGTGGGAGCGGCCCGTGCGCCGCCAGTCGGACCATTTCGCCGAATACCAGGCGGTGCTCGACCGGCTGGTCGCGGAGGAGCTCGTCTACCCTGCCTTCATGAGCCGTGGCGAGATCAGGGCCTATATCGCCGACAGCGACAAGCGCGGCCGCGACTGGCCGCGCGACCCCGATGGCGTGCCGCTCTATCCCGCCATGGACAAGGCCTTGCCGATCAGCGAACGCAAGCGGCGGATCGCCGAGAACGCTCCCTTCGCCTGGCGGCTGGATATCGAAAATGCGATGGCGCGTGTTTCGAGCGACCTGTCGTGGACCGAATTCAGCGATGAGACGCTCGGGGCCACGCGGCGCATCGAGGCGCGGCCGCGGGACTGGGGCGACGTGATCCTGGCGCGACGCGACATCCCGACCAGCTACCACCTCGCCGTCATCGTCGACGACGCGCTGCAAGGCATCAGCCATGTGGTGCGCGGCCAGGACCTGTTCCTAGCGACCAGCGTTCAGCGCCTGCTGCAGGACCTGCTCGGCCTCGATCGGCCGGCCTATTTCCACCATCGCCTGGTGCTCGGCCCCGACGGCCGCAAGCTGTCGAAGAGCCTTGGCGACACCGGCCTCGCCGCGCTCAGGCAAGCCGGCGCGTCGCCGGACGACGTCCGGCGGCTGGTCGGTCTCTAGGATTCTTCGAGGTGGGTATGCTGAGATTCAGGTCAGGCCGCCTAGCATAAGTGGTGCGGCGTCCTTAGCGCGTCCAGCAGGACGCGCGGCGCCGTACAGGCACAGGAGCCTGCCGTTCGCAGGCCGGCCTCACCTGAATATCACCAGCGCGCCAGGCCGGCTTTTATCAGCGCCATGCCGCTGATGAAGGTGAAGGCGCCGCCCAGGCCCCAGGCGACCGCGATCTTGAGGTCCCTGAGGCTGATGCCGTGTTCATTGGCGACGATCACCGCGAGGAAGAAGCCGGCCGTGAACAGCAGCGTGTTGCCGGTCGAGCCGAAGCCGTCGTCCTGCATGATGGCGTCAAGCGCGGTGCCGAAGAAGAAGCCGAAGACGGCGACGGTCGCAACCGTCATCAGCAGCCAGCTCGTGTCGAGATGCAAAAGCATGCCTGCCCATGGCGCGCTGAACGCCATGCCCCTTGATCCATCGACAACTTGTCGGTTGCCGTGGCGCCCTATGTTGAATTCGGATGAGCTTATGGATCAATCGTTTCGTTTTGATTGCCGGATTGAACGGCATTAGAGCAATCTCGCTAGTCACCTCTTCACGAAGCAACAGGCCCTTCCCCGAACATGCACAGCATCAAGCGGTTCATACCCGCCTCTTTCGTCGTCCTGTGGGCGACCGGCTTCATCGGCGCGCGCTATGCCATGCCCTGGGCCGAGCCCTTCACCTTCCTCGCCGCGCGCTTCGTCCTGGCCGCCATCCTGCTCGCAATTCTGACGATCGTGCTCGGCTCGAGGAGGGCGAGCCGAGCCGAGGCCTGCCATGCCGCGCTTGCCGGCGTGCTGATGCACGGCGTCTATCTCGGCGCCGTGTTCTGGGCGATCCACAGGGGCATGCCCGCCGGCTTTTCGGCGCTGATCGTCGGCCTGCAGCCGCTGATTACGGCGGTGCTTGCCGGCAAGTTCCTCGGCGAGGCGATCCTGCCGCGCCATTGGACGGGCCTCGCCGTCGGGCTCGTCGGCGTCGTCATCGTGCTGTGGCCGAAGCTCGGAGCCGTTGGCGGCGGCGTCACCGCCGCCACGCTGACCGCCTCACTGATCTCGGTGCTGGCCATGAGCGCCGGCACCGTCTGGCAGAAACGCTTCGCCTCCGGCGGCGATCTGGTGACGGCGACGATGTGGCAGTATGTCGGCGGCGCCGCGCTGATGGCGCTCGCCTCGCTCGCCCTCGAGACGCGCACCGTCACCATCAACGGCGAGCTGATCTTCGCCATGGCCTGGCTGGTGCTGGTGCTCTCGATCGGCGCCATCTTCCTGTTGATGGTAATGATCCGCGACGGCGAGATGTCGAAGGTCGCCTCGCTGTTCTACCTGGTCCCGGCGGTCACCGCGGTCATCGCCTGGGCGCTGTTCGGCGAGCATCTCAATCTGCTGCAGATCGTCGGCATGGCGATCGCCACGCTCGGCGTCGGCCTGGCGACCGCGCGGCGGCCAGGACATGATCCGGAACAGGCTCAGCTGACGCGGGCGCGCGCCTCGAGATAGCGGCTGATCGCGGCATTGAGTTCGCCGCCGAGGATGAAGATCGCCGAGACGATGTAGAGGAAGACCACCGCGATCATGATCGAGGCAAGGCCGGCATAGGTCGTCACATAGGACGAGAAATGGTCGAGATAGGTGGCGAAGATCGTCGAGCCGATCAGCCATGCCGCGAGCGTGAAGATGATGCCCGGCACGATCGAAAGCAGGCGGCGCTTGCCCGCCGGCAGCCAGAAATGCACCGAGAACAGGCCGATGACGATGACCGTCGAGGCGATGACGTAACGCCATAGCGTGATCGTGCCCATATAGGGCCTGATCCAATCGAGATGGGCCTCGGCCAGCCGCGCCAAAAGCGGCGCGAACACCAGGAGCACGCTGATCGCCAGGAAGCAGGCGGTGGCGATCAGCACGAAGATGATGCTCTGCACGCGACGATAGATGATGCCGCGCGTTTCCGACACGCGATAGGCGCGGTTGAGCGAGGTGCGCAGCGCCTCAATGCCGTTCGAGGCGAAATAGGCGGCAAGCAGCACGCCGTAGGTCAAAAGGTCGGTGCGCCGGACGGTGAGCACGTTCAGCACCTCGCGCGCGATCGGCTTGGCGATTTGCTCCGGCCAGGTGTCGAAGACGAGGTGCACGGCGGTGTCGGCGAAGGCCTGCGCCCCGAGGAAGCTCGCCAGGGTCGTGGCGAAGATCAGGAACGGAAACAGCGCCATCAGCGAGGTAATCGCCAGATGGCTGGCCATCGCCCAGCCGTCATCGGTGTTGAAATGACCGATCGCGTCATAGAGCACGCGGCGCAGGGCGACGATCTTCCGCAACACGTACCGCGTTCCCTTCGATTGTCTCGACGCCGCGAATATGGGAAGTGAATGCGGCAAATGGCAACCCTAGGTCAAACCACGCCGTGAACGCGCCGCGCACCATCATCGTCACCGGCGCCTCTTCCGGCATCGGCGCCCATTGCGCGCGAGCGCTGAAGGCGGAAGGCTGGCGGGTGTTCGCGACGGCGCGCAAGCCGGCCGACATCGCCGCGCTCGAGGCCGACGGCATCGAGACCTTCTATCTCGACTATCGCGAGCCGGCCTCGATCGAGGCGCTGGTCGCCTCGGTGTTGGAGCGCACCGGCGGAGGGCTAGACGCGTTGTTCAACAACGGCGCCCACGCGCAGCCGGGCGCCGTCGAGGACCTGCCGGTTTCAGCGCTGAAGGAGCAGTTCGAGGCCAATCTCTTCGGCTGGCACGACCTCACCCGCCGCATCGTACCGGTGATGCGCCGCCAGGGCCATGGCCGGCTCGTCCATTGCTCTTCCATCCTCGGGCTGACGCCGGTCCGCTTTCGCGGCGCCTATTCGGCCTCAAAGCATGCGCTGGAGGGCCTGATGCTGTGCCTGCACCAGGAGCTTGAGGGTAGCGGCATCCATGTCTCGCTGATCGAGCCGGGTCCGGTGACGTCGAAGATCGCCTCTAACGGGCTGTTCTGGTTCCTGAAGAACATCGACCACGAGCACTCCGTCCATCGCGCCGCCTATGAGGCGCAGCTGGCGAGGCTGAGGGCCGGCGGCAGCGTCTCGCGGCTGAAACCCGGGCCAGAAGTGGTTCACACCGCCTTGCGCCATGCGCTTCTGTCGCGGCGCCCGCGCCCACACTATGTGGTAACGGTGCCGGCAAGGATCGGCGTGGTCCTCAAACGCATATTGCCGGCGTCGATGCTCTATCGCCTGCTTGCCAAACGGGCCTGAACGGAACTGATTGGAAACAGACTATGGCAACCGTCTTCAATATCCTCGCCGTCCTCGTCATGCTCGCCGTGGTGTTCGTGCTGATCCGCGGCCTGATCAACATGTTGCGCGGCGGCTCCAGCATGACCTCGAACAAGCTGATGCAAGCGCGCGTGCTGTTGCAGTTCATCGCCTTGGTGCTGATCATGCTGGCGGTGTATTTCACCCGCAAGTGAGGGTATCGGTCGATCGAGCGGTTCAGCTTTTCATAGAATCGCTGACCCGCTCTATCTATTTGTTTTGACGCAATTCCGGACGGAAAACCGCTACGCACTTTTCCTGGAATTGCTCTCGGGAGGGCAGCGCTTGGTCAAGCTCAACAAGATCTACACCCGCACCGGCGATGACGGCACCACCGGCCTCGGCACCGGCGAGCGGCGGCTGAAATCCGACCTGCGCATCGACGCCTACGGCACGGTCGACGAGGCCAATGCCTGCATCGGCATGGCCCGCATCCACACCGTTGACGGCCATCCCTCGATCGACGCCATGCTGTCGCGTATCCAGAACGACCTTTTCGATCTCGGCGCCGATCTCGCCGTGCCGGATGACGGCAAGCCGCTCGGCTATGAGCCGTTGCGTATCGTCGCCTCGCAGACCGATCGCGTCGAGAAGGACATCGACCTCCTCAACAAGGAGCTGCAGCCGCTCAAATCCTTCGTGCTGAACGGCGGCACGCCGGCGGCGGCCGCACTTCACCTTGCCCGCACGGTGGCGCGGCGGGCCGAGCGGATCATGGTGGCGCTGGCGCAGGACCCCGGCGAGCCGGTCAACCGCGAGGCGATCAAGTACATCAACCGCGTCTCCGACTTTCTGTTCGTCGCCGCCCGTGCGGTCAATGACAATGGAAAGGCCGACGTGTTATGGGTTCCGGGCAAGAACCGCTGACTCCACGTGGAAGCGGAAGGGCCAGGGTCTCATGTTCATCCCGCTATACGACACCAACAGGCTGCGTCACATCCACCTGCAATATGTGACGATCGGCCTGATCGTCGCCAACGTGCTCGTCTATTTCGCCACCACGCTCGGCGGCGAGGATTTCACCAATGCCGCGGTGCTCGGCCTCGGTTTCATCCCCTCCGTCGTCCATGACAGGGTCGAGCTTTCGCCCGAATTCGTCGTCATCCCGGAGAGCCTGAGCTACCTGACCTATTCCTTCCTGCACGCCGATATCTTCCACCTCGGCGGCAACATGCTGTTCCTGTGGGTGTTCGGCGACAATGTCGAGGACGCCCTCGGCCATATCCGCTATTTGATCTTCTACCTCGCCTGCGCCATTGCCGGCGCCTTCTTCCAAGGGTTGGTGGCCTGGGATTCGCAGGTGCCGCTGATCGGCGCCTCCGGCGCCATTGCCGGCGTCGTCGCCGCCTATCTGATCCTCTACCCAAGGGTGAAGGTCTGGGTGCTCGCCTTCGCCCGCATTCCCTTGCGCATCCCGGCCTTTATCCCGCTGATCCTGTGGATCGTCTTCCAGATCGTCATGTTCGCCGCCGGCGGCGAGGACCAGGTTTCCTGGGCCTGCCACATCGGCGGCATCATCGCCGGCTCCGTTCTGGTGCTCGTCCTGCGCAACCGCGGCGTGCCGCTGCTCGCCGGCGCGGATGGGGAACCCGAACCTGCGCCAGACGTCGAGCAGGCGCCCGTCCCGACCGAACCAGCCGCCAGCGCTCCAGCTCCGGCGCAGCCCGCGCCACAGTGGGGTCGAGGAGCCGCTTCAAGCCAGGACTGAACCGATTTGAGTGCGTCGCGGATATTGACGCGCCCGATTCCCGCCACTACGGAAACGCCACCGCAACGGCGGATGAAGTCCAGAATTCCGTCTGGAATGTCGGCTTTCGACAACTCTGACCCGGCGCGCGCTGCTATAGCGCGCCCAAAATCTTGAAAGAGGTGACAGGAAAATGAAGATCCTTGTGCCCGTGAAGCGGGTTGTGGATGCCAACGTGAAGGTCCGGGTGAAGTCGGACGGTTCGGCGGTCGAGCTTGCCAATGTGAAGATGGCGATGAACCCGTTCGACGAGATCGCGGTCGAGGAGGCGATCCGGCTGAAGGAAGGCGGCAAGGCGGAAGAGATCATCGTCGTCTCGATCGGCCCGCAGCAGGCGCAGGAAACGCTGCGCACCGCGCTGGCCATGGGCGCCGACCGCGCCATCCTGGTCAAGACCGAAGAGCAAACCGAGCCGCTCGGCGTCGCCAAGGTGCTGAAGGGCGTGGTCGACGCCGAGCAGCCCGGCCTCGTCATCCTCGGCAAGCAGGCGATCGACGACGATAGCAACCAGACCGGCCAGATGCTGGCGGCCCTGCTCGGCTGGGCTCAGGGCACTTTCGCCTCCAAGGTCGAGCTCGCCGGCGATCATGCCAAGGTGACGCGCGAGGTCGATGGCGGCCTGCAGACGGTGGAGCTGAGGATGCCGGCGATCGTCACCGCCGACCTTCGCCTGAACCAGCCGCGCTACGCCTCGCTGCCCAACATCATGAAGGCCAAGAAGAAGCCGCTCGACGAGAAGAGCCCGGCCGATTACGGCGCCGACGTCAAGCCGCGCCTCAAGGTGATCAAGACCGAGGAACCCGGCGGCCGCAAGGCGGGCGTCAAGGTCAAGAGCGTCGCCGAGCTGGTCGAGAAGCTCAAGAACGAAGCCGGCGTGCTGTAAGCGATCGGGAAAGGAACACGAAAATGGCTATTCTCCTAATCGCAGAACACGACAACGCCAGCCTTTCCGACCAGACCGCCAAGGCGCTGTCGGCGGCGCTGCAGATCGGTTCGGACGTGCATGTGCTGGTTGCCGGCAAGGGCGCCAAGGCTGCCGCCGACGCCGCCGCCAAGCTCAAGGGCGTCGGCAAGGTGCTGCTCGCCGAGGCCGACGAACTGTCCGAGCGCCTTGCCGAGCCGCTCGCCGCGCTCGTGGTTTCGCTCGCCGGTTCCTATGACACGATCATTGCGCCGGCGACCTCGGCGGGCAAGAACGTCGCGCCGCGCGTCGCCGCCCTGCTCGACGTCGCGCAGGTGTCCGAGATCATCGAAGTCGTCTCGCCCGACACCTTCAAGCGTCCGATCTATGCTGGCAACGCCATCCAGACGGTGCAGGCAACCGACGCCAAGAAGGTCATCACGGTGCGCACCGCCTCCTTCCAGGCGGCGCCCGAGGGCGGCTCGGCTTCGGTCGAGACGGTCAGCGCTGCGGCCAATCCGGGTCTGTCCTCCTTCGTCGAGAACAAGCTTTCCGAGACCGACCGTCCGGAGCTGACCTCGGCCAAGATCATCATCTCGGGCGGCCGCGCGCTTGGTTCCTCGGAAAAGTTCCAGGAGGTCATCCTGCCGGTCGCCGACAAGCTCGGCGCCGCGGTTGGCGCTTCCCGAGCCGCGGTCGATGCCGGCTACGCGCCGAATGACTGGCAGGTCGGCCAGACCGGCAAGGTGGTCGCTCCCGACCTCTACATCGCCGTCGGCATTTCCGGCGCCATCCAGCACCTCGCCGGCATGAAGGATTCCAAGGTCATCGTCGCCATCAACAAGGACGAGGAGGCGCCGATCTTCCAGGTCGCCGACTACGGCCTCGTCGGCGATCTCTTCGTCATCCTGCCGGAACTGCAAAAGGCGCTTTGACGCTCTCTGCGGAAGCGTATTAAATTGTGAAGGGCGGGGTAGACGAAGTCGCCCCGCCCTTTTAGTTTGCACCGCACAAAAAGCAGGCCGCAAAGGCCTTTTTCGACGGGATCGCTGTTATGAGCAAGATCGAGACGATCGGCATCGTCGGCGCGGGGCAGATGGGTGGCGGCATCGCCCATGTCTCGGCGCTATCCGGTTACAAGGTGCTGATCTACGATATTTCGCCCGACCGCATCGAGAAGGGCATCGCCACCATCAGCGGCAACATGGCGCGCCAGGTCGGCTCCGGCAAGCTCGAGGAGAAGGCCCGCAACGAGGCGATGGGACGTATTTCGGCGGCCGCCGCGATGGCCGATCTGGCCGGCGCCGATCTGGTGATCGAGGCGGCCACCGAGGACGAGACGGTCAAGCGCAAGATCTACGCCCAGCTCTGCCCGCAGCTCAACCCCGAGGCGATCCTGGCGACGAACACCTCGTCGATCTCGATCACCCGGCTGGCCGCGCAGACCGACCGGCCTGAGCGCTTCATCGGCATACATTTCATGAACCCGGTTCCGGTGATGAAGCTGGTCGAGCTGGTGCGCGGCATCGCCACCGAGGACCAGACCTTCGAGGCCGCCAAGGCCTATGTGAGGCATCTCGACAAGACGGTGACCGTCTCCGAGGATTTCCCCGCCTTCATCGTCAACCGCATCCTGCTGCCGATGATCAACGAGGCGATCTACACGCTCTATGAGGGCGTCGGCACGGTCGACGCGATCGACACCGCCATGAAGCTCGGCGCGAACCATCCGATGGGGCCGCTGCAGCTGGCGGACTTCATCGGCCTGGACACGTGCCTGTCGATCATGCAGGTGCTGCATGAGGGCCTGTCGGATTCGAAATACCGCCCCTGCCCGCTCCTGGTGAAATATGTCGAAGCCGGCTGGCTCGGCCGCAAGACCGGCCGCGGCTTCTACGATTATCGCGGCGAGCATCCGGTCCCGACGCGCTAGGGCAATTCCAGGCCGCCGGATTGCCTGAGAGCCCGGCGCTCCTCAGGACGCCGCGGCGAACGGCTTGGGCGTTTCCGCCTGTCCGTCTTGGGTTTCCTCGTCCGGCGCCATGGAAACGCAGCCTCGCCCGGCGGCCTTGGCGGCATAGCAGGCGGCGTCGGCCCGCGCGATGATCTCGTCCACCGCGCCGCAGCCGGGGCGGATCGGGGCGAGCCCGATGCTGGCGCCGATCGAATGCGGCCGGCCGTCCCAGGTGAAATTCAGGCCGCGGATCGCATCGATGATCGAGCGCGCCGCGATCTCGCCGCTGGCGGCCGAGCCTGACTTCAGGATGACGGCGAATTCGTCGCCGCCGAGGCGGGCGACGATATCATCGGGGCCGATCACGCGACGGATGGCATTGGCGACCTGCTTCAGCAGGGCGTCGCCGGCGGCGTGACCGCCGGTGTCGTTGACCTGCTTGAAATGATCGAGGTCGATGAACATGAACTGATGCTCGCCGCCGCCGGCGGATCCTGTCGTGCCGACTTTGCCGCCGTGATCGACCATCTCCTCCATGACACGGATGAAATTGGAGCGGTTCGCAAGGCCGGTGAGCGCGTCATGCGCAGCCGCATGGGCGAGCTGGCGCTGCAGGGCGCGCGCATCGGTGAAATCCTGGAAGACGATGACCAGCCCGCCGAACTCGGCGCGCTCGTTCATGATGGGCGACACCACCTGCCGGATGCTGCAGCGCGTCTCGTCGCGCCGGATAAGCACCGCGCGGCTGTTCTGGTCGGTGGGGCTCGGGCTGCCGGCCGAAGGCCGGGCCACGCCGATCCGCTGTCCGGTTTCCTCGTCGACGGCCCAGTAGACATGGCCGAGCGTCTTGCCGAGCGCCTCGCCGGCCGCGATGCCGGTCAGCTTTTCCGCGACCGGGTTCATGAAGGTGACGCGATTGGCCGCATCCGTGCAGATGACGGCGTCGCCGATCGACTGCAGCGTCACTTTCAGCCGTTCCTTTTCGTCGGCCAGCATCGCCGCCGAGACGATGAGCCGCGCCTCGGCCTCCTTGCGCTGGGTGATGTCGGTATGGCTGCCGATGGCCCGGGTCAGCCGCCCATCGCCGTCACGCTCCAGGGCCTTGCCGCGGTCGAGGATCCATATCCAACGGCCATCCTTGTGGCGCATGCGGTACTCGGCCTCGAAAAAGGGCGTCTCGCCGGCGAGATGAGCGCGATCGGCATCGGCCACGACCGCACGGTCATCCGGGTGGATCATCGTCAGCCAGCGATCGGGATCGCCGTCCAGCTCGCCATCGGCGTAACCGAGCAGCTTCACCCAGGTGGCGGAATAGGTGGTGCCGCCCTTGCGCAGATCGAAGTCCCAGACGCCCTGACCGGCGCTGGCCAGCGCGAAATTCCAGCGCGTTTCGGCCTCCGCGATGCGCGCCTCGGACTTCTTGCGGGCGTCGATGTCCTCGATCTGCGACACCAGGTAGAGCGGCCGGCCGCTGTCGGCGTCGCGGATCACCGAGCCGGCAAGTTGCGCCCATACCGGTGTCCCATCCTTCTTGAGATATCGCTTTTCGAAGTGAAACGAATCGATCTTGCCTTCCTTCAGGCTCACCATGGTTTCCCGGCCGATCTGCAGGTCGTCGGGATGGGTGATCTGGAAAAAGGTCAGCGCCTCGATTTCCTCGCGGCTGTAGTCGAGCATGGCGGCAAAGGCCGGATTGGTCTGCACGATGCGGCCGTCGAGCCCGACGATGGCGACGCCGATCGCCGAATCCTCCATGGCGCGGCGGAAGCGCTGCTCGCTCTCGGCGATCTGGCGGCGGTCGTCGACGATCTGGCGGATGAAGAAGGCGGCAAGAAACAGCGACGCCGCGATCATGGCGTCCGATACCTGCAGGCTGAGCTTGAGCGTCTCGGCGCTGAGATCGAGGCGCGACGACAGCATCGAAGCCGCGGCGGCGACAAGGCCAACCGCCATCAGGATCAATGCCGCGTATCTGCCGGCCCGCGGGCCCTTCCAATTCCACCGCGTCACAACGCGTTCCACCCCAATGCGCAATTGCACGTCGATGCAACCCTCGCGGATCGATTTTAAGGAAAGGTTGCATGGGGGACGGAAGCGGCGATGCCAACCGGCAAACAATTGCCGGCATGATTAAGGATCGGTATGCGCCGCTACCAGCGCACGAAAAACCGGCCGCCAAGCGCGCCGAGACCGGTGAGGATGACGACCGCGAGCGTATACCAGGTGGCGACGAAAAGCGGCGAGTCGTCGAAGCAATGCGCGGCATAGAAGGTCGCCGACAGCCCGCCGGCGAGCAGGCCGGCGACCGCGCCCGCCAGCACCGGCCGCGTCGGGGCGCCATGGCGCAGCACCCAAAGAAAGACGGCGAGCGGCCCGAGGCCGATCAGCGGGATGAACGCCATGCAGATCATCATGTTGGAGCCGACCAGTCGCGTGCCCCATTCGGCGCGGGGCACCGCGAAAAGCTCGAGGATCACCGCCACGCCCACCAATGCCGGCGCGAGCGCCATCCAGGCCGTTGCCCTGGCCGTCGGCGCGCCGGGGCTCGACAGCGCCCTGATCAGGCCAAACGCGCTGACGCCGAGCGCGATGGTGAAGACGAATTTGGACAGGAAACGCATCGTGTGCATAGCGACCATGAGGTCAGGACGCGGGCCGATGGTCAGCCAGAACACGGCGGCCGCGACCACCGCCGCCACGGCGACGGCCATCCGCCAGGCGGAGCCGAGCGGCATCGCATTGCTGCGGACGTCGGCGTCGAGCGCCTTGATGAGATCCTCGGTCCTCATGTCACTCCCGCCCGAAGCGTTTGGCGATGGCGGCAAGGCCGCGATGCAGCGACACCCTGACCGCCGTCTCCGTGATGCCGAACTTCGCCGCCGTCTCGCCGATCGAGCGGCCCTCGACCGACACCGACGAGACCACCGAACGCTGTGCCGGCGGCAGGCTCTCCAGCACCCGGTTGATGTCGCGTTCGCTCACCGTCTCCGTTTCCGGCTCGGCGAAGGTCTCTGCGATCTCGTCGATCTCGACCTCGATGCGCCGCCCGCGCCGCCGGAAGGCGTCGATCAGCTTGAAGCGCGCAATGGCGTAGATCCATGGCAGCACCGGCGCGTCCTGGCGCCAGGTATGCCGTTTGACGTGAATGGCCAGCAAGGTTTCCTGCACGACATCCTCGGGGTCGACCCCGCCCTGAACGATCTTGCGCCGGGCAAAGCCGCGCACGAGAGCGGCCGTCCGCGTCAGAAAGTCGGCGTAAGCCCTTTCGTCTCCCGCGATCGCGGCCTTGAGCAACCGGGAAAGCTCGGCCTCGTTGTTGCCGGTCACAAGAGTTTTCTCCCCCGATGTTCGCGCCTCGGCGCTGATTTGTTACGTGGCCGAAGAAATAATGTCCAAGCCAAAGTGCCGCAAAATCACGAAAGGTTGCGCCCCGGCGACCGAATGAAGCAGGCCTGCAATGTTGACTAGCTTAATCAGGTATTGGTAGGTGCAGCCGTGCCAACCAAGACCATCAGATCGAGGACGACGCCCATGAGATTTGCCCTTTCCACCCTTGCCGGCGCCACGGCGCTGGCGCTCGGCCTGCTTGCGGCTCCGGCGCTGGCGGAAGATGATGCCGGTATCGTCGTATACAACGCCCAGCACGAGAGCCTGGCGAAGGAATGGGCCAAAGGCTTCACCAAGGAAACCGGTATCAAGGTGACGCTGCGCAATGGCGGCGACAGCGATTTCTCCAACCAGATCGTCGCCGAGGGCGCGGCCTCGCCGGCCGATGTGTTCCTGACCGAAAACTCGCCGGCCATGGCGCTCGTCGAGGCTGCCGGCCTGTTCGCGCCGGTCGACGCCGAGACGCTGGCGCAGGTGCCGCCGGAGTACCAGCCGGCCACCGGCAAATGGGTCGGCGTCGCCGCCCGCAGCACGGTCTTTGCCTATGACAAGACCAAGCTCAAGGAAGACCAGTTGCCCAAGTCGCTGCTCGACCTTGCCGATCCGAGCTGGAAGGGCCGCTGGGCGGCGTCGCCTTCGGGCGCCGATTTCCAGGCCATCGTCAGCGCGCTGCTGCAGCTCAAGGGCGAGGCCGCCACGGGCGACTGGCTGAAGGCGATGAAGGAGAACTTCACCGCCTACAAGGGCAACAACACCGTGATGAAGGCGGTCAATGCGGGCGAGATCGAAGGCGGCGTGATCTACCATTATTACTATTTCGGCGATCAGGCCAAGACCGGCGAGAACAGCAAGAACATCGCGCTCCACTATTTCAAGAACCAGGATCCGGGCGCCTTCGTCTCGATCTCCGGCGGCGGCGTGCTGGCTTCGAGCAAGCATCCGAAGGAAGCCCAGGCGTTCCTGAAATGGGTGACCGGCAAGGGTGGCCAGGACGTGCTGAAGAACGGCACCTCCTTCGAATACGCGGTCGGCAAGGGCGCCGAGTCCAACCCCAAGCTGGTGCCGCTGGCCGACCTGCAGGCGCCGAAAGTCGATCCGACGACGCTGAACTCCAAGAAGGTGACCGACCTGATGACGGCAGCCGGCTTGCTTTAGTTCGCGTTCGTCCTAAAAGGGCAACCGACTGCGCTCCTGCGGGACTTCGCTTTCCGCGGGAGCGCTCTGTTTTAGAGATGGCATCGTCGATGACGACAAGCTGCGTTTCTGGCTGCGACAAGCGCGCCTTCGGCCACCTTCGTCCGCGGGCCGAAGCGGCGCGGCATCGGGTCTGATGCAAGCGGCGGTCGACCTCACCCGATCAGGCCTGCCGGCCGCCGGACGCGCGCGGCAACGGCGCTCGGCGTCCTGGATCCTGCTCGCCGCCGCCTTGATCTCGCTGCTTGCGCTGCTGCCGCTGGCCTTCATCGTCTGGATCGCGGTGCAGACCGGCTGGGAGACCGTCTCGGCGCTGATCTTCCGCGCACGTGTCGGCGACCTCCTGATCAACACCATCATGCTGGTGGCGCTGGCGGTTCCGATCTCCATCGTCCTTTCGGTGGCGCTGGCCTGGCTGACCGAGCGCAGCGACCTGCCCGGCGCCCGCCTGTGGGCCTGGCTGTCGGTGGCGCCGCTCGCCATTCCGGCCTTCGTCCACTCCTATGCCTGGATCAGCCTGGTGCCGGGACTGCATGGCCTGTGGGCCGGCGTGCTGGTTTCCGTCATCGCCTATTTCCCGTTCCTCTATCTACCCATCTCGGCAGCACTGCGCCGGCTCGACCCCGCACTGGAAGACGCCGCCGCCGCGCTTGGGCTCGGTCCGTGGCGGGTCTTCGCGCGCGTCGTGCTGCCGCAGCTCAGACTGGCCATCTGCGGCGGTTCGCTGCTGGTCGGCCTGCATCTGCTGGCCGAATACGGCCTCTACGTCTTCATCCGCTTCGACACCTTCACCACGGCGATCGTCGACCAGTTCCAGTCGACCTTCAACGGGCCGGCCGCCAACATGCTCGCCGCCGTGCTGGTGACATGCTGCTTCGTGCTGCTCGGGCTTGAGGTTCTGGTGCGCGGCGAGGAGCGCTATGCCCGCGTCGGTTCGGGCGCCGCCCGCCAGCAGCAGCGCGCCAGCCTTGGCCGCGCCACGCTGCCTTGCCTGGCCCTGCCCGCCATCGCCGCGCTGCTTTCGCTGGGCGTGCCCTTCGTCACCATCGGCCGCTGGCTGATCGCCGGCGGCGCCGAGGTCTGGCGCCTCGACGAGATCGGCCTGGCGCTCGGCCAGACGCTTGTCCTGGCGCTCGCCGGCGCGCTGCTCGCCACCATCGCCGCCATGCCGATGGCCTGGATCTCGATCCGCGCGCCCGGGCCGTTGCAGCGCCTGCTCGAAGGCTGCAACTATATCGTCGGTTCGCTGCCCGGAGTCGTCATCGCGCTGGCGCTGGTCACCATCACCGTGCGCATCGCCATGCCGCTCTACCAGACCCTGTTCACCATCCTCTTCGCCTATGCGCTGATGTTCCTGCCGCGCGCCTTGGTCAGCCTCCGAGCCTCGATCGCGCAGGCGCCCGTCGAACTGGAGCGGGCCGCATCGAGCCTCGGCCGGGCGCCGCTCAAGGCGCTGTGGTCGACGACCATCCGCCTGTCGGCGCCGGGCGCCGCGGCCGGCATGGCCATGGTGGCGCTCGGCATCATGAACGAGCTGACCGCCACCCAGATGCTGGCGCCGAACGGCACCCGGACGCTCGCGATGGCATTCTGGTCCTACAGCGGCGAGATCGACTATGCCTCGGCCGCCCCTTACGCCTTCATCATGGTGGCGATGTCGCTGCCGCTGACCTGGCTGCTCTATGTCCAGTCGAAGAGGATGGCCGGACGATGAGCTTCCTCGAACTCAGCGGCGTGGCCAAGCACTATGGCCCGGTGGCGGCGCTGGCCGGCGTCGACCTCAGCGTCGCCAGCGGCAGCCGCACGGCGATCGTCGGGCCTTCCGGTTGCGGCAAGACCACCTTGCTCAGGCTTATCGCCGGTTTCGAGGCGCCGGACCGGGGCAAGATCGTGCTCGACGGCGAGGTGCTGGCCAATGGCGGCGCCGCCGTGCCGGCGCACCGGCGCGGCATCGGCGTGGTCGCCCAGGACGGGGCGTTGTTCCCGCACCTCACCATCGCCGACAATATCGGCTTCGGCCTGGCGCGGAACGCCGACAAACGCGCCGAGCAGATCGTCGAGCTCGCCTATATCGTCGGGCTGGACAAGGCGATCCTGAGGCGGCGTCCGCACGAGCTCTCCGGCGGCCAGCAGCAGCGCGTGGCGCTTGCCCGCGCCATGGCCATGAAGCCGCGCCTGATGCTGCTCGACGAACCGTTCTCGGCGCTCGACACCGGCTTGCGCGCCTCGATGCGCAAGGCGGTGGCCGAACTGCTGGAAATCGCCGGGATCACCACCATCCTGGTCACCCACGACCAGGCCGAGGCGCTGTCCTTCGCCAGCCAGGTGGCGGTGATGCGCGACGGCCTGTTCTCGCAGGTCGGTACGCCGCGCGAGCTCTATTTCCAGCCGAAGGACAGGATGGTCGCCGAGTTCCTCGGCGACGCCATCATCCTGCCGGCCAGGATCGCCGACGGCTTCGCCACCTCGCCGCTCGGCCGCATCGCCGTCGACACCGCCGAGCGCCGCGATGTCGCCCGCATCATGCTCAGGCCGGAACAGGTGCTGTTGAAACGGACCTCGCGCGAAGGCATGTCGGGAACGCCGGACATGCTGTTCGGCGAGGTGACGGAATCCGAATTCGCCGGCTCGATGTGCACGATAGCAGTGCGGCTCCTGAACAGCCCCGACCCGCCCGACGCCGCGGCGATCGGCAACACGCCGCTGATCCTGCGCAAGCCCGGCATCGACGCGCCGGCGCTTGGCGAGATCGTGCGGCTGACCGTCTCCGGCAAGGCGCATGTCCTTGCCTGAAGCTTGCCGCGGTCGTTACCCTACGCGCTGACCGGTCGCCGGCGACCACAGCGGCCAGTTCTCCAGGAAGTCGCAGCTGTGCACGACGACGCGCGCGCCGTCGATCAGGATGATCGAGTAGGCGGGTGGTGCCTGCTCGACCTTCTCGTCGCCGACCAGGTCGAGCATGAAACGGGCATGCAGGCCACGCTGCGCGGAAAACGGAATGCCGGCGACCGTGCCGGCGATGTCGCGATGGACATGGCCGAAGAAGACGTAGCCGACATTGCCGTGCCGCATCAGCACGTCGAGCAGCCGATGCGGCTGTTCGAGCCCGAGCGGATCGAGCAGCTCGAGGCCAAGCTCGACGGGCGGATGGTGCAGGAAGACATAGGCCCGGCGGCCCGCAGCCTCGCCGAGCCTGGCATCCAGCCAGGCCAGCCGCCTGTCGCACAATTCGCCGGTGACGCGACCCTCGGCCAGGCTGTCGAGGAACAGCAGCGATGCCTCCGGCGTGTCGAAGACCGACTGCACGAAACCATTCTCGTCGGTTGGGTTTCCGGCAAAAGCCGCGACCAGGTTGGCGCGCCTGTCGTGATTGCCGGGCAGCAGCCGGTAGGGGACTGAAAGCCGAGCCAGGCCCGATTTGAGGTCGGCATAGCTCTGCGCCTCGCCGGATTCGGTCAGGTCGCCGGTGAAGACGCAAAGCGCCGCATCGCCGTGGTGGGCATTGATATGGTCGATGCAGCGGTCGAGCCGCTCGTGCAGGTCGGCGCCAAAGCGGATCTCCCCGCGCCGGCCGAGATGGACGTCGGTGACCTGGATGATTTTCATTGCGCGACCTTTCTTCGACACGACAGGGAGTTGCCTTGGCGTCCTCGCAGCCGAGCGAGCGCGTGATCAGAGCGCCGGCACCGGCATCGATGCCTTGAAGACGTCGAGGCGGCTTCCCGTCTCGGACGAGAAGAAATGCAGGTCGGCTTCGGAAAACTGCAGCCCGACGGCGCTGCCCGGCGCCGGATGGGCGGTCTCCGACGTCACCACCGAAAACGCCGCGCCGTCGAGATCGACATAGATGACCCGCCCGGCGCCGAGCTCCTCGACCAGATCGACGGTCGCGTCGAGCGCGCCCGGCGTGCCCGACGCCACCAGGCGCACGGCCTCCGGCCGGATGCCCACCGCGAGCTTGCTGCCGACCGGCAAGCCCGCGCGCGAGACGTTGAGCTTGCGGCTGCCGCCGAGCAGCGACAGGCCATCGAGCGTCACCTCGCCTTCCAGCATGTTCATCGCCGGCGCGCCGACGAAGGTGGCGACGAAGCGGCTCGCCGGGCGGCTGTAGACTTCCGCCGGCGTGCCGACCTGTTCGACACGACCGCCATTCATCACCACCAGCCGGTCCGCCAGCGTCATCGCCTCGACCTGGTCGTGGGTGACGAAGACGGAGGTGGCGCTCAGCCGCCGGTGCAGCTTGCGGATTTCGGAACGCATCTGCACGCGCAGCTTGGCGTCGAGGTTGGAAAGCGGCTCGTCGAACAGGAAGACCTTGGGCTCGCGGATCATGGCCCGGCCCATGGCGACGCGCTGGCGCTGGCCGCCGGAGAGCGCCATCGGCTTGCGGTCGAGCAGGTGCTCCAGCTCCAGGATGCGGGCGACCGCCTGGATGCGCTGGGCGCGCTCGGCGGCTGGGACACCCGCCACCTTCAGCGAATAGCCGATGTTCTGCGCAACGCTCATATGCGGATAGAGCGCGTAGTTCTGGAACACCATGGCGCAGCCGCGCTCGCGCGGCTCCAGCGTGTTGACCACCTTGCCGTCGATGGCGATCGCGCCGCCGGAGATTTCCTCCAGCCCGGCGATCATCCTGAGCAGCGTGGACTTGCCGCAGCCCGATGGGCCGAGGATGACGACGAATTCGCCGGACGCGATGTCGAGGTTGACGCCGTGCACGACCTGCATCTTGGCGTAGCTTTTCCTGACGTCGCGGATGGTGATGGAGGCCATCTTTGTCTCCTTACTTTTCTGTCGCGATGAGGCCGCGCACGAACCAGCGCTGCATGGCCACCACGACGACGAGCGGCGGCAGCATGACGATCAGCGTGCCGGCCATGGCGATGTTCCATTCGGGAATGCCTCCGACATTGGGAATGAGCTGCTTGAGCTCGGTCACCGCCGTGGCGTGGCTGGCATCCGTGGTGATCAGCAGCGGCCACAGATACTGGTTCCACGCCCACAGGAACATGATGGTGCCGAGCGCCGCCATGTTGTTGCGCGACAAGGGCAGCAGGATGTCGATGAAGAAGCGCAGCGCCCCGGCGCCGTCCATGCGCGCCGCCTCGGTCAGCTCATCGGGCACGGTCAGGAAGAATTGCCGGTAGAGGAACGTGCCGGTGGCGGTGGCGATCAGCGGCATGATCAGGCCGGTGTAGGAATTGAGCAGCCCGAGGCTGAGCGAGACCTGCACGCCCGATACCGTCTCGATCAGCCAACTCAGGCCCGTCACGTCGAGGATCGCCTGATAGGGCGACATGACGTTGGCGACCACCGCATAGGTCGGCACGATGCGCACTTCGAGCGGCAGCATCAGCGTGACGAAGATCAGCCAGAAGATCAGCATGCGGCCGGGATAGCGGAAATAGACGATGGAAAAGGCCGTCAGCGCCGAGATGATCACCTTGCCGGCGGCGACGCCGGCGGCCATGACGAAGCTATTGAACAGCTTCGGCCCGAGGTCGGCCGTCGTCCAGGCTGTCTTGATGTTGACCCAGAACTCGCTGCCCGGCAGCAGCGACATCGGCACGTCGTTGACCTCTTTCAGACTATGCGAGGCGGCGATCGCCACGATCACGAACGGCGCCACGCAGAAAACGAAGCCGACGAACAATATCAGGTGAGTGAAGAAATTGAGGATCGGGGTGCGCTCGACCATGTCCGCCTCACCTGTAGTGCACGCGCCGCTCGATGAAGCGGAACTGGAAGATGGTGAGCACGATGATGAGCAGCATCAGGATGATGCTCTGCGCGGCGGCGCCGGAATAATCCAGGCCTTTGAAGCCGTCGGAATAAATCTTGTAGACCATCAGATTGGTCGAATTCGCCGGACCGCCCGCCGTCATGATGTCGACGATGCCGAAGGAGTCCTGGAAGCTCTCGGTGATGTTGATGACCAGCAGGAAAAAGATCGTCGGCGTGATCAGCGGGAACTGGATATCCCAGAACCGCCTGAGAACGCCGGAGCCGTCCATCGCCGCCGCCTCGATCAGCGAGCGCGGGATGGCCTGGAAAGCGGCGAGGAAGAAGATGAAATTGTAGCCGACATACTTCCACGAGAAGGCGGCGATGATCGATGCCATCGCATCGGTGCCGTCGAGGCCGGGATCCCAGAAGCCCGGCCAGACCTGGTTGACGACGGCCATGAAGCCGGCCTCCGGCGCCAGGATGAAGCGGAAAGCCATCGCCAGCGCCGGCGCGGCGATGCCGTAAGGCCAGATCAGCACGACGCGATAGAGACGCGAGCCGGCGAGCTGCCGGTCGGTCAAGGCTGCAAGCACCAGGGCGATGACCATGGCAAGGCCGGTGCTGCATGCCGCGAAGACGAGGCTGGCGGTGATCGAGTTCCAATAGTCGGCGTTGGCGAGGATCGAGCGGAAATTGTCGAGCCCGACCCAGATGTTGCCGCCGCCCCACGGCTGCTGCAGCGTCAGCGACCAGTAGACCGCCTGGCCGGCGGGCCAATAGAAGAAGGTGAAAATCAGGAGCAACTGCGGCACCGCGAACAGGATGCCGATCGACCATCTTGAGAAAGTGACGCGTTTTTCCATCGATCCGCCGACGCCGTTGAACCCGCCAGCCCGCTTTCCCGGGGTGAGACTAAGGCATGTCTGCCGAAAGTGGGACCCGGTTTCGGGACAAGGACATGCGTAAAATCAAAACTATGCGAAATGGCCGCCCGTCGTTTCCCGGCGGGCGGCCATGGCGGCATCCGAGATCAGGGCAGCGTCTTGTCCGGATAGGTCTGCTGGAAGCGGTCGAGGATCGCGTCGCCGTTCTTGACCAGCGTGTCGATGCCCTCCTGGACGCTGACCTTGTTGGCGAAGATGGCCTGCATCTGGGTGCCGAACTCGGCGCGGATCTGGGTGAAATTGCCAAGCCGGATGCCACGGGTGATCGCGGTCGGCTCGGACGCGGTCAGGCTGGCGATGGCGACCTCACGGCCCTTGTAGGGCGCCTTGTCGTAGAAACCCTGGGATTTCATGTAGTCGAAGCCCGACTTGGTCACCGGGATGTAGCCTGTGTTGGTCGACCAGAACAAGGCCGTCTTGGGGTCGTGGATGAAGTTGAGGAAGGCGGCGGCGCCCTTGTATTCCGCATCCGACTTGCCGGAAAGAACCCAGAGCGAGGCGCCGCCGACCAGCGAATTCTTGCGCCCGGTGCCGGCATAGGCGGGAAGCTCGGCGACGTCCCACTTCATGCCTTCCTTCTGCGTCTTGCCGACCGTGCCGTGGTCGCCGACCGAGGTCATGATGACCTGGCAGGTACCGGACGCGAAGGCCTGCACCATGTCCTGGCCGAGGTCCTTCGACTTGATCTTGATCAGGCCGGCGTCATACCACTTCTTGAGATCGGTGACGTACTGGACGAACTTGGTCTTGTTCATCTCGAGACGGGCGTCGAGACCATCATAGCCGTTGTTCTTGGTCGCGATCGGCTGGTTGTGGATGGCCGAGAACTGCTCCATCAACTGCCAGCTTTCATTGGCGGAAATGTTGATCGCCATCGGGCAATCGTAGCCGGCGTCCTTCAGCGCCTTGAGGTCGGCGCCGACATCTTCCCAGGTCTTCGGCGCCTCGGTCTTGCCGATCTTGGCGAAAGCGTCCTTGTTCCAGTACATCAGCGGGGTCGAGGAATTGAACGGGAAGGACAGCATCTCGCCCTTCGACGTCGCGTAGTAGCGGGCAATGCCGGGGAAGTAGTCGCTGTAGTCGATCTTGTAGCCGTTCTCCTCCATCAGCTTGTCGGCGGGCTTGTAGGCGCCAGACAGCATCATCGTGGCGGTGCCGACGTCGTAGACCTGGACGACGGTCGGCTGCTTGCCGGCGCGGAAGGCGGCGATGGTGTTCTGCAGCGTGGCGTCGTAATTGCCCTGGCTGGTGCAGACCACCTCGTAGTCCGCCTGCGAGGCGTTGAAGTTCTTGCACAGCGTGTCGACGACGCGCGCGAGGTCGCCCGAAAGGCCGAACCAGAAATCGAATTTGACGGGAGCAGCGGTGGCGGGCTGCGCCAGCGCGATGCCGAGAGCGCCGGCGGCAAGGGCGGCAAAGCCCTGCTTGATGATCGACATGGAATTCATTCCTCTTGAGTGGCTGATGACATCAGGCTTTGCGCAAGTCCCTTGGCCGCTCTCATAGAGAAGGTATGTGACAGTTCTGTTGTGCCTTTTCAGGCCCGTGTACAGCCCGTCCCTCTCCTCCTTCGACGGCCGCGCCGGTATGAACCTTCACGTCGGCGCCCTGGGTAGCTAGGGCGCCGCGGGGCGGCGTAAAGGCCCGGACGACGCAACTGATTATCCGGCTAAGATGGGGGAGCGAATGCCGGTCTCGCAGCCGACGCTGGCGCTCGTCGGCGACCGGCCGGCGATGCGCGAGAGACGCCGGCACAACCAGCGACACGCGCAGTGGTTGCATGCGCAATAACCGATTCTTCAACCGTACCGCTCTAATCAATTTCATTGCTTGATTGTTGCGGGAAGATCAGGTGAAGCGCGATGTTGACAGTCTATAATTGTATCGTGCACGAGCACGATTTGAGACTGGTCGCACTTGCAGCCCTTATTTGCGGCATTTCTTCCTTCTCGGCGGTCAATCTGCTTCGCCACGTCGACCGCTCGACCCACAGAAACCGCTATGCCTGGCTGATGATTGCCGCCACCTCGACCGGGTTCGGCATCTGGGCGACGCATTTCATCGCCATGATCGCCTTCTCGCCAGGAATACCCAACGCCTACAACACCGAACTGTCGGTGCTTTCGCTTGCCGCGGCCGTCCTGCTGACAGCCGCCGGCATGTGGATCGCCACCTTGCGTGGCGGCATCGACCACTACCTGGTCGGCGGCGCCGTGCTCGGCGCCGGCATCGGCACGATGCACTATACCGGCATGGCGGCGTTCGAGGTGCAGGGCCGGATCGTATGGGACCACCTGCTGGTCGGCATCTCGCTGGTCGCCGGCATCGCGCTTGCGGCGCTGTCGCTTTTCGTCGTGCTGCGCCGCCCCTCGACACTGGGGACGATCGGCGCCGCCGTGCTTTTGACGCTGGCGATCTGCACCTTGCACTTCATCGCCATGGGCGCCGTGTCGATCTATCCGGACAGCTCGATCGAGATCTCGCAGTATACGATCGAGCCGATGTCGCAGGCCTTCGCGGCCGCCGCCGCCAGCCTTGTCATCCTCGTGCTTTCGGCGGCGGCGCTGTGGATCGACCTGCGCTTCCGCCGCCATCAGGCCGAGGCCGAGCGCATGCATGGCCTGGCCAACGCGGCGGTCGAAGGCCTCATCGTCTGCGACGGCACCCGCATCGTCAGCGCCAACGACAGCATTGCGGCATTGTCCGGCATCGCATCGGCGACGCTCAATACCATGGTGCTTGGCGACCTCTTCGGCGAGCGCGCCGCCGCCGCCATGGCGGAAGCCGACGGGCAGGCGCGGGAAACCGAGCTCAGGAGCCATGACGGAACATCGATCCCCGTCGAGCTCATCGCCAGGACCATCGACTATTGCGGCAAGCCGCACGGCGTGGTCGCCGTGCGCGACATCCGCGAGCGCAAGAAGGCGGAGCAGGAGATCATCCGCCTCGCCCACTACGATCCGCTGACCGGGCTCGCCAACCGGCGCTCCTTCAACAGCCGGCTGGAGGCCGAGATCGCCGCGGCGGGCCGTGGCGGCAAGGGCGGGCAGCTCGCGCTCATGCTCCTCGATCTCGACCGGTTCAAGGAGGTCAACGACCTCTTCGGCCATGCCGCCGGCGACGCGATGCTGCAGAAAGTGGCGCAATGCGCCTCGGCCAAGCTTCGTCACGGACAGATGCTGGCCCGCCTCGGCGGTGACGAGTTCGCCATCATCGCCCCGAACCTGCCGGATCCGCAGGCTGCCGGCCGCATTGCCGAGGCGGTGCTTTCGGCCATGCGCGAGGAGAACCGGCTGTCGCCCGGCGGCGGCCTGGTGTCGGCCAGCATCGGCATCGCGCTCTACCCGCTGGACGCCGACGAGCAGGCCTCGCTCGTCAGCCACGCCGACACCGCGCTCTACCGCGCCAAGGCGGAGGGCAAGGACACCTATCGCTATTTCGAAGCCTCGATGGGCGCCGAGGCGCGCGACAGGCGGGTGATGGAGCACGACCTGCGCCAGGCGGTGGCGCGCGGCGAATTCCGCCTCGTCTACCAGCCGCAAAAGGAGATCAGTACCGGCAGGATGATCGGCTTCGAGGCGCTGCTCCGCTGGCACCATCCCGACCATGGCGACATCTCGCCTGCCGTGTTCATCCCGGTGGCCGAGGACAGCGGCGCCATCATCCAGATCGGCGAATGGGTGCTTTCGGCCGCGTGCGAGGAAGCCGCCCGCTGGAAGAACCCGCTGATGGTCGCGGTCAATGTCTCGGCCGTGCAGTTGCACAATCCGAACTTCAGCCGCAAGGTGCATGAGGTCCTTCTGCGCTCCGGCCTGGCGCCGGGCAGGCTCGAGTTGGAAATCACCGAGACGGCGCTGGTCAAGGACATGCCGCGCGCGCTGGCGGCCTTGCGGCAGATCAAGGCACTCGGCGTCCGTGTCGCCATGGACGATTTCGGCACCGGCTATTCCTCGCTCTCCAACCTGCGCGCCTTCCCCTTCGACAAGATCAAGATCGACGGATCCTTCATCAAGTCGGTCGACAGGAACGGTCAGGTCGCGGCCATCGTGCGCGCCGTTCTCGGGCTCGGCCGCGGTCTCGGCCTGCCGGTGCTCGCCGAAGGCGTCGAGACGCTGGGCGAGCTCAGGTTCCTCGATGCCGAGGACTGCGAGATCGGCCAGGGCTTCTATCTTGGCAGGCCGGGCCCGATCGAGGCGTTCGGTGAGCTGACCGGCGTGGCTTCCGAGAAGGAGGACGACGGCGCCGGCAGGTCGCGCGGCGGCGGCAGCATCCTGATGCTGGAACCGGCGGCGGCCCTGCGCTCAGCTTGACGGGCCGAGCGCGGCTTCGACCAGCCGCCTGGCATCCGCTCCCGACCATTCGGCCGGGCCGTTCATATGCGCGATCAGGCAGCCCTCGCCGTCGATCAGCATGGTGACCGGCAGGCCTAGCGCCAGGCCACGCGTCTTGACGTCGTTGAACAACGCCAACGTCGGATCCCGGTAGTAGCCGAGCGTTGCGACGCCGATGTCGCTAAGGAACTTCTTCGGCTTGCTGTCGTCGCCGGTGTCGACATTGACCGCGACGACCTGGAAGCGGTCGCTGCCCATCTCCTTCTGCAGCGCGTCGAGTGCCGGCATTTCGGCGCGGCACGGCGCGCACCATGTCGCCCAGAGATTTAACAGCAGCGTCTTGCCGGCGTGGTCGGCAACCGTCATCGGCTTGCCGTCGGGGCCGTTGAAGGCAAGGCTCTTCAGCGACTGCGGCGGATCGGCCGGCAACAGCGCCGCGACCTGGCCCGTAGCCTTGGCGGCGACCTGCTTGGCGCGCTCGGCCTTGGCCGCGCAGGCGGCATCGTCCTTGCCATCGGATGCCGCGACTTGCGTTGGAGCGTTGTTGCCAGAAGCGCTCTCGCTGACATATACCGCCACCGCGCCAGCCAGCACGCCCGCCACCAGGGCGGCGAGGATCAGGCGCGGGGCCGGGAATAGTTTACTGCGGTCTGCCATTTTCTTCAAAACTGCTCCGGAGCACGGGTTATAGCGATGAGCGACAAGAAGGCCAGCAACCAGATGTGGGGCGGACGTTTTGCCTCGGGTCCGGCCGCGATCATGGAAGCGATCAACGCGTCGATCTCGTTCGATCGCAAACTCTACGCACAGGACATAAGAGGTTCGATCGCCCATAGCGAGATGTTGGCTGAAACGGGCATTATTTCGACGGCCGATCAGCAAAAGATCGCTGACGGCCTGAACACGATCCTGAAAGAGATCGAGGCCGGCACGTTCGAGTTCTCGACCAGGCTGGAAGACATCCACATGAATGTCGAGGCGCGCCTTGCCGACCTGATCGGTACCGCTGCCGGCCGCCTGCACACCGCCCGTTCGCGCAACGACCAGGTGGCGGTCGACCTCAGGCTCTGGGTCAAGGATGAATGCTTCCGTGTCGCCGAGGCGCTGAAGGGGCTGATCGCCGCCTTCCTCGAGCGCGCCGAGGAGCATGCGGCGACGGTGATGCCGGGCTTCACCCACATGCAGGCGGCGCAGCCGGTGACCTTCGGCCACCACTGCATGGCCTATGTCGAGATGTTTTCGCGCGACCTGTCGCGTGTCCGCGACGCCATCGAGCGCATGGACGAGAGCCCGCTCGGCGCGGCCGCGCTTGCCGGCACCAGCTTCGCCATCGACCGCCACCAGACGGCGAAGGCGCTTGGCTTCCGCGAGCCGATGCGCAATTCGCTCGACGGCGTTTCCGACCGCGATTTCGCGCTGGAGTTTCTCGCCATGGCCGCGATCTGCGCCACGCACCTGTCGCGGCTGGCCGAGGAGATCATCATCTGGTCGACGCCGCAGTTCGGCTTCGTCCGGCTGTCGGACTCATTCTCTACCGGCTCCTCGATCATGCCGCAGAAGAAGAACCCCGACGCCGCCGAGCTGGTGCGCGGCAAGACCGGCCGCGTCAACGGCCATCTCGTCGGCCTTTTGACGGTGATGAAGGGCATGCCGCTGACCTATGGCAAGGACATGCAGGAAGACAAGGAATCGGTCTTCGACGCCGCCGAGACGCTCGATCTGATGCTGGCGGCGATGACCGGCATGGTGCGCGACATGACCGTCAATGCCGCCGCCATGAAGAAGGCCGCCGGCTCGGGCCACGCGACCGCGACCGACCTTGCCGACTGGCTGGTGCGCACGCTCGGCCTGCCCTTCCGCGAGGCGCATCACGTCACCGGCCGCGCCGTGGCGCTGGCCGAGGACAAGAAGGTCGGGCTGGAGAAGCTTTCGCTCGAGGATCTGCAATCGATCCATCCCGGCATCACGCAGGGCATTTTCTCCGTGCTTGCCGTGCAGAACTCGGTGAAGAGCCGCACAAGCTTCGGCGGCACCGCGCCGTCCGAGGTGCGCAAGCAGATCCGCTACTGGAAAAAGCGCCTGACCAAAGCGTGAGAGGCTGATTGATGCAAACTGACAAGATCTTAGAACGCTACAGCCACCAGAAATCCAACCTGAGCCTGGCTCTTCTTTCCGACAACGACGGTGGGGATCCAAAGATTCTCATACAAGGCTCGAAGCGGGCGCTGCACCTTCTCGCAGAACTTCTCCTTGCAGTTGCTGATGAGAAAGCCAACGACGGCTTCGGTATGGGGCCAAGAAGTGCCGGAAGTTTCCACTTTTCCGCCACGTCCGAGTTTGGTGTGTATGTCCATCGGCTGGACGAATGACGAATTCTCGGGGCTTGATTTTGCCGGGATGCAATGCGCCGAAAACTCGGCTAAAAGCGCAGCACGCAAACAGTTTCGGACGGATGGATCGATGACCGGAAGCAGGATTTTGGTGACGCTCGCGCTGCTCGCGGCGATGGTTGCCGTCACGGCCTGCGGCCGAAGGACCGGCCTCGACACGCCTTACGAGGCGGCCGTGCAGGCGCGCAAGGATGCCGAGAAGGCCCATCAGCCCGTGCCGCCGGAGCCGGAAAAACCGGTCGAGGACAAGAAGTTCATCCTCGACCCGCTGCTCTAGAGTCGATGAGCTGGGTTTGGTCTTTCCAAACCCGATCTCGTCGTACTCAAACTTGTTCGGAACCACTCTCGTGAACCATTTCGACTATCGCGACGGCGTGCTGCATGCCGAGGACGTCGCCCTGCCTGACATCGCGGCACAGGTCGGTACGCCGTTCTATTGCTATTCGACGGCGACGCTGACCAGGCATTTCCGCGTCTTCAAGGAGGCCTTCGCCGGGCTCGACACGCTGGTCTGCTACGCCATGAAGGCGAACTCCAACCAGGCGGTGCTGAAGACGCTGGCAAGGCTTGGCGCCGGCGCCGACGTGGTCTCGGAAGGCGAGTTGCGCCGCGCGCTTGCCGCCGGCATTCCGGCCAGCAAGATCCTGTTCTCCGGCGTCGGCAAGACGGCCCGGGAGATGGATTTCGCGCTTTCGGCGGGCATCCTCTGCTTCAACGTCGAATCCGAGCCGGAGCTGGAACTGCTTTCGGCCCGCGCCACAGCGCTTGGCAAGGTCGCGCCCATCTCGCTGCGCATCAATCCGGACGTCGACGCCAGGACACACAAGAAGATCTCCACCGGCAAGGCCGAGAACAAGTTCGGCATTGCGTGGCAAAGGGCGCGCCAGGTCTATGCCCGCGCCGCGCAACTGCCCGGCATCAGGGTCACCGGCATCGACACCCATATCGGCAGCCAGATCACGGAGCTGCAGCCTTTCGACGATGCCTTCGCGCTGCTCGTCGAGCTGGTCGGCACGCTGCGCGCCGACGGCCACGCCATCGAGCATGTCGATCTCGGCGGCGGTCTCGGCATTCCTTACCGCGTCGACAACAGCCCGCCGCCGCTGCCCGACGCCTATGCCGACATCGTCAGGAAGCACGTCACCAGGCTCGGCCTCAAGGTGATGTTCGAGCCCGGCCGGCTGATCGTCGGCAATGCCGGCATCCTGGTCTCCGAGGTGATCTTCGTGAAGGAAGGCGACGCCAAGAACTTCCTCGTCGTCGACGCGGCCATGAACGACCTGATCCGGCCGACGCTCTACGATGCCTTCCACGATATCCGCCCGGTGCTGCAGCAGCCGGCGGCGGCGCCGCGCATGACGGTCGATGTGGTCGGCCCGGTCTGCGAGACCGGCGACTATATCGGCCTCGACCGCGACCTGCCCAGGCTGAAGGCCGGCGACCTGATCGCGATTGCCACCGCCGGCGCCTATGGCGCGGTGCAGGCGGGCACCTACAACACCCGCCTGCTCGTGCCGGAAGTGCTGGTCGACGGCGACCGCTTCCACGTCGTGCGCCCGCGCCAGACCTATGACGAGCTGATCGGACTGGATTCCATTCCCGACTGGCTGAAATAGGCAGGCGGCCATGAGTTCATTCCGGCTGGCGCGTGGACGACAGCCGGCACGGTTAGGAGGCGAACCATGACCAATCCGAACATCATCACCCGCGAACGCATCGCCGCGATGGAGCCGCGCATCCGGCCGTACGTGCGCCACACCCCGGTGCTGCGCATCGACATGGCCGATTTCGGCCAGGCGCCGCTTGCCGTCGATCTCAAGCTCGAATGCCTGCAGCATTCCGGCTCGTTCAAGGCGCGGGGCGCCTTCACCAACCTGCTCGAACGCCCCGTGCCGAAGGCCGGCGTCGTCGCCGCCTCCGGCGGCAATCATGGCGCGGCGGTCGCCTATGCCGCCATGCGGCTCGGCCACAAGGCGACCATCTTCGTTCCCGAAGTAAGCCCGCCGGCCAAGCTGGCGCGCATTCGCGGCTATGGCGCCGAACTGGTCGTCGGCGGCGCGCGCTACGCCGAGGCGCTGGCCGCCAGCGAGGACTTCGCCGCAAGCACCGGAGCGCTGCAGATCCATGCCTTCAACCAGGAGGAAACGCTGGTCGGGCAAGGCACGCTCGGCCTCGAGATCGAGGCCGACCTGCCCGAAATCGACACGCTGCTGGTCGCCGTCGGCGGCGGCGGCCTTATCGGCGGCATCGCCGCCTGGTTTGCCGGCCGCATCCGGATCGTCGCCGTCGAGCCGGAGGGCGCACCGACGCTCCATCGCGCCTTCGAGGCCGGCCGGCCCGTCGATGCGCCGGCCGAAGGCATCGCCGCCGATTCGCTGGCCCCGAAGCGTGTGGGCGAAATGATGTTCCCGATCGCCGAGGCCTATGTCGAGCGCTCGCTCCTGGTCAGCGACGATGACATCATCGCCGCTCAGAAAGCGCTCTGGGACCGGGTGCGAATCATTTCCGAGCCGGGTGGCGCTGCAGCCTTCGCGGCGGTGCTCTCCGGCCGCTACCAGCCCTCGCCGGGCGAGCGCATCGCGGTTCTGGTCTGCGGATCCAACACCGATCCCGCAAAATTCTGACCATAAACCGGAAAGAACGGTTCACGTTTTTGGAACCCGCCTCGCCTTTGCCGTGTTTGCTGGTAAACTTCCAGTCCTGAGGTTCGGGCTATCCCGCCCGGACGGGAAGGGCCGATGACGCAACGACCCACTTCCAGCGGCGATCGTGGCCTGGCCGGGCGTCTTGCCCTGAGCCGGCTGGCGACGCGGACCTCCATGCTGGTCGAGCGCGGTTGGCCGCTGCTTCTGCCGCTGCTCGTCCTTGCCAGCCTGTTCCTCAGCATCTCCTGGCTCGGCCTGTTCCCGCTTCTGCCCGACGTTGCGCGCATCGGCGTGCTGATCGTCTTCGCCGGCGCCGCCCTTGCCGCGCTCTATCCGCTGCGCTTCTTCCGCTGGCCGTCCGCCGCAGAGATCGACCGGCGCATCGAGGCGGCCAACGAATTGTTGCACAGTCCGGTGCAGGTGCAGACCGATCGCCCGAGCGGCCACGAAAGCATCTTCTCGCAGGCGCTGTGGCGCGAGCACCAGAAGCGCATGGCCGAGCGCTTGGGCAGTCTTGGCGCCGACCGGCCGCGCGCGCGTGTGCCGGAGCGCGACCGCTGGGGCCTGCGCGCCGTGGCGGCGCTGCTTCTGGTCACCGCCTTCGCCTTCTCCTTCGGCCCCTCCGGCGGCCGCGTAAGCGACGGTTTCGTCGCCCGCGCGGCGCGCGACGCCGTTCCGCCGCGCATCGATGCCTGGGTGACGCCGCCGGCCTATACCGGCAAGCCGCCGCTCTTCCTCACCGCCGACGCCAAACAGGCGGCGGCCACCTTCACCGTGCCGCAAGGCAGCGATGTCTCGCTGCGCGTCACCGGCGGCTCGGGCGAGGAGACGCTGAGCTTTGCCGACAAGGACGGCAATGCCCGCGCCATCGACCCGGCCGCGCCGCAGGCCGCCAAGCCCGAGGCGACAGCGGCGCCAAAGGTGCGCCAGTTCACCGGCAAGCTGACCGGCGACGGCACGCTGACGCTGAAATCGGGCGAGGACGACCTCGGCCGCTGGGCCTTCGCCGTCATTCCGGACAAGCCGCCGACGATCCGCTTCGCCGGCGAGCCGAAGCGCGCCGTCAACGGTGCCTTCGAGCTCAACTACCAGATCGACGACGACTATGGCGCGGCCTCGGCCAAGGCGGAGTTAGCGCTCGCCGACACGCAGGCGCCCAACGCGCATCCGCTCTATGGCCCGCCCGACATGCCGCTGGCGCTGCCGCGGCGCGGCGGCAAGGGCAACGCCGCCAAGACCAGCAAGGACCTGACCGAGCACGTCTGGTCCGGCGGCAGCATCAAGCTGACCCTCACCGCCACCGACGACGCCGGCCATACCGCGACCAGTGAGACCAAGACGCTGGTGATGCCGGAGCGGCCCTTCGCCAACCCCCTGGCGCGGGCGGTGATCGAGCAGCGCCGCATGCTTGGGCTCGACGCCAATTCGAAGCCGCGCGTGCTCGAGCTGATGGACGCGATCACGCTGCGCCCGGAGGACACGTTCGACAACATGGCGCACTACCTCGCCATCATGAGCGCCCGCAGCCGGCTGAAGATGGCCGACAATGACGATCAGCTGCGCAATGTCGTGTCCTACCTCTGGGAAATCGCGCTCGGCATCGAGGAGGGCAATCTGTCGGCGGCCGAGCGGCGGCTGCGCCAGGCGCAGCAGGCTCTGCAGGATGCCATCAACAGGGGCGCCAGCGACGAAGAGATCGACAAGGCGATGAAGGAACTGCGCGAGGCGATGAACCAGTTCCTGCAGGAATTCGCCGAGCGCGCCAAGCAGAATCCGAACGCGCCGCAGATGCAGCAGAACGGCCAGGAACTGCGCCAGAGCGACATCGAACGCATGATGGACGAGATCGAGAACCTCGCCAAATCCGGCGACCGCGACCGCGCCCAGCAGTTGCTGTCGCAATTGCAGGACATGATGAACAACCTGCAGGCCGGCCGTCAGCAGCAGGGCGGCGAGCAGGACAGTGAGATGCGCCAGCAGATGGACAAGCTGGGCGAGATCATGCGGCGCCAGCAGGAGATGATGAACGACACCTTCCGCATGGACCAGATGCAGCGCGGCCAGCGGCAGCGCGGCGAGAACCGCGACGAGCAGCTCGGCGAAAACGGCGGCGGCCAGGACGAGGACAGGCCGGGACCGGGACAGGACCGCGATCCGCTCGCCCGCCCGAAGCCGATGACGCCGCAGGAATTCGCCGACGCGCTGAAGCAGTTGCAGGAAGGCCAGGGCAAGCTGCAGAACGACCTCGAGCAGTTGAAGAAGGGCCTGGAAGGCATGGGCATGGAGCCCAACGAAGGATTTGGCGAAGCCGGCAAGTCGATGGGCAATGCCGAGCAGGCGCTGGGCGAAGGCGACGGCGACCAGGCCGTCGGCCATCAGGGCCGCGCGCTGGAGGCGCTGCGCCGTGGCGCCAAGGACATGATGAAGCAGCTGCAGGCCATGCAGGGCGACCAGGGCGGCAGCGAGCAGGGCGGCCGCCAGCAGGATGCCGACCGCGACCCGCTCGGCCGACCGCGCGCCACGCGCGGGCCCGACGACGGCAATTCGGTGAAGGTGCCCGACGAGATCGATGTCCAGCGCGCGCGCCAGATCCTGGAAGCGATCCGCAAGCGGCTCGGCAACGCGCTCAGCCCCGACATCGAACGCAGCTATCTCGAACGGCTGCTGGAACTGAAATAGCCCGCCTCTTCCCAACGGTCGCAACGCAATGCCGAAGCTCGGTGCCGTCACTCCGATATTGCGCATATTCGACGTCGCCAAGGCGCATGAATTCTATCTCGGCTTCCTCGGCTTCGAGGTACGGTTCGAGCACCGTTTCGACGACGATGCGCCGCTTTACACCGGCATTGCCCGCGACGGCTGCGAGTTGCATCTGAGCGAGCATCATGGCGACGGTTCGCCGGGCTCCCATGTCCGCGTCGCAGTGGCCGACATAGCGGCGCTGCATCGCGAGCTGACAGCGAAGAAATACCGCTACGCCAGGCCGGGGTTGGAAGAGACGCCCTGGGGAACGAGAGAGGTCACCGTCGACGACCCGTTCGGCAACCGTCTGACCTTCTCCGAGAGCACGCCGGCAGGGTAGCGCGGAGCCGCCGCCCCCACCGGATTGAAGCAACGCAGGTCAGCCGTCAAGGAGCGCGCCGGGCGTCAGCGTGAACGCCTCGCGGATCGCATTCTCCATGCTGTCGATCGCTTCGCCGGCGGCGGCCGGATTGCGATGCAAAACGACATTCGAGGAATCGATGTCGCCGAAGCCGTCGGCCGCGGTCAGCTCGCGGCAGCCGGCCGGGATGTTGCTGCGCGAGATCGGCGCGATCGCCAGGCCCGAGGTGACCGCGAGCTTGAGGCCGCCATTGGTGTCGCTGGTATAGGCGACGCGATAGGCAAGGCCGCGCTGTTCCAGCGACTTGATCGCGAAGTCGCGGCACCAGCCCTCGCGGCTGTAGAGCGCGATCGGCACCGGCCGCTCCTCGTGCCTGTGGTGCGTCTCGGACGTCACCCAGACGGTCGGATCGTGCATCAGCACCTCGCCGCCCGCGAGATCCTGCCATTCGAACACAACCGCAAGGTCGAGCTCGCCGGCCGCAACCGCCGCTGTCTGCGCGCCCGAATGCGCGTAGCGCACCGTCACCTCGACCTTCGGGTGGCGCTTCGAAAACGCCCCCAGGGCGCGCGACAGGATGGCATGGCCATATTCTTCGGGAATGCCGATTCGCACCGGCCCGCCAAGCGGCGCCGCGGCAATCGACGCTGCCGTCTCGTCGAGCAGCGAAACGATGCGCCTGGCATTGCCGATCAGCTCGCCGCCGCGCCGCGTCAGCGCCACGCCGCGCGAGCCGCGCTCGAACAGGCTGTCGCCGACCATGCCCTCGAGCTTCTTCATCTGCATCGACACGGCCGACTGGGTGCGGCCCGCCTGCTCGGCCGCCTTGGTGAAATTGCCGGTTTCGGCCACCGCGACGAAGGTGCGCAGGAGGTCGCTGTCGAGCGTCGGCTTCATCGCATTTCACCATAAGCAATTTTGATTGCTGGCATCATTCCAATTCGTTTGCAACATGTCAAACGCCGGAGGATAGTCGCCTCACCCATTGGATATGCGGCCCTTCAAACCGGCTGCGGACCAATCGAGTCCTCACTCATACCCGCTGCCCGAAACGGTGGCGGGTTCTTTTTACCGCATGCGTCGGTTTGGGATCGCGCGAACCGGGGAGCAGAATCCTATGCAGAACAGGATGGTGCTTGGCATCCTGAGCCTCTGTCTGGGCGTGCTGGTGTTTTCGCTCCAGGATCCGCTCGTCAAGGCGGTCTCGGGCCTCTACCCGGTCACCGAGGTGATGGCGATCCGCGCCATTGTTGCCCTGCCGATCCTGATCGTTATCGTGCGCGCCGATGTCGGGTTGAAAGCCCTGCTCTCGAAGCGCTCCGGCCTGCTGACGCTGCGCGCCTTCATCCAGTTCAGCTCCTACACGTCCTACTATCTGGCGATCGCCGCCCTGCCGCTGGCCGACGCGGTGGCGCTCTATTTCATGGCGCCGCTGTGCATCATGGTGCTGGCCGGGCCTTATCTCGGCGAGCGGGTGTCCTGGCAGACGCTGGCGACCGTGCTGATCGGCCTGCTCGGCGTCCTCGTCATGCTGCGGCCGGGCGCCGGACTGTTCGACTGGGCGGCGTTGCTGTCGCTCGGCTCCGCCTTCCTCTACGGCTTCTCGCAGTTGATGGCGCGCAAGATAAGCGACACCGAATCCTCCACCGTCATGGCGTTCTACCAGAATGGCGCCTATCTGACGGGCGCAGTGTTCGTCGCCGGCCTGTTCCGGTTGGCCGGGATTGAGCACGCCGTCCACCCCAGCCTCGAATTCCTGGTGCGGCCGTGGATCTGGCCGGCATTTCCCGACCTTCTCAAGATGGCGGCCTGCGGCTTCGTCGCCTCGGCCGGCATGATCCTGCTGTCGCAAGCCTACCGGCTGGCGCCGGCCAACCGCGTCGCCACCTTCGAATATACGGGCATCATCTGGTCGCCGCTGTGGGGATTCCTGTTCTTCGCCGAGGTGCCGCACTCGACGACCGTGCTGGGCGCCGCCCTCATCATCGGTGCCGGCCTGCTCGCCTTCCGTACCGAGCGGCGCAGAGCGGCTCCGCCGCTGCTTGTGCCGACCGGCGACACGGCGTGAGCGCCGGCTACGGTTGCCGCCGATATGGTGAAGGGCGGCCTGTGGGCCGGAGCCTCAGGCGAAGCAGCTCAAGGCGCGACCGACGCGAGCGCGTATCTCAGCGAGCGTAAAGGGCTTCTGCATGACGTCGAGGATGATGCCGTTGAGCTCCTCGGCGCGCTCGCGCTGATCGGCGTAGCCGGTCATCAGCATGATCTTCATCGACGGGAACAGCGCCGCCGCCGCGGTGGCCATCTCGATGCCGTCCATCTCCGGCATGCGGATATCGGAGACGACGAGGTCATAGCCACCCCGCGCCGCCTTGATCAGCTCAAGTCCCTGGGCGCCATCGCAGGCGATGGCCACGCTGTGCCCGTCACGTTCGAGCGCGCGGGCGGCGAGGGTGCGGACGGACTCATCGTCCTCGACGATCAGAAGCTTTGCCATGGCGTGATACATGGCGGGGAAACGTTGACGTTTTCTGAACCGGAACAATTGGTCCGGGGGAAATCCAGAGCATGCCGTGTTCGGCGATTCAGTGCTGCCTGATTTGGGGCATGCTTCAGGGGGTGTTGAGATTCAGGTCAGGCCGCTGTTTGCGGCCGGCCTCACCTGAATATCGACATGCCCTAGGCGTCGCCCTTGACGACGCCGACGAAGGGCAGCTCCCGGAAGGCGTGGGCGACGTCCATGCCGTAGCCGACGACGAAATAATCCGGGCAGTCGAAGCCGACATAGTCGGCGTTGAGCGTGGTCTGGCGGCGCATGCGCTTGTCGAGCAGCACGGCGATGGCGCAGCTTCTGGCGCCGCGCGACAGCATCAGGTCGCGGGCGAAGGAGAGCGTCTTGCCGGATTCGAGGATGTCGTCGATCAGAAGCACATCGCGGCCGGCGACCTCATTGTCGATGTCGCGCAGCACCTTCACCTCGCCGCTCGTGGTGCCGGCGCCGTAGCTGGAGATGAAGATGAACTCGACCTCGGGCGACAGGCCGACATCGTGCATGGCCCGGATCAGGTCGGCTGCGAAGACGAAAGACCCCTTCAGCACCGAGATCACCAAAAGGTCATGGTAGTCGCGCCCGGCAATCTCCTTGGCGAGCTCGAGGTTGCGGCGGGCGATCGCCGACGCCGAAAACAGGACCTCGATGTCCTTGCCGCGCACAACTGGCATTTTCGCCCTCCAGGCGTTTTGCCTACAGGACCGCGACCTTCAGGGCCTGCGAAAGCGCTGTAGAACTTCTTGGTTTTTGCGCCGGGTCGCGCGGTTTTGTGTCGCCTTAGCCAGCAAAAGTGACTGAGACGGCTTTCACGCCGTTTCTAGGCACATCAAGGCGGCTGGAAAAGCCAAATCTTTCGCCGGGCGCCAGCGAGCGACCGGATGTCCCCAGCGTATAGCGGATGATCTGGCTGTCCTTGCCGGTGACGCGGATTTCCAGGGGCGGCATTTGCACCGCCTGCGCGCCGTCATTGGCGGCCTCGCCGTCGACGAACAGCACAGGTTTCGGCCCTGATGCGTCGATGCGCGAGGTGATGCCCGAGATGCTGAGCGCGGCCGCCGGCTGCGCGACGGCCCAGAACGGCGATTGACGGACCAGCGCATGGCCGCCGGAGACCCAGAAGGCAGCGAGCGCTGCGCCGACACCGGCAATCCAGAAGAGCGGTCCGCCACGCGACGCCGGCCGCCGTTCGGCCACCGCCTCCGGCTTGCGCAGCATGCCCATGCCTTCGATGGCGGCCGTGCTGGTCGCGCGCGAAGGCGGAGCCGGCGGCGCTTCCGACCTGGCCGACGGACGCGGCAGCACCTCGTAATCGGCGTCGACGACGTCGATCACCGGCGCGCGCGCTTCCTGCGCGGCACTTGTCCCCAGCCCGGTCATGATTTCGCCGGAAACCGGGCGCGCGGTTCGTTGCTCAGCCATACGGCCTGGTAAGCCCCTGTTCGCTGTTCGTTTCTTTTGGGTAAACGCAAATGGTTAACGCTTCCCCACCGGAACCCCGGTGATGCACCGAAAAGCATCGAAAATTAACCAAGGGTTAACCATGCGGGCCGATGGTCTTTTGAGAGAAAGGGCTGGCGTTTCGCCGCCGAAAGTTCCAGGTCGTCGAACGTGATCCGCTTCGAAAATGTCGGCCTCCGCTATGGCATGGGTCCGGAGATCCTCCGCGACATTTCCCTGCACATACCGGAGCGCTCCTTCCAGTTCCTGAGCGGGCCCTCCGGCGCCGGCAAGACGACGCTGCTGCGCCTGCTGTTCATGTCGCTGAAGCCGACGCGCGGGCTGATCACCATCTTCGGCAAGGACCGCTCGCGCATCTCGCGCAGCGAGCTGCCGCACCTGCGGCGCCGCATCGGTGTCGTATTCCAGGATTTCCGCCTGCTCGACCACATGACCACCTATGAGAACGTCGCCCTGCCCTTGCGCGTGCGCGGACGCGAGGAGGCGAGCTACCGCACCGACGTCACCGAACTGCTGAAATGGGTTGGGCTGGGCGAACGCATGCATGTGCTGCCGCCGGTGCTGTCGGGCGGCGAGAAGCAGCGCGCCGCGATCGCCCGCGCGCTGATCGAACAGCCCGAGATCCTGCTCGCCGACGAGCCGACCGGCAATGTCGACCCGCCGCTGGCGCGCCGGCTGCTTCGGCTGTTCATCGAGCTCAACCGTCTCGGCACGGCGGTGGTGATCGCCACCCACGACCTCGGCCTGATGGAGCAGGTCGACGCGCGGCGCATGATCCTCGCCGGCGGAAGGCTGGACATCTATGACTGAGCTCTCCGCCGACCATCTGCATGACCAGCCCGCCGAGATGGCTGGCGTGGTGCAGCGCCCCCAACGCAGGATGGCGCCGATCGTGCCGGCGCAGAACATTGCCGGACGGGCGCTGGTGCTGGTCATCGCCATCATGACCTTCCTGTCCTGCCTCACGTTCGGCGCCGTGACCCTGGTGCGCGACACCGCGTCGGTCTGGGAGAACCAGATCTCGCGCGAGGCGACGATCCAGATCAAGCCGGTCGACGGCCTCGACATGGAGGCGGCATTGGCCCAGGCCTCGCAGATCGCCAGCGAATTCCCCGGCGTCAAGGGCACCAAGATCATCGACCGCGACGCCACCGCGCGGCTGCTGGAGCCGTGGCTGGGCACAGGTCTCAACATCGATGAATTGCCGGTGCCGCGCCTCGTCGTCGTCACCATCGACGAAAACAGCCCGCCCGACTTCGCCGCCATGCGCGCCGCGATCACGCCCAAATTGCCGACCGCGGCGCTCGACGATCACCGCACCTGGGTCGACCGGCTCGTCACCATGGCCCGCACGACGGTGACCATCGGCATCGCCGTGCTGGTGCTGATGCTGTCGGCGACCGTGCTGACCGTGGTGTTCGCGACGCGCGGCGCCATGGCAGGCAACGGCCACATCATCGAGGTGCTGCATTTCGTCGGCGCCGAGGCGCGCTTCATCGCGCGCGAGTTCCGTTGGCATTTCCTGGTCACCGGCATGAAAGGCGCCGCGGCCGGCGGCGCCGCCGCGATTTTGGTCTTCATCGTCTTTTCCTGGTGGTCGTCGCGCAACATGGCGACGCCCCAGGCCGACCAGGCAACCGCGCTGTTCGGCAATTTCGCCATCGGCTCGGCGGGCTATCTCGGCGTCGGCCTGATGGTGCTGGTGATCGGCGCGCTGACGGCGGCGACCTCGCACGCGACGGTTGTCACCTATCTCAGCGACATCGACATGCGCCAGCCGGATGGAGGCTAAGCACGGTTCCAAAAAGCGAAAGCCGGTTCTTCGAGACGACCATGCCAGGCAAGAGTATGATCACGCTAGGGAAACTGCCGTAACGCAATGTGCGCCTTCTCATCTATCAAAGGCCGCATTTCAGGATTAACCATAGGATGATGGACGCGCAGGACACGACCGGAACGGCTGGACGGATGCCAGTTGTTGGTGCCCGTGCGCACGGGCGTGGCAATCTGGCCCGCCTTGCCATCGTCCTTCGGATCTTTGCTTTCTCCGTGCTGGCACTTGCGGCTCTGTTTGCCGGCGGCTTCGGCTGGTTCGCCAGCACGGTCAGCCACATGACGACGCCCGCCAACCCCGCCAGGGCGGATGCCATCATCGTTCTCACCGGCGGCCAGTCGCGCCTCGACGCGGCGATGGACCTGCTCGCTTCCGGCAAGGGCGAGCGCTTGCTGATCAGCGGCGTTCATCCTTCCGCCAGCCGCCGCCAGTTGCAGGCCGCGACCGGCGGCGACAAGGCGCTGTTTTCCTGCTGCGTCGACATCGACCGCGCCGCGCTCGACACCATCGGCAATGCCGAGGAAAGCGCCAAATGGGTGGAAAGCCACGCCTATGGCAGCGTCATTCTCGTCACCAACAACTACCACATGCCGCGCAGCCTGCTGGAGATGGGGCGGCTGCTGCACGGCGCCAAGCTGGAACCCTATCCGGTGGTCAACACCAATCTCGGCAATGGCGGCTGGCTGACCAAGCCGGAAGCGTTGCGCGTGCTTTTGACCGAATACAGCAAATATGTGCTGGCTCTGGCGCGCGGCATCGTCCCGCTGCGCCAGACTGCCGACGGCATCGCCCTGGCGGAAGCCTCGGTGGTCAAGAGCGACAAGCCGCCAGCCCGCATCATCCCTTAGTCTCGACCGCGCGCAGGCGCTCGACCTCCTGTTCGAGGGCCGCAATGCGCCTGTCGCGATCGGCGAGCGCCGCCGCGACGTCCGCAGCATCGAAGCGCTGCGGTATGTGCTGCTGGCAGTTGGCATCCCAGGTCGAGACGGTGAACAGGATCACCTGCTCGGGACGCGCCTTGTAGCCTTGCGGCATCAGGCTCGCCGTCAGTTCGGCGTCTCCCTCGACGACGCGCGCCCTGCCCCAGATCTTGATGCGCTGCCGATGGGCATAGTCGATCAGGAACAGGAAGGCCTGCGCGTTGTCGGCGAGATTGCCCTGGGTGATGAACTGCCTGTTGCCCGTGAAGTCGGCGAAGCCGATCGTCTTCTCGTCGATCACCTTGAGGAAGCCCGCCGGCCCGCCGCGATGCTGGATGTAGGGCTGGCCCTCGCCATTGGCGGTCGCCAGGAAGACGCTGGTCTGCGCCGCGATGAAGGCGGCAAGGTCCGGCGTGATCGTATCCCGCCAGCCGCCGCGCTCCTCGACCCGGGAATAGGCATCGCGCGAGCCCTTGCGCGCCTGGATGGCCTTGACGCTCGGCGTGAAGGCGACGTCGCTGGTGAAAGCATGGGCGTTCATATGGCGCTGTCCTCCAAGGGCTGGTAACCCGCCGAATATAAGCCTTCCATATTTCGGATGCAGATGGCATATCTGGAATAGTTCCTTCCATTTTCTGGAAAGTTCATGGATCGCCTTGAAGCTATGTCGCTTTTCGTCGCCGCGGTGGAGGCCGGCAGCCTTTCGGCCACGGCGCGCCGCTTCGGCATGCCGCTCGCCACGGTCAGCCGCAAGGTCTCGGAACTGGAACGGCACCTCAACACGCGCCTGCTCAGCCGCTCGGCGCGGCGGCTGACGCCGACCGCTGCCGGGCAGGCCTATCTCGCCGCCTGCCGCCGCATCCTGGACGAGGTCGGTGAGGCCGAGCGCGCCGCGGCCGGCGAATACAGCGCGCCCAAAGGCGAACTGGTCGTCACCGCGCCGATCGTCTTCGGCCGCCTGCACGTGCTGCCGGTGGTCGCCGATTTCCTCGCCGCCTATCCCGAGGTCGATATCCGGCTGACGCTGTCGGACCAGATAACGCAGCTGGTCGACGAGCATATCGACCTTGCCGTGCGCATCGGCGATCTGCCCGATTCCAGCCTTGTCGCCATCCGCGTCGGCGCGATCCGCCGCGTCGTCTGCGCAAGCCCGCCCTACCTTGCGGCCCATGGCACGCCGCAAACCCCGGGGGACCTAGCCGCGCACAGCTGCGTTACGTTCGACAACCTCTCGGCCCCTGCCACCTGGGTCTTCTCCGGCGGCAAGAGCGAGATCACCGTGCCGGTCCATTCCAGGCTTCGCGTCAACACCGCGGAAGCCGCCATCGACGCCGCGACCGCCGGGGTCGGCTTGACCAAGGTGCTGTCCTACCAGGTCGCCGCCGCGATGCGCTCCGGCGCGCTGCAGGCAGTGCTGCGCGAGTTCGAGCCGCCGCCATGGCCGGTGAGCCTCGTCCATGCCGGGCAGGGCCTGCTGCCGGTCAAGCTGCGCGCCTTCCTCGATTTCGCCGCCCCGCGCCTGAAGGAGCGCCTGACGCAAGCGATGTGGTAGGAAATCGGGATCGGCCTTCGCTCGCTGGCCGTTTCCTTTTTTCCCGCGCTTGGTGTAACCAACGCACTCTTCCTCACCGGGCCTTCCCGCATGCTCTATTTCCGCTCGCTGGCGTTCAACCTCGTCTTCTACCTCAGCCTGGTCGTCCAGATGATCTTCTGGACCCCGTACTATTTCCTGTCGCCGCGCCACCGGGCCTGGTTCGTGCCCAAATTCTGGTCGCGCACCTGCATGTGGCTCTACGACAAGATCGCCGGCACGAAGAGCGAGATCACAGGCGTCGAGAACTTGCCCGAAGGGTCCTTCATCCTGGCGCCGAAGCATCAGTCCTTCTGGGATGCGATCGCCTTTTTTCCCTATCTCGATGACGCGCTCTACATCCTGAAACGGGAGCTGACCTGGATCCCCTTCTTCGGCTGGTACATCATGAAGATGCGGATGATCCCGGTCGACCGCGGCAGTCGCTCCAAGGCGCTGAAGGCGGTCGTCGCCGCCACCAGAGCTGAAATGGACCGCAATCCGCGCCAGCTCATCATCTACCCCGAAGGCACGCGCCGCGCTCCCGGCGACGAGCCGGCCTACAAATACGGCATCGTCGAGATCTATTCGCAGCTTGGCGTCCCGGTGGTACCGGTCGCCCATGTCGCCGGCCTCTACTGGCCGCGCCGCAAGTTCCTGCGCTATCCCGGCACCATCAAGGCCCGCTTCCTGCCGCCGATCCCGCCGGGCCTGGCCAAGGACGAGTTCATGAAGCGGCTGATCGGCGAGACCGAGGCTGCCTGCGACCAGCTCCTCGTAGAGGCCTCGCGCGCGCCGAATCCGCCGCCGATGCCGCCGACGGCGGCGAAGCGGCTGGCGGAGCTCGCGGCGGCCGGAAAGGCCAAGGCCTGAGCCGCAGCTCCGTTTCGCCGGCCTAAGGCCACGCCGCCAATGCCGTCGTCAGCACTAGCGTCGCCGCGAAAGCCAGGTTGATGATCCGCGAGGCCAGCGGCCGCCGCAGGAGCCGGGCGAACGCCGCCCCGACAAGCAGCCACAGCACGTGGATGGCGACGATCATCAGCGTGAGCACCAGGAGCCTGGTCGAAATCCCGAGACCGGCGACGCCCGACGAAGCGCCGGCGAAGACGGCGGTGATCGCCACATAGGCTTTCGGATTGGCGACAGCGAGCAGGAAGCCGCCCGAGAATGTGGGAGGCGCCATCCCGTTCTCGCGCGCTGCCAGCGGCGGCGCCGTCGCTATTCTGTAGGCCAGGTAGAGGATGTAGGCCGCGGAGGCGATCGCCAGCACCGGCGCCATGCCCGGCAGCGAGGCAAAGATCGCCGTCACGCCGGAAGCCACCACCAGCAACACGAGCGTGGTGCCAACGATGATGCCCGACGTGTAGCGCAGCGAGCCGCGCAGGCCGAAAGCGGCGCCTATTGCGGTGACGCTGATCGTCGCCGGCCCCGGACTGCCCATCACGACGGCGGCGGCAAGCACCAGCACCAGCACCTGCTGCCATGGCTGCGTGAGGGTCAAAATTCCGGCCATACGCGTTTTCCGCATCGTGTCGCGATGCGCAAAACGTTATGGCGCAGGGGCCGTCGCCGTCTTGAACGATCGTGTCGAACCGTCCGGCAAGGGACGCCCCGCTTGCAGCGCGCCGGGCTGGAGCAATTCCAGGAAAAGTGTGAAACGGTTTTCCGTCCGGAATTGCGTCAAGACAAAGAGATAGAGCGGTTCGCCGTTTCCGTGAAACGGTGAAACGCTCTAGGCACTCGCCCGGTCCAGCGCCGCGATGTCGTCGGCGCCGAGCTTCAGCGACGCGGCGCGCACCAGGCTGTCCACCTGCGCTGTCGTCGTGGCGCTGGCGATCGGCGCGGTGACGCCCGGGCGCGCCATCACCCAGGCCAGCGCCACCTCGGCCTGCTTGGCCGAATGCCTGGCCGAAACCGCGTCGAGCGCGGCGAGGATGCGCATGCCGCGATCGTTGAGATAGCTGGCGACATCCTCGCCCCGTTCGCTTTGGCCGAGGTCCGCCTTGCCGCGGTATTTGCCGCTCAAGAATCCCTTGGCCAGGCTGAAATAGGTGATGACGCCGATGTCCTCGGCTACGCAGAGATCAAGCAGCGGTCCGTCGAGCGACGAACGGTCGTACAAATTGTATTCGGGTTGCAGCACGTCATAACGCGGCAGGCCGCGCAGGCTCGCCACATCGAGCGCCGCGCGCAGCTGGCCGGCATCGAGATTGGAGCAGCCGACATGGCGGACCTTGCCCTTGGCAAGCAGGCCCTGATAGGCGCCGAGCGTCTCCTCGTAGGGGGTGGCCGGATCCGGCCAGTGCGACAGATAGAGGTCGATCGCGTCGGTCTGCAGCCGCTTCAGCGAGGCGTCGACCGCCTTTTCGATATAGGCGGCGGACAGGTCCCGCCTGCCCTGGCCCATGTCCGAGCCGACCTTGGTGATGACGACGATCTTGTCGCGGTTGCCGCGGCTTTTCATCCATTTGCCGATGATGGTTTCGGATTCGCCGCCCTTGTTGCCGGGAGCCCAGCGCGAATAGACGTCCGCCGTGTCGACGGCGTTGAGGCCGGCATCGGCAAAACGGTCGAGCAGGTCGAAGGAGGTCTTCTCGTCGGCGGTCCAGCCAAAGACATTGCCGCCCAGGACCAGCGGCGCGAGGGAAAGGTCGGTGCGACCGAGACGGCGTTTTTGCAAGGCTGATCTCCGTGATGCTTGGGATAGTGCCGGGCAAGCCCGGCTGGGGGGCAGCAGCTAACCTAGGTCCTGGATTGCCGAGGTCAAAGGCCTGGCCATTCTTTTCCGGCAGGCCAGCGCTTCACAAAGGCGCGAACCGCCGCGCCACGTCCTCCAGCCAGTGGTCGCGTATGCTGAGCGCCTTGAGGTGCTCCAGCGTGCTCAACACATAGTCCTCGTTGCGTCCGGATTGACCGACAGCGCCGCGAACAATGCTTGCCGCATGCGCCGCGTCGAGCGCGCCGGCATACTGCTCATGCGCGCGGTCGACGATGTAGGCAACCGCCTCGACCCTGCCGTTCGCTTCCTTCCCTGTCCCGTCGAGCCGGATGTCCAGCGTGCGTTCGAGATAGACGCTGGTCACCAGCTCGCGCTCGCGCAGATACGCGAGAACCTCGCCGCGCAGGTCGCCCGGCACCCGGAATGCCAGCCCGACGCAGGAGCCGCCGCGGTCGAGGCCGAGCACAAGGCCCGGCCGCCGGCGCGTGCCGCGATGCACGAAGGAATAGACGCAGAGCGCCCGGCGGTAGCCGTAAAGGCGCGCGCGGCGCGTCTCGACATGCGCGAAACCCGGGCGCCAGATCAGGGACCCATAGCCAAAAACCCAAAAATCGCCCATATCGCCAAGCCTGATCGCGCGAGTCCGACTCTAGGCCGGAATCGGTGTTTTACGTCTTCCTGCTTGTTGCGTAACAACCGCCCGCCCGCAATATCAGGGGTAATGAGAGCTGCAGCATGACGTCAACTGACGAGCGCCCGCCGAACTTTCGCCGCCGGCTGTTCTGGCTCGCTGCCTTCATTGCCGTGCTGTTCGCCCTCTACAGCGCTGGCTGGTTCTATCTGGCCGATCGCGTCAGGACCGAGGCCGACAAGGCGGTTGCCTCGCTCAACGTCAACGGCATCGAGGCCGGTTGCGCCAACCTGACCGTCAGCGGCTATCCGCTCAGCTTCGCCATCTCCTGCGACACGCTCGCCTATGAGGACGATGCCAGGAACGTCGCCGCCTCGACCGGCAGTTTCAATGCGGTGGCCGAAATTACGCAGCCCCTGTCGCCAGTCGCCGATCTGCGCGGTCCGCTCAGGACCTCAATGCCCGGCATGACGCCGCTGTGGATCGACTGGGACAAACTGCGGGCGGACGCGAAGCTCTCCTGGCCGCTGCCGCAGCGCGTCGCGCTGAAGGCCGAGGGCCTGTCCGGCCAGACCGATCCGGCCGACAACAGCGATCCCGTCGAGCTGTTCTATGCCGGAAAGGCCGCCGGGCAATTGCAGCCGAACGGCCTGGACATCGGCTATGTCGGCAGTTTCAACGATCTCGAGATCGACGCCGACGCGATCGGCGGGCGCGTGCTGCCGCCGCTCGACGGCAGCGGCGAGGCGACGCTGAAGAACGGCGTCGCGCTGATCAGGACGCAGCCGAAGAGCCTGCGCGGCCAGTCGGTCGACATCGCCAAGCTCGACCTGTCGTCGGGCGAAGCGCGCATAACCGTCTCCGGGCCGCTATCGGTCGATGCCGAAGGGCTCATCGACGCCGAGCTGACGATCAAGCTCAGGGATCCCAAGGCGGTGGCAGCGATCCTCGGCGGCGCCATCCCCGAGCGCAAGAGCGAGATCGAGCAAGGTTTTGCCGGTCTGGCGATGCTCGGCAACGAGCCGTCCATGCCGCTCAGGATCGTCAAGGGCAAGGCCTCGCTCGGCTTCATCCCGCTCGGCAAGATCAAAGCGGTCGATTAGAGCATGGCCCCAATAAGTGGGAACCGGTTTTTGGACAAGACCATGCCCAGACAAGGGATAGCGATCTGATGGAGAAGCCGGTCAAGGTCCTGAGCGTCGGCGCGTTCACCCTCGATACGATCCTTCGCCTCGACACGCTGCCCGCGCATCAGGGCAAGTTCATCGCTTGCGATGGCGTCCAGATTGCCTCGGGCATGGCAACCAGCGCCGCTTGCGCCGCCCGCCGTCTCGGCGCCGAAGTCTCGCTTTGGGCAAGTGCGGGCGATGATGCCGTCGGCGACCAGCTGGTTGCCGAGATCGAGGCCGAGGGCGTCGATTGCAACCTGGTCCGACGTGTGGCCGGCGCGCGCTCGGCGCTGGCCGCGATCCTCGTCGATGCGCATGGCGAACGCATCATCGTCCCGTTCTACGACCGCGAGGCGCAGGCCGACCCCGATGAATTGCCCGCCGATCTCTCCGCCTTCGACGCCATGCTGGTCGACGTCCGCTGGCCGGGCGCCGCGGCGCTCGCCCTGAATGCGGCGCGCGCCAATGGCCGGCCTGCGATCCTCGATGCCGATACCGCACCGCTGGAGGTCCTGGAGCAGTTGTTGCCGCTGGCCACGCACATCGTCGCTTCGGAACCCGCGGCGCGCATCGTCTGCGGCCATGCGCTCGATCCGGAAACCGCCTGCGCCGATCTCGCCAGCCGCACCGATGCTTTTGTCGCCGTCACCGGCGGCGCGGCGGGAAGCTGGTGGCACGACCGTTCCACCGGCTCGGTCCGCCACGTCGCGGCGCCGAGGATCAAGGCGGTGGATACGCTGGCCGCCGGCGACGTGTTCCACGGCGCTTTTGCCGTCGGCCTCGCGGAAGCCATGCCGCCCGAGCAGGCCTTGCGCTTTGCCAGTGCCGCCGCGGCGCTCAAATGCCAGCGCTTCGGCGGCCGGCTCGGCGCGCCGGACCGGGCAGAGACGCTTGCCATGATGGCCGCCCATTGGCCGCCGTCGAGCTGACTAAGCCTTCGTTTCCGGATGTTCGATAGCCTGGCGGCCGAAGTCCGGCACGTCGATATCCTGCCCGGCGTCGATAATCGAGCGGCGCACCGCCCGCGTGCGCGTAAAGAGGTCGAACAGTTTCTCGCCGTCGCCCCAGCGGATCGCCCGCTGCAGGAAGGCGAGATCCTCCGAGAAGCGCGCCAGCATTTCCAGGATGGCGTCCTTGTTGTGCAGGCACACATCCCGCCACATCGTCGGATCGGAAGCCGCAAGACGGGTGAAATCGCGGAAGCCGGAAGCCGAATATTTGATGACTTCCGTCTTGGTCACCGATTCCAGATCGTCCGCGGTGCCGACGATGTTGTAGGCGATGATGTGCGGCAGGTGCGAGACGATGGCAAGCGTCATATCGTGATGCTGCGGGTCCATCGTGTCGATGTTGGAACCGCAGCGCCGCCAGAATTCCGACAGCGTCTCCAAGGCCGCGGGATCGGTGCCTGGCACCGGCGTGAAGATGCACCAGCGATTGTCGAAGAGATCGGCGAAGCCGGCATCCGGCCCCGACTTCTCCGTGCCGGCCAGCGGATGGCCGGGAATGAAGTGCACGCCTTCCGGCACATGCGGCTGCATCTGCGCGATGACGGACGCCTTGGTCGAGCCGACATCGGTGAGAATGGCGCCCTTCTTCAGCGCCGGCGCGATTTCTTCGGCGACCGCGCCGGAGGAGCCGACCGGCACCGAAACGATGACGAGGTCCGCATCGCGAACCGCTTCCTTCGCGTCGGTGGTGTAGGAATCGCCAAGGCCGAGTTGCTCCGCCCGTGCCAGTGTGGCGGGGCTGCGCGTCGAGATCGCGACATGCCGGGCCAGTCGCTCGCGACGGATGACGCGGGCCAGCGACGAGCCGATCAGGCCGATGCCGACCAGCGCGATCTTTTCGAACATCGCAGATGTCATGGCGCTCAACTTTTCAGGAAGGTCGTGAGGGCGGCAATCACGCCGCGATTGGCTTCTTCGATGCCGACGCTCATGCGCAGCGCGTTGGGAAAACCGTAGCCGGAAACCCGCCGCAATATGTAGCCTCGCGCCGTGAGATAGTCGTCCGCCGCCGCCGCCGAATGCTTGCCGTCCTCGGGGAAGTGGATCAGCACGAAATTGCCGACGCTCGGCGTCACGCGCAGCCCGAGCTTGGTCAGTTCCTCGCTCAGCCAGGCGAGCCAGGTTTCGTTGTGCGCCACGCTGCGCTCGACATGGGCGCGGTCGCGGATCGCCGCGATGCCGGCCTCGATCGCCGTTGCGTTGACGTTGAAGGGGCCGCGCACGCGGTTGATCGCGTCGACGATGTGCATGGGCCCATACATCCAGCCGATGCGCGCGCCGCCAAGGCCGAGCTTGGAGAAGGTGCGGGTCATCACCACGTTCTCCGCGCTTCCCGCCAGTTCGATGCCGGCCTCGTAGTCGTTGCGGCGCACATATTCGGCGTAGGCCCCATCCAGCACCAAGAGCACGTTCTTCGGCAGGCCGGCATGCAGCCGGCGCACTTCCTGGAACGGCACGTAGGTACCGGTCGGATTGTTGGGATTGGCGAGGAAGACGATGCGGGTCCGCGCCGTCACCGCGGCCAGGATCGCGTCGATGTCGGCCCGCTCGTCGGTTTCCTTGACCGCGACCGGAAGCGCGCCGGCCGCCTGGATGTAGATCTTGTAGACCATGAAGGCGTGTTCGGTGAAAACAGCCTCGTCGCCGGGCGCCAGATAGGTCTGCGCGAGCAGGCCGAGAATCTCGTCGGAGCCGTTGGAGCAGATGATGTTCGCGGGGTTGAGGCCGTGCACCTCGGCGATCGCCTCGCGCAGCCGCCTTGCCGTGCCGTCCGGATAGACATCGAGCTTTCCGGCAACCTCGCGCGCAGCCTCGATCGCCTTCGGCGAGGGCCCCAGCGGGTTCTCGTTCGACGACAATTTATGGACCCTGGCAACACCGGCCGGCGCCGTGCTCTTGCCGGGCACATAGGCTTCGATGTCCATGATGCCCGCGCGGGGCGTCGGACGTGCCTTGTCTGGTGTCTGGTTCATGTCGCAAAAATCCGTCGAGAGAGCCTCCGTCCGGAGGCCGCAGCGGAAATACTAGTCGTGGCCCTGAATGTCGAGAGGCGGCAAGGGCGCGAAAAGCCTGGCCGTTGACGCCGAGCCGCGCTGGCCCTAGAAGGGCAGCGACAGTTCCGTGGTGATTTGGCCGGTCGGCTTGCAGCCACGTTAAACAATTCGCTAAAGGGCCGTTTGCATCCTGTAACCGGCTTTGCGAATGCATTGCCGGTTTTTTGTTGTCCGCCGCCGGCCGGACATTCGCCTGGTCCGGAAATCGGAATCGGTTTTCGGAAACCACGGTGCGTGATGTAAGAGGATGCAATGGCCGTTCTGCGCGCCGCAAAGACCAATAACGAGGTCGACCAGCCGTCGAGCCCGGTGTTGCGCTTTGGCCCCGACAAGCCGCTCAAGCTCGATGCCGGTGCGCTGCTGTCGCCGTTCCAGATCGCCTACCAGACCTATGGCACCCTCAACGACGCCCGCTCCAACGCCATCCTGGTCTGCCACGCGCTGACCGGCGACCAGCATGTTGCCAGCACCAATCCGGTCACCGGCAAGCCTGGCTGGTGGCAGGTGCTGATCGGGCCGGGCAAGATCATCGACACCAACCGCTTCTTCGTCATCTGCTCAAACGTGTTGGGCGGCTGCCTGGGCTCCACCGGCCCGGCCTCGACAAACCCTGCCACCGGCAAGCCTTACGGCCTCGACCTGCCGGTGATCACCATCCGCGACATGGTGCGGGCGCAGCTGATGCTGGTCGACCACTTCGGCATCGAGAAGCTGTTTTGCGTGCTTGGCGGCTCGATGGGCGGCATGCAGGTGCTGGAATGGGCCGCGAGCTATCCGGAGCGCGTCTTCTCGGCGCTGCCGATCGCCACCGGCGCGCGCCATTCCTCGCAGAACATCGCCTTCCACGAGGTTGGCCGGCAGGCTGTCATGGCCGACCCCGACTGGCATGGCGGCAAATATTTCGAGCACGGCAAGCGTCCGGAAAAGGGGCTGGCGGTGGCGCGCATGGCGGCACACATCACCTACCTGTCGGAAGCGGCGCTGCACCGCAAATTCGGCCGCAACCTGCAGGACCGCGAGGCGCTGACCTTCGGCTTCGACGCCGACTTCCAGATCGAAAGCTACCTGCGCCATCAGGGCATGACCTTCGTCGACCGCTTCGACGCCAACACCTACCTCTATTTGACCCGCGCGATGGACTATTTCGACCTCGTCGCCGATCACGGTGGACGCCTGGCTGATGCCTTCGCCGGCACCAAAACGCGATTCTGCCTGGTCTCCTTCACCTCCGACTGGCTGTTCCCGACCGAGGAAAGCCGCTCGATCGTGCATGCGCTGAACGCCGCCGGCGCCTCCGTCTCCTTCGTCGAGATCGACACCGATCGCGGCCATGACGCCTTCCTGCTCGACGAGCCGGAACTGTTCGCCGCCATCAGCGGCTTCATCGGTTCGGCCGCGCGGGCGAGAGGGCTGAACGCATGACCCCGGAAAGTTGCAGACTTCCCGGATCAGGATCATGCGCCGAACGGGAGACCAGCCGATGAGCGTCAACCGCGCCCAGCGCGTCGACCTTGAAGTCGTCGCCGATCTCATCCCGCCGCAGTCACGGGTGCTCGATGTCGGCTCCGGCGACGGTCTGCTGCTCGAATTGCTGCAGGAAACCAAGCAGGTCGACGGCCGCGGGCTGGAACTGTCGCAGCGCGGCGTCAACGAATGCGTGGCGCGCGGCCTCTCGGTCATCCAGGGCGATGCCGACAAGGATCTCGAATTCTATCCCGACAAGGGCTTCGATTTCGTCGTCCTGTCGCAGACGCTGCAGGCGACCCGCAATCCGAAGCTGGTGCTCGACGAGTTGCTGAGGATAGGCAACCGCGCCATCGTCTCGTTCCCCAATTTCGGCCACTGGCAGGTGCGCCTGTCGCTGTTCGTCAAGGGGCGTATGCCGGTGACCAAGGATCTGCCCTATTCCTGGTACGACACGCCCAACATCCACTTCTGCACCATCCGCGACTTCGTCAATCTGTGCGAGGAGCTTGGCGCGACGGTGGAAAAGGCGACCGCGCTCGACGGCAACGGCCAGAAGATAGGCCTCTCCATGCCGTGGTGGTTCTGGAATTTCTTCGGCCAGCAGGCAGTGTTTCTGCTGCGACGATAGCAACGATCGCGGCGGTTTCCTTCGCCGACACCAGCACTTCCGCAGATCCCGGCGCGACGAAGATTCTCGCAAAAGGAGCTTTCCTGCTTGCTTCTGTTATTTGACAGCGAAAGCCGACCCCTATAGCCACGTCCATTCAAGCAACCTGGTCGAACAATATGAGCGGCGATCGTCCGACTTATTCAATCGTCGTGGAAATGGAGAACGCCAAGTCGATCGACTGGGCGGAGATCGGCGTTGGGTTGAACGCCCTGGCGCGCGAGATCGCCGCGGTTTCCGCGACCGGCTTTGCAAGACCGAAAGTCATTATCTCGCATGGCGGGGAGGAAGAGGACGCGGACACGCTCCGGCGCAACTTCCATACCCAGGCGCCACAGTTGGAAGAGGTGGCGGAGATAAGCTTCGCAGCTTGTCCCGGCGGCCGCTACTACGACCTCAAGAATAACGGGATCAAACAAACCGAGGGCGAACTGGTCGTCTTCCTGGACTCCGATACCGTTCCGGAGCCGGACTGGCTTGCAACCCTGCTCGGCCCGTTTCAGGATCCCGCGATCGTCTGCGTCAACGGCTATACCTATCTCTTGTGCGACGACTTCTTTTCGAGAACCTTTGCCATGATGTGGTTCTTCCCGATGGCCGAGGGTGATAAGCGGTTCGCCTCGAAACGGGCGCTCAACGCCAACAACATCGCCTTCCGGCGCGAGTGGATTTCCAGCCACCCGTTTCCGGAAAACAATGGCTTCAAGGTCTCCTGCACCTTGCTGATGCACGAGCTGCGGCGCCAAGGCCACCAGCCGAGCAACGTCAACGCCCGCGTCTACCACTATCCCCCGCGGGGCTGGCGGTTCTTCTTCTGGCGGGCACTGGTGACCGGCCGGGATGCCGACAGGAAATTCGTCGCGCAGCGCTCGCCCACGCGCGGCGCGCGCATCGTCAAGTCGTTCAGCCGCTGGTTCACCATGTCGTGGCGCACGACGCGGCGCATCGTGAGCCATGCCCGCCAGGCAGGCATGCCGGCCTGGCAGATCCCGTTCTCCCTGATCGTCGGCCAGGCGTTCTATGCCTTGATGTTCTGGGGCCAGTTCAGCTTTGCCGCGGGGATCGTTGGCGACAGGGTCGAGCTGGTGCCGGACTATGTCGGGCACAGCTGAGGCCGGTGTTGCAATTGAGGCGCGGCGTCTCGAAATCTGCCGATTGCAGGCACGGGCGCGGGCGGTCGAGGTGACACAGAGACTGCTTTTTTGTAGCGTCCCGCTGAACGCAAGCTTGGGCGGGCATGGAAGACGGCAACAAATCCATCCGAATATCCCAGAATCCCGGGCCTGATCGCATGCCGAAAGCGCCCGAGCCGGCCCCGCTCATCACAGTGATCACGCCGACCCACAACCGGCGCAGCCAGGTTGTGCGCGCCGTGGAAAGCGTGCTGGCGCAGACCCTTACCCGCTTCGAGCACATCGTCGTCGACGATGGCTCCACCGACGCCACCGCGGCGGCGCTTGCCGAAATCCGCGACCCGCGGCTGATCTATGTCGGAGCCAAATGGCGTGGTGCCAACGCCGCCCGCAATGCCGGCATCGAGCGCGCGCGCGCGCCGATCGTCACCTTCCTTGATTCGGATGATGTCTATCTGCCGGACCGGCTGGAGCGGACGCTGGCGCGCTTCGACGACAACCCGTCGCTCGAGGTGCTCATCAGCTCCTTCGTTTCGGTGAAGGGCAACCGGGCCACCAAATGCGTCAACCGCGAGGCATTCCTGACCCGGAACATGCTGGAACGGGCGCTGGTCTCCCAGACCGTCTTCATCGCCGGTTCGGCGATAACCGCCCGGCATGAATCGCTGCTGGCGATCGGCGGCTACGACAGCGACATCGCGCGCATGCAGGATCGCGAATTGCTGCTGCGCTTCGCCCGCCGCGGCGGCGCGCTGCTCACCGAGGAAATCGACTGGAAGAAATACAATTCGGAAAATTCGATTTCCGGCCGCCGCGACGGCTATGTCGAGGCCTATGCGAACCTCATCGACAAACACCCTTACATCGCTGACCGCTATCCCGAGATCCCGCCCTATATGATCGCGCGCCAGATCATCGCCGATACGATGAAGGGCAGGGTTTCGCAGGCATTCGCCGGTTATCTGGCCAACCGCTCGTCCAAGTCGCTCGGCTACTCGCTGCCGCAGCTGTTGCGCGGCTATGTCGACGGCCGCCGCCGCCGGCGTGACCTTTATGACGAGTTCCGCGCGAAGTACGGCGCGCGCCCCGCCTGATCTTGCCGGGCCCCGAGCCTGTCGGCTTGGAGCAATTCCAGGAAAAGTGTGTAACGGTTTTCCGTCCGGAATCGCGTAGAAACAAATAGTTAGAGCGGTTCGGCGATTCCTTGAAACGCTGAACCGCTCTAGCGATCGAGTTCCGGGAAATAGGGGTCGGAATAGAAACGGCGGTCGCGCTCGCCCTGCAGGCAGTCGATGGGCGGCTCGGCATCGATCCGGACCGCCGCCGTGTCGGCGATGCCGCTCACCTCGAGGATCAGCTTGCGCCGGATGGCGGTCGAGAACTCGGAAGCCGCGTAGATCGGCAGCACGAAGGAGCCGGGCCCACCGGTGACGCATTGGGCGTAGTAGCGGTCGAGATGGCTGAAGGTGGGCGACGGGCTGATCAGGATCGGCAGGCCGTTGACGACGATGCCCCTGGCCAGTGCCGCGTCGCGCTCGGAGGTGACGGGCGGACCGGTGTTGTTGGGTCCGTCGCCCGAGATGTCGATGACGCGCCGCTCGGCCGCGAAGGCGGTTTGCTCGAAAAGCCCGGTGCCAAAGGCGAGCGCGCCGGAGATCGAGGTGCCGCGGAAGCTGCGGAACGGCCGCGCTGCGATCCTGTCGGCGAACACATTGGCGCTGTCGCTGCCGTCGATGATCTGCCAGGCAAGCACCGCGTCGTCGCGGATGGTGCCCGCCCACTCGAAATAGGCGATCGCGATGCGGCCGTTGGTTCCCGCGCGCACCGCCCTGATGAAGTCCGGATGCCTGAGCGCCTCGACGTAGCCGGCGCGCTGCAACGCGAATTCGCGCTCGTCCATCGACGTCGAGATGTCGACCGCCAGCACCAGCTCGACGTCCACGGCGGCAGGTGCGGCGGGCACCGGCACAGGCGCGGCCTGGGCGCAGCCGAGACAGGCAAGCAGGCTGAGCATGTCGAGCATGGCCGCGTGCGTCCGGTTTGACGGGCCTGATCTTCTGCGGTGATCGCGGCGAAATAAAGCTTGGCTTTTACTTGTTCCTGCGCGGCGCCAGCGGCGGCGGCTCGATCGCGCCGGCCCTGACCCGCGCCGGCTTGAGCGCCGATCGGCCAGCATCCTTCACGATCGTCAGCGAGCGCGGGAAGAACTGGTTGTTGTGCTGGCCACGGCCGATGTTGAGGATGGCGGCGTCCGGCAGCCGCTTCTCCAGCATCGCCAGCACGCGCCGCAGCGTCGCGCCGTCGAACGTGTCCATCGCCTCGTCGATGATCACCCATTTTGGCCGCCTGAGTGCCAGCCTGGCGACGGCAAGCAGGCGCTGCTCGTCGTCGGCGAGTTCGTGCTCCCAGCGCGCCGAACGGTCGAGCGAGGAGGCAAGCCGTTCGAGGCCGACCTCCGTCAGCACCGCCGCGATCTCGGCATCCTCGACCGTGATGCCGTCGGCATGGTTAAGCACCTCGCGCAGCGTGCCGAGCGGGAAATAGGGCATGCGCGGAACGAAGACCGGCGCCGCCCCGGCCGGCATGCCGATGCTGCCGCTGCCCCATGGCCACAGCCCGGCAATGGCGCGGAAGAACAGCGTCTTGCCGGCGCGCGGGTCGCCGGTGATCATGACGCGCTCGCCGGGGCGTATCTCCACCTCCGGCTCGGCTAGCCTTGTGCAGCCGTCCGGCGAAGCGACCTCCAGCCTCTCGAAGGTCAGCGTGCCGCCGGCGTTCTCGGTAAAGGTGATGCGCTTTTCGGTGTCGTGGAAAACGTCGGTCTCGCCGAGCGCGATGCGGAAATCGGCGACGCGCATCAGCGTCGCCCGCCAGTCGGCGATGCCGCCTATGTTGTTGATGAACCAGCGCAGCGAGGAATGGACCTGGTTGAAGGCCCCAACCGCCATCATCAGCCCGCCGAAGCTGATATCGCCGGCGAAATAGACCGGCGCCGCCACCAGGATCGGCGCCACCACGGTGATCCAGCCATAGGTGTCGGTAACCCAGGAGAGATTGATCTGGGCGCCGTAGATGCGCCGCATGGCGCCGAGCACCGTGCCGAGGTCGAGCTCGAGCTGCCGCCTGGCGTCGGCCTCGCCATGCGCGAGCGCGATGGCGTCGACATTCTCGTTGACGCGGACCATCGACGACCTGAGCTCGGCCTCGCGCGTGTAGCGGTCGCTGTTGAAGCGGATCAGCGGCCGCCCGACCAGCCAGCTCAGCCACGAGGCGATGCCGGCATAGAGGATCGCCGCCCACACCATATAGCCGGGGATCTCCAGCGCATGGCCGCCGATATGGAAAACGAAGCCGGAGGAGAGCTGCCAAAGCACGCCGATGAACGACACCAGCAGGATGAAGGACTGCAGCAGCCCGACGCCGAGATCGGTCGACAGGTCGGAGAGATGCCCGGCATCCTGCTGCATGCGCTGGTCCGGATTGACGCCGATTGCGCCGGCATGCGCCAGGCGGAAGGCGCGCGCCGGCCGCATCCACTCCTCGATCAGGTCGAGCGTCAGCGCCTGGCGCAGCTTCAGCCGGATCATCTGGTTGAGCCAGGTCTGGCCGACATTGAGCACCAGCGGCCCACCGGCGATGGCCGCGAAGACCATAAGCTGGTGCAGGAAACCCGGCAGGTCGCGCCGCGCCAGCGCGTCGTAGAAGGGCTGGTTCCAGCGGTTGAGCAGCACCTGGCCGATCGCGGTCGCGACGATGACGGCGACGATGCCGAGGCAGGCCCAGATGAACTGCCTGCGCACCGGCGAGGATTTCAGCGCTTGCTTGATCGTCCTCACCTGGTCGCCGAGGCTGCTGACTTCGACAGACACGGCGGCAGCCGCCGGGCCGGCCTTGTCATCCGCTTGATCAGCCATGTCAGATATCCCTGCTTTCGGAAAAAGGTGCCGAAACCGGCGCGGGTGCGACCGGCATGTCCCTCAGGCCGCGAACCCGCCCCCGACAGATAGGATGAGGCAAGGCGCCGCCGCGATCACGAACGCGTCACTTGGGCTTGCGCCTGGTTCGCCGCCAGCCGCCCGAGCCTTGTGGCGCCTTGCGGCGTCAGCACCGGCACGAAAACGCGGCGCGAGGCGCGCTGCACGACCGGCACGCCCTGGTAGAGCCGCTTCTGCGCCTCGACCACGATGACGCCGGAAAAGATCGGCCAGAACCGCCGGCCGGCGCGCTCCAGCATGTTGTGGAAGCGCATCATGAAGCGCCGCGGCGACGGCGGGAAGAACAGCGCGTCGGACCATGCAGCCGGGGTGAAATTCGCCTCGCGCAGCAATTCGGTCAGCTGGCCGCGCGAGAACGGCCGGCCGTTGCCGAACGGCGTGTGCTCGAAACGCGCCCAGACGCCGCGCCGGTTGGGCACGACGATGACGACGCGGCCGGCGGGCGACAGCACGCGCCAGATCTCGTTCAGCGTCTCGCGCGGGTTCTCGACATGCTCGAGCGAATGGACAAGCAGCACACGGTCGATGCAGGAATCGACCAGCGGCAATTCCTCGTCGAAGACCAGCGCGGTCGCTGTCGGACCGGTCGCCGGCCAGACCACGGCGCCCTGCGTTGCCGGCATGAAGGCGAAGACCCGCTCGGCGTCGGCACCGAACCGCTCCAGCCACGGCAGGGTGTAGCCGAGCCCGACCAGCCGCTCGTTTGGCACGGCCGCCCAGATCGAGGACAGCGCCATGGTGATCGAGCGCTCGGCGAGGCGCCCCAGCGTGGTCGAATAGAAGGAACGGAGGTCGACGATATCGGAATGCATGGCCGGGACGGTAGCTTCGAAGCATTGCAAGTTCAACAAAGGCGGATGACATCGGCGCCCAAGCGCCCTATGTCTGCGGCGACAACTGCATCGGCCCGAAATCGGTTTCGATTTCGGAAAGCGCGATGCAGCAGATAAACAGCTTAGAGCGTCCTTTGTGCGTCCAATTGGACGCACGGCGCTTTGGTGGAGAGACGCGATGCCGGTCGAAATCGAACAGTTCATGTGCCGCAGCGACAATTTCGGCGTGCTGGTGCGTGACCCCACGAGCGGCCAGACCGCCATCATCGACGCACCAGAGGAGGCGCCGATTCTGGCCGCCATCCAGCGCACCGGCTGGACGCCGACGCTGATCCTGACCACTCACCACCATGTCGACCATGTCGAGGCCAATCTGGCGCTGAAGGAACGCTTCAAGCTGCGCATCATCGGGCCGGAAGCGGAAAAGGAGAAAATCCCCGGCATCGACGAGACGGTCGGCGAAGGCTCCGTCATCCACCTCGGCGAGGAACGGATCGACGTCATCGCCACGCCCGGCCACACCGCCGGCCATGTCTCCTACCATCTGCCGGCCTCGAAAGTCGCCTTCACCGCCGACACGCTGTTTGCGCTGGGCTGCGGCCGGCTGTTCGAGTGCAAGCCGCCGGTTATGTACGATTCGCTGAAGAAGCTGGCGGCGCTGCCGGCCGAGACGGTCGTCTATTGCGGCCATGAATACACCCTTTCCAACGCCCGCTTCGCGCTCACCGTCGATCCGACCAATTCGGCCCTGAAGGAACGCGCCGCCCGAATCGAGGCGCTGCGCGCCGACGACAAGCCGACGCTGCCGACGACGATCGGCGAGGAATTGTCGACCAATCCGTTCCTTCGCTGGCACGACCCGGCGATCCGCAAGCATCTCGGCATGGAGACGGCCACCGACGCCGAGGTGTTCGCCGATATCCGCAAGCGCAAGGACAATTTCTGAGCCCGTGCTAGCTTCCGGCCGATGACCAGTGCCGCCGAAATCATCGCCACGCTCGGCCTGAAGCCGCACCCGGAGGGCGGCTGGTATGCCGAGACCTTTCGTGATGGCACCGGAGGCGCGCGCGGCCATTCGACAGCCATCTACTTCCTTCTGGAAGAGGATCAGCTCTCGGCCTGGCACCGGGTCACGGACGCGGCCGAGGTCTGGCACTTCCATGCCGGCGCGCCGCTGGCGCTGTCGATGCATGAGGAAGGCAGCGGCGTGATCGAGCAGGTGCTGGGCATCGCCCTTGCCGCCGGCGAGCGGCCGCAGATCGTGGTGCCGGCCGGCTGGTGGCAGTCGGCGCGCAGCCTCGGCGAATGGACGCTGGTCGGCTGCACCGTGGCGCCGGGCTTCGACTTCGCCGCCTTCGAGCTGGCCGAGCCGGGCTGGCAGCCGAAACAGCCTTAGCCGAGTAGAAAACCCAAGCTGATCGCCGCCTGCGCGGCGTAGTAAAGCGCCCAGACCGCGTAGCGCATCCAGGCGCGGTGCGGCGAGATGGCGGCGAGCAGGAATTTTTCGGCGGCGAGCAACCCGTCCGACGCCATGAACAGTATGGCGCCGCCGATCACCAGGCTATTGCTGGTGGTCAGCGCCGAAATCCCCATGGCGAGGATCGCCCCGACATAGATCGCGATCGGCAGGCGCAGGCTCGGGCCGACACGGCGCCAGAGCGCGGCCAGCATGACGATCGCAAATGCCGCCATGGCGAGCGCGATCGCGCCGCGCCAGGATTGGGCGCCGAGCACGTCCAGGCCGCCGCCGTTTTGCAGGAACAGCGGCACGTAAAGGACATGCGCCGTAAGAAAACTGGCCAGCCCGCCGAGGAAGGCCTTCTCGCCATCGCGCGACAGGAAGGCATCGCCGACGGCGCTGAGCGCGAGCGCCGCGACGAGCAGAAACGGGCCACCCTGCATGACGGCGAGCACCGCCAGCATGGCGACGGCAAGCGTCTTTGCCGCCGAGCGGGCGAGGCTCGGCGGCATGTTGAGCGTGAAAGCGTAGATCACCGCCGCCACCAGCGAGAACACCAGCGTCGCATTGGCGTTGGCGTCGATGCCGCCGGGAAACGGCATCATGCGTTTGCCTCACCCGTGGCCGCCTTGCGCAGCAACAGCGACTTCGCGGCAAGTGCCGCGCCGCCGGTGATGAGCACGCAGGCGGCGAGGATGCGCAGCGACGGCTCGGCGACGCCGGCAATGATCAGCACCAGCGTCGACAGCAGCGGCGCGGCGTAGCTGGCCGCGCCCAGCACCTGGATATTGCCGCGCTTGACGCCGATGTCCCAGGCGTAGAAGGCGGCCCCCACCGGCATCAGCCCGAGGCCGAGCACGGCCAGCCACTGGCCGATGCCGACGGGCAGCACCGTCTGCTCAAGCAGGAAGTGGCAGGCCAGCGAAAGCACAGACGTCGCCGCGCAGAACCAGGTGACGATCGAGGTCGGCACCGATGGGAAACGCCGCGACAACAGCGAATAGGACGACCACAGGAGGGCGCAAACACCGGCCATCGCGTAGCCGAAGGCATAGCGCGCGTCGAAGGCAAGGCCGCCGCCCTTGGTGACGATGAGGACCGTGCCTGCAAGGCCGAGCAGCGCGCCGACGACGTGGTTCCAGGCCAGCCGCTCGCCCGGCATCAGCGCCGAGCCCAGCACGATCAGCAGTGGCCACAGATAGGCGATCAGGCTCGCCTCCACCGCCGGCGCGTTGCGCAGCGCGGTGAAGTAGAAGAAATGGTAGCCGAACAGCCCGGCAATGCCGATCACCCAGACCTGCGGCGGGATCTTTTCGCTGCGGTCGGCGGCCGGCATCACCAGCCGCGCGGCGAGCCCGACGCAGGTGCCGATGGCGAAGGTGATGGCCGACAGCAGGAACGGCGGCACCTGGCCGGACGCGTCGGTCAACAGCGCCAGCAACGACCACATGGCGACCGCCGAGAAGCCGATCAATGTTGCGCGCCCCATGCCTGTCTCCGGCGGCGCGCAAACGCGCCTAGTTTATGGCTTCGAACCGTCCGGCGCTGATGGTCAGCGGACCGATCTGGGTCCCGACCGTGGCGCGGATCGGCGCATATACGCCGGTTTGGCCGAGCGGTGCAAACGTCACCATCATGCGGCTCCGGTCCTTGAGGAAATTCAGCGCCTTGCGGCCCTTGCGGTACCCCGCCACCGGCTCAAACCCCATTCGGCAGGTCACCGTGTCGCCCTTGTATCCGAGCACCGAGATCGACCCTTTCGAGGCATAGGTCAGCGTCAGATTGGCGCGCATCTCGCCATCGTAGAACTTGACCGTGCGCCCGCAGACCTGATCGAGGCTGTCGGCGTGGATGACGGTCGCCGCCATCGGATCGAGGACCGACTTCAGGTCGCCCGCGCCAAGCGGAACCCAGCTCTTGGGATCGCGCTTCTTCGGCGCCGGGACGACCTCGGTCGAGGTCACCGCGCCATTGGCGAAGCGGATGTCGACCACCGAGGCCTTCTTGCCAGACGTGTAATCGGCGCGGAAGGCCTGTGGCCGCATCTGCTTGCCTGAAATAGTGCCTTTGGACGAGACCGTGCCCTTGGTATCGTCGAACAGCTTAGCGAGGCCCGCCGCCGAGACAGTGCCGTTGATCGCGTAATTGTCGCCGTCATAGCGGCTCGAGAATGTCGCCCTGGCCACTGAAAGGCCGAGGAACGACACCGTATACTCGCCCTTGAAAGATTGTGGCGCGGCGGCGGCGAAACTTGCCGTTGGCAAGGCGACAGCCAGCAAGCAGGCGAAGGCATATGACAGACGAAGCACAGGGGGGCGAAGCATGGCGGTCCTCGATTTTCAGCCGGGAAACGGGCTATTCCTGGCTGGTATGTCCCTATGAGGCTGGCTTATAGGGTGAAATCCGGCCTTTATATGGAATATGGCTGGCTGGCCGGAGCTTGACGCGCCGGTGAAATGCCACTATGGAACGCCAACTTTTTCCATAAGGCCGCCTGACCGAGACCGCGCGCCGCCTGGCGCGGGTCGAATGGTTTGGCCGACCGAGAACTGAAGGTTAGAATCATGTCCCGCACCTGCGAGCTCACTGCCAAGGCAGTCCAGACCGGCAACAATGTGAGCCACGCCAACAACAAGACCAAGCGCCGCTTCCTGCCGAACCTGGTCAATGTGACGCTGATCTCCGAAGTGCTGAACCAGAATGTGCGCCTGCGCATTTCGGCCAACGCGCTGCGTTCGGTCGAGCACCGCGGCGGCCTCGACGCCTTCCTGGCCAAGGCCGACGCCAAGGAGCTGTCGCAGCGCGCTCGCCTCCTGAAGAAGCAGATCGCCAAGAAGCTCGCCGAGCAGGCCGCGGCTTAACAGTTTCTGGCGGGACACCGCCTTCGCAGGAGTGTCGTGCGGATTCGGCATGACATTCCGCTGGTTCCATTACCCAGGATAAAAAAATGAATTCCGTCTCGCGATATCTGCCCTTCGTGGCCGCCATGGCGCTCGTCGTCGTGGCCTCCAACATCCTCGTGCAGTTCCCGATGCAGGGTCAGATCGGCGGCCTGTCGCTGGCTGACATCTTGACCTGGGGCGCCTTCACCTACCCCTTCTCCTTCCTTGTCACCGACCTCGCCAACCGCCGCTATGGCCCGACCGTGGCGCGCAGGATCGTCTTTGTCGGCTTCATGACGGCGGTGATCTGCTCGATCCTCGTCCCGCCCTTCCTGTTCCGCCACGGCCTGATCGAATTCGAGACCGCCGCCGACCGGCTGGTGCGCATTGCCGCCGCCTCGGGCGCCGCCTTCCTCACCGCGCAACTGCTCGACGTCACCGTGTTCAACCGGCTGCGCCGGCAGAGCTGGTGGCGGGCGCCGATCGTCGGCACGCTGGTCGGCTCGGTGTTCGACACCGTCGTCTTCTTCGGCGTCGCCTTCTCCGCCGCTTTCGCCTTCGTCGGCCCGAACGACAGCTTCGCGCTGGAGGCGGCGCCGCTGCTGGGCGTGCTGCCGGTCGAGACCATGCGCTGGGTGTCCTGGGCGCTGGGCGACCTCTCGGTGAAGCTGATCATCGCCGTGGTGGCGCTGATCCCCTACCGGCTGCTCGCCGCCCGCTGGAGCCAGCCGGCGCTGGCGACGTAGCCATGATTCCAAAAAGTGGAATCAGGCATTGATCCCTTGGGTCCAGCTCGATTCGGCGAAGACACCGGACGGCGGGCAGGAATTGCGCCTGAAGCAGCGCGGTACTGAATTTTCCATCATGCTGGGCACCAACGAGCTGATGAACAGCCGTCTCAGCGGCTCCGAGCAGGCGCTTGCAAAACTCGCCTGCGAAAGGATCGCCGGTCACCAGCAGCCGAAAATCCTGATCGGCGGCCTGGGCATGGGCTTCACGCTACGCGCCGCCCTTGCCGAACTTGGTCCTGACGCAAGCGTCACCATCGCCGAACTGGTGCCGGCCGTCGTCGCCTGGGCGCGCGGTCCCATGGCCGGCATTTTCGACGGCTGCCTCGACGACCCACGCATCACCATCCAGGAAAGCGATGTCGGGCGCGTCATCGGCGCCGGGAAATCGGCCTGGGACGCCATCCTGCTCGATGTCGACAACGGCCCGGAAGGTATCGTCTACAAGGGCAACGACGCGCTCTACGGCGCCGCCGGCCTCGGCCAGGCACGCGCCGCGCTCCGCCCCGGCGGCGTACTGGCGGTGTGGTCGCAGGGCCCCGACAGCGGCTTTACGCGCCGCCTCAAGCAGGCGGGCTTCGCCGTCGAGGAGGTCAAGGCGCGCGCCCATGGCAAGCGTGGCGCCCGCCATGTCATCTGGATCGCGACCGCTCCGGAAGCGCGATAGGGAAACCCTGCGCCTCGCGCGGAATGGCCAGCAATTTCCAGATACCGGTCGGGCGCCAGCTCGCCGCCGCGGCCAACCGTGAAAAGGCAATGCGCCCTATCTCAGTGTGAGCGAGAAGCCGCCGGCGCCGTGGGCATCGAAGTATCGGTACAGGGTGGAAGCATTCCAGCCATGCGGCGCCTCGCGGCGGACCTCGAGGTGATCTGAGTCCTCGAAGCTCAATTCGGGCGCGGGTCCTTTCAACGTCGCCGCGCTGTAATCCAAGGTCACGGAGTCGCCTGTGTCGGCAAAGGAGATGGTGATCTTGCCGTCGCCATAGCTGATGTCAGCGTCGTCGATTGAGCGCTCGGCGAAGACGATCGTGGTCTCTCCGGCAACGCGGACGACGTCATTGCCGTCACCGCGATCGAAGAACAGCTTGGCTTTGTCCGTGCCGGTGAGATCGATCCTGTCGTCGCCCAGCCCGCCCGAAATCGCGGCGGCGGTGCCTGCGTTGATCGTGATGGTGTCGTCGCCGCGGCCGCCCTCGACCTGATCGACCTTGGCGGTGGCGATCGTGATGGCATCATCACCATCGGCTCCACGGATGCCGAAGACGGCCTGCCCGCTCGCGACAGTGATGATGTCGGAGCCTTGGCCACCGGAAATGTCGCCGACGCTTTGCCCGGCGACAGTGATGATGTCCTGGCCCTGGCCGCCCGAAATACTGTGCGCTTCATTGCCCGCCGCAACGGTGATGATGTCGTCGCCGGCATCGCCGGTAACGTTGTCGATGTTCATTCCACCCGCAAGGGAAAGCACATCGCGCCCGTCGCCGCCCCAGAGTCCCGAGATATCCCGTCCAGCGGAAACGGTGAGCGCGTCGTCGCCTTCGCCGGCCGAGACGTTATAGACATCGCGTCCGGCGGCAATGTTGACGACATCATTGCCGGCGCCGGCGAAGATGCCGCGACCGCTTGGCACGAAGACCGAGATTTCGTGGTTGACGGCATTGGATGCCTTCAGCGCCATGGCGCCAGCCGTCGTGTTGCCCTGCCAATAGTCTGAAGTTGCGTCCTCGGTGGCCACCAGATCGAGCCGATCGTTTCCGTCTCCCAGGGAGACGTAGTTCGGCGCGGTGTCGTCGCCGGACGAGCTAATGTCGACCGTATCGTTGCCGGATCCGGTTTCGATGAACTCTGCGTTGACGGGCATGACGACAAGATAGCCGCCGCTGCTCCAGGCCCCTTCAATCGACAGCTTGACGATCCTTTCCAGCGCACTTTGCTGGGCGCTGTCGCCGCTGCGAAGGCTCGGACCATCGGTCAGCAGACCGACTGGTTGCGGCGCCTCACCGGGTTCGCCCCTTTGCAGCAATTGCAGGGCTACCTGATGTCGCGATATGGATGGGACGGTCGTCATGAGCCCGGAACCGGTTGCGCGATTCCAGAACGGCGCCGCCAGACTGAAACCCAGGATTGCATCCGAGTTTCGCCGCTCGAGGTTACCAAACCGTGCATGGCGGCCTGGGTCGGGCAGAAATCCGGTATCGGCTCAATCCTCGTGCAGGATGAATTCCAGGTAGAGGTTGCGCTGCAGGATCGAGTGGTTGTCGTCCGACATCAGCGACACCATCTGAGCGCCGTCGTCGCGGGTCCAGACGTCGAGCCCTTCCATATTGTCGATCTGGTAGCCCATGTCGGCTTCCAGCAGCACCGGACCGTCGGCGACGGCGCCCTTCTCGACGCTCTCGCCATAGATGCGCCTCAGCCGCATCTTCACGCCGCCGGCCATCGAGAAGCTGCGTTCGAGCAGCAGCAGGTCGCCATCTGGCAGGAAGGCGCCGTCGGTGATGTCGAAATCGCCGTTGCGCTTGACAGTGAAAACGCCTTTGTTCGGCCCCTCGATGATCGCGGCATAGATGTTGCCGGCCTTGTCGAGGCTCTTTTCCGACACCACGACCAGCCCGCCTTCGTGCTGGCCGTAGGGATTGGCGTGGGTGACGGTCTCGAAGCCGCGGTTCTGGCGCAGCTCCCGGGCCGGCACCAGATAGTCGAGCTCCTTGAACGGCGCCTTCATCTTGTCCGGATCGATCCTGAACTGGGCGACGCGCTGGTTGCGCTCGAAGCCGACCGTGGCGATGCCATCCTTGACCGCGAGGCCTTCCGCGTCGACTTCCCATTTCCTTTCGATCGGCTGCCCCGATTGGTCGATCATCTGCTGCATACGGAAATTCTGAATGCCCGACGGCCGCTTGTCGGCATCGTGCGCCACGGTGCCGAAGAACCAGAAGCCGGTGTCGGCGACGCCGATGAAATCTCGGCCGGGCTTCAAGAAGCGAAAGGCCGACAGCGCGCCGAAATCGCGCGACGGCGAGGTCATCTCCAGCCCGCCGACGAATTCGAGCGGGCCGAACTTCCTGTCGTCGTGGCCGATGTGGAACTGGTTGATCGGCCGCGCCGAGATCTCGACCGGCTCGATGGAAGCCGGACCGGCGGCGATGGCCGACGACAACATGCCGGCCAGCGCGCAGGCAGCCAGAACCATACGCCGCAAGCTCCGCCCCGAGATCCTCATCCGGCGCGCCGCAGACCGCCGCGCCGCATCTCGCGGGCGCTTTCCTCGCCGAACAGCGAAGCCAGCTGCTCGGTCATGGCGCCGGCCAGTTCCTCGGCATCGACGATGGTGACGGCACGGCGGTAGTAGCGGGTGACGTCATGACCGATGCCGATGGCCAGAAGCTCGACCGGCGACCGCGTCTCGATCAGCTCGATGACCGCGCGCAGATGCCGCTCCAGGTAGTTGCCGGGATTGACCGAGAGCGTGGAATCGTCGACCGGCGCGCCGTCGGAGATCATCATCAGGATCTTGCGCTGCTCCGGCCGTCCGATCAGCCGGTTATGCGCCCAAAGCAGCGCCTCGCCGTCGATGTTTTCCTTGAGCAGGCCCTCGCGCATCATCAGGCCGAGATTGCGCCGCGCCCGCCGCCACGGATGGTCGGCGGATTTGTAGATGATGTGGCGCAGATCGTTGAGCCGGCCGGGGTTCGGCGGCTTGCCGTCCTTCAGCCATTTCTCGCGCGCCTGCCCACCCTTCCAGGCGCGGGTGGTGAAGCCGAGGATCTCGACCGAGACGCCGCAGCGCTCCAGCGTGCGCGCCAGGATGTCGGCGCAGGTGGCGGCGACGGTGATCGGCCGGCCGCGCATCGAGCCGGAATTGTCGAGCACAAGCGACACCACCGTGTCGCGGAATTTCGTGTCGCGCTCCTGCTTGAACGACAGCGGCTGCATCGGATCGATGACGACGCGCACCAGCCGCGACGGATCGAGATAGCCTTCCTCGAGGTCGAAATCCCACGAGCGGTTCTGCTGCGCCATCAGCCGGCGCTGCAGCCGGTTGGCCAATCTGCCGACGACGCCGGAAAGGTTGGCGAGCTGCTTGTCGAGGAAGGCGCGCAGCCGGTCGAGCTCCTCTTCCTCGCACAATTCCTCGGCGCCGACCGTCTCGTCGAAAGCCGTGGTGAAGACCTTGTAGTCGATCTCCTTCGGCAGGTTGGTGAAGGGATTGTCGTTGCGCCGCGCCTCGCCGGGCGTCTCGGCGTCGGAATCGTCCTCGTCGGAGAGGTCGTCGGCAGTGGCGTCGGACGCTTCCGTCTCGGCCGACTGCTCGTCATCGTCGGACGCCTCGGCGTCGTCGGACTGCGACTGTTCGGAGCCGGAATCGTCCTCGCCGCCCTCCTCGCTCTGCTCCTCGCCCTGCGGCTCGTTGTCGTCATTGTCCTCGGTGTCTTCGCTCTCCTGGTCGTCGCCGAGCTCCTCGGCCATCTCCATGGAGACCAGCATGTCGCGCACGATGCGGGCAAAAGCCTGCTGGTCGTCGAGCTTGGCCGACAGGCCGTCGAGATCGGCGCTGGCCTTCTCCTCGACCCAGGGGCGCCACAGATCGACCAGGCGCTCGCCGCTCCTGGGCACGGCGCGGCCGGTGAGCTTCTCGCGCACCATCAGCGCCACGGCCTCCTCGAGCGGCGCATCGGCCTTGTCCTTGACGTCGACGAGGTTCGCCTTGGCGTATTTGTCCTCCAGCATCGAGCCGATATTGTCGGCGACGCCCTGCATGGCGCGGCTGCCGATCGCCTCGACACGGGCCTGCTCGACCGCGTCGTAGATCGAGCGCGCCAGCTTGCCTTCCGGCGCCAGCTTGTTGTGGATGCGCTGATCGTGGCAGGCGCGCTTCAGCGCCATGGAATCGCCGAGCCCGCGGGTGATGGCGATATCGGCCCTCGAGGCCTTCTTCGGCAGTTCGGGCAGCCGGGCGCGGCTGCCGGCGAGCGCCGGCCGGTCCTTGGCGAAACCGACCTCGAGGTCCTTGTCGCCGGCAATGGCGCGCATGCAGACGGTCACCGAGCGCTTGAAGCTATCGGCTTCAGACCCGTTCTTCGGCTTGTTGCGCGTATTGTCGCCCGGACCCGCCATCAATCATCCCTGGAGCATGGTGTCGGCCGAAAAGTCATACGACCTTCCGGAACCATGCTCTTACCCCAGCACCACGTTGGCGGCGGATTCGGGCAAATCTTCGCCGAAGGCGCGCTGGTAGAATTCGGCGACCACCGAACGCTCCAGCTCGTCGCACTTGTTGAGGAAGGTCAGCCGGAACGCCATGCCGATGTCGCCGAAGATTTCGGCGTTCTCGGCCCAGGTGATCACCGTGCGCGGGCTCATCACCGTCGACAGGTCGCCATTGATGAAGGCCGAGCGCGTCATGTCGGCGACCCGCACCATCTTGTTGACGATGTCCTTGCCTTTGCTGTCGCGGTAGTGCTTGGCCTTGGCCAGAACGATGTTCACCTCGTTATCGTGCGGCAGATAGTTCAGCGTGGTGACGATCGACCAGCGGTCCATCTGCGCCTGGTTGATCTGCTGGGTGCCGTGATAGAGGCCGGTGGTGTCGCCAAGGCCGACCGTGTTGGCGGTCGAGAACAGCCGGAACGCCGGGTGCGGGCGAATGACACGGCTCTGGTCGAGCAGCGTCAGGCGGCCCGAGGATTCCAGCACGCGCTGGATGACGAACATCACGTCCGGGCGGCCGGCGTCATACTCGTCGAAGCACAGCGCGACATTGTGCTGGTAGGCCCAGGGCAGGATGCCGTCGCGGAATTCGGTGACCTGCAGCCCGTCCTTGACCACGATGGCGTCCTTGCCGACCAGGTCGATACGGCTGACATGGCTGTCGAGGTTGACGCGCACGCAGGGCCAGTTGAGGCGGGCGGCGACCTGCTCGATATGGGTCGACTTGCCTGTGCCGTGATAGCCCGACACCATGACGCGGCGATTGTAGGCGAAGCCGGCGAGGATCGCCATCGTCGTGTTCTTGTCGAACAGATAGTCGGGATCGACGTCCGGCACATGCTCGGAAGACACCGAATAGGCCGGCACCACCATCTTGGAATCGAAGCCGAATTTGTCCTTCACCGACACTGTCGTATCGGGCAGGTTGGCGATGTCGCGGTCGACCTTGTTCATCTCTATCCACGTCTCCACAGGCGAAATGGCTGATTTCGCCGGCAATCGATTTTGTTCGGGGGCGGTCTTAGAGCCTTTTCCAACCTTATGAAAGTTGGAAAGCGACACGAACCGTGGGGTCGCTCAGCACAAACCCGCCTGCTTGAGCACGCGATAGGCCTGCAGCACATCGCGGAACCGGTCTTCCGAACCTCTGTCGCCGCCATTCGCATCCGGATGGTGACGCTTGACCAGTTCCTTATAGCGCGCCTTGATATCCTTGCCAGTCGCCTTTGTATCAAGACCAAGCGTTTCCAGCGCCTTGGCCTCAAGCGGCTTGGCCTTGCGTTCGCGCGGGCTCTTCGGGTCGTTGAACAGGTTGAAAGGGTCGCGCATGCGGTTGTAGTAGCCGGCGCGGCCGGAGCGCTGCTGGGCAAAGTCCGGCGCCGAACGCGTCGAACCGCCATTGATGCCCATCTTCCATGTCGGCCGGTGGCCGGTCAGCGCTTCCTTCTGGAAGCGGGCGATTTCGGTGTCCGGCACGCCCGAGAAGTAGTTGAAGCCTTTGTTGTATTCGCGCACATGGTCGAAGCAGAAGCGGAAATACTCGCCCTCCTTCAGCCGTCCGACCGGCGCGCGATGGGTGCCGGCCTCCTTGCAGCCGTCCCACTGGCAGATCGGCGCGCGCGACTTCAGCTCCGCATCCTTCTCCGGCCGGATGCGGATTTTTTCGAAATATTTGGGATATGGCTTCATCTCACCCATTTATGGGCTGTTCGCACGTGCGAAACAAGAATTGACATTTCGGCGATGATCGCCCTAACCGCTGAATCGCGGCTTAAAAGCGGTCGAAAATGCGGATTTTGCGGCTCTGCCGTCATGTGGTGAAGGGAAGGTCCAATGTCCATACAGTCGACGATGGAAAGCAAGCTGAAGGCGGCATTCTCGCCGGAGCGGCTGGTCATCATCAATGAGAGCCACCTTCACGCCGGCCATCACCATCACGGCTCCGACCATCATGGCGCCTTTGACGGCAGCGGCGAGACGCATTTCCGCGTCCGCATCGTTTCGCCTTCCTTTGCCGGCATGAGCCGCATCGAGCGCCACCGCGCCGTCAACGCCTTGCTGGCCGATGAGCTGAACGCCGGCGTCCATGCGCTGGCGATCGAGCCGGCGGCGCCGGGCGAACAGACGCGCTGGTAAGTCTCAGGCGACCGTCTCCTTTAGGAAGGCCATCACCGCGCCGGTGAGGGCGTCGCCCTCCTCGCCGAACCGGCGGTTGATCGCCATGTGCGAATAGGCGCTGCCGTCGAACAGCGCGACCTTGGTGCCGGCCGCCCGCAGCCGGTCCGTGAAGGCATGGGCGACGACCGCGCGGATCGGTGCGTCCGAATAGGCGACAAAGACAGGCGGATGCTTGCCGCTCCCGATATAGGTGGCGGGCGACAGCGCGCGCCATTGCGCCGGATCGGAGAAGGCCTGCGCGTAGATCGGCCGCAGCCTGCCGCCCTGCGCCTTGGCCAGTGCCTCGATGTCATAGGCTTCGGTGTCGTCGAGCACCAGCGCGGCGACGCCGGGCAATCCGCCGCGCAGGCCGGTCAGCGCGGCAAGGTGGCAGCCGGCGGAATGCCCCATCACCGCGATGCGGTCGGGGTCGCCGCCATGCCGGGCGATGTTGGCGCGCACATAGGCATAGGCCTTCTCGACGTCGCCCGCCTGGGTGGCGACATCGGCGCCAGGCAGCATGCGATAATCGATCGAGACGAACAGGAAGCCGTTGTCGAGCAGGAAGCCGGGCTTGGCGTTGACATTGTTGCGGTTGCCGAGCCGCCAGGCACCGCCATGGATGAAGAACACGACAGGACGGTCCCTGAAGCCGTCGCGCGTGTAGATGTCGAGCCTGGCCGGCCCGTAGTCGACGGTTTGCGGCTTGGGCTGGCGCGGACGCCATGCGGCGGAGGCACGCGCTGGCAGCAGCGCGGCAAGCGATGCCATGATGAGGCTGCGTCGATCGATCATCACCATCTCCCACCGCCTTGCGACGGCAGAGTGCACATGCGCGCCCCAGGCGTCCAGTTAACGATCGGTAATGGCCTGAGCTTGGAACGCGGCCGATCTGGACAGCATTTACCCGACATCCGGGCATTCGGCACGCCTCCGAATTCCGGCTTGCGAGATGCGAATGCAAAACCAATCGAGGTTAGCCCTTGAAGCGCGCCGGGCAATCACCACGTTATTCTCTAGGCAGGCATTTCGGCAACATCGGATGCCTTCCGGAGGTCAACGCCAGATTGCACGTTTCTTCTTCAATTGAAGGGAACCAACAACGCTTTCCGGCAGTTGAATATGTGATGAGCCGACTGGCAGCCAGAGCGGCTCCGAGGGCACATAATCATGCGCGAGAACCAATCCGACGTCTTCGACCTGTTCTCGGAGATCTATACCCATGCGGCACAGGAAGAGATCAGCCTCCAGCAATTCCTCCTTGCCTGCCGCGAAGACAAATCGATGTACGCCACGGCCCCCGAAAGGATGGTCGCGGCGATTGGTCAGCCAAATCTGATCGACACCAGCAAGGACGAGCGGCTCGGCCGCATCTTCTCCAACCGAACCGTCAAGGTGTACCCATCCTTCGCCGACTTCTATGGCATGGAGGATACGATCGAGCGTATCGCCGGCTATTTCCGCTATGCCTCGCAGGGTCTCGAGGAGCGCAAGCAGATCCTTTATCTGCTCGGTCCTGTCGGCGGCGGCAAGTCTTCACTAGCCGAACGGCTGAAGAAGCTCATGGAGCAGCGGCCGATCTACACGCTGAAGGTCGGCAACCAGATCAGCCCGGTTTTCGAATCGCCGCTCGGCCTATTCAACCCCGACCATATGGGCGACCTGCTTGAGGACAAATACGGCATAGCCCGCCGCCGCCTGAACGGGCTGATCTCGCCATGGGCCGCCAAGCGCCTCGACGAACTGGCTGGAGACATCTCCAAATTCAGCGTCGTCAAGCTGATGCCGTCGCGGCTGCGCCAGATCTGCATCGCCAAGACCGAGCCCGGCGACGAGAACAACCAGGATGTCTCGGCCCTGGTCGGCAAGGTCGACATCCGCCAGCTGGAGAATTTCAGCCAATCCGACCCGGATGCCTATTCCTACAGCGGCGGGCTCAATCGCACGACACAGGGCCTGCTCGAGTTCGTCGAGATGTTCAAGGCGCCGATCAAGGTCCTGCATCCGCTGCTGACCGCCACGCAGGAGGGCAGCTACAACGGCACCGAGAATTTCGGCGCCTTCCCCTACCAGGGCATCGTCGTGGCGCATTCCAACGAATCGGAATGGCAGCAGTTCAAGAACAACAAGAACAACGAGGCCTTCCTCGATCGCATCCTGGTGGTCAAGGTTCCGTATTGCCTGCGCGTCACCGAAGAGCGGCAGATCTACGAGAAGCTGCTGCGCGAAAGCGAATTGGCGGCCAGTCCCTGCGCCCCCGAAGTTCTCGACATCCTCAGCCGCTTCACCGTCGCGACGCGCCTTGCCGAGCACGACAATTCACCCCGCTACACCAAGATGCGCGCCTATGACGGCGAGAGCCTGAAGGAGGTCGACCCGAAGGCGAAGTCGGTACAGGAATACCGCGATGCCGCCGGCGTCGACGAGGGCATGACCGGCGTCAGCACGCGTTTTGCCTTCAAGATCCTGTCGCAGACCTTCAACTACGACACTAAGGAAGTGGCCGCCGACCCCGTGCACCTGATGTACATTCTGGAAGAGGCGATCAAGCGCGAGCAGTTTCCGAAGCAGACGGAGGCAGCCTATCTGGAGTTCACCAAGTCGGAACTCGCCGCGCGCTATGCCGAATTCATCGGCCACGAGATCCAGAAGGCCTACCTCGAATCCTACAGCGAATACGGCCAGAACCTGTTCGACCGCTACATCGCCTATGCCGATGCCTGGATCGAGGACCAGGACTACAAGGATCCCGACACCGGCCAGATCCTCAACCGCGAGGTGCTGGACAACGAACTGTCACAGATCGAAAAACCGGCAGGCATCGCCAATCCCAAGGACTTCCGCAACGAAGTGGTCAAGTTCACCTTGCGGGCCAGGGCGCGCAATCACGGCCGCAACCCGTCCTGGACAAGCTATGAAAAGCTGCGCGAGGTCATCGAAAAGCGCATGTTCGGCCAGGTCGAGGATCTTCTGCCGGTGATCAGCTTCGGCTCCAAGCAGGACAGCGTGACCGAAAAGCGGCACAATGAATTCGTGCAGCGCATGGTCGAGCGCGGTTACACCCAGCGTCAGGTGCGCCGGCTCGTCGACTGGTACATGCGGGTGAACAAGGCGGGTTGAGAACGCCTGGGGGTTCCATGCCGATCTTCATCGACCGACGCCTGAATCCCAAGGACAAGAGCTTGGGTAACCGCCAGCGCTTCCTCAAGCGCGCGCGGGACGAACTGAAGCGCAGTATACGCGACCGCATCCGCACCGGCCGGATCGCCGAAGCGGACAAGGAATATGCCGTGCCGATGCCGGAAAAAGGCACCGGTGAGCCGAGCTTCAACGATGCCAGGAACAGCGGGCGGCGCCAGCACATCCTGCCGGGCAACAAGAGTTTCTCTCCCGGAGACCTGATCCCCAAACCCGGCCAGGGCGGCGGCGCCGGGTCGTCGTCTCCGGGCGACACGGTCTCTGAAGACGATTTCCGTTTCGTGCTGTCGCGTGAGGAGGTTCTCGATCTCTTTTTCGAGGATCTCGAACTGCCCGACATGGTCAAGCTCAACCTCAAGGAAATCCTCGCCTTCAAGTCGCAGCGTGCCGGCTTCGCGACAACCGGTTCGCCGACCAACATCAACGTCGCGCGTACGATGCGCAACAGTCATGGCCGCCGCATAGCGTTGAGGCGGCCGAAGCAGGCGGACGTGGATGCCATCGCCGGGCAGATCGCCGCGCTGGACTCTCAGCCGGTCAGCGCAGCGACGCGTCTGCGTGTCGCGGATTTGCGCAAGGAGTTCGAACGGCTGGAGCGCCGCCGCAAACGCATCGCCTATGTCGATCCGATCGACATCCGCTTCAATCGCTTCGATCCCCGGCCGCTGCCGAATGCCAGTGCCGTGATGTTCTGCCTGATGGATGTGTCCGGATCGATGGGTGAGCGCGAGAAGGATCTGGCCAAACGCTTCTTCGTGCTTTTGCATCTGTTCTTGAAACGGCGCTACGAGCGCACCGAGGTGGTCTTCATCCGCCACACCCACGAGGCCCAGGAGGTGGATGAGGAAACCTTCTTCCATTGCACGCAAAGCGGCGGCACCGTCGTTTCCACGGCGCTCGACGAAATGCGCCGCGTCATCGAAGAACGCTACCCGGCCAACGAGTGGAACATCTACGCCGCCCAGGCTTCGGACGGTGACAATTTCGCCACCGATTCGGAACGCTGCATAGCCTTACTCGACGGCGCGCTCATGCGTCTTTGCCAGTATTTCGCCTATGTCGAGATCATCGACGAACGCGAGAGCCATATTTTCGGAGCCACCGAAAACGGGACGTCGCTGTGGCGCGCCTACAGCGTCGTCGCGCAGAAATGGCCGAACTTCCAGATGACCCGCATCGCCACGCCGGCCGACATCTACCCGGTCTTCCGCCAGCTCTTCGCAAGGCAACCGGCCGCCCGCAAGAGCGCTTGAGAGGGGTGCAAATGGCCAGGCAGGCAAGCAAACCAGCTTTGCTGTTTTCCGGATCTGATTGGGATTTCAAGACGCTGTCGCGGGCCTATGACGCGATCGAGGCGATCGCGCTGGAGGAACTCCACCTCGATATCTATCCGGTTCAGATGGAGATCATCTCGTCCCAGCAGATGCTCGACGCCTATTCGTCGATAGGCATGCCGCTGATGTATCGCCATTGGTCGTTCGGCAAGCATTTCCTTCATCATGACCTTCTCTACCGCAAGGGCGGTCGCGGCCTGGCCTATGAGCTGGTCATCAACTCCAATCCCTGCATCGTCTACCTGATGGAGGAGAACACCATGGCGTTGCAGGCCCTGGTTACGGCGCACGCGGCACTTGGGCACAACCATTTCTTCAAGAACAATCACCTGTTTCGGCAGTGGACCGACGCCGGGGCCATCCTGAGCTATCTCGACTTCGCCAAGGGCTACATCGCCCGCTGCGAGGAGCGGCATGGGCTGGCGGCGGTCGAGGCGGTCCTCGATTCGGCGCATGCGTTGATGGAACAGGGCGTGTTCCGCTACCGCCGGCCGCCGAAGCTGTCGTCGGAGCGGCAGCGCGAAGGCCTGCGCGAGCGCCTCGAATATGAGGAACGCTCCTACAATGATTTGTGGCGCACGCTGCCGGCCTCGCACGAGGCCGGCAAGACCGGCGAGAAGGACGAGAGCCTGGCGGAACGGAAGAAGTCGCTCAATCTACCCGAGGAGAACCTGCTCTATTTCCTCGAGAAGAACAGCCTTGTGCTGGAACCGTGGCAGCGCGAAATCGTCCGCATCGTCCGCATCATCGCGCAATATTTCTACCCGCAGCGGCAAACCCAGGTGATGAACGAGGGTTGCGCCACTTTCGTGCACCACACGCTGATGAACCTGTTGTTCGATCGCGGGCTGATCGGCGAGGGCGCCATGCTCGAAATCCTGCGCAACCATTCCAATGTGGTCTTCCAGCCCGGTTTCGACGATCCCCGCTTTTCCGGCATAAATCCCTACGCGCTCGGTCTCGACATGATGCAGGACATACGGCGCATCTCGACCGAGCCGACGGCGGAGGACCGCGACTGGTTTCCCGACATTGCGGGCCGCGGCGACTGGCGCGAGACGCTGCTCGAGGCATGGGCCGACCATCGCGACGAGTCCTTCATCCGCCAGTACCTCAGCCCAACACTGATCCGGAAATGGCGGCTCTTCGCGCTTGCCGATCGAGCCGACGAACCGCATCTGGAGGTCGCGTCGATCCACAACGAGCGCGGCTATGAGAAGATACGCAGCGCCCTGGCCCACAGCTACGACGTGGGGGCGAACAGGCCCGACATCCAGATTGTCGATGTCGACCTGCGCGGCGACAGGCAACTGCGGCTGCAGCACAAGGTGAAGGCCGGCATCCTCCTTGAGGAAGGCAGCCGCGACGCGACTTTGCGCCATATCCGCAGCCTCTGGGGCTACGAGGTCAGTCTTGCGGCGGTCGACGCCGAAACAGGCGCGACGCTGCACGAGCGCTCGACCAGGGAGATCGTGGAGTAGCGCCGGAGGCAAGCCGCGTCGCTCACCCCGTGTGTTTGATTAAGCGTCGCCCGCCGGCTTTATCCGCAGCCTGGCGATGCGGTTCTTGTCGCGCTTCATGACCACGAAGCGCTTGCCGTGGAAAGTGAAGGCCTGCTTTTCATCGGGGATCGACTGGGTCTCGTGGATGACGAGGCCGGCAATCGTGGTGGCCTCTTCGTCCGGCAGGTTCCAGTCGAGCGCCCGGTTGAGATCGCGGATCGCCACCGTGCCGTCGACCACGACCGAGCCGTCGGCCTCCTGCTTGACGCCCTGGATGTCGACGTCGTGCTCGTCGGCGATCTCGCCGACAATCTCCTCGATGATGTCCTCCAGCGTCACCAGCCCTTCCACTTCGCCATATTCGTCGACGACGATGGCGAAATGCGCCTTGCGGCGCAGGAAGGCGTTGAGCTGGTCCTGCAAGGTGGTGGTGTCCGGCACGAACCAGGGCTTCGACGCGATCTTCATCACGTCGATCCTGGAAAAGTCGTTGCCGACCTCGTTCAGCGCCCTCAGCAGGTCCTTGGCGTGCAGCACGCCGACGATGTTGTCGAGCGAGCCCTTCCACAACGGCATGCGGGTATGCGGGCTGTTCAGGATCTCGCGCACCACCGCTTCCGACGGGTTGTCGGCATTGACCGAGCGCATGTTGGTGCGGTGGACCATGACGTCGGACACTTCGAGTTCCTCGAGGTCGAACAGTCCCTCCAGGCGATTGCGCTCCTCGCGCGCACCCTGGCCGTCGCGGCGGAAATCGTCGGCCGGCTCGCGCGATTGGTCATCAGCGAAACCTTGCGGATCGACTGGCCGCAATTCGTAGCCGAAGGCAGCGAGCAGGCGGGCACGAAACAGCAACGCCAGCAGTACCAGACCGGCAAGGATGGCCGCGACGATCCAGCCGGGCTCGTTCATCCCGGGTGGTTTTCCGCAAGGAAGCCAAGCACTTCCGACGCCGGCACGTCCCTGGCGATGAAGGCCTGGCCGACACCGCGCGTCAGGATGAAGGTCAGCGCGCCGCGGGACACCTTCTTGTCCTGGGCGATGTACGAGAGCAGCGCCTCAGCGTCGGGCAGTTCGCCCGGTATGTCGGCCATCCGCCATGGCAAGCCGACAGCGCGAAGATGCGCCTCGACGCGCCCCGCATCGTCCGGGCTCGCCAGGTTGAGCCGCGCCGAGAAGCGATGCGCCAGCGCCATGCCGATGGCGACCCCCTCGCCGTGGACGAGCCGGGCGCCGTCATAGTGCGTGGCGGCTTCCAGCGCGTGGCCGAACGTATGGCCGAGATTGAGCAGTGCGCGGTCGCCGGTCTCGAACTCGTCGCGGGCGACGACATCGGCCTTGGCGCGGCAGGCCTCGGCGATCGCCTCAGCCCGCGCCGGACCGCCGGCGAACACGTCCTGCCAGTTCGCCTCCAGCCAGGCGAAGAAGGCGGGGCGGTCGATCAGCCCGTACTTGGCGAGCTCGGCGTAGCCGGCGCGGAATTCGCGGATCGGCAACGTGTCGAGCACGCCGGTGTCGGCCAGCACCAGCTTCGGCTGATGGAAGACGCCGACAAGATTCTTGCCGCGCGGACTGTTGATGCCGGTCTTGCCGCCGACCGACGAATCGACCTGTGCGAGCAGCGAGGTCGGGATCTGCACGAAATTCATGCCGCGCCGCACGATGCCGGCGGCAAAGCCGGCAAGGTCGCCGATGACGCCGCCGCCGAGCGCGATGACGACATCGCCGCGTTCGAGCTTGGCGGCGAGCACGCCGTCGACCACCTCTTCGAGATGGGCAAAACTCTTGGTCTTCTCGCCCGCCGGCAAGGTGATTACGGCCGGCTGGATGCCACTGGTCTCGAGACCGGCCTTCAGCGTGCCGAGCTGCGCGGCGGCGACGTTCTCATCCGTGACGACGGCCGCTCGCCTGCCCGGCAAGCGGCGCGAGATCTCCTGGCCGGCGCCGGACAGCAGGCCGGGGCCGATCAATATGTCGTAGCCGCGCTCGCCGAGCCCGACTTCGACGGTGACAGGCGCGATGGCGCTCATGGCCGCGCCTCGTCGCCGGCCGCGACCATGGCGACGCCGAAATGTCCGCAGAGCGCCGCGACGACCTCGGCTGCGATGACCTCCTTGCGGTCGTCGCGGGTCGGCACGGTGACGTCCGATGTGGCGTAGACCGGATAGCGCTCGCCCATCAGCCTTTCCAGCACAGCGCGCGGATCGGGGCTTTTGAGCAACGGCCGGTTCTGCTTCTTGGACACGCGCTCCATCAACAGGTCGAGCTCGGCCTTCAGCCAGACCGACACGCCATGGCCGGCGATCGCCTCGCGCGTTTGCGCGTTCATGAAGGCGCCGCCGCCGGTCGACAGCACCTGCGGGCCGTTTTCAAGGAGCCGCAGGATGACGCGCTGCTCCAGCGCGCGGAATTCCGTCTCGCCATAACGCTCGAACAGTTCGGGCACGGTCATGCGCGACACGCTTTCGATCTCCTGGTCGCTGTCGATGAAGGGCAGCGAAAGCATCGCCGCCACCTTTCGGCCGATCGCCGTCTTTCCGGCGCCCATCAGGCCGACGAAGACGATGGAGCGGGTGCCCAGCCGCTCGAGCAGCTCGGTATGGCCTTCAGCGGGGGGATTTGCTTGTAGCGCGTTCATACGGGCCCCTTTGCCGGCGTTATCGACATCAAAAGCCTGGTTGCGTCAAGCATGGCGCGCAGCTCCCGGAAAAGTGTCATACGGTTTTCCGAACAGAACCCGCGCCAGGACGACAGGCTTCTACCTTGAATTGGACGGATTGGCGTCCCATAAGGGCACAGGGTTTGGAAATGCAGAACAAGAGACGGGCGCATATTGATGCCGACACTGTTTCGCTTTGTCGTGACGCTGACGATTCTGGCCGGCATTGCCTATGGAACGATGTTCGCGCTGGCCATGTTCGTCGAACCGAAAAAGGCCGAAATGAGCGTGCGCATTCCGCCGGAAAAGCTGAACCCCAAGAAGAACTGATGCCCGGGACATGAACAGCGCGGCGCGCATCGAGGCCTTTCTGGAGATGATGAGCGCCGAGCGGGGCGCGGCCGAAAACACGCTGTCCTCCTATCGCCGCGACCTGGAAGACGCTTCGATGGCGATCAGCGGCGGGCTTGCCGCCGCCGCGGCCGCCGACATCCGCGCCTATCTCGACGATATCGCCGCGCGCGGCTTCGCCGCCACCTCGCAGGCGCGCAAACTGTCGGCGATCCGCCAGTTCTTCAAGTTCCTCTACGCCGAGGGCCTGCGCGGCGACGACCCGACCGGCACGCTGGACAGCCCGAGGAAGGGCCGGCCGCTGCCGAAGACGATGAGCGAGGCCGAAACCGGCCGGCTGATCGACCGCGCCGCCACGGAAGCGGGCGAAGCCGACGGCGGCGATCGGCTGGCGCGGCTGCGCCTGCATGCGCTGGTCGAGGTGCTCTACGCCACCGGCCTGCGTGTTTCCGAGCTGGTCGGCCTGCCGGTGACGGTGGCGCTGCGCGACGACCGCTTCTTCATGGTGCGCGGCAAGGGCAACAAGGAACGCATGGTGCCGCTCTCGGCCAAGGCGCGCGCCGCGATGCGCGCCTGGCTTGCCGCCAGGGCAGAGCGGCCGGCGCTCGCTAACAGCCCCTTCCTGTTTCCGGCCGCCTCCGACACCGGCCATCTGTCCCGCCAGGTCTTCGCCCGCGACCTGAAAGGCCTTGCCGCAAGGGCCGGCATCGCCTCGGCCAAGATCTCGCCGCATGTGCTGCGCCACGCCTTCGCCAGCCACCTGCTGCAGAACGGCGCCGATCTCAGGGCCGTGCAGCAGCTGCTCGGCCACGCCGACATCTCGACCACGCAGATCTACACCCATGTGCTGGAGGAGCGGCTGGTGCGGCTGGTCAATGATCATCATCCGCTTGCCGACTAGGCCTCATGTCGCTATGTGAGGACGACGTTCCACCGCCCGGAGCCCCGGTTTTCGAGGGTTTCGCCAGCCACTGCCTTCCGAACTGTCGGTCCGCTCAAGAATGTACAACTACCTCGATTTCGAAAAGCCGGTGCAGGATCTCGAAGGCAAGATCCTCGAGCTGAAGAAGCTTGCCGAGAACGGCGAGGCCGTCGATGTCGGCGATGAGATCAGCCGCCTGGAGAAGCGTTCGCGCGACGCGCTGCGCGAGGCCTACAAGTCGCTGACGCCCTGGCAGAAGGTGCAGGTGGCGCGCCATCCCGACAGGCCGCATTGCGTCGACTACATCAAGGCCCTGCTCAGCGATTTCACGCCGCTCGCCGGCGACCGCAATTTCGGCGAGGACCAGGCGATCGTCGGCGGCTTCGCCCGCTTCCGCGGCGAGCCGGTGGCGGTTATCGGCCAGGAGAAGGGCTCGGACACGGCGAGCCGGCTGAAGCACAATTTCGGCTCGGTGCGGCCGGAAGGCTATCGCAAGGCGGTGCGGCTGATGGAGCTAGCCGACCGCTTCAAGATCCCGCTTCTGACGCTGGTCGACACCGCCGGCGCCTATCCCGGCGTCGGTGCCGAGGAACGCGGCCAGGCCGAGGCGATTGCCCGCTCGACCTCGGCCTGCCTGGCGCTCAAGGTGCCCTCGATCTCGGTCGTCATCGGCGAAGGCGGCTCCGGTGGCGCCATCGCAATCGCCACCGCCAACCGCGTCTACATGCTGGAGCATGCCATCTATTCGGTGATCTCGCCGGAGGGCGCTGCCTCGATCCTGTGGCGCGACACCACCCGCTCCAAGGATGCGGCGACCAACATGAAGATCACCGCCCAGGATCTTTACGAAATGAAGATCATCGACGCCATCGTCCCCGAGCCGCTCGGGGGCGCCCATCGCGCCCCCGAAACGGTGATCGCCGCCACCGGCGACCTCATCGCCAAGACGATGAAGGATTTTGCCGGCGCCAACACCGATTTCCGCGAGCAGCGTCGCGAGAAATACCTTGCCATGGGCCGCAGCCTCTAGTGCCCGGAAATGTGGGCGGTTCCGGGAGGGCTTAAGGCGCGTCGCCTGACTCCGTTTCAGCCCGACGCGCTTTATATCCGGGCAATTCCAGCAAACTTCTGGAACGGTTTTCCGTCCGGAAGGTGCCACCACATCGGTGGTCCAGGGCAACGATCCGGTGGTTCGGAGCGGGGCCGCCATAGACACTTTGCTTTAACGGCTGCTAATTAAGCTTCTCGTTTCGGGGGATTTGAAATGAAGAAATACGAGAAACCCACGCTGATCAAAGTCGCCCGCCTGCAAGCAGTGACGGCTCAACAAGCGACTTCCCAGCCGCCAGTGGAAAACGGCAACAGCAATGGCAGCGGCACCGACATCAACTAGTCCCCGTCAAATCCGTCTCTATCAAAACGTTTGATCGCCTTGGAATAGCTTCGGCCGCTACGCGGCAAAGTGGTGTACGGGCACGATTCCGCCACAAAAATGCCGCCGCGTTCGGCTCAATGAAATTGCCGCGAGGGGTCGTTCGAGGCTTGCGGTAAGGATTTTTCAAGGTTAACGGGCTTACGGTCCGCTAATGTTCAGCGTGCGGGCCTGGCGGTTGAACCCGTGGCCCGAGGGAAAGACTAAGCCGTACCCATGTTTGCCGAGCTTGCCCGCACCGGAGTCCTGATCGCCGCCATCGGCGTCGCCGGCTGCAACGATTCCTCGATGAAGGACTTCGCGCCGGAGGCCAACAAGCCGCTGCCGGACAAGATCCTGGCCGACATGAAGGCCAAGGGCATGGTCCGCACCTCGTCGGTGATGGCCCGTATCTTCAAGGAAGAGGGCAAGCTGGAGATCTGGAAGGCCAAGACCAATGGCCGCTACGAGATGGTGGCCAACTACGACATCTGCAAATGGTCGGGCAAGCTCGGGCCGAAATACACCGAGGGCGACCGCCAGGCGCCGGAAGGTTTTTATACGGTTCGCCCTTCGCAGATGAACCCGCGCTCGAACTACCATCTGTCCTTCAACATCGGCTATCCCAACGCCTACGACCGCGCCAATGGCCGCACCGGCTCCAATCTGATGGTGCATGGCGCCTGCTCGTCGTCGGGCTGCTATTCGATGACCGATGCCCAGATCGAGCAGATCTACGCTTTCGGCCGCGATGCCTTCCAGGGCGGGCAGACCGAGTTCCAGATCCAGGCCTTTCCATTCCGCATGACCGCCGCCAACATGGCGCGTTACCGCAACGACCCGAACTACGATTTCTGGAAGATGCTGAAGGTCGGCTACGACAATTTCGAAATCACCAAGGTGCCGCCGAAGGTCGACGTCTGCGAAAAGCGCTACGTCTTCAATCAAGTGGCGCCGGAGGGCACGACCTTCGATCCCACCGGGCCCTGCCCCGCCACGACGCAGCCGGATTCGCTGAAGAGCGCCTATAGCGCCTATCAGAGCACCTATGACTCGGCCTTCAACGGCGCCGTCAAGTCGAGCGCGCCGGCGCCCAAGCCGACGATTGCCGGCATCAAGGAAGCCAGTATCGTTTCCGACTGGTCGAAGCGCCGGGCCCGCGGCGAGCGCGTGCCGATCGACCCGCCGTCGATGAATGGCGACGGCTCGGTGACCGAGACCGCGCGCATGGGCCGCATCGATTCGCCGCTCGGCCGCAAGATGGCCGCGCTCGACGCCGAGAAGGAAGCCAAGCGCAAGGCCGAGGAACAGCGGCTCGCGGCCATACAGGCAGCAAAGGCCGCCAAGGAAGCTGCCAAGGCCCAGGCATTGGCCGAGGCGGAAGCCGCCAAGCAGGCTGCCCAGCAGCCGGTCACCACCGCGGGCGTCGAAGCGGCCGAGCCGGCAGCCGAAACGCAGGCCGCGAGCGCCGACGACGGCACGGTGACGAAGCTGAAGAAGAAGCTGCTCGGCATGTTCGGCGGCTGAGGCTTTGGCTGATGCATGTCGCCCAAAAGTGTGGGGCGGTTTGAGACAACGACATGCATGAAAAAACAGAAAGCAAGCGCCCTGCCGTCTACGATCTCAAGGGGCTGAACTGTCCCCTCCCCGTGCTCAAGGCGAAGAAGCGCCTGGCCGCGATGCGGCCGGGTAGCCTGCTCTGGCTGGAAACCACCGATCCGCTTGCCGTCATCGACATTCCGGCCTTCTGCTCGGACGCAGGCCATCAGCTCGTCGAAACGGCCGCGGTGTCCGGCGGCCATCGCTTCCTGGTCGAGCGCGGCGACGCCTGAGTTCGCGGTCCTGGCTCCCTACCGCCGCCCGGCTATGGCCAGCGGATTGTCCTCCAGCGCCGCGCGGTCGGGCGTGTCGATCGACGGCCTGTTGGTGAAGGCGGCGAACAGCCGGCGCACATAGTCCTCCGGCATGTCGAGCGTGATCAGCACCAGCCTGGTGCCGCGATTGCCCTCCGGCCAGGCCGGCAGCCTTGCCGGCGGGTGCAGGATCTTCTGCACGCCATGGATGACCAGCGGCCGCGACGGATCCTCCAGCAATTCGATGACGCCTTTCATACGCAGCAGCTTCTCGCCATGCGTCGAGCGCAGCAGATCGAGAAACATCTCGATCGCCGAGAACGGCACCGGACCGTCATGGACCAGCGAATGCGAGCGCACACGCGAATCGTGGCGATGCTGGTGATCGTGATGATGATCGTCGCCATGATGGTGGTGGTGGCCATCATGATCATGGTGATGATGACCAGCCTCTTCGCCCAGCCAGCGCTGCACATCGGCCGATTTGGTTTCGGGGTTGTAGAGCCCGCAGTCGAACAGCGCCGCGGCGCCGGTTCCGCTGTCATCGGCATCGAGCAGAACGGCGCCGGGATTGAGCTGACGCAGGCGCGCTCGCAACGCCGCGACATCGCCGGCATCGGTGACGAGGTCGGTCTTGGTGAGCACGATGCGGTCGGCGACCGCCGCCTGTTTCACCGCCTCGACATGAGCGTCGAGGGTCGCATTGCCGTTGACCGCATCGACCAGAGTGATCACGCCGTCGAGCCGGAAAGCCTGCACCAGCGCCGGATGCGCCATGATCGACTGCAGCACCGGCGCCGGATCGGCAAGCCCGGTGGTTTCTACCACGACGCGCGCCAGCCTGGCGATGCGGCCGGTCTGCAGCCGGTCGACGAGGTCGGCCAGCGTATCGACCAGTTCGCCGCGCACCGTGCAGCACAGGCAGCCGTCGGAAAGCTGGATGATGCCGTCTGAGGCCTGCTCGACCAGCAGATGGTCGATCGCCACCTCGCCGAACTCGTTGATGATGACCGCCGTGTCGGTAAGTTGCGGGTCCTTCAGCAGCCGGTTGAGCAGCGTCGTCTTGCCGGCGCCGAGGAAGCCGGTGAGCACCGAGACCGGGATGGGAAAGCTGCCGCCCATCGGGCTAGTTCGCGGCCTTGACCGGCTGGTCGCCCTGCACGGCAACCGCGGCCGTCCCGCTTGCGGCCGGCTCGGCGCCGGTCGGCGCCGGAATGTCGGGCCGCCAGCTCGGCAGCGGCACATCGGCATATTCCTGGCCCGACTGGTCGAGCATCGCCTTCGGCGTCGGCCCGGTTGCGCCGCCGAGGCCGACGGCGACCAGGGTCGGGTGAGCGAGCTTCACCTGGTAGGGCGACTTCGGCGCATCCTTGGCGGCGACGGCGGGGGCGGCCTCCGACTGCTCCGCCTTCGGCTTCTTCTTGCAGATCTCGTCATGCAGATCGTTGGGCGACAGCGTATCGCCATAGGACGGCAAGGCGGCAAGCGTAGCCGAGCCGGTCGCCGGCGTGTCAAAACCCTGGTCGAGCAGCTTCGCAACGGTCTCGGCGCGGCTGACAGCCGATTTCTCGCCGAGCACCACGGCGACCAGCGTGCGCCCGTTGCGCGTCGCCGAGCCGATCATGTTGAATCCCGAGGAACAGACGAAGCCGGTCTTCATGCCGTCGGCGCCCGGATAGCGGCCGATCAAGAGGTTGTAGTTCGGGATCGCCTTCTTGCCGACCGCCAGCCCCTCGATCGAGAACCAGGGCGCGTATTGCGGAAACTCGCTGCGGATCGCCGTCACCAGCAGCGCGAGATCGCGCGCGGTGGTGTACTGGTCCGGCGAAAACAGCCCGTTCGGATTGACGAAATGGGTTCCCGTCATGCCGAGGCGCGCCGCCTCCGCGTTCATGCGGTCGGCGAAGGCCGCCTGCGACCCGCCGATATTCTCGCCGACGGCCATGGCGATGTCGTTGGCCGATTTGACCAGCATCATCTTCAACGCATTGTCGAGCCGCATCACCGAGCCCGGCTTGAAGCCCATCTTGCTGGGCGGCTCGCCGGCGGAATGTTTCGTCACCTTGATCGGCGAATCGAGCTGAACCTCGCCGGCGGCGATCGCCCGAAACGTCACATAGGCCGTCATCAGCTTGCTCAGCGACGCCGGATACCAGCGCTTGAAGGCGTCCTGGTGCTCGAGGATCTTGCCGCTCTGCAGGTCGAAAAGGATCACCGGGTTGGCGCGCGCGACGCCCGCCAGCATCGGCAAAGCCAGCGCGCCGGCCAGCAATAGTTTGAGGAAATGCCCGTGCCGCATCATGGAATCCGAAATCGCCTCTTGCCGTAGTCGCCCCTGGCTCCGTAAGATTTCGTTACGCGATCGCCAGCATGGTGCGGCCCGGCCCTCGATTCCCCAGGCTGCATTGTTGCGGTGCTATTTACCCTATGTGACGTCAACATGGCAAAGCGCCTGGCAATCACAATTACAATGCAGCAGGCTGGAACTGGCTGCTTCAACGATGAAATGGGACAATCATGCCGATTTTGAACCGCGCCGCCGAGATGCAAGACGAGGTCGCCGGCTGGCGCCGCCATCTGCACCAGACGCCGGAACTGAATTTCGACGTTTTCCAGACCGCCGCCTTCGTCACCGGAAAGCTGAAGGAATTCGGTTGCGACGAGGTGGTGACGGGCCTCGGCAAGACCGGCGTCGTCGGCATCATCCGCGGTCGCAACGGCGACGGCACGACGATCGGGCTGCGGGCCGACATGGATGCGCTGCCGATCAACGAGATCACCGGCAAGCCCTATGCCTCGACCGTTGCCGGCAAGATGCATGCCTGCGGCCATGACGGCCACACGGCGATGCTCTTGGGGGCGGCCAAATATCTCTCCGAGACCCGCAATTTCACCGGCTCGGTCGCGGTCATCTTCCAGCCGGCCGAGGAGGGCGGCGGCGGCGGCAACGAGATGGTCAAGGACGGCATGATGGAACGCTTCGGCATCTCAAGAGTGTTCGGCATGCACAATATGCCGGGCCTGCCGGTCGGCCAGTTCGCCATCAGGCCTGGCCCGATCATGGCGGCGACCGCCGAATTCACCATCACCGTCAAGGGCCGGGGCGGCCACGCGGCGATGCCGCACGGCACCATCGATCCGATCGTCATCACCAGCCAGCTTGTCGGCGCGATGCAGACGATCGCGTCGCGCAGCACCGACCCGGTCGAGTCGGTGGTTGTGTCGGTGACGAAATTCCATGCCGGCGACGCCTACAACGTCATCCCCGAAAGCGCCGAGATCGCAGGCACGGTGCGCTCGCTGAAGAAGGAAGTGGCCAAGAAGGCGGAGGAGCGCATCCGCGCCCTTTGCGACGGGTTGGCCGCCGCCTTCGGCGCCACCATCACCTTCGACTACGAGCCCAACTATCCGGTCACCTTCAACCATCCCGAAGAGACGGTCTTTGCCGCCGACGTCGCCGCCGACATCGCCGGCAATTCCCAGGTTCACCGCGCCATCCAGCCGGTGATGGGCGGCGAGGATTTCTCCTACATGCTGGAAGCGAGGCCGGGCGCCTTCATCTTCATTGGCAACGGCGACACGGCCGGCCTGCACCACCCGGCCTACGACTTCAACGACGAGGTCATCCCGCACGGCATGAGCTATTGGGTGAAGCTGGCGGAGACGGCGCTGGCCGCCTGAGGCTGGTTCCGGCAAGGAGCGAATCCTCGGGCACGGCAAAGCCGTTGCCCGGGGGCATGGCGCAGGGACCGAAGCAAGAGTTGTGAGCCCTGCGCAACGGCGCGCCGATTTGCGTTCACTACGCCTCTTGGCGAACCGGTCCGAAGCGGCTATGTGTCGGGCCGCGTGGTCCCGTAGCTCAGTAGGATAGAGCGGCAGATTCCTAATCTGTAGGTCACAGGTTCGATTCCTGTCGGGATCACCATAATTTTCAGGCACTTGCCGAGAAATACGCCGCGGCGCGTCAGGCTTCCTGTTTGCTTGTTTGAGCGACCGGCGCGGATCGCGCGTATCCGTCGTTGGCCGCAACCGCAGCCTCCGGCCCATACTGATTGTGCAAATGAACCGGCCTGGCTTTTCGGCGGTGCAGCATGTTCACGCCTTCGACCGCCATCGAGAAAATCATCGCCGAATAGATGTAACCCTTGGGGACATGGACGCCAAAGGCATCCGCGACCAACGTCATGCCGATCATGATGAGGAAGCCGAGTGCCAGCATCTTCACTGTGGGATGGGCATCGACGAATTTTCCAACCGGTCCGGCGGCAGCGATCAGGACGGCCATCGACGCGACGACAGCGACGGCCATGACCCAGATCTGGTTGGCCATGCCGACGGCGGTCACGATCGAGTCGATGGAAAACACGAGGTTGATCAGGGCGATCTGCGACACGACGGCTACGAAACCTGCGCGCACGGTAGCGCCGATGTGGCCCTCTTCTCCCTCGAGACTTGCATGTATCTCCTGGGTGGCCTTGTAGATGAGGAACAGACCGCCGCCTGCCAGGATGAGATCCTTCCCGGAAAAGCCGTGCCCGAAGGCCTCGAACAAAGGCTCGGTCAAACCGATGATCCAGCCGATGAACAGCAGCAGGACCAGTCGCGGAACCAGGGCCAGCGTCATTCCAAGAAACCGCGCCTTTGGCTGCAACTCGGGAGCAAGTTTGCTGACCAGAACCGAGATCACGACCAGGTTGTCGACACTCAGGACGATTTCGAGCGCTGTAAGCGTCAGCAGGCTGAGCCAGATTTGCGGATCGGTTATCATCTTTGCCCTTCCCTCGAGCACCCGGTTGGATTTGCTTTTGGCTTGATCTTGTCGCGCTGCTGGTGACGACGATGAGGAGCGCCGGCCGGCTGGCGCGGAACGGCAAACCGCACCTGAAGTTCGTTTTCAGATGCGGTTTGCCGGCCGTCTGGATGGCGGTGCTGCGGTTTACTCTGCCGCTGCGGCGACAGGCTGGGCGTCGGGCAACAGAGAGACGGGTTCACTCCGCCCCTCGAGGTCGTCCAGCAGCGCCATCCACAGCGAGATGCACAGCCCGACCATGACGACAAGGAAGGGTGCTGCCGCGATGATCGAAGCGGTCTGCAGGCCCTCCAGACCTCCCATCACCAGCAGCACACAGGCCGACGCTCCCGCAAGGACGCCCCACAGGACGACAACGATGCGCGCGGGCTCGAGCGTGCCGCGTGACGACAGCATGCCCATCACGATCGAGGCGGCATCGGCTCCCGAGATGAAGAAGATCGCCACAAGGAAGATCGCGACGAACGAGGTGATCGCTGTTCCCGGATATTGCTCGAGCAGGGCAAACAGCGAGATGGCGGCGCCCTTGGTGTTGACCGCCTCGACAAGTCCGCCGACCCCCATCAGTTCGGAGTGCAGCGCGGTGCCGCCCATGATGGTGAACCAGAGAAAGGTCACGCCGCTCGGGATGAGCAGAACGCCGATGACGAATTCGCGGATCGTCCGCCCCCTGGAAATGCGGGCAATGAAAACGCCGACGAAAGGCGCCCAGGAAACCCACCACGCCCAGTAGAAGATGGTCCAGCTGCTCAGCCATTTGCCGTCGCTGAAGGCGGCGGTGCGGAACGACATCGTGACGAGGTTGGTCAGGTATTCGCCGAGCGCTTCGGTGAAGGTGTTGAGGATGAAGACGGTTGGTCCGACGACGGCCAGGAAGAGCAGCAAGGCGGCGGCGACAACCATGTTCATGTTGCTCAGGAACTGGACGCCCTTGCCGACACCGGACACTGCCGAAAGGATGAACAGCACCGACAGCACGGCGATGATCGCAAGCGCAATGCCTGTCCCCTCGCCGGTTCCCCAGAGAAAATTCAGACCGCTGTTGATCTGCTGTGCGCCGAGGCCGAGCGATGTCGCCGTGCCGAACAGCGTGGCGATGAGGGCCAGAATATCGATCGTCTTGCCGATCGGCCCGTTGACGGCACCGCCGAGCAAGGGGGTGAATGCACTCGATATCAGGATGGGCAGGCCCTTGCGGTAGGTGAAGTAGGCGATCGCCAGACCGACAATGGCGTAGATCGCCCAAGGGTGCAGCGCCCAATGAAAATAGGCATATTCCATCGCGATCAGCGCAGCTTCCTTGGACTGCGGGGCGGCCAGCCCGTGAGGCGGCGCGCCAAAATGGAAAACCGGCTCGGCAACCCCCCAGAACATCAGTCCGATGCCCATGCCGACGCTGAACATCATGCACACCCACGAAACTGTAGTGAACTCCGGCTGCTCGTCGTCGGCTCCAAGCCTGATCTTGCCGAAACGGCTGATCGCCAGGAACCCGGCAAAGACCAGAAACATAGCCGTCGATACGACAAAGCCCCATCCGAAACCATTGATGATGGCCGCGAGCGTGGCGTTCGTCACGGAGGCGAGGCTATCCGGGGCAGCGGCTCCCCATAAAATGAACGCGGCTGTTATGATCAGGGCCGGCCAGAATACCGCCGTATCTATGCCCCGTAACCTGCTTGTAGTCGACATGCGTGACCTCCCAAATCAATTTCGAAACCAGTTCCTGAAAAACTCCCCTTGGACGTCAAAGACCCCGACCTCCTGCGAGACCAGGGTCGCGGACGGCGCACGCTGAAGCGTCCGCCGTTGGCGCCGTTTCGAAGTGTCGGATTAGGCCCTCCGCCACCACACCCGTCAGGGTAGAAAGGGTGGGCAGGCAAGGATGGGAGGAATCTGGCGGGTCAGTGGGGAACCGGCAGATCCCGGGTAGGGAAGAACCTACCCGGGCAAAGGCACGCCATGCCATGGCGCGTCAAAAACACCCTCTGCGAAACCCTTTGTCGAGCCAGCCGGATTGGTCGCTGCGCAAGCCCGTGGACGCACGCACGGCTGCCTGGCCGAACCTGTCGTCGGCGTGGCAAAACCGATGACGCTTATGAGGCGGCGGGGTATTTCCTCTCCAGCCGTTCCTGCTGCGGGGTTTGGGCGTAGAGTTCGCGGTAGCATTTGGAAAAATGCGACGCCGAAACGAAGCCGCAGGCGGTGGCCACCTCGACGATGGGCACGGATGACTGGATCAGCATATGCCGTGCGCGCTCGAGGCGTATCTCCAGATAGTAGCGGGCGGGGGAGCGCCCCATCTCATCGCGGAAGAGACGCTCGATCTGCCGTCGCGACAGCCCGACCTGCCTGGCAATATCGCTTATCGATATCGGTTCGGACGGATTGGCGTCCATCAGCTCGATGATGGTCAGCACTTTTGAATTCTGAATGCCGAGCCGCGCGCGCAAGGGAAGCCGCTGGCCGTCGCTTGCGCCGCGCACGCGATCGGTCAGCACCTGCTCACAGACGCGACTGACCAGATCTTCGTCGAAATCATCGCCGATCAGCTTCAGCATCATGTCGAGCGCGGCCGTGCCGCCGGCGCATGTGTAGATGTCTTGATCGACCTCAAAGAGGTCGGCAAACACATGCGCATTCGGAAATGCCTCGGCGAAGCCCGGCAGGTTTTCCCAATGGATGGCGCAGCGTTTGCCGGAGAGCAGCCCGGCAGCCGCCAGCACATGGGCGCCGGTGCAGAGGCCGCCGATCGCAACGCCGCGATCATGTTCCTCACGCAACCAGGCAAAAGCCGGCTTGTTCGAATAGCGCTCGATGTTGATGCCGGTGCAGACGATGACCATCGATGGCCTGTCGGGGCCGGCCATCATGCGCCGCTCGTCCTGCAACGACGTGTCCACCGCGCACAACACGCCGCTCGAGGCGGGCACGGGCTGCCCGTCGATACTGGCCAGCCGCCACTTATAGGCTTCGTAACCGAGCATCCGGTTGGCGATGCGGATCGGCTCCAGTGCAGTCGCAAAGGCGACCATGGTGAAATCCGGCACCATAAAGAAGACGAGCGAGCGCTTGATCGGATGTTGAGACATGTTCACTGAAACTAACGTCCGTGTCGCGAAATGGATATCGCGAATGCGCCATCGTCTCGGAATTTGCTCAGGCTGCTCCGGGATTGGATGTCAGTGGCTTTGGGACGGCCTGAATGCCGTTTTCCCGAAATGCCTGGTGCACGGCGAGTAAAACGGCGCGGCGGATCATGAAATTTCTGCCCGCTTTTGCCTTGAACTTGGCCCGGATAACCAGCGTGCCGTCCTCAACCTCGGCAATTCCCTGGCTCTTGAACGGCTCGAGCAGATCTCCAGCAAGTTCCGGGTTGGCCGAAATATCCTGGCCGATCTTCTTGAAAATCTTGCGGACTTTTTCGACATCGGTGTTGAACGCAACGCGAAAGGTCAGTTTCTCGATCATCCAGTCGCGGCTGAAATTCTGAATCTTGCCAATCTCGCCGTAGGGGATTGTCGCCAAGGCACCGCGCTGGTGGCGAAGGGAAACCGACCGGACCGAGATTTTTTCCACGGTCCCCCTTGGCGCCTGACGTTTCGATATATTCGCCGAAGCGGAATGCGTCGTCGATCAGGAAAAACAGCCCGGAGACCAGGTCTTTCACAAGCGTCTGCGAGCCGAAGCCGATCGCCAGCCCGAACACGCTCAAACCGGCGATCAGGGGCCAGACATTGATCCCGATCGACACCAGGATCGAGAGCAGTGCCAAGGCCAGAATGCTCGACTTGCCGATCCCGCTGATCAGCGGCACAAGCGTGCCCAGCCGTGAACGCGGCGCTCCCAGCATCTCGTCGTCACCAACGGCGGGCAACTCCGCGCGCAAGGCGCGAGCCGTCGCTGTGCCGACCACATTCCACAGAAACGCCGCCACCAACATGATCAGCGCAACCCCGGATGCGCCCTTGGCGACCTCTCGCAAATCTATGCCGAACCCGGCAGCCAGCGGAGTCGCCCATAGCGTTCCCAGCATGGCGATCATGATGGCCACGACGGTGAAGCGGGCTGTCTGTCGCCCCGCCGCTGCCAGGATCGAGATGTCGGGAGACTCCAATCCGCGCTGAGCCCAATTCCCGATCATTGCGTCGAGATGAGGCGCGGCGAGAAACAGCAACGCGGTCACCAGGACGGCCGGCCCACGAAGCGATGTTCCCAGGGTCAGCGCGGCCTGAGCGCTGAGGAAGGTGACTACCACGAAAGCGATCACCACTGCCGGCCACATTTTGGCGAGACGGGTTCGCCAGCGGCTTCTGGGACGCGGACCGGCGACGGCGGCCGCCATTGTGCGCCTGTGCCGCCATACCGCCCATGCAAACATAAGGTAGGTCGGAATTGCCAAACCTGTCCGCAGCAGATCCCCCAGGGCCGGCCCGACGCTCCAGAGCCGCAACGTCGCGAGCAGCGTGGTGGCGATGATCGCCAGGCCAATAGCAAGCGAGAGGTCGCGCACGAGCGCCGCCAGATGGACGGAGCGCTCCGCGAACTCGGTTCGCCGCGATGCCATCAACAGTGATCTGACGGCGGCGAGGATGACGAAGCCGAGCACGGTCGCCATCGTCCAAAGGCGAAGGGTTTGCAAAGGTGCGCCAGAACCGGCCAGCAGCCGCGCGGCAATGAAACCGATCGCCAGCGCCACCACAGCAGCCGCCACGCCTGCGAAGAATCTGCGCCATGCGCTACTTGCGGCAGCCGCCTTCTTGAACCGACCGGCGAACAGAATGAACACGCCCGCGACGAGCGCAACAACCAGCACAATCTCGAACAGGAGCGCAAGGAGAGATGTTCCGCTGGCCGCGAGCGAGGCCCTCAGGTTTTCAAACTCGACAGGCACGTCGCTCAAAGCCGCAACCCGCGCGAACAGTCCGGAGACGAAACGCTCGGCCAGCTGCTCGAAGCCCGAAATCAACGAAGTAACATCCGTTTCTGCCGTCGTGCCCACGATTTCCCCCTCTTCAGCACCTCGCAAGCCAGTTTCGGCGGTCGCCCGACCGTCGAACAATTCGCCGCTCGTCTCTCCGGGCGGTCATGCTGTCGAGCGTAGCGCACGCTCCCTCACGACGAACGCCCGATGCAACGGAAGCCGAGGTGGCAAGTGGACGTATCGACAGCTTGCGCCATGCGCGCGGCCGGCCGGTAACGCCGGCAATAACTTGGCGCGCACAGGAAAGACCCGCCTTTGGTCACCTTGCGCGGAATCCTGATGTCGGGCGTCAGCGGATCGTAACTTGCCTCACGCTCGGCACCGTGCGGGTTGGCCATCGTGCAACAAGGGCTGTCGATGCGGCGGTGCTCCTGGTACCAGTCAGTTGTCCACTGCCAGACATTGCCGGCCATGTCATGGAGCCCATAGCCGTTTGCCGGAAACGAGCCGACCGGAGACGTCCATTCGTAGCCGTCCTCGCAATCGTTGCGGAACGGGAACTCGCCTTGGTAGGTGTTGGCCATATGCTGGCCACCCGGGGTCAGGTCGTCGCCCCATGCGAACTCGGCTCCTTCCAGCCCGCCCCTGGCGGCGAACTCCCATTCGGCCTCTGTCGGAAGCTCCTTGCCTGCCCAGCTCGCATAAGCTTCCGCGTCCTCGTAAGCGATGTGCACGACGGGATGATTTTCGAACCCTTTGAGTCCGCTGGCAGGCCCGCGAGGATGCCGCCAATTCGCGCCGCGCACATAGGCCCACCAGTCGTAGTGATTGCCGCGATCAATGCTGCGTGAAGGCCGGACGAACAAGGCCGAAGCCGGTGCCAACGACTCAAGGCTGGCTCCGGGATAGTCCGCGGCATTTGCCGGTCGCTCGGCCAGCGTGGCGTAGCCGGTGGCCTCGACAAAGCGCCTGAACTCAGCATTCGTGACGGCGGTGCGATCCATCCAGAAGCCGCCGACCACGACACGATGCGCCGGCGCCTCTTCCGGATAGTGGTCGTCGGAGCCCATTAGGAACTCACCGCCGGGAATCCAGGCCATATCGCCGTGCGACGAGATTGCTGGCTTTGCGGTAAGTCGTGCCTCAGTCATCGGGCGTCTCGTCTAAACGGCCGAACTCATCTGCCTTTCAGTCCCCCGCAGCGAACATCTCTTCCGGGCTTGGCGTCACCAACGGTGTGAAGAACGTCAAGCGCATGGCTTCCAGCAGCAACAGCGGGGGTTTCATCTGGGTTGCCAGCTCCGTAATCCTTGCCTGCAACTCCTTGACTTTATCAGGGTTCTTGTCGGCCAGATTGGTGGCTTCCGATTTGTCCTGTGCCAAATTGAAAAGCTCTATCTTTTGCGGCAACGCCGCGGCCCACACCAGTTTCCAATCGCCCTCACGCACCGCGCCGACCATGGGATCCACATTGTAGACAATCTCCGTGCGGGGCGAAGGTTTGCCCTCGCTGATGGCCGGCCACATATCCATGCCGTCCAGGGGTTTGTCCTTGCCGGGCTTGGCTCCAGCCAGCCCAGCCAGTGTCGGCAACATGTCAACGACGTGCATAAGGCCGTTGAAGGCGCCGGGCTTGATCTTGCCGGGCCAGTTCATGAAGGCAACCGAGCGCGTGCCTCCCTCATAGAGAGTACCCTTGCCGTCGCGATAGGGACCATTATCGGCGGGAAGTTTGCCTTCCACCTTGGAGTCACCGGTGAACATCGAATTGACGACGCCGCCATTGTCGCTCATGAAAACGATGAGGGTATTGTCGCGTATCCCCTTCTTCTCGAGCGCGGCCACGACATTCCCAACCTTGTCATCGATCACCGAGATCATCGCGGCATAGGCCCTCCGGTTCTCGTCGGTAATGTTCTTATAGCGGTCGAGATATTCTTTCGGCGCCTGGAACGGCGTGTGGGGCGCGGTGAAGGCGAGGTAGAGAAACAGCGGCTTCTTCTGATCGTGGGCCTTGATGACCCGGACGGCCTCCTGACCGAACAGGGTGTTGTCGAAGCCCGGCTCCTTGATCGGCTTGTTGTTGCGGTACCAGTCCGCGACGCCGTGCGAGGAATGTTTGAAATGGTCGATCTCGCCGACGGTGGCCCCGTAGAATGAATCAAATCCACGTTGTTTCGGCCAGTAGGCCGTCTTGGCATGGCCGAGGTGCCATTTGCCACTCATTGCCGTCCGATAGCCCGCGTCTCTGAGGATTTGCGGAAGGAGGGTTTCGTCAAGCGAAAGGCCATAGGTTCCTGCAGCGGGGACAACGCCAACCTGCATGCCATAGCGTAGCGGATAGCGGCCGGTCATGAGGGCGCAGCGCGTCGGTGTACACATCGGCTGCACATAATATTCTTCGAGCTTCGCCCCTTCAGTGGCAAGCTTGTCGATGTTGGGCGTCTTGATGTCTGAGCCGTGGTAGCCGACGTCTTTCCAGCCCTGATCGTCCGCAACGATGAAGACGATGTTGGGCTGCGAGGGCTGGGCTGCGGCAACCTGAACACCGGCGAGGCCGGCGAGTGCGCCCGAAAGGCCGGCTGGCGCGGCAAATCGCGAAACGGCAGCCGCCGTGCCGGCCATCAAAGCATCCCGCCGCGTGATCCTGTTGGTTGTACCGGCTTCAGCCGGGAAGTCGCGATCGTTGCTCATGTTGTGCCCCTGCTCTGTGTATACGGACCTACTCAAAACAAATGCGCGTCTGGCGTTCTGTCGCCGATCATTCTCCAGGAACCCAGGAGGCAGCGCACAGGGTTTGGCATCCACACGGCCGCCTGCCTGCGCGAAAATCTCTTGGAGTCCGAAATAGGGTGGCCAACACCGTCATGGCCTGTCCGGGAAGCGGCCACCTCCACAAGGCATGCTTGCTGCAGCGGGCTCGATGTCCACTGCGCATGCTTCCGAAATGGTCCTGTCTGTTCATGCGCCCCACTCGCCGTTGGTCGGCGATGCTCCCGCGCTGTTTGATCTCGCGCTATTCGGGCTTAAGTTATTCCTAATACAACCGTACTGCTATCCACTTTGCGCAAAGGATGCATTTTTTGGCTCCCGGCCTGCATCGCTTTCCCACACAGACGTTGCGCTTCAGCCTTGACGAGCCCGCCGATGCAGCCTCGGGGCAGGTGCGACCGCAGCCATCAGCAAGAATTTGGCGCTGGCATAGATGAAGTTGAGCCGCGCCGCGGACCAACAACTTCATGTCAATCCCTTCCTATCCCGGATGGGCTGGCGAGAATTGATAGGTGAGCCCCAATATCGGACCTTGCTGAGTGAGTTTGTTCACGAAGCCGTCGTGGCTGTAATTGTCGTGCACGGCCCGATAGCCGACGAACATGGACATCTTGTCGTTGAACTGATAGCCGGCGCCGCCCATCACATCCCACATCGATTTGGACCCTGCGCCGAAACCACCGACGAGGCCCCAGCCGGCCAGGTAGATTCCATTGCCGACATCGGCCTTGAATTTGGCGCCGATCACCGGATCGACCCACGTATCGCCGTCGCTCGCTGAGCTGCCACCAAGCGCACCGCCGTTGAAGTCGAACTTGTTGTCGACCGACCAAAGGCGGGCGCCGGCCACGAGATCGAAATTCGTCCCATCCTGGTAGTAAACGCTGTAGCCGCCTAGCGCCGTTCCCATGAAAGTGCTCACCGTCGCATCGATATTCGAGGCGAGTATTCCTTGCGGGGTGCCGATGTTGGCGTCGAGCTTGGCGTAGACTATGTCCGTGCTGATTGTGAAAGGCCCGTTACGGGCTTCCGTGAGCCCCATGAACCCGAATTTGAGGTGTTGCAGCACGTCGCTGAAGCTCACATCGACATCCTGAGGCGGGAATCCGAAGAGGCCGCTTTCGCCCTTGATTCCTGATGCCCACAGATACGGGGCGACAGTGAAGGTCCAACCTTCATCCTGTGGCTTGGCGATGTCTGCTGCAAAGGCATTGGCCGCACCAAGTCCCAATACACCTGCCATTGCCAGGGCGGCCAAACGAAATTTCTTCATCATCGTCCCCATTTATCGTTTTTGCTGCCCGAACTACGCCAAGCAGAGGTTTCTCTTCCATACTGGATGAACCCTCGCTTTGCGCTCTGTCAACTTGGCCGCATGGTCTATCCCCGCTAGGCCGTTCGTCGGGGTACCTAAGTGCCAATTGATCTCGCGCAATTTACGCTTAAGCTAAACCTAATATAGTCGTTCTTCTATCCACTTTGCGCAAAGGACGCCTTGCGTGACCACGTGGCCTTCATCGCCTTCGTACAGGGATGTGCTGCTTGGCCCAGACGACCTGACCAGCGCCGCCTCTGGTCTGCCCGTGGAGGTCGACAGGCTTTCGGCAGGCTGGCGTCCCTCGCGCATCCGGCAAATCCAGTCCCCCGGTAAGTGGGCGCTCGACCTGCCAGAATTCAATTGCGCCTTCCGCGCCAGAGGCGGTTTCGATCCAGGCTCGGTGGCGTTAGTGGCTATCGAGCGGGCCTGTGGGTCGACAATATGCGGCGTTCCGCTCGAAGACGACTTGATCCTGGCAATCCCTGCCGGCACGGGTGTGACGGCTACGGTCCGGCCCGGCCTCACTTACGCTGTCGCCATTGTTCCCACCGCGACCTGGATGGAAATCCAGTTGGTTGCCGCGGGGATGGTTATCGAGAAGATCAACAATCGCCCCTCGGCAATTCGGCTCGCCACCAAGGAAGCGCAAAGAATCCGACGCCAGATGAAGTCGATGGCAGACTACCTCGGGACAGTCGGAAGCGAGTCGGTTTTGCCGGAGCAGCCTCCAGCTGCGTTCGAGGAATATCTGGGGGCAGTGGCTGACGCCTTCGCGGGGGCAGACAGTCGCGGGAGCGGAACAGTCGATTGCGCGAGTCGCCACTTTAGACAAGCGTCGGCGGCCGAGGATTTCATTCGCACTCATATCCGGGAAGACATACCCATTGTTCGACTGTGCCGGGAAATCGGTGTCAGCCGTCGACAGCTCGAATACGCCTTTCGCACCACGTTCGCGGTAACCCCGCTCGAATTCATAAGAGCGCTCCGCCTCAACGAAGCAAGACGGCTCCTTGTCACGGCTCGCGCCAACGGCTTGAGCGTTACGACGATCGCTATGGACGTGGGGGTCACCCATCTGGGCCGCTTCGCCGCGAATTATCGGCTGTTCTTCGGCGAGTCTCCCAAGGAAACGCTTCAGCGTGCCGGGAGATCGTGACCAGGGCGTAAGGTGCGCCGAGAAATTGCGCCACGTCATCAGTGCAAGCAGTTCGACTGGGTTTGCGCAATCCGGATAGAAGTCGCGCTCGAGAATTAGTACATTCTAAAATGCTTATAACGCACCGCCTCGGGCTCGCTGGGTCAGCGAGCAGGTCCGCTGATTTGGGTTGGCGCAGGCTCGCGCCGGGCGCGTGGTCGTCGGCCAGTCAAAACGCACTGAGTGGCGAGTTCTTGGGAGGATGCAAGATGACGAGATCTAGCTTGAGATTGACCGGCGCCGCCGGAATCGTCGTTGCCTTGATGTTTGCCGATCTGGCCGACGCGATTATCCCGTTCGCGCCCTTCGTTGGCAACGCGCAGGCGAAAGTTGGCCGTCCGCTCACACCAGGCAGTGTCGCAGGGGTCGCGAGGCGTACCACACGCCGAACGATCCGCCGCTCGACGATCTACGTGACCCGGCTCCCCGCAGCGTGCGTGAAGACCACGATCAACGGCACCGTGCTGTGGCACTGCGGCAGCACGTATTATCAACCCTACGGCGGACGCTACGTCGTCGTGCACATACAGTGAATGAAAGTGGGCCTCGTCCCCTTGGTGGACATGGTGGATCACATTCCGCCAGCAAAGGCTGATCGGCACGGCGTTCGAAAGCCGTGTCGATAGCACCCCGTGTCGATTGGGATGCTCGCAGGTCTTCGATTTGCTCCCTGGCGGCGCTCTGGGCTCCAAAGGATTGATGTTTCCGCCGGTGCGGTGATCGTCCACGCGCGCGGTCGAGATCCTGTTCGAAAGAACCCGGCCGACGCGTCCGATCCCCAACCATCGCCAGCGAGCCGCCGAAGCCTGGCAGGACGCTGCCGCCCACGGCCGCAACCCCCTTCATGACGGTTTGCAGCACGCAGTCATTGACCCGCACACGCTGCCAGTCGGACCGTTCAGGCGTCGTGCGGATCCGGCACACCCAGCGGCGGGTGGATTTCGGCGACCGCAACAGGTTCCGGACTGCCGTTGGCCCGCAGGCATTTTGAGCGCAGCGCGTCGGCGTAGACTCTGGCAAGCCCGGAATGCCGCCGCCGCAGATAGTCCGAGTGATCGAGCCGCCAGCGCTGCTCCATGTCCGCCATGATCGCAGGATTGCTCCAGGTCGCATAACCGCCGGCCGAATAGACGGTGATCTCGCCGGCGTAGAGCCGCTCGCGCGTGACCAGGAAATCGACGCGGACATAGTCGAGATCGCCGGCGACACGCGGCGCGATCAGGGCCGCTTGCCTGATCAGCTCGACAAGGCGGGCGGTGACGGGCAGCGCCTGATCCTCGCGCGGATAGTCGATGTCGCGCCCCGCCAGGGGGTTGCCGTCAGGATCGAACAGCCGCGACTTGAGCGCCTTCTTGTCTTCGGCCCGGACATGGCAGACGACGCCGCTGCAGACCTGGACCTTGATCTCGGTGGCGATCTCACCGCCGGCGAGCGGCAGCATCTCCTCGACGAATACCTCCGGCACGATCGGCCAGTAGGCCCACTCGCTGTTGCGGCGACCCTGGCGCTTGCGCAGCCATCGTCTCAGCTGACGCACGATGGAGGCGCGATCCGGCTGGCCGCCCGAGACGAAGATGTTCATGTCGCAGCCATGGTTGGCTTTGACCACCGCCTCGCCCGCGAGCAGCGCCGACGGGATGTCGTCGGGGTCGCGGCCGCGCCACAACGTCTTCGGCACTTCCAGCTCCGGGCAGACGGCGCGGATATACTCCTTCACGGCGAGCTTGTCCGACAGCGTGACGAACAACGGATTGTGGTCGATCAGCCTTCGCCAGAGCATGCATTCATTGTAGCGCTCGGGCGCGGCGGGATTGGGCCAATAGCCCATCTTTCTTGCAAATCGCACCACGAGCAGGGGGTGACGTAGCGTGATCAGCAGCCGTGCCGCCGCCAGGACGAAGCGGTGCCGCGCCGGGAAGTCGGACGCCGACCTCATCGAACGGTTACGGTTGTCCGGATGATTTTTTTCCCCGGCGACTGAGATCGCTGATCCACGGCACGCCCCGCCCATTGACGGCGCACCTAAGCACCGCCGGCGCGCGCCGGCAAGCTGGCGCTATCGGTTCGAGCGGCCAAGCGCCGTCGAAGCCACTAGGACGCTTCGGGCAAGTCCCGCCTTAAGGCGTTCAGATGCGCTGGCCGGTGTTCGCCGCGAACAGATGGGCGCTGGCGCGGTCGACCTCGATGCGCACCGTTTCGCCCTGCTTCAGCTTAAGCCGCTCGCGGAACAGGCAGGAGATTTCCTCGCCGCCGCAATCAACCGTGGCGAAGATCTCCGAGCCCGTCGCTTCCAGAAGCGTCACGGTGCCGGCAATGCCCTCGCTGCGTGCCCGGATGTGTTCGGGACGGATGCCGTAGACGAGCTCGCCGTCCGGGACCCGCGCCGGGTGGAGGTCATGCGGCAGCGGCAGCGTCAGTCCGCTGGCGCTGCGGAACACGCCTTCCTCGATGCGGCCGTGGATGAAGTTCATCGATGGCGAGCCGATGAACCCGGCGACGAACAGATTGGCCGGACGATCGTAAAGATCGAGCGGCGCGCCGATCTGCTCGACCAGCCCGTCATGCAGCACGACGATCTTGTCGGCCATGGTCATGGCCTCGATCTGGTCGTGCGTGACATAGATCGTGGTGGTGCCCAGCCGCTGGTGCAGCGCCTTGATCTCGCCCCGCATCTGCACCCGCAGCTTGGCGTCGAGATTGCTGAGCGGCTCGTCGAACAGAAACACTTGCGGGTCGCGCACGATCGCGCGGCCCATGGCGACGCGCTGCCGCTGGCCGCCGGAAAGCTGGCGCGGATAGCGGTCGAGCAGCTTTTCCAGGCCAAGTATGCTTGCCGCCCGCTTCACCCGGCTGGCGGTGTCGGCCGGGTCGGCTTTCTTGATCTTGAGCGCGAAGCCCATATTGTCGGCCACCGTCATGTGCGGATAGAGCGCGTAGTTCTGGAACACCATGGCGATGTTGCGGTCGCGCGCCCTGAGCTCGTTGACGACCCGCTCGCCGATGGCGATCTTGCCGGCCGAGATCGTTTCCAGCCCCGCGATCATGCGCAGCAGCGTCGACTTCCCGCAGCCCGACGGTCCGACCAGGATGACGAACTCGCCGTCGGCGATGTCGACGCTGACATCGTGGATGATCTTGGCGGTCCCAAAAGCCTTCTGCACATTGTTGATGGTCACCGATGCCATTTTATCTCTCCACGAACGTGTGATGTCGGACCGGCCTCAGCCGCCCTTGACGGCGCCGGCGGTCAACCCGGCGACGATCTGCCTTTGCGCGAACAGGGTCAGCACCAGCACCGGCAGCGTCACCACGAGTGCTGCCGCGGCGAGCGGCCCCCAGCTCACCTGCTCGTAGGACAGCATGTTGTAGACGGCGACCGGCAAGGTGCGCGTCTCGCGGCTGGCGAGCACCACGCCGAAGACGAAATTGTTCCACGAGAAGATGACCGACAGGATGAAGGCGACGACGATGCCCGGCTTGGCGATCGGCAGCGCCACCAGCCGGAACACCTGCCAGGAGCTGGCGCCGTCGATGCTGGCCGCTTCCTCCAGCTCCATCGGCGTCGTCTCGAAATAACCGATCATCACCCAGACGACGATCGGCACGGTCACCACCAGATGGATGATGATCTGCGGCCACAGCGTGCCGAGGATGCCGATCCACTGGAACAACAGGAACAGCGGGATCAGGTAGGACAGCCCGGGTGTCATGCGGGCGATCATGATGACGACGGCCGAGCGCTCGGCCTTGAGCCGCGCGATGCCGTAGCCCGCCGGCACGCCGATCAGGAGCGCCAGCAGCGTCGCCGTGCCGGTGACCAGCACCGAATTCCACAGATAGAGCAGGAAGTTGTTCTCCTCGAACACCTTCACATAGTTCGACCACGCGAAGCGCTCGGGGATCAGGATCGGCGGATAGGCGCCGTTGTCGATCTCGAATTTCAGCGACAGCGAGATCATCCAGAGGAAGAACAGGATCGCCGGCGAGACGAGCACCAGGGCCGCGAAGAACAGTCCGATCCGGGTGAGGAGCCGCGACGTCATCTATTTGCCCTCCGCGTTGATCCATTGCGAGCGCTGGCGCAGCATCAACAGGACGAAGGACAGCGCCACGATCACGACGAAGAACACCACGGCCATGGCCGAGCCGTAGCCGATGTCGTAGTAGGAGAAGGCGGTGTTGTAGAGATAGATGTTGATGGTTTCCGACGCGGTCCCCGGACCGCCCTGGGTCATGGCGTAGATGATGTCGAAGCTCTTCAGCGCATCGATGGTGCGGATGATGACGGCAATCATCAGGAACGGCGCGATCATCGGCAAGGTCAGGTAGCGGAACTGCTGCCAGGCGTTGGCGCCGTCGATCTCCGCGCTCTCGAACGGCTCGCGCGGCACCGAGGCCAGCCCGCCCAGCACGATCAGCATCACCAACGGCGTCCACTGCCAGGTCTCGACCGCGACCAGCGAGGGAATGACGCTCCTGGCGTTGAAGATCCATTCCTGCGGCGGGATGCCGACCAGCGACAAGAGATAGTTGAGCACGCCGAGCTGCGGATGAAACATCATCGTCCACACCAGCGCCACGGCGACCGGTGTCGCCATCATCGGCATCACGAAGACGCCGCGCAGCAGGCCGCGCAGCGGAACCTTCGCATCGAAGATCAGCGCCGCGACCGTGCCGAGGAACATCGGCGCGACGACCGACAGGAAGGTGTAGGTAAGCGTGTGCCAGAGCGATTCCCAGAACCGCGGGTCGCCCGCCAGGCGCAGATAGTTGTCCATCCCGGCAAAGCTGCGCGACTGGCCGAGCGTCCAGCTGTTGACGCTCATCCACAGCGTGAATGCCCAGGGAAAGACGATCACCGCGCCGACGACGACGAGCGCCGGCAGGACGAAGGGCCAGTAGTTTGGAGCCAGACGCACCGTCTGGCTCCCTTCCATGGCTTCCATCGTCACCCCGGTCCGTTCTGGGGTGGTGGCGGACATCAGCCTTGCTCGCTCCGGTCCAGGACCGGCTGGAACTGGTCGGTGGCCTTCTTCAGCTCTTCCGCCGGATCGGCGCCGGCGATCATGTTGCTCAGCGCCACGCCATAGATGTCACGGAACTCGGTGACCGGGATGATGACCGGCAGCGCCAGCCGGCTGACATTGCCGGAGCCGACCACGGCGTCGAGCCAGCTTGCCGGCATGGTGACGCCCTCGCGCACCTTGGGATCCTCCAGCACCGATTTGCGGAACGGCACGCCGGCGCCGGCCTGCAAGAGACGCGCGCCCATGGCCGGCGACACCGCCCATTGGCAGAACAGATAGGCCGCTTCCTTCTTCTCGCTGGCGGCGGTGACGCCGATGCCGTCGCCGAACGTGCCCGAGGCATGCGCCTTGGGGCCCTTCGGCATGACGCCGTAGCCGACCTTGCCGACGACCCGCGACTTTTCAGGATTTTCCATCGGCGGCGCGAACCCGACGCCGTCGAACCACATGCCGATCTTGCCCTGCAGGAAGGCCGACTGCGCCTCGGCCCAGTTGAAACCGGTGACGCCGGGAGGCGCCGATTTGGTCATCAGCCGCTGGTAGAGGCCGGCCGCTTCGACCGCCTCGGGAGACAGCGTGCGCAGCTTGCCCTCGGCATCGAGCGGCGTCATGTCGTAGCCCAGCATCAGCGACGTCCACACCGGTGTGTTGGCGTTCTTCAGCCCGCGGGCGACGAAGCCATAGGTGTTGGCCGAAGGATCGGTCAGCGCCTCGGCCGCCGCCACCAGCTGCTCGAAGGTCTCGGGATATTTCAGCCCCTTGGCCTCGAACAGTTCCTTGTTCCAGTAGACGATCCAGTAGTCGACCGAGAACGGCAGCGAGCGCAGCACGCCTTGCGTATCCTTGGCGAAGACCATGCCGGCATCGGCGAAGTCGCTCTCGACCAGTGCCGGATCGGTGAGCGTCGGATCGGCGAGATAGCCGGAGATGTCGGCCAGCCAGCCGCCCTTCTCGAACTGCCGCTTCTGCACGTGGTAGCTGAGATGCACGACGTCGAAGCTCGGCTTGCCTGAGCTGAGCTCGATCACCGTCTTCTGGCGCTGCTGCTGTTCGGGCGTCGCCTCGGCATTGACCTTGATGCCGGTCAGTTCCTCGAACTCGCCGATATATTTTATCAGCGTGTCGCTGCGCGGGCTCTTGACCAGATTGACGTCGAGCGTGGTGCCGGAAAAGCGCTTCCAATCGACGCCGGCGGCAAAGCTGGGGCGCAAGCCGGCGAAGCCGGCGGCGGCAAGAGCGGCTGTTCCGGCAAGCAGTTGCCTTCTGGTTGGGGTGAACGGATTGGACGACATTTCTTCCTCCCGGGGTTGCTGTCGTTGTGGATTGCGCCGCTGCGGCGGCGCGGCTCATTTCCCTCAGATCTGCAGCGCCAGCCGGCGCGCATTGTCGATGTGCAGACTGATCGCCTCGACCGCCTTTTGCGGGTTGCGGCTTTCCATCGCCTCGATCACTGCCAGGTGCTCGCGCATGACCGGCACGACGCGGCCGTCGATGCGGAACCTCTCCTGATGGATCAGCCGGATCTTCACCGAATTGACCAGATAGGCCTTGGCGATGATTTCGTTGTCGAGCGCGTCGATGAAGGTGTCGTGCATCGCCCAGTCGATGGTCTGTGCCCTGGCTTCCATCTCCGGCGTCGCCGGCTGCGCCAGCGCCTCGGCAAGCATCTCCTCATGCTCGCGCCGCAAACGGGCGAGCTCCGCATCGGCGGCGCTGACGGTGAACAGCGCCACCGCCTCGCGCTCCATGAACAGGCGGAACTGGAAGGCCTCGCGGATCAGGTTGATGTCGATATGGGCGATCTGCATGCCGCGCTGCGGAATGGTGGTCAGCAGGCCCTCGGCCTCGAGCCGCGGCACGATCTCGCGAATAGCGCCGAGCGGCAGCCCGGTGAAGGCGACCAGCTCGCGCTGCGACACGAACTGCCCGGGCCTCAGGTCGCGCGCCAGCAGATGCCGCGTGAAGCTGGCATAGGCCTTTTCCCTGAGGGTCGCCGGTTCGCTGCCGTCTTCCATTCAGCGCTTCCTTTGCCGGTCAGGCCGGCTCTGTCGCAAACAATTGGTCGTAGGCCGCGGCAAGCTGCTTGCGCCCCTGCTGCGAGGTCGGCTCCAGCGGCGGACGAACGGCAAGCCAGCCGTCGTCGCCGGTGCTGCGCGCCAGCATCGCCTTGACCGCCGGTATCACCGGAAATTTGAGCAGTTCGAGCACGAAATTCTCGACCCGGGCATCATCGCGGCCGTCCACCGCCATGGCGCGGATCTCGCCGGCAACGAAATTGGCCATGCCGGAAATGGCGCCCTGCCCGCCCCGCCGCACGCTCCTCGCCAGATGCCGCTCGTCTCCAATCAGGATCACCAGGTCGCCATGCGCGGCAAGCAGCGCCTCGCTGTAGGTCCAGTCGCCACCCGAATCCTTGACGCCCGCGACCACATTCGGAAAGGCGGCACGCAGCCGGCCAATCAGGCTGAGCGGCAACGGCACCATGGTGACGGACGGGATGTTGTAGAGCAGGACGTCGCGGGCCAGCGGACCGAGCGCCGCGAAGACGGCGGCGAACCATCCGAACAGCCCGTCCTCGCCGACATTCTTGAAATAGCTCGGCGGCGCCAGCAGGATGTTGCGGGCGCCGAGCTGCAGCGCATGCCGCGCCTGCTCGGCCGCGTCCTCGGCCGCATCGACCAGCACGCCGGAAACGAGCTGATGCGCCGGGATGCCGTCGGCAAGAATGGCCTCGACGATCCGGCGCCGCTCTTCGGTGCCGATCGAGGCGCCCTCGCCGGTGGTGCCGAACAGCGTGGCGCTGCCGCAGCCGGCGACAAGGCAGGCCTTGGCCTGCGCGACCATCGCGGGAACCGCGATCTGCCCGGACGCGTGAAAAGGCGTCGCCAGGGCGACCGAAAGACCAAAGCGCGAAGTCACTGCGAAAGCTCTCCTGATATCACTATGCAGGCAGCTTTACCACACTAACATGTTAGTTGTAAATGCAGGGTCGCAGGTTTTGGAAATGGCATCCTGGTCAAGTTTGGAAACGAGCGACGGCGCCTTGTCCAAGCGGCAGCGAAACCAGCCTTTGCCTCCGCGGCGCAAACCGCCCTATGCGTTTGCGACCAGTCCCTTCAGGCTACGCGGATATAGCTCGTCATCCCCGACTTCTGGTGCTCGATGACGTGGCAATGCAGCAGCCAGTCGCCGGGATTGTCGGCCACGAAACCCAGCTGAACCTTCTCGTCGGGCTGGATGAGATAGGTGTCGGAAACCAGCGGCTGGACCGGGCGCGTCGACGACGACAGCACCTTGAAGCTCATGCCGTGCAGATGGATCGGATGCGATTGCGGCGTCAGGTTCTCCATGTCGATGACATAGCTTCGGCCGAGCTTCAGGTCGGCCAGCGGCGCGGTCGGGTCCGGCGTGTCGCCCGGCCACGGCACCTTGTTGATCGCCCAGAAACTGTAGCCGAGCGAGCCGCAGATGCCGTCAGCCGGAACGTTTTCCGCGGTGGCGCTGAGTGCCAGCGAAATGTGCTGGGCGCTGGCGGCATCCACCTCCGCCACCGGATTGGCCTCCAGCGGCGCAAGATCGCGAACGTCGCGCTTGAGCGACTTTCCGACCGCGCGCAGCGTCGCCAGTATCTTGGGCTTGGTGCCCCTGACGTCCCTCAGGCTGACGATGGCGCCCTCGTCGTCGGGCATGCGTATGGCGAGATCCAGCCGCTGGCCAGGTCCAAGCTGCAAGGCGTCGGGCGCGAAGCGTTGCGGCACCGGATTGCCGTCGAGCGCGATCACCGCCGCCTCGGCGCCCTCGACACGGAAGGCGTAGACGCGGGTGACGTCGGTGATGGCTGCCCGCAGCCGCACCAGCCCGCCGGCCGGCGCGTCGAATTGCGGCTGGTCGAGCCAGTTGGCGGTTCGCACCGTTCCATAGGTGCCCGCCCTTGCCGCGTCGCGAGGCCGGAACTGGTCGATGAACTGGCCGTCGTCGCCGAGGCGCCAGTCGCGCAGATTGATCACTTTTTCGGCATCGAATTGCGGATCGTTGGGGTTCTCGACCACGATCACGCCGGTCAGCCCGTGACCCATCTGCTCCAGCGTGTTGCAGTGCGGGTGATACCAGAAGGTGCCAGCGTCCGGCGGCGTGAACTGATAGTCGAAATGATCGCCGGTGTAGACATAGGGCTGCACCAGGAACGGCACCCCGTCCATCTTGTTGGGGACGCGGATGCCGTGCCAATGGATCGTCGTCGGATCGTCGATGCCGTTGATCAGCCGCGCGGCGAAGGGCTCGCCCTTCTTCATCCTGAGCACCGGCGGCATGCCGGCCTCGCCATAGGTCAGGACATCCCTGGTCCGGCCGACATCCATCAGCTTCGCCTCGATCCTGGCCGTCTTCAGCGTCACCGGATCGGGCCCGGCCAATGCCCGGCTGACCAACTTCCCCATGGCCGACAGCCCGATCCCTGCCGCGCCGGCCACCGCCGTGGCATTCAGAAATTTGCGGCGCGTCAGCGTCATGTTGCGTTCCAACTCGAAAGACAACCGTGCAGCCGGGCATCGTTGCGGGCACACGCGACAATCCGTGTAGCCTTCGATGCCGGCTGCCGACAACACCATGCCGTTCGATCGGACTGGAAATCACCCTGCCGTGATCGCCCCGGTCGCGACCGGATCGACGCGCTGCTGCAGTGCCGCCACCAGAGAGCGGGTGCTGATGTCCCCGAGGTCAGAGCGCCTGCAGCGCCAGCCCCGCCAGCGCCGATGCAACCAGCGTCGGCAGCATGCCGACCTTCAGCCTCAGCATGGCGACCATCGCCGCCAGCGACAGCAGCGCCGCGCGCCAGTCGAGCGACGCCAGCACCGGGATCTCCATGCCCAGGCCGACGCTTCGCACCGTGCCGAAGATGACATGCAGCGCGAACCACAGCGCAAGGTTCATCACCACGCCGACGACGGCCGCGGTGATGGCGCCGAGCGCCGCCGACAGCGCCTTGTTCTGCCGCAGCTGCTCGATGTAGGGCGCGCCGAGGAATATCCAGAAGAAGCAAGGCACGAAGGTCACCCATAGAGTCAGCAGCGATCCGAGCGACCCGGCAAGCAGCGGGCTGAGCGCGCCGGCGTGACGGTAGGCGGCGACGAAGCCGACGAACTGCAGCACCAGGATCAGCGGCCCCGGCGTCGTCTCCGCCAGGCCGAGGCCGTCGACCATCTCGCCAGGCGCCAGCCAGCCGAACGACGACACCGCCGCCTGCGCGACATAGGCGAGAACCGCATAGGCGCCCCCGAAGGTCACGACCGCCATGACGCTGAAGAAGCTGCCGAGCTGCGTCCAGACGCTGGCCGGGCCGGTCAGCGCCGCAATCAGCGCTACCGGCCCCAGCCAGATCGGCAGCCAGATGGCGATGGTGCGCGGCGCGTGCCATTTCGTTGGCCTGGTGTGTCCGAGCTGGCCGCGCTCGAACATCAGGTCGACAACGCCCCGGCTGTCCTGTTTGGTGTCCTTGCCATGGGCGGATCCGGAAAACAGGCCCGGCACGAGGCGGTTGCCGACCCACCCGGTTAACCCAGCCAGCAGGATGATCAGCGGGAACGGCAGCTTGACGACATAGATGGCGAGGAAGGCGGCGACCGCGATCGCCACCATCGCCCGGTTCTTGAGCGCCCGCCTGCCGATGCGGATGACGGCCTCGACGACCACCGCCAGCACCGCCGCCTTGACGCCGAAGAACAGCGCCTCGATCACCGGCGCGTCGTTGTAGAGCATGTAGAAGCTGCTGAGGCAGAGCATCACGACCGCTCCCGGCAGCACGAACAGGATGCCGGCGACGAGGCCGCCGGCGGTCCGGTGCAGCAGCCAGCCTATATAGACGGCGAGCTGCTGCGCCTCCGGCCCGGGCAGGAGCATGCAGTAGTTGAGCGCATGCAGGAAACGCTGCTCGCCGATCCAGCGGCGCTCCTCGACCAGCTCCTTGTGCATCAGGGCGATCTGCCCGGCCGGCCCACCGAAGGAGAGCAGACCGATCTTCGCCCACAGACGCACCGCCTCCCTGAAGCTCGGCGCCGCCGGCACGGCGGCCTCGGCATCGTCGTCCGCCGCGAGGTCGTTCATGACGGCTTGCTCCCGCTCGGCCAGTTGTGCGTTTCCTCTGTGGCGTCGCGGCACCAGCGGAAGAAAGCGTCATAGAGGAGCATGCCGGCCTCGAGCTGCTCGAGATCGTCGCGGAACATGCGCGACAGGCCGAGCGACGCGGCGAGGAAGCCCGCCGCTTGCGGCACGAGATCGAGCCGCGCCGTGTCGGCCGCACGCACGATGAGCGCCAGGCGATCGAGCGCTTCGGAGGCGAGGCCGAACTCCTCGATCATCGTATCGAAGGTGCAGCGCTCGCCGCGATGGCTCCAGAACACATTGTCGATGTCGAAGGGAACCGCCGAAAAGCGGTCGGCCACCGCCGGCACTTCGGCCGCGTCGACGAACAGGAACACCGCTTCGGGATCGACGAAGCGGCGGATCAGCCAGGGGCAGGCGATGCGGTCGACTTTGGGCCGCGCCCGTGTCACCCAGACCGTGCGGCCTTTGTCGTCGCGCGGCGGTATCGCGCCGGCCGTGACCAGCGGCGCCTTGGCCGCCGCCCAGGCCTCGAAACCGCCTTCCAGCGATTCCGCTTCGATGCCTTCATGGCGCAGCCAGGCTGCCACGCCTTGCGAGAGTTTTTGCCCCTTCTGGCAGATGATGACCACCCTGGAGCCGGTGAACTCCCCCGCCCAGTTCGCGACGGTTCTGAAATTGCGCCGGCAGGATGCCGGCAGCAGGCGCGGATCGGCCTGGTAATCCTCGTCGATGCGCACATCGATGAGGACGGGCGCGTCCGGTAAGCCGACGAGGCGGGAAAGTTGCTGTACGGTGATTTCGGTCGTTGACGGCATGGCGTCCACCTCCGGAAAGAGAGAGCTTGGACGCGATCGTTGGGCTGACGCCTCACGGGGTCATCGCGATGAACCCCTTGCCGCAATGCTGGAACGATCCTCTCGCCTTGTCAAGAAAGACGCTTTCGCAAACGGCGCCCGCGCCGCGGGAGACGGCGCCTACTGCGCCGTCCAGCCGCCATCCATCGGCAAGGTCGTGCCGGTGATCTGCTTGGCCGCGTCCGAACAAAGGAACAGCGTCAGCGCGGCGAGTTCGTCCACGGTGACGAACTCCTTGGTCGGCTGTGCCGCGAGCAACACGTCGTGCTTGACCTGCTCCTCGGTCATGCCGCGCGCCTTCATCGTGTCGGGGATCTGCTTTTCGACCAGCGGCGTCCAGACATAGCCCGGCGCGATGGCGTTGACGCTGATGCCATTCTGCGCAACCTCCAGCGCCACCGTCTTGGTGAGGCCGGCGATGCCGTGCTTGGCCGAGACATAGGCCGATTTGAACGGCGAGGCGACCAGCGCGTGCGCCGAGGCCGTGTTGATGATGCGGCCCCATTTGCGCGCCTTCATGCCGGGAAGTGCTGCCTTGATCGCATAGAAGGCCGCCAGCAGGTTGATGCGGATGATCGCTTCCCATTTGTCGTCGGGAAACTCGTCGATCGGCGCGACATGCTGGATTCCGGCATTGTTGACCAGGATGTCGAGGCTGCCGAACGCCTCTTCGGCCTCACGCACCATGGCGCTGACCGCCGCGCCATCCATCATGTTGGCGTCTGAATAGCGGCACCTGACGCCAAAATCCTTCTCGATGCCGGCGCGCTCCTGCTCGATCGCAGCGGCATCGCCGAGTCCATTGATGGTGACATTGGCGCCCTCGGCGGCAAAGGCGCGGGCGATTGCCAGACCGATACCGCTGGTTGAGCCGGTGACGAGGGCGTTCTTCGAGGACAGGGAACCCATGATGATCTCGCGACAGGTGGAACGGGATATTGCCGCACATAGTTTGTGCGCCGCAACATAACAATGCCATGGCCATATGTCGGTGCGATTACAATGTTGTGATGCCGTCCGGGAGCGCGCGCACTGGCGCTCGCCGGGCGTGACATGGGATTGTCATGGTGCCGTGCAACATAATCCTCCTGCGCGTCTCGCGCACCTCGCGCCGCCGGTTTGATTGAGCGGATGATCCGGTCTCGGGATCCCCGCTTCGCTAGGTGCGACGGCTTACCAGACCAACTTGGGCGAGTGGTTGATAGTTGGCCTAGCCTGTCGCGGCCAGCGTCAATTCACCTTGGCGATCTCCAGCAGTGACGCCAGCAGCAGCCTGCGCTCGTCCGGCGAAAGCACATCGGAATCAAAGAGATTCATGCTGCGAAGCCCCTCGATGGCGAGAAAGCAGACCAGCAGCGCCTTGAGGTCGTTCGTCTCGCCCTTCAGCCGCTCGAACAGCTGCCGCTTGAAGGATTTTATCGGCGTCAGGAAATCCGGATCCTCGGCGATCGCCGAGAATATCCATGAGGCGGAAGGCTGCGGCTCCTCGCAATCATTGGCCGAAAGCCGGATATAGGCCTCGAGCGGCGTCTCGCCGCCTGCGTCCGCCGTGCGCGTCTCCAGCGCCTGCTCGAACGCCTTCAGATAGTCCTCCACCAGGCCCTGCATCAGCTTGGCCTTGGTCGGGAAATTGTAGAGCAGGCCGCCCTTCGAGACGCCGGCGCGGCTGGCGACGGCGTCCAGCGACAGGCTGCCCGGCCCCGCCTCGCGCGCCACGTCGGCGGCGGCGGCCAGTATCCTGTCACGCGAATTTGCTCTGCGGGCTTTCATCGGTGTCTCCCCCTTACATTAGCCTAGGCGGAATTGACAACACCGTCCAGACGGTACAGTAAGATCGCCATCATTTGAAAGCGGGACCTGTCTTCGATATTTGTCCCGCTGTTCGACGACTATGCCGGACGCCGGCCGAGGGGGACTGTTCGTGAAGCGCTTCTTGATCATCACCGGAATTTTGCTTCTGCTCATCCTGGTGTGCGGCGGCATCGTTGGCTTCAACCTGTTTCGCGACAGCGCGATCAAGCAGTATTTCGCCACCATGAAGCCGCCTGCGGCGACCGTGTCGACGGTCATCGTCAAACCGTCCGACTGGACGCCCGGCGTCGAGGCGATCGGCACCGTCAGCGCCGTGCGCGGCGTCGATCTGACCGTTGAAACCGCCGGCATCGTCAAGAGCATCATGTTCCACGCCAACCAGAAGGTTGCCGACAACGCCGTGCTGCTGCAGCTCGACGATGCCGTCGAGCGCGCCGATCTCGCGGCGGCCAAGGCGCAGAACGTGTCCGACCAGACGGCGTTGGAACGCGCCATCGAATTGCAGCGGCGCGGCGTCGGCACCGACGCCACGCTCGACACCGCGCGGGCGACCGCGTCGGCCTCCGCCTCGCAGGTCAACAAGCTGCAGGCGGTGCTCGACCAGAAGCAGCTGACGGCGCCCTTCGCCGGCACGGTCGGCATCCCCAAGATCGACCTTGGCCAATATCTCGCCACCGGTTCCTCGGTGGTGACCCTGCAGGACCTCGACACCATGCGGGTCGACTTCTCGGTGCCTGAACAGCAGCTGCCGCTGCTCAAGATCGGCCAGACGGTGCGGCTTGGCATCGGCGGCGGCAGCAGCGACATGCCGTTCGCCGGCGCCATTCGCGGCATCGATCCCAAGATCGACCCGGCGAGCCGGTTGGTCTCGATCCGCGCCGAGGTCGCCAATCCCGAAGGCAAGCTGACGCCGGGCCAGTTCGTCCAGGTGCGCGTCGAACTGCCGGAGGAGCCGAATGTCCTCGGCCTGCCGCAGACGGCCCTGACCTCCAGCCTCTATGGCGACTTCGTCTTCGTCGTCCGTCCGGCAAAGCCCGCGGCCGGCGCTGCCGCCCCGGCGGCCAAGCCCGAAGAGAAGCCGGACGCGACAAAGACCGGCTCAACCCCGCAGGCCAAGCCGGACGAAAAGCCCGCCGATGCCGCGGCCAAGCCGGCGGAGGGCGAAAAGCCGGAGCTCGTGCTTGCCCAGGTCTTCGTCAAGCCCGGCCGCCGCAATGCCGGCATGGTCGAGATCCTGGAGGGCATCGCCGCCGGCGATGAGGTCGTCACCGCCGGCCAGAACCGGCTCTTCAACGGCATGTCCGTTGCTGTCGACAACACGATCGATCCGACCAAGCCGGCAAACAAGCAGGCCGCACAGCAATGAATTTCTCCGACATCTTCATCCGCCGGCCGGTCCTGTCGACCGTGCTTGCCTGCATGATCCTGCTGCTGGGTTTCCAGGGCATCTTCAACCTGTCGATCCGGCAGTATCCGAAGGTCGAGGAAACCGCCATCACGATCACCACGGCCTATCCCGGCGCCAGCGCCGACCTGATCCAGGGCTTCATCTCCGCCCCGATCGCCCGCGCCGTCGCCTCGACCGAGAACATCGACTACGTCACCTCTTCGAGCCGGCCGTCGTCCAGCACCGTTGTTGTTCAGATGAAGCTCGGCTCCAATCCCGATGTGGCGCTGACCGAAGTCCTGTCCAAGGTGCAGGGCGTGCGCGGCACTTTGCCTGACGCCGCCAAGGATCCGGTGATCGTCAAGGGCACCGGGCAAGAGTTCGCGATGATGTACATCTCGATGCAGAATCCGAACATGACGAAGGAGCAGCTGACCGAATATATCGAGCGTGTCATCCGCCCGCGCATGTCGACGGTCGAGGGCGTCGCCGACGTGCAGATCTTCGGCGCCGAGGAATATTCGATGCGGGTGTGGATCGACCCGGTCAAGCTTGCCGCGCGCGGCGTGACGGCTGCCGAGGTGCTGACCGCCATCAACGACAGCAACTTCCTGTCGGCGCCCGGCAACACCGAGAACGAATACGTCGTCTCCTCGATCACCGTACGCTCGACCTTGCAGACGCCGGAGGCTTTTGCCGCCCTGCCGCTGCGCTCCAAGGATGGCAATGTGGTCAGGCTGCGCGACGTGGCGCGCGTCGAGCTTGCCGCGGCAAGCACCGACACCAGGGTGAGCTTCAATGGCAAGCCCGGCACCTTCCTTGCCATCTTCCCGACGCCGGCCGCCAATCCGCTGACCACGGCGGCGGCGATCCACAAGCTGGTGCCGACGATCCAGGAGACGCTGCCGCAAGGCATGTCGATCGAGGTCGTCTACGATTCCACCGAGCAGATCAGCGCCTCGATCGAGGAAGTGTTCAAGACCATCGGCGAGGCGGTGGCCATCGTCATCGTCGTCATCCTGCTCTTCCTCGGCTCGTTCCGCTCGGTGATGATGCCTATCGTCACCATTCCGCTGTCGCTGATCGGCGTCTGCTTCCTGCTGTTTGCGGTCGGCTACTCCATCAACCTACTGTCGCTGCTCGCCATGGTGCTGGCCATCGGCCTCGTCGTCGACGACGCCATCGTGGTGGTGGAAAACATCCATCGCCACATGGAAGAGGATCACATGTCGCCGATGCAGGCGGCGTTCAACGGCATGCGCGAGATCCTGTCCGCCATTGTCGCCATGACCATCACGCTGGCTGCCGTGTTCGCCCCGCTCGCCTTCACCGGCGGCCTCACCGGCGCGCTGTTCCGCGAATTCGCGGTGACGCTTGCCGGCTCGGTGGTGCTTTCGGGCATCATCGCCATCACCATCACGCCGATGATGTCGGCGCGCATCCTCAAGGCAGGCTCGCACAGCCGTTTCCAGCGCATTGTCGACGGCACTTTCGGCCGCGTCGAGCGCGTCTACGAGAGGATGGTCACCAGTTCGCTCAGAAACCGTCCGGTGACGCTGCTGATCGTGGTCGCGCTGGTCGCGCTCACCGGCTTCATGTTCACCAAGACCTCGAGCGAACTGGCGCCGGAGGAGGATCAGGGCTTCCTGCTCTCGATCGTGACCGCGCCGCGCTATGCGACCTCAGATTATACCGAGACCTACGTCAATCAGATCCTCGGCCTGGTCAGGGACATCCCCGAGACGCGCGCGCAGTTCTCGGCCGTCGCCTTCGGCGGCGCCACCAACGGCGCCTTCGTCGGCTTCGCCTTCAAGGACTGGGCCGAGCGCAGCCGCAGCTCGAAGGAGATCCAGGAGGACATCACCGGCCGGCTTGCCAAGGTGGCCGGCGTCGAGGCATTCGTCTTCGCGCCGCCGACGCTGCCCGGTTCGGGCGGCGGCCTGCCGATCTCCTTTGTGGTGCGTTCCACCGGCGACGCCTCCGAAGTCTACCAGGCGGCCGAGGATATCAAGAACAAGGCGCAGGCCTCCGGCCGCTTCATCGTCGTGCAGAACTCGATGTCCTATGACGCGCCGCAGGTGACGGTGACGATCGACCGTGACCGCGCGGCGGCGTTGAACCTACCGATCGCCGATATCGGCCGCACGCTGACGCTGCTCGTCGGCGGCGCTGAGGTGGCGCAGTTCGACCGTGACTCCAACAGCTACGACATCATCCCGCAGGTGCCGCAGGAATTCCGCGACAACCCGGAAAAGCTGTCGCAGTATTTCGTCCGCAGCGCCTCGGGCGACATGGTGCCGCTGTCGGCGGTGGTGAAGATTTCCACCAACGCGGCGCCCGCCGCGATCGAGCAGTTCAACCAGCTGAACTCGGCGACGATCTCGGCCCTGCCGCTGCCCGGTGTCACCACCGGCGACGGGCTGAAGGCGATCGAGGACATCGCCAAGGAGACGCTGCCCGAAACCTTCTTCGTCGACTATGCCGGCCAGTCCCGGCAGGAGAAGGAGCAGGGCAACACGATCATGATCGCCTTCGCCGCGGCCGTGCTCGTCATCTACCTGGTGCTGGCGGCGCAGTTCGAAAGCTTCCGCGACCCGCTGATCATCATGATGGCGGTGCCGCTGTCGATCTTCGGCGCCATCGTGCCGCTCAATATCGGGCTCGGCACGCTCAACATCTACACCCAGGTCGGCCTGATCACGCTGATCGGCCTGATCACCAAGCACGGCATCTTGCTGGTCGAGTTCGCCAACCAGCAGCGCGAGCTGCATGGCATGCGTCGGCGCGACGCGATTGTCGCTTCGGCCAAGGTGCGGCTGCGGCCGATCCTGATGACCACGGCGGCGATGGCGCTCGGCGTCGTGCCGTTGATCACCTCCAGCGGCGCCGGCGCCGCCGCCCGTTATTCGATGGGCCTGGTGATTTTCACCGGCATCCTGGTCGGAACCATGTTCACGCTGTTCGTGGTGCCGATGTTCTACACCTTCATCGCCAGCAAGGACCTGCCGCATCATGCCGAGAAGCCGGATCCCAACCTGATGCCGGCGCTGCAGGATTGACGGAAACGAAAGACAAAAAAGAGGCCGGAAAATTCCGGCCTCTTTTTTGGTTGGGCGTTTACCGCGGAAGAAGCAATGCCTCTTCAGGCGGGAGGCGGAACGGAGGAGGAGGTTTTGCCGACCCTCCTCGCCGCCTTCGACCACAGCCTGCTACTTGACGATGACGATGCTGGTGTTCGACGGGCCGAAGGCCTGGACGAGCTGGTAGAAATCGGCCGCGGCATCCGGGTGCAGCCGCACGCAGCCATGGGAGGCCGGCTGTCCGAGGCGCTTGATGGCATAGGTCGCATGCACGGCGTAGCCGCCGCTGAAGAACACCGAATGCGGCATCGGCGCGTTGTCGTACTTCTTCGAATACCACATCTCGTGCAGGCGGGTCGGCTTGAACGAGCCGGTCGGCGTGACATGCGACCTGTCGCCGGTCGAGACCTTCCAGGCGAAGGTCGGCCGGCCGTCCACCAGCACTTCCATGGTCTGCTGCGAAAGCGAGACGCGCGCCAGGATCTGGTTGGCGTGGGCGGCGCCGCTGCCGGCGCCGAAAAGCAGGGCCGCGCCAGTCAGGGCAGCGGCGGTGATGTTGATAAGCCTGGCGGAAATGGTGGTGCTCATGTTGTCCCCTCTCTCTGCCGGTCGGGCCGGCTCCAATTCGATGCCGGACTTATCGCTGGGTGATGTTTCAAGCCGATTTCGCTTGATGCTCACATTTGTTTCGAATCTGTTTCCCCTGGTTAACAAGCCCGGCGATGGGCGTGGTCGGGCGCACGCCATATGGTTAACGCCTGGTTACCGGCTTGAGGCTGCAAAGCCCCCAAACGAAAGCGCGTATGTCTCTGATATGAAAGCGATACGACCGGCGCCGAAACCAGCCTGCAACAAAGCGCAGCCCGTGCGGCATGATCCCGATACAAGCCGGCAGCACAGTTGACGCAACGGGAACAGACGACAGCAAAACGAAAATGGGCAGGAAAACGAACCTACGCTCCTGGCTTCTCCGGATAAGCGTCGCTGCAATCGTCCTCGGCGGTGTCGGCTCTTTTGCCGGCAACCCAGCGACGACACTTGCAGCCATGAATTCCGGCGAGATTTCGACGCTGCATGCCGCGCTGTTCATCGCCACGGTCTGGATCGTGTCCAGCCTGCGCGTTAACCGGCTGAAGGCCCTCTGGCGGGTCGGCCTTCGGCTGAAGTGGATGCGCGGCGCCTCCGGCTACTTGCTGCCGAGAGGACCGAAGGCCCGCGCCGCTGCGGGGGGCTCCGTGGGCGGCGCGGGCGCTTCGGGGGTTTCCTGAAGCGAAACCGCATAGTTGAAGGGATGGAGCCAATGAACACGAAATCTGCCGCAGCCGTGCTTTCCGCATTGCTCTACGCGCAAGGCCTTCTGGGCTTTGCCGGCCTTGCCACTGTCCTCTTGCGCGACCGTGCCCAGGCTGAGGTGGTCGCCGTCGCCAGCGATGCGCCATCCGGCCCATCGGCCATCGTGCTGCGCTGAGCCAGAGCATCGGACCAGAATGGAAACCGGTCCGATGCTGAAACAATCGAACAGTCTGGCTGATTCAATCGACGCGCTGCGTCGGCGGGTCGAACCGGTAGCCGGCGCCGCGTATCGTGGTGATGGTTTCGGTGTCGAGCTTGCGGCGCAGCCGCACGATGCGCGAATCGATCGAGCGGTCGAAGGCGTCGGCGTTTTCGGCCGGCGCCGCGGCGATGATGTCGTCGCGCGTCAGCACCTTGCGGGGGCTTGCCAGAAACAGCTTGAGCAGCGCCACCTGGCCGGGCGAAAGCTGGTCTTCCGCGCCCGAGCGGTGCATCACCATCGCCGACCGCAGATCGACGGTCGCGTTCTCCAGCACGATCAGTTCCCCGGCGGCCCTGCCGCGCCGCGCCAGCAGGCCACCGATGCGCGCGGCGAGTTCCCTGACGTTGAGCGGGCTCTCGACGACGTCGGCGGCACCGAGCTCGAGCGCCAGCACCTTGTCGACCAGGTCGGCCGGCCGGCAGATCAGGATGAAGTCGGGGCCGCCCTCGCCGCCAAAGCGGCGAAGCAGATCGCGCCCCTCGGCCTGGCTCACACTGTCGCCGACAACCACCACATCGATGCCCTTGGCCGAAAGCAGCGATTCCGCTTCCCAGGGCTGGCGCGCCGCGCGCACGTCATGACCGCGCCGCTCGAGATGGTCGGCAAGGTCGCCCGCCACCACTTCGGCGACGGAAACGAGCGCGATGACGGATCGTGCGGCCATTTTTCTCCACCCTGCGACAGACTTCTCAAGATGAGTGCTGGACATCATGTTTATACCCAATCTACTTTCCGCTGAAAGCGGGAGCCAGAGCATAGTGCGGGCAAGAATTGTCGTCGTCGAGGACGAGCCTGACCTGAGGGATGCCGTCGCCGAGTATCTCGGCGCCAGCGGCTATGACGTGGCGACGGCCGAAAGTGCCGCCGCGGCGCGCAACCTGCTTGAGACGCAATCCTTTCATCTCGCCATCCTTGACATCGCCATGCCCGGCGAGGACGGCCTGTCGTTCGGTCGCTGGCTGCGCTCCAAGACCCCGATCGGCATCATCTACGCCACCGCTGCCGGCACCGCGCTCGATCGCATCGTCGGGCTGGAGCTCGGCGCCGACGACTACATCGTCAAGCCCTATGAGCTGCGCGAGGTGCTGGCACGGGTGCGCAGCGTGCTGCGCCGCGTTCCGCAACCGGCGGAGCCCCAGGCGGCCAAGCCTGAAACCGGCACTGGCCGGCGCATGAGCTTCGGCGCCTTCCACGCCGATCTCGACGGCAGGCTGGTCACCGGCGCCAACGGCGCGGTCGTCGACATGGCCAAGAGCGAGTTCGACGTGCTGGAAGTCTTCCTGACCCGCGCCAACCGGCTGCTGACACGGGCCGCGATCTCCGAGGCGATCGGATTCGTCGAGGACCCCGAATCGTCCCGCGCGGTCGATATCCGCATCATGCGGCTGCGCAAGAAGATCGAGGCCGATCCGGCCAACCCGAAGTTCCTGCGCACGGTGCGCGGCGAAGGCTATATCTTTTCGCTCCCCGCCGGCGACGGCAACTAGGGCCGAGCCAGGGCGGCCTGGATCGATTTGAGGTGCCGTCACGTGGTGATGACGGCCCGGGACTTTCCAGATCCGCAACCATCGACGCCGCGCATCCTTCCGGATGCGCAAAGAACACTGTAGCATTTTGGCCCTGCGTATGGTTCCTGCGGGAAACCGTGGTCGATTTTTCCGAGCCTGTGTGCTCAATTTCATATCTTGCCGATCTGGCCCTGGGTGACTTGTTAGACATGACTGCTGCAGCCGCGCGCACCGACACGCAAGCCACCCGCCAGGGCGCGGCAATGGCGGCTGTCCGCGTCGTGCGCCGGCTCCGAGAGGCCGGCGACTGGCAGCGCGAGATGGACGTCATCCTGGAGACGCTCTGCCGCGCCATGGACTGCCAGCGCGGCATCCTGTTTCGGCTGCGCGAGCTTCCCGGCCAAGGCTTCGCCCAATCGGTCTCGGCCTACTGGATCAATCCCGACTTTGGCGGCGAGCTCGCCTCTCCCACCGTCATCATGCAGTCGATCATCAATTCGGATCCGCTGCTGGAGCGGCTGCAGGAGGACGAGCGGCAAGGCAAGGTATTTGCCGGCCATACCCGCGATCTCGACGGTTTCCTGAGGGCCGACTTCGAGAAGCAGAACATCAAGTCGTTCCTGTCGGTGTCGGTTTTCGCGCACGGTCACCTCTGGGGCACGCTGGCGGTCAACGACTGCGTCGCCGAGCGCGAATGGACCGACGAGGAAGAGGCGACGCTGCACATCATCGCGCTCGCCATCGGCGACGCTATCGAGCATTCGCCCTCCGACGCCCATGCCAGCGAGGTCATCCGCCGCACCATGCTGCAGGCCTCGCTCGACGCCATCGTCGTCATCGACGAGACCGGCTCGATCATCGAGTTCAACCCGGCGGCCGAGAAGATGTTCGGCTTCCAGCGCAGCGACATTCTCGGCAAGGACCTGCTCGACACCATCGTGCCGATCTACTACCGCAAGGGCTATGCCTCGGGCGCCGAATACATGTCCGGCCGCGGTTCGCCGATGGTCGGCCAGCGGCTGGAGACCGTGACCCAGAATTCGGTCGGCGAGGTATTCCCGATCGAGCTGACCGCAACCGAGATGCGGGTCGCCGACCGTCGGTTGATCTTCGGCTCGATCCGCGACCTGCGCGACAAGCTGCGCGCCGAGGAGGAGATCGGCCGCCAGCGTGAGAAGCTGCACCAGAACGAGAAGATGGCGGCCATGGGCTCGCTGCTGGCCGGCGTCTCGCATGAGCTCAACAATCCGCTTGCCGTCGTCGTCGCGCAGTCGACGCTGCTGCATGAGTTCGCCAGCGACCCGCAGACCAAGGTGCGCGCCGAGAAGGTGCGCGCGGCGGCGGAGCGGTGCGGCCGCATCGTGAAGAGCTTCCTGTCGATGGTGCGCCTGCATCCGACCGAGCAGGCCGAGACCGATCTCAACCAGGTGATCCGCGCCGCGCTGGAAGTCACCGCCTATGGCGCGCGCTCCAGCGGCATCATCATCGACACCGATTTCGCCGCCGGCCCGCTGCTGGCCATGGCCGATGCCGATCATGTGACGCAGGTGGCCGCCAACTTCCTTGTCAACAGCCAGCATGCGCTGGCCGGCGTCGCCGGCGACCGGCTGATCAAGGTGCGCACGTTTCGCAGCGAGCGCGGCAATCCGGGCTTCTCCGTCGAGGACAACGGGCCGGGCGTGCCGGACGCGATCCGTTCACGCATCTTCGAATCCTACTTCACCACCAAGCCGGTCGGCGTCGGCACCGGCATCGGCCTGTCGATCTCGAAGTCGATCATCGAGCGGCACAATGGCAACATCTGGTTCGAGGAGGTGCAGCCGCACGGTGCCCGCTTCGTCGTCCAACTGCCGGCGATTACCGCCGGCCCGGCTGCCGGCACCGACAGCCCGACACGTTCGAGCGGCTTGCGCCACGCGCTGATCATCGACGACGAGCCCGACGTCGCCGGCTCGCTCTCCGACATACTGGAGCTGATGGGCGTCAAGTCGCGGGTGGTGCCGGCCTGGACATCGGCGGCGTCGATCCTCAGCGGCCAGATGCCGCCCGACATCGTCTTTTCCGACCTGCGCATGCCCGGCACCAGTGGCATATCGATCTATCGCGAGCTGCTCGCCGAACGGCCGGCGCTGGCGCAGTGCTTCGTGCTGGTCACCGGCGATCTCATCGGTGCCAAGGCCGAGATCGAGGCGCTGCCGCCGCACCAGCGGCCGCAGATCCTGGAAAAGCCGTTCAGCACGCTCGATGTGCGCGGCGTGCTCTCTGCCATAGCCGAGCAGGCTTCTGTCGAGAGCTAAGATTAGGCGCCCCCCGGGATCTGTCAGGCCGAGCCGAGAATGGCGGTTTGAGCGAACACGCGAGTACCGGAAGCGCAGCAAACCGCCCTACGCAGGCCGGCCTCACCTGAATATCAATAGATCCCAAAAAAAGAGGCTCCCAACCGACTATGCGGTGGGAGCCTGACTCGAGCGCAGGAGGAGCGCTCTGGGGAGGTCAAAGCGTGATTGCGAAGCGGGGAACTGTTTCGCGGATCACGTTCGACAAATCAGAAGACGTTCGGCGTGCTGGTCAGCGGAGCGGCATTGGCGATCATGCGCACCGCGCGTTCCCTGTGCTTGCCGGACTGCTCGGCAATGGCGCGCAGGCAATCCGCGCTCTCGGCGCCCCAGGCCTGGCCCTTGCAGGCGAAATCGATCTGCGGCATCGGCAGACGCCCGGTCTTGATCGTGGTCGGCGCGCCATCGACGACACCGGCCGGCGGGTCGAACGACGCGAAGGCGGGGCCTGCCGCCGGTGTGAAGAACATGCCGGCGAAGGCAATGGCGCCAATCGCCATGAACATTGCCATCGGATGGTCGCTGGCGCGCTGGCGCAGCGCCAGCTTCGGACGCCGGTCGCTGCGCTCCGGAGCCTGGAGGCGCTGGTTGGCGGTCTCGACTTTCGTGAACATCGCAATCCCCTTCGTTGTCTTTCTTTTTTCTATGAAACGAATTTAATCGCACCCGGTAACGGGGGAATGATACGCGAGGCCTGCCCGTGTAACCGGCTTGAAACAGAAAAATCGGGCATGATCGGGCATATTCGGTCATGCGCCGATTTTCGTGTTCCTTTGCGATGCAGTTCCATAAGCGAGACCTGAAAGAGCGACATCACAAGCCGGAGCAATGCGCCGACGCGACGTTGCGGACTATGAGCAACCTCACACTTTGCGAGCGAAATCGAGTCGGGTCTTATCGCCGGGGAGCTGCCGTTTTCGCGGCCCGCCCTGCTCCATCCGGACGCGGCGGTGCCGGCGTCCGGAACCCCAGTTAACGCTCGGATTTTCCGCGATTTTTCCCAACCAGACGGGCTGAAGATCGACGCAGGCCTTGCGCCGCAATAATTTCATACTTTCGCAAACCATTGCATTTCAATGGAAAATATGTTTATATTGAATGAGCATTCAACAAAAGAAGAGCCTTCCATGAACCCGCACCTCCGTGACGTGGCGATCCCCAACGATTGGGACCGGCGGGGTTTGCCGGGCTGGAGCTATCACTCCAACGCCCTTCTCGAACTCGAGAAGGAATACGTCTTCCGCAACCATTGGCAGATCGCCGGACACGTCTCCGACGTGCCCAATCCCGGCAACTATCTGACCATGGATGTCATCGGCGAGCGGGCGCTGATCGTGCGCGGCAAGGACGGCGTCGTGCGCGCCTTCAACAATATGTGCCGCCATCGCGGCAGCCGCGTCGTCGCCGACAGCCAGGGCACCTGCAAGAACGCGCTTGTGTGCCCGTTCCACGGCTGGGTCTACAATCTCGACGGCACGCTGCGCGGTGCTGCTCGCCCGCGCTCTTTCCCCGATCTCGACAAGACCGAGTTCGGCCTGATGCCGCTCGACCTCGAAATCTGGATGGGTTTCATCTTCATCCGCTTCCGCAAGGGCGGGCCGCAGCCTTCGGTGGCGGAACTTTTGAAGCCGATCGAGGCCGAGATGGCTCATTACAACGTCGCCGAGATGGTGCCGTCCTGGGGCATCTGGACGCAAAAGTCGCCAGTCAACTGGAAGTCGGTGCGCGACGTCGACAACGAAGGCTATCACGTCGCCATGGCGCATCCGGCGCTGCAGGATCTCTATGGCGCGACCTATTTCGACGAGCCCTTCGTCAACGGCGTGTCGCGCTCCTTCGCCACCTACAACCCGCATGCCGGACGGCGCTGGAGCGTGCGCGAATACATCAAGCTCGCGCCCGACGCCTCGCACCTGCCGGAGCACCTGCGCAAGGCCTGGATCTATTACGGCATCTTCCCCAACAACGCGCTGTCGATCATGCCGGAATCCGTGCAGTTCTATCAGGAGTTCCCGTTGTCGACCGGCGAGACGCTGCTGCGCGGCGCGATCTACCGCTACAAGGACGAGACCAGGGAGCAGGCCGCGGCGCGCTACCTCGCCTACCGCATCGACCGCGACACCATGAACGAGGACGTCCAGCTCTCGGTGTGGTCGAACGAATCCATGCTGTCGGAAGCGTTCGGAGGGTTCTATCTCTCCGACCTCGAATACGGCGTGCGCACCCACCACGACCATCTGCGCAGGCAGGTCCCCGTGCTCGGCCTGGAGACGGCCCCGGAGGAAAAGGACATGTGGGCGCTGAACGACGCGTTGCGGTCGAGGGGGTAGCACCTCTCTTCCTTCTCCCCGTTCCACGGGGAGAAGGTGCCCGAAGGGCGGATGAGGGGCGGCACCAACGCCTTATGATTATGCTTGCTCGCAACCTCAAGGTTGATCGTCAAACTGAAGGTCGTAAGCTGGCGCTGCACGGCGCTGGGCCAGGACGGTTATGATTTCAGGCAGATGAGGTCCTGAACCGCAGCCAATCGCCAATGTCGGCGCCGCCCCTCATCCGCCTGCCGGCACCTTCTCCCCGTGAAACGGGGAGAAGGAAGAAAATCACCCCCGCCAGACGCCCTCTTTCCTGAGATCGTCCATCGTGCGTGAAATGCCTTCGCGCAGGATCGCCACCATGTCGTCGATCTGTTCGCGCGAAATGATCAGCGGCGGCGACATCACGCACATGTTGATCAGCGGCCGGACCAGCAGGCCAAGCTCGTGGCAATGCGCGTCGATGCGTTTTCCGACGTCCTTGTCGAGCTGCAGCGGATTCCTGCTTTCGCGATCGGCGACGCATTCGATGCAGGCCATCAGCCCCATGCCGCGCACCTCGCCGACCAGCGGCAGTTCCTCCAGCGTCTTCAGCCGCGCCTGGAAATAGGGCGCGACCTCGCGCGCGTGCGCCAGCACGCCCTCTTCCAGCAGGTCGAGGTTCTTCAGCGCCACCGCGCAGCCGATCGGATGGCTGGTGTAGGTGAGGCCATGGCCGAACAGCGCGTCCGGATGGTTGGAGCGCCGCAGCTGCTCCAGCAGCCGTTCCGAGATGATGACGCCGCCGAGCGGGAAGTAGCCCGAGGTGACGCCCTTGGCGAAGGTGATCATATCCGGATCGATGCCGAACACGTCGCCGGAGGCAAAGACGTGCCCGAGCCTGCCGAAGCCGGTCACCACCTCGTCCGAAACATAGAGGATGTCGTTGTCGCGGCAGATCTCGCGGATGCGCTGGAGATAGCCTTCCGGCGGCACGATCACGCCGCCGGAAGCCTGCACCGGCTCGCCGACGAAGGCGCCGATCCTCTCGGCGCCGACGCGGGCGATGGTGTCGCGGAACTGACTGACCAGGAAATCGGTGAAGGCAGCAGGGCTCATCTCCTTCGGCCGCCGGAACGGGTCGGGCGAGGAAAGCTTGACCACCAGCTCGTCGGCGCCGTCCATCCAGTCGCGGTCGCGCGGACGGCCATTGAGCGAGGCCGACAGATAGGTCGAGCCGTGATAGGCGCCGCCACGGCTGAGGATCAGCTTCTTCTCAGGCCGTCCCCGCACATTGTTGTAGAACTGCATGAAGCGCAGCGCCGTCTCCACCGCGGACGAGCCGCCGGTGGTGAAGAAGACATGGCTGAGCTCGCCTGGCGCATGGCCGGCGATGCGCCAGGCGAGTTCCGCCGACGGCGCATTCATCGTGTACCACGGCGTGTTGTAGGAGAGCGCCATCGCCTGGTCGTACATCACCCGCGCCAGCTCCTCGCGGCGGTGGCCGACATTGAGGCACCACATGCCGGCCGGCCCGTCGATCAGCCGCTTGCCGGACGCGTCGGTGATGTAGATGCCGTCGCCCTCGCCGATCAGCGCGCGCGCCTCGGCACCGACCGAGCCGGCATACGGCCAAGGCTGGACGAGGTGGCGCTTGGCCAACTCCACGGCATCGTCATCGCCGGCCTCGTTGCCTTCCCGCGCCCTGATCTCCCTTGCAGCCGCCATAATCGCCTCGTGTGGTTGTGGGCCCTTCGGTGGACACAGAATGACGCGACAAGTCCCGGAAAATCGGTCTTTCTTCACTTCATTTTGAATGTCCGTTCAATCAATATTGCAGAAATAGCGCTTGATTTCAATTGGCGGATGCGCTCATGATGAAAGAAAGCCGGCAAGCCAGGGCGCGGCCAGCAAGACGGGTCACCGGTTTGCATTGGGTCGCGCTACAAGGACAAATGGGAACAAGCCGCCGGGCCTGAGAGATGGGAGCCACATGGCGGAATTGTTCGTGCCAGCAAGCGAAATCACGCCCGGAGCGCTGCAATGACGGCGGCTGCCGAAGGGTCGCCTCCGCTGCGCATGACGCAGGTCAGGCGAAGTGCCCTTCTGCAGTCGGAACCCGTCCAGGGCTTTGCCCTGATCAGTCCCACCTTCCTCTATGCCCTCATCCTGCTGGTGCTGCCGATCCTGGTGGTCTTTGCCCACTCCTTCTGGACGCAGAACTACCTCACCATCGACCACACCTTCACGCTGGAGAATTACCGCGTCGCGCTCACCGAGCCGATCTATCGCGATCTGTTATGGCGCTCGCTCTACATTTCGCTGACGGTCAGCGTGCTCACCGTGATCCTCGCCTACCCGATCGCCTATTTCATTTCCTTCCATGGCGGTCGTCACAAGAGCCTGTGGCTGTTCCTCATCACCATCCCGTTCTGGACCAGCTACCTGCTACGGGTCATGTCGTGGAAGGTGATCCTCGGCTACAACGGCGTCTTGAATTCCGGCCTGATGGGTCTCGGCATCATCGATGAGCCGTCGACGGCGCTGCTCTACAATTCGAGCGCCGTCATCATCACGCTGACCCATGCCTAGGCGACCTTCGCCATCCTGCCGATCTTCGTTTCGCTGGAGAAGGTCGACCGTACGCTGGTCGAGGCTGCGACGGATCTCGGCGACGGCCCGCTGCGCTCGTTCCTGCGCGTGACGCTGCCGCTGTCGACGCCGGGCGTCGTCTCGGCGATGCTCATCGTCATGATCCCGACGGTCGGCGACTATGTCACGCCGAAGCTGGTCGGCGGCAAGGACGGCGTCATGATCGCCAACGCCATCCAGGCGCAGTTCGGCAAGGCGTCGAACTGGCCGCTGGGCGCCGCGCTCTCGGTCACCACCATGGTGATCGTGACGCTGATGGCGGGCGCCACGGTGCTGATCATCCGCGCCGCGCAGAGGCTGGCTCGATGATGGCGATCAAACGCTTGCTCCCAGGCGGCTGGCTCTCGGCCTATGCCTTCCTCTATGTCGCTTTCCTCTATCTGCCGGTGATCTTCCTGCCGATCTTCTCGATCAACACGGCAGCGACGCCGAAATTCCCGCTCTCGGGCGTCACGCTCAAATGGTACGAGGACCTGCCGCGCACGCCGGCGCTGATCGACGCCACGTGGAACAGCCTGATCGTCGGCGTCTCCGCTTCGGTGCTGTCGACCGTGCTTGGCATCCTGGCCGCCCGCTCGATCACCCGCTATCGCTATCCCGGACGGCGCGCCATCAACGGCCTGATCATGGCGCCGCTGGTGCTGCCTGAGGTCATCGTCGCCATCTCGATGCTGCTGGTGATGCTGCAGCTGGGCCTCAGCCTGTCGCTGTTCACCGTCGTGCTCGGCCATGTGCTGGTCTGCATACCCTATTCGATGACGGTGCTGACCTCCGGCTTCGAGGGCTTCGACCGCAGCCTGGAGGAAGCCTCCGCCGATCTCGGCGAGAGCGCCTTCGGCACCTTCCGGCGGGTGACGCTGCCGATGGTGATGCCGGCGATCATCTCCAGCCTGCTCGTCTGCTTCACCATCTCGCTCGACGAGTTCATCATCGCCTTCTTCCTGACCGGCACCGAGGCGACGCTGCCCATCTACATCTGGGGTCAACTGCGTTTCGCGGCCAAGCTGCCGGGTGTGCTGGCGCTGGGCACGCTGCTGCTCTTCGCCTCGTTCCTGCTGATGACCATTGCCGAGATCCTGCGCCGCCGCGCGGCCAGCCGCACCCGGAACGAGGGAGGCCTCTATGCCTGAATTGTCCCTGGCCGAACGGCCCCACCAGTCCGAGCGACCCCAGTCCGAGCGGGCCATGATCGAGATCCGCGACGTCACGCGCAGCTACGGCGCCTTCAAGGCGCTGGACGATGCCTCGCTGACCATCAAGGAAGGCGAGTTCTTCTCGCTGCTTGGTCCCTCGGGCTGCGGCAAGACCACGCTCTTGCGCATGATCGCCGGCTTCGACAATCCGACCAGCGGCTCGATCGCCGTCGGCGGCCAGCCGATGGACGGCATCCCCGCCAATCGCCGGCCCACCAACATGGTGTTCCAAAGCTATGCGATCTTCCCGCATCTCAACGTCGAGCAGAACGTCGCCTACGGGCTGAAGCGGCTGAAGCTGCAAGGCGACGAGGAACGACGCCGCGTCGAGGAGGCGCTGGCGCAGGTGTCGCTGACCGGCCTCGGCAAGCGCGGCGCCACCGAGCTGTCCGGCGGCCAGCGCCAGCGCGTGGCGCTCGCCCGCGCGCTGGTCATGCGTCCCAAGGTGCTCTTGCTCGACGAGCCGCTCTCGGCGCTGGACAAGAAACTGCGCGAGCAGATGCAGGTCGAGCTGCGCCGCCTGCAGCAGGCGGTCGGCATCACCTTCGTGCTGGTCACCCACGACCAGTATGAGGCGCTGGCCATGTCGGATCGCATCGCCGTGATGTTCGGCGGCAAGATCGCGCAGGTCGCCTCGCCGAAGGAAATCTACCAGCGGCCGGTCAACCGCCAGGTTGCCGACTTCCTCGGCGGCATGAACTTCGTCAAGGCCGAAATCGTCGAGGAGAACGGCGCCTCGCTGGTGCTCGACACGGTGGGCTTTGGGCGTGTGAAGACAGACAAGCCGAAGGCCTTCGTCCGCAACGGCGGCCAGGCGACGCTCGGCATCCGGCCGGAACGGCTGCGCGTGCTGTGGGACAATGCGACGGCGAAATTCGAGGTTGCCGGCAAGGTGGTCGAGCGCCACTATTTCGGCGAGATCACCCACCTGATCGTTGAGATACCCGGACTGGAAAAGCCGCTCTCGGTGACCGAGACCAACGATTTCGGCGCCGACGACATCCCGGTCGGCGCGCCGATCCGCCTCGCCTACGATCCCGAGGCCCTGGTGGCGATGGCGGACTGAAGGCCAGCCAGGATCTTGCCGGCGGCGATGCGCCCGGCCACGATCGCGCCTTCGACATAGGCGGGGAACGACGGCGACACTTCCGACGACGCGAAATGCACCGGCGGCGCGCCGGCGAGGATCGTGCGCTCGGCATCCCGCGCCGTCACATCGACAATGAGGTCGCTATAGGCACCGCCGCTCCAGCGGTCATCCGTCCAGTCGCGCTGGTTGAAGTCGAGGATATCGGCCGCCTCCGGACCGAGCGCATCCACGAGCTTGGCGGTGACTTCGGCGCGCAGCGCCGCGGCGCCCAGCTTGCGGCAGCGCAGCGCCAAGGGTCCGCCGATGAAGACGACCAGCGCCGCATGCCCTGCATCCTTGCTGGCGTCGCAGGCAAACAGGCCCGGCATGTCGCGCCACATCACCATGCCGCTCAGGTCCCGATCGCGCCAGAACGGATTGCGGTAACGGACCAGGATCTTGACCACGGCGCCGCTTTCCCAGACGCCAAGCGCCTTCGCCAGGTGCCTCGGCAGGGCGGGCGCGAAATCGATCTTCGCGGCCGTCGCTGGCGGAACCGCAACCAAAGCTTCGCGCGCATCGATCGCGCCGCTGGCCGTGGTGACGCGAACGCCTTGCGGTCCGTGCTCGACCCGCGTCACCGGCTCGTTCAATCGCAACCGGTCGCCGAGATCGCCGGCCAGATCCTCGGCCAGCGACTGCATGGTCTCGCGCAGAAAATATTGCAGCTCCGGCACCTCGTTGGTGATGCGGCGATCATTGTCGATCAGATACCAGAGCGGCACCTTCTCCAACGCCAGGCACCAGAGACCCTCGATCATCGAGCGGAAGGCCGCCTTCGCGTCGGCGGTGTCCTTCTGGTGTTCGAGCCAGTCGGCGACGGTCAGCCCGGCAATTGCCGGATCATCCGGCTCGATCCCGTTCAGCCGGTCGCGGATCGCCATCGCCGCGACATAGGTCCGCTCCGCCTGGCCGGCCGACATCGGCGGATGGGTGATGAAATCGCCATCGACATAGGTCTCGACGAATGTCTTGCCGCGCGCCCTGGCCAGAGCCATCAGCTCCGGCATGTCCTCGCACAGGAACTGGCCGCCACTGTCGATCCGTTCGCCGAGCCCGTTCAGAATTGCCTCGACCCGCCCACCGACCCGGTCACGCGCTTCGAGAAGCAGGAAATCGATGCCGGCGCGCTTCAGTTCGAGCGCTGCCGTCAGGCCGGTGAAGCCGCCGCCGACGATGACGACCTCGGTTCTTTCGACTGCTGTCGTCAATAGCCGGCCTTGATCTTCTCGAACTCAGCCACCATCCGCTGCTTCAGCTCCGGCGCCACCGGCTGCTGGAACAGCGTCTTGTCGAGGAACTTGTCCAGATTGTCGAAGCCGCGCTCGGCCAGGATCTTGTGGTCGAGCGCCGCCATGCCGGCGGCGTTGCCGTGACCGTAGCCGAAGGTCTTGACCAGATAGTCCGATACGCCGGACGCGTTGACGGCGCTGAGGAAATCATAGGCCTGGTCGAGCTTGCCCGGCGCGTCCTTCATCAGCACATAGCCGCACACCCAGGTCGACAGGCCTTCCTTGGTGTCGCGGTTCATCTCGATCGGCATGCCCTGGCCCTTGAGCGTCACATAGGTCTCGTTCCAGCCCCAGACGAGATCCACCTCGTTGCCGGTGAAGGCCTGGTTGAGGTCGGTGTCGTCGGTCCAGTAGAAGCGCACATTCTTGTGCACCTGGCGCAGGAAGTCGGACGCCTCCTCGAACTCGGCATCCGTCATCTTGGTCCAGTCCTTCAATCCGATCACCAGGCTCGCCAGCGCATAGGCGTCGTCGACATTGTCGCCGATGGTGACGCGCCCCTTGAACTTCGGATCGGCGAAGATCCTGAGGGATTGCGCTTCTTGCGCCGTCACCTTGCCGGTGCGGTAGAGCAGCGAGGTGTTGCCCCAGTCGAACGGCATGAACCAGGCCTTGCCGTCGGCTGTGGTGGCGAGATCCTTCATCGCCATGATGCCAGGGTTGAGGTCCTTCCAGCCGGCGATGCGGCTGGTGTCGAGCGGCTGCAGCAGGCCTGCCTCGCGCCATTTGACCACGCTTTGCGAGCAGGGATGCGCGATGTCGGCCTTGAAGCCGGCGCGCATCTTCTCGAACGCCTCGTCCTCGTCGCCGAAGAAGGAGAAGGTCGGTTCGGCGCCGTATTTCGCCGCGTAGCCGGAATGCAGCAGCGGGTCCTCATAGCCCGACCAGTCGAAGACGACGAGATCGCCACCGCCCTCCGCAAGCGCGCAGGCCACGCCAACGCCGACCGTGCAGGCGGCGGCGAGCGCAGGGCGGCGAAGCATGGAATTCATGACGCGAAACTCCCCCATCGCAAATACGTTTCCGCGAGGTTAGGAGAATTGCAGGCCCTTGGCGAGGCCGCTCGCTCCGCTTCAATCTATGGCTGAGATCACGAAATTGTCGAAGTCTGCGCAGCCCCTCATCGCCCTGCCGGGCACTTCTCCCCGTATAGTGACGGGGAGAAGGGGCTGGCCGCAACCTCGTCGCCTTTCCTGAAACGTTAGCGATTGGCGAAACCGGCGATGACAGCGCCCCTCTCCCTGTCACTATACGGGGAGAGGATGCCGGCAGGCAGGTGAGGGGCGGCGCCAGCGCTCGGGAGCGCGATCGGACGAGCTCGGAAGCCTAAGGCCCCGTTTCCGTTTCCAACGAAACAGCGAGACGCCAAGACAATGCTCAATAACCGGCTTTGATCTTCTCGAACTCGGCGATCATCTTGAGCTTGAGCGCGGAGGGCACCGGCGACTGGAACAGCGTCTTGTCGACGAATTTCTGCACGTCGTCGTAGCCTTTTTCCTTCAGGACGGCCTGGTCGACGCCGGCCATGCCCTTGGCGTTGGCCTGACCGTAGCCCCAGTCCTTGACCAGCACCTTGGCGACGTCCGGATCGTTGATCGCATTGAGATAGTCATAGGCTTTGTCGACATTGTCCGGCGCATCCTTGAACAGCACATAGCCGCACACCCAGGTCGAGATGCCTTCGGCGGTATCCTTCTTGGATTTGATCGGCGCGCCGGCCGCGGCCGACTGCACCGTCGCATCGTTCCATGCCCAGGCGAGATCGACCTCGCCGCCGCTCAGGAGCTGCACGATGTCGGTGGTGTCGGTCCAGTAGGAGCGGATATTCTTGTGCACCTGGCGCAGGAAGTCAGACGCCTGCTTGAACTGGTCGTCCGTCATCATGGTCCAGTCCTTGAGCCCGATGGCAAGGCTCGCCAGCGCATAGGCATCGTCGACATTGTCGCCGATCGAGACCTTGCCCTTGAACTTCGGATCGGCGAAGGCCTTCAGCGACTGCACGTCCTTCTCGTCGACCTTGTCGGAATTGTAGGTGAGCTGGGTGTTGCCCCAGTCCCACGGCATGAACCAGGCCTTACCGTCGGCGGTGGTGGCGAGATCCTTCATCGCCATGATGCCGGGATTGAGGTCCTTCCAGCCCGTGATCTTCGACGTATCGAGCGGCTGCAGCAGGCCGGCCTCGCGCCACTTCACCACGCTTTGCGAACAGGGGTGGCCAAGATCGGACTTGAAGCCGGAGCGCACCTTTTCGAAGGCCTCGTCTTCGTCGCCGAAGAAGGCAAAGGTCGGCGAATCGCCGTTCTTCTCGACATATTTCGGATGGAAGCTCGGGTCCTCGTAACCCGACCAGTCGAAGACGATCAGGTCCTTGTCGGCGGCAACCGCCAGCGCCGCCGCGGAAGCGGCGAGCACACCGGTCAGTGCCAAGGTCAGCGTCAGGCGTCGGCTCAGGGTTCTCATTGCTGTTCCATCCTCCTTGTCGTTTCCGCCCGCTCGGTCGGCCGGCTTTCTTCTCACTGGTAGTGTCTGGGAAAGGCCGCCGCCAGGAACGCGTTGGCCGCCTGCAGCGCGGTCTCGCGAGTGGTGTCCTCTGTCCCCATCATCAGCCGCAGCCACAGTCCCTCGAGCATGGCGCTGAGCGCCAGCGCTATGACCTGGGGGTCATAAGAGTAGCCACCGCTCTCCTTGAGCGTCGCACAGAGATCGATGAAGACCTGCTGGTAGTAATTGTCGCGCGAACTGCTGAGCGCCTGGTAAGTCGGCCGCGACTTGGCCTCGCCCCAGAAGGCCAGCCATGCCGCGAGCTTGCGCTTGTTGCAGATCGAGCGGTCGAAGTCGGCCCACACCAGCAGCTGCAGCTGCCTTGCCGGATCATCGCCAGCCTTCTGCAGGGCCGCGCGCCAGTGCGCCGAATACTCGTCATACATGTGCTGCAGCGTGGCGATCAGCAGCTTTTCCTTGCTCTCGAAATGGAAGTTGACGATGCCGCGCGACAGGCCGGCGCCGTCGGCGACATCGGCCATCGTCGTCTCCGCGTAGCCGCGCTTGGCGAGCGAATCGATCGTCGCCTCGATCAGTTGCAGCTGCCTGACCTCCTTCGAGGCCTTGCGGCCGCGCTTTTCGGCGTCGCCCTTTGGTGACGGTTCGGGGACAATATCGCTGGCCTCTGCAGTCTTCATGAGCGTCACGGTCTCCAGCATCGCCGGCTATCCAACCGGCTTCCAACCGCGCAGATGAGTGGGACGGTGCTCACCACTGTCAAGCACCTTCTGCATCGCCTCCCAGGTATGGATGTTCTTGTCGACATAGGCGGCACCCACCACGGCGGCGACAGGCCAATAAAGCGGCCCCTTGAGCCGCGCCAGCTCTTCGCGCGCCACGTCGCGATACCAGGGATTGCGGTCGCGCACGGCGATGTCGGCAAAGCCCGCCCGGCGCATCGCCTGCGCATAGCGCGCCGGCGAGGCCATGGTGAAGGACAGGCCTTCGGCCGCGACATAGGCCTTCATGTCCGGCGACGGCTCGCCGTCATGCGCAATCATCCAGTTCGACGCGGCGAAGACGCCACCCGGCTTCAGCACGCGAAAGATCTCGGCGAACAGCGCTTCCTTGTCGGGCACGTGCAGCAGCGCATCCTTGGAGAAGACGACATCGAAGGATGCGTCAGCGAAGGGAAGCGGACCGGGCGGCGCCTGGACGAAGCTGACGCGCTCGCCGACAGCTCGCGCGGCCGCCCGTTGCCTCGCGGCCTCGATGACGGGTCCTTCGACATCGAAGCCGGTCGCATGTGCCGCGCCGTGACGCTTGACCAGATGCAGCCTGATGCCGCCGGCGCCGCAGCCGATGTCGAGGACCGTCTTGCCCTTCAGCGACAGGCCTTCGACCACCCGGTCGACCTCTTCGGGTCCGCCCGGCGACAGATAGCCCTCGCCCCAGAGCGCCTCCAGGAAGCGAATGGCGGTGTCGTCGTACTCCGGCTCGTCGTCCGCCGTTTCGATCATCGGATCTCAACCCAAGATTTCGAAAGTGGCCAGTTCCAATTGCCCGCAAAGCCTAGCGCATAAACAGGAAAACGCAACACCATTTGTTGAACATTCATTCAAAATGGCTGGACAGAAATCCTTGATCCGTGCCAAATTCGACGCATCGGGGAACAGACCACACAAAAGAAGGGCAGCCGGATGGAGGTTGAGCGCACATGAAGGCGTGGGATGCGATCGTCATCGGCGGCGGCCACAACGGCCTGGTCAATGCCTGTTACCTGCAGCGCGCCGGACTCGACGTGCTGGTCGTCGAGAAGAACGACTGGGTCGGGGGCGCGGCCACAAGCCGCGAGCTGACGCCGGGCTTCCTCTATTCGAACTGTTCCTACGTCTGTTCGCTGTTTCGGCCCGAGATCATGCGCGACCTGGAGCTGCCGCGCTTCGGCCTGCAGGTGATCTCCTATGAAGGCGGCGCGGTGTTCACCCGCGACGGCGACTATCTCGCCAACTACCGCGACCACGACGCCCATCGCCGCGAGTTCGCCCGCTTCTCCAGGCGCGACGCCGAGGCCTATGACCGCTATTCGCGCGACGTGACGCGGCAATGCCGCTTCATCCAGCCGCTCTTGATGCGCACCGCGCCCGACCCGACCAGTTTCAAGCCGCGCGACCTCGGCGAATTGCTCTATCTGGGGAAGAAGTTCGCCGGCCTAACGGCCGAGGAGATGGCGCTGACCTTGCGCTTCTGGACGATGTCGACCTCGGACTTCCTCGACGAGTATTTCGAGACCGACGTCATCAAGGCTAACTTCGCGCTGTCCGGCATCATCGGCACCGCGCTCGGGCCGATGTCGCCGGGCACGGCCTACGTGCTGCTGCACCACTATATGGGCGAGGTCGACGGCTCGGTCGGCGCCTGGGGCTATGCGCGCGGCGGCATGGGCGCCGTCACCAGGGCGCTGGCCGCGTCCTTCAGGGCCTCCGGCGGCACCATCCGCACCGGCGCCGAGGTCGATCATGTGCTGGTCAGGAACGGCAAGGCCAAGGGCGTCCTGCTCGTCGGCGGCGAGGAGATCTACGGCAAGCTCGTCATCTCCAATGCCGACGTCAAGCGCACCTTCCTGAAGCTGGTCGAGGAAAAGGAACTGCCCGACATCTTTCTGCGCCGTGTCAGGAACTTCAAGATCCGCGGCTCCTCCGGCAAGGTCAACATCGCGCTGGATTCGCTGCCCGAATTCCCGGCCCTGCCCAAGGATTCGCCGGTCTATCGCGCCGACATGCACTTCACCGATTCCATCGAGCGCATGGAGCGCGCCTATGACGACTGGAAGGCCGGTCGCTGGTCGGCCGACCCCTTCCTCGACATGATGATCCCGACCACGCTCGACCCGACCATGGCGCCGCCGGGAAAACATTTCATGAGCTGCTTCGTGCAATACGCGCCGCCGAAGATTGATGGCCGCGACTGGACCGACGCCGATCGCGACGGCTTCGCCGAAAGCGTGATTGCGCAAATCGCCGCATATTCGCCCGGCTTCCGCGACCGCATCGTCCATATGGAAGTGCGCACGCCGCGCGAGATCGAAGCCGAGGTCGGCCTCACCGAAGGCAACATCTTCCAGGGCGAGTTGACCTTCGACCAGTTGCTGTTCAACCGCCCGGTGCCTGGCTACGCGCAATACCGTTCGCCGGTCGGCGGGCTCTACATGTGCGGCTCCTCCACCCATCCCGGCGGCGGCGTCATGGGCGCGCCCGGACGCAACGCCGCCGCCGAGATCCTGCGCGATCTTGCCAAGCCAACCTCACATATGAGCCCGGCCCATGACGTCATCTGAAGTGAATTGGGATGCCATCGTCATCGGCGGCGGCCACAACGGCCTCGTCGCCGCCGCCACGCTGGCGAAGTCGGGCCGCAAGGTGCTGCTGCTCGAAGCCGGCAACGATCTCGGCGGCGCCGCCCGCACCGAGGAATTTGCGCCCGGCTTCCGTGTCTCCGCGGTCGCCCACCTGCTCAACCGCCTGCATCCCGATGTGGTGAAGACGCTGGAGCTGGAGCGCCACGGCCTCAAGGTCGAGCGCGCCGATTTCGTGCCTTCGGTGGCGCTGTCGAAGGACGGCTCGCTGGTGCTGCACGGCGCCTATGGCGAGGTGCTGACGGGCGCCAGCCCCACCGAGCAATCCGCCTGGAAGGAACTGCGCGCGCAGCTGCTGCGATATGCCGGCGTGCTGAAGCCCTTCCTGTCGCGCCGGCCGCCGGATCTTGCCGGCATGTCGATCGCCGAGATGACCGGCCTCGGCCAGACCGCGCTGGCGCTGAAGCGGCTCGGCAAGGAGGACATGCGCGACTTCCTGCGCGTTCTGCTGATGAATGTCTACGACCTGCTCGACGAGCAGCTTTCGGACGACAGGCTGAAGGGCCTGCTCGCTTTCGACGCGACGCTCGGCTCCCATCTCGGGCCGCGCTCGCCGACCTCGCTGCTCGGTCTCTATTACCGGCTGGCCGGCGAGATCGGCGGCCTTGCCGGCGCGCAGATGCTGCCGAAAGGCGGCATGGGCGCCGTCGTCGCCGCCATCCGCGCGGCGGCCGAGCAGGCTGGCGTCTCGATCCGCCCGGCATCGCCGGTCGCCAAGGTCATCGTCGAGAATGGCCGCGCCGTCGGCGTCGTCACGCAAGGCGGCGAGACGCTGCGGGCAAAGTCCGTCGTTTCCGCCATCAATCCGGCCACCACCATCCTCGATCTCGTCGGCCCGCGCGAGGTCGACACGGGCTTCGTGCGCAAGGTGAAGAACATCCGCATGAAGGGCGACGCGGCGAAGCTGCATCTGGCGCTCGACCGGCCACCGCAATTTTCCGGCGTCGATGCCGCCGGCCACAAGGGCCGGTTGGTCATCGCGCCCTCGCCCGACCATGTCGAGCGCGCCTTCAACCCGTCGAAATACGGCGAGTTCTCGCCCGAGCCGGTGATGGAGATCACGCTGCCCAGTCTGGCCGATGTATCGCTGGCACCCTCCGGCGCCTGCGTGCTCTCGGCAGTGGTGCAATATGCGCCCTATGCGCTGAGAGCGGGCTGGGCCGCCGGCAGGCCGCAATTCCTCAAGGCGATCATGGCCCAGCTCGAGACCTACGCGCCCGGGATCGGCGCGACAGTACGCCATGCCGAGCTTCTGACGCCGGCCGACATCGAGGCGCGCTACCGCATGCCCGGCGGCCACTGGCACCATGGCGAATTGCAGGCCGACCAGATGCTGATGTCGCGGCCGGTCTCCGGCTGGTCGGGCTACGACACCCCGCTCGAAGGACTGTTCCTCGCCGGCGCCGGCTCGCACCCGGGCGGCGGCATCTCCGGCGCGCCCGGCCTCAACGCCGCGCGCCGCATCATCGCGATGAGGGCATGAGCATGGCGCAAGCAACCAGGAAGAAGCCCATCGCAAGCGAGGTGGACACCGCCCTCGAAGCCCGCCTCGCGGCGCAACCGCATTTCCGAACGCTGCGGCTCGGCACGCCCTTCCAGGCGCGCATCGACGCGCTGGGCTTGAAGCAGGACTGGTACAGCTGGGCCGGCTATCGCGCCCCGCACTCATTGTGGGACGAGGAACTCGAATATTTCGCCATCCGCAGCCAGGCGGCACTCTTCGACATCTCGCCGATGACGAAGTACCGCATCGAGGGGCCGGACGCCGAAGCCTATCTCGACCGCGTCACGCTGCGCGACGTGACCAGGCTGCAGCCCGGCCGCGTCCACTACACCGCCTGGTGCGACGATGACGGCTTCGTTCTCGACGACGGCACCCTGTTCCGGCTGTCGCCGACGCGCTTCCGCCTCTGCTCGCAGGAGCGGCATCTGCCCTGGCTGCTGGACAGCGCGATCGGCTATGAAGTGAGCATCGAAGAAGAGACCGAAGCGGTCGCCGGGCTTGCGCTGCAAGGCCCGACCTCCTTCGCCATCCTCCGCGACGCCGGCTTCGCCGGCGTCGAAAGGCTGAAGGTTTTCGACCTCGCCGAATTCGCGCATGACGGCGCCACCGTGACGATCTCGCGCACCGGCTTCACCGGCGATCTCGGCTACGAGCTGTTCGTGCCCGCCGACAAGGCGCTGAGCCTGTGGGATCGGCTGATGGCGGCGGGCGAGTTGCGCGGCATCCGCGCCATCGGCTACACGGCGCTGAACCGCGCCCGGCTCGAAGCCGGCCTGATCGTCGCCAATGCCGACTTCACCACCGCCGAGCATGCCATCCGCGCCGACCGCCTGCGCATGCCGGACGAGATCGGCCTCGGCTTCATGGTCGATCCCGAGAAGGGGCACTTCAACGGCCGCCGCGCCATCCTCGAAGCGCGGACGAAGAAGAAGCTGCGCCACGTGCTGGTCGGGCTGGAGATCGAGGGCAACATCCCGGCCGAGCATGCCATCGTCTACTATCGCAAAAGCCAGGAGGTCGGGCTGGTCAGTGCCGCCATGTGGTCGCCGATGGCCAAGCGCAACATCGCCATTGCGTCTTTGCAACGGCCTTATGGCGACACGATCGTGGACGACCTCTGGGTCGAGATCTACGCCATGCGCGAGCTGCAGTACCAGAAGCTGATGAAGAAGGCGAAGGTGGTGCAAAGGCCCTTCATCAAGCTCGACCGCCGCACCGCCAGCCCGCCCGCGGATTTCTGACATGGCAAGCGAAGCGGAGAATCTGGATGCGGAGGCGGAAGCCGCCGATCAGTGGCAGCTGGTCAACACGCCGCTCGGCGAACCGTGGTCCGGCCGCACCCGCTATGCGGCGGCGATGTTCTTCTTCAAGCGCGGCGAGATGAATGCCGAGACGCTCGAAGTCTACCGCATCTGCGCCCGGCTCGATTCGGAAAATCCGCTGCCGATCATCCGCGACCGCAGCGTCGGCAAGGACTGGCTGAAGCGCATCGGCTTCGAATAGGGCGCGCTATACCCTTCGCTACGCTTGCGCACCACGGCTCACAGCGGCGAGCTTGTTGCCGTCCGGATCGCGCACGTAAGCTGCGTAGAAGTCCGGGCTGTAGTGCAATCGCAGGCCGGGCGCACCTTCGCAACTCCCGCCATTGGCAAGGGCTGCAGCATGGAAATCATCCACTTCCTTCCATGATCGCGCTCTGAAAGCGACCATGCTGCCGTTGCCTGTTGTCGCTGCCTGCTTGTCGAACGGCGTTCCGACCCAGAACGCGAGCTCCCGCAAACCGCCATCCTCGTACGTGCCCCAACCCGCCGACGCGCGATCCCAGTCCGGATCGCCGGTGATGCAACGTTGCATGCCGAGCGGCGCCAAAGCCGCGTCATAGAACGTCGTGGCGCGTTTCAAGTCGTTGGTGCCGAAGTAGACATAGGTAAGCATGGCGCACCATCGGCGTTTACAAAGTAGTGAAGTCGGCCCGCATCACCCTATCGTCTTTTCCAGCACCCTCAACCAGTTGCGATAGGCGATCTTCTCGATCAGCGCTCGCCCAAAACCGCGCGCGGCCAGCGCGTCGATAAGCTTGGGCAGGCCGGCGACATCGCCGATGACGGCCGGGATCATCGCGCCGTCGAAATCGGAGCCGAGCCCGACGCCATCCTCGCCGAGCGCCTGCAGCAGCGAATCGATGTGGCGGACCATGATGTCGAGGCCGGTGTCGGCATTCATCTTGCCGTCCTCGCGCAGGAAGCCGGTGGCGAAGTTCAGGCCGACCATGCCGCCGGTCTCGCGGATCGCGCCGAGCTGCCAGTCGGTCAGGTTGCGCGAATGGCCGCAGATCGCATGCACGTTGGAGTGGGTCGCGACCAGCGGGGCATCGCTCAAGCCCGCGACATCGCGAAAGCCCTTCTCGTTGAGATGCGAGAGGTCGATCATGATCCTGAGCTGATTGCAGGCCTTGACCAGGGCCTTACCGGCATCGGTGAGGCCGGGCCCGGTGTCGGGCGATGACGGGAAGCGGAACGGCACGCCATTGCCGAAGGCATTCGGCCGGCTCCAGACGATGCCCAGCGAGCGCAGGCCGGCGGCGTGCAGCACATCGAGCATGGCAAGCTCGGGGTCTATCGCCTCGACGCCTTCGATGTGGAACACCGCCGCGATCGAGCCCTTCGCCATCGCCTCGCGCACGTCGCCGGCGCTGCGGCAGACGGTCAGTGCGCCGGCGCGTTCCAGCCTAAACAGGATCGAGGCCATGCCGATGGTCGAGGTGATCGCCTCGGCGCGCGGCAGCTCCGGCGGCAGCGGCTCGTTGTCGCTCGGCGCCGGCGGCACGGCGCTGCGCTTGGTCTTCTCGATCGGCGGCGGGAAGATCGCGAACATGCCACCGGCAAAGCCGCCCTTCTTCGCGCGTGGCAGATCGATATGGCCGCCCGGCGTGCCGTCGATGAACAGCTTTTCGACATCCGCTTCCTTCGACTGGTAGAGCCTGAGCAGCGTGTCGTTGTGGCCGTCAAAGACGGGGATGAGGTCGGTTGCGGTCATCAGGAGGCCATTGGCTTGAGGTGGCGGGCCGCGGACGGCGAGTGCGTCCGCGGACGATACCTCTACTTAGGCAAGATGGCTAAATCGCGCAAATGCCAGTGGCGTGTTCGCATTTGTGGCTGAGGCGTGTTCTCCTTCTCCCGTTGTGGGAGAAGGGGGAACTTGCTACCGCTTCAGCACGTCGGCCCATTCCGGATGGCGGCGGAACTGGGCGTTGGCGAACGGGCAGAGCGGGATGATCGTCTTGCCGGCCGCGCGCGCGTCCTCGACGGCGCGGGTGACGAGGCGAAGCCCCGCGCCCTGGCCGCGAAACGCGTCAGGCACCTCGGTGTGATCGATGATCAGCTGATGCTCGCCGATTTTGGTGAAGGTCATCTCGGCCTCGGCGCCGCCGGGCCCACGCAGGACATAGCGGCCCTTGGAGCCGCGATCCTCCAGTTCGACCTCGGGCAATTGATCAGCCATTGCTCACGCTCCTTCAACCGGCAGGCCGGCAAAGAGCTGCCGCGCCGCCTCGATTTCATTCGGCCGCACCTCGTGCCCGCCATCGTGCCATTCCACAGTGACAGCGGCGCCGTCGGCGCGCAAATAGGCTTCCAGCCGCGACGTCAAATTGGGCGGGCAGATCGGATCGCGCCTGCCGGCCGTAATCAGCACATGACGGCCGGCGAGGCTGCCTTTCACCTGCGGCTCGAACGGGATCAGCGGATGCATCAGCACCGTCGCGTCGAACAGGCCGGGTTCCGCGAACGCCACCGACGCCAGGATGTTGGCGCCGTTGGAATAGCCGAGCCCAAGCACCGTCGAGGGCTTTGCCTCCTCGACATGCGCCTTGATGAAGGCAGCCATCTTGGCGGTCGCCCGCGCCAGGTCTTCCATGTCGTAGACCCCCTCGCCGGTGCGGCGGAAGAAGCGGGCGGCACCCTGCTCCGATACATCGCCGCGCGGCGACACGATGCTTGCCGAAGGCACCAGCTCGCGTCCCAGCGATACCAGCTGGTTCTCGTCGCCTCCGGTTCCGTGAAAGACGAAAAGCAGCGGACTGCCCGGCGAGCCGGGCAGCAGCTTGTGAGTGTAGGTATCCTTGCTCATGGCTCAGTCTTCCAGTTTCTGCAGGTGCTGTTCGAGATAGGGCCTGAGATGCTGGTGCTGAGCCGGCAGCTTCAGCGCCTCGCCGAGATGAGCGGTGTCCTCGTCGCGGTCGAAGCCTGGCTCGTTGGTGGCCACCTCGAACAGTACCCCGCCCGGCGTGCGGAAATAGATCGCCCAGAAATAGTCGCGGTCGATCACCGGCGTCACCTGGTAGCCGGTGTCCATCAGCGCCTTGCGCACTTCGAGTTGCCTGGCGCGGTTCTCGACCGCGAAGGCGACATGGTGGACCGAGCCGGCGCCGAGATTGGCAAACGCCGCGCCCGGCAGCGATTCGATGTCGACGATGTCGGCGCCATTGCCATTCTTGACCGCAAGCCGGCGGACGTTGCCGGACTTGTCGACCTCCTGATAGCCCATGAACTTCAACAGCTCCTCGGTGGCGCCGCCATCCCTCAGGCGAAGCTGCACCGAGTGGAAGCCGCGGATCGCCTCGTCGGCGGGAACGCCGCCCTTCGCCCAGGGCGCGCGGCCGTCGGCCTTGTCTTCGACGAGCGCAAAGCCGTCGCCATCGGGGCCGGCGAACGCGAGCCGCTTCTCGCCGAACGTCTCTTCGCGCGACAGGCCCGCGACGCCTTCATCGGCAAGGCGCTTCTCCCAGTAGCCGAGCGTGCCTTCCGGCACCGAATAGACCGTCGTGCCGACCTCGCCCACCCCATGCCGGCCCTTGCCGATATTGGGGAACGGGAAATAGGTCATCACCGAACCCGGCGTGCCGGCCTCGTCCGCATAGTAGAGATGATAGACGTCAGGCGCGTCGAAATTGACGGTCTTCTTGACCCGGCGCAGGCCGAGCTTTTTGGTGAAGAATTCATTGTTCCGGCGCGCATCGCTGGCCATCGAGGTGACGTGATGCAGGCCCTTGATCTGGTCGAGCATTTTTCTGCTCCTTCCCTTTTGCTGGTGCGGCCCTCGCCGCTGTCCACGCCAATATGAGGATAGGCACGGCCGCGGCAAAGGAGGCAAACACAGAATGGACTGTGCTGTAAAAGTGAACGATAGCGCAACATTTGTTCACCAATCAAGGAGCGGCCTTGCGCGGCGGCCTGAATTCGGCTCCATGAGCGGCATGCCGGATGAGGAGACCAGCGCTTGGCCAGCATGAGCGGACGCCCCAACATTCTCCTGATCACATGCGACCAGTGGCGCGGCGATTGCCTGTCGGCGGCCGGCCATCCGGTGCTGAAAACACCGAATGCCGATGCGCTTGCCGCCGAAGGCGTGCTGTTTCGGCGCCACTTTGGCGGGGCAGCCCCTTGCTCGCCGGCGCGCGCCTGCCTCTACACCGGGCTCTACCAGATGAACAACCGCGTCTGCCGCAACGGCACGCCGCTCGATGCCCGGCACGGCAACATCGCGCTTTCCGCCCGAGCCCTTGGCTATGACCCGACGCTCTTCGGCTACACGGATGTCTCGCTCGACCCACGCCTGCTCGCGCCCGGCGACCCCAGGCTGAGAACCTATGAGGGCGTCCTGCCCGGCTTCACGGTGCGCCAATTCCTGCCCGAGCATCAGAAGCCTTGGCTGTCCTGGCTGAGCGCCCAGGGCATCGACTCCAGTGCCGGCCATCCCGACATCCACCGCCCGGGTGGCGAACCGAGCGACCCCGTGACCAATGCGCCACCAATTTACTCGAAGGACCAGACGCCGACGGCTTTCCTGGCCGGCGAGTTCATCCGCTGGCTGGGCGAGCAGGAGCGTGGCGCGCCCTGGTTCGCGCATCTCTCCTTCATCAGCCCGCACCCGCCCTTCATGGTGCCTGAGCCCTACAACGCCGTGTATGATCCGGCCGACGGCCCCGCTTTCAGTCGCGCCGGGAACTGGCAGGCCGAGGCGGAAAGCCACCCGTACCTCGCCTACGATCTCGACCGCCGGATGCGGCAGAACTTCCGCCCCGGCGCCGGAGGCAAGGTGCGCGACTGGGGTGAGGACAATATCCGCGCCATCCGCGCCATTTATTACGGCATGATCTCCGAGGTCGACGCGCAACTCGGACGCCTTTGGCAGGCGCTCAAGGCGGTGGGAGCCTGGGACGAGACCGTGATCGTGCTGACCTCCGACCACGCCGAGATGATGGGCGACCATTTCATGCTCGGCAAGTGCGGCTTCTTCGACGGCAGCTACCACATCCCGCTGATCATCCGCGACCCGCGCCTGGGCCAAGCGGCCGGCGGCAGCGTCGATTGCTTCAGCGAGGCCGTCGATATCCTGCCGACCCTGCTCGATCTCCTCGGCGAGGATCCGCCACCGCATCTCGACGGCCGCTCACTGAAACCGTTCCTCGAGGGCGGCGCGCCGCGCGATTGGCGCGACGCCGCGCATTGGGAATTCGACTTCCGCTCGGTGGCCGATGGCGAGGCCGAGCGCCACTTCGGCATCGGCTCGCGCCAGTGCAACCTCGCCGTCATCCGTTCGCAAGACTTCAAATATGTGCATTTCGGCGGCGGCCTGCCGCCCCTGCTGTTCGATCTGAAGAAGGATCCGAGCGAGCTGACCAACGTCGCCAACGATCCCGCCTATCTCGCGGTGCGGCTGCAGTTTGCCGAAAGGCTGCTGGCCTGGCGGGCGGAGCATCTCGACCAGTCGCTGGCGCTGGCGGAGCTGACGGAGAATGGCGTGGCTGGATATGTGAGTAGGCAGTAGGCAGTAGAAAAGCTCATTTCCCTACTGCCTACTGCCTACTGCCTACTGCCTACTGCCTACTGCCACCCAACTCCTATTGCCTACTGCACCTTCATCCTCTGCTGGTCACGCTTCTCGGCGTAGCTGCCCTTGTCGTAGGCGGCCTGCGCTTCGAGCTGTTCCTTGGTGAAGGTGGTGTAGAGATATTTCTTGCCGTCCTTGTCGGTCATGAATTTGAGGTTGTCCATGCCGACAGCGACTTCCTTTTCGCCGATGCCGAGGAAGCCGCCGACATCGACGATCACCGCGTCCGGCTTGTTCTCGGGCGTCAGCACGACATCGCCAATCTCGCCGACCTGGACATCGTTGGCGCCGTAGACGGTCGTCCCTTTCAGGTCGTCACCCCGGATCTCGCCGACCGGCATCTCCGTCAGCGTCGACTTGTCGATCGCCGCGGTCTGCGTCGGGTCGGTGGTCTTGGCTTCAGGGGTTGCCGGCGCTGCCGGGGCCTCGGCCGTCTTTTCGGCCGGCGCCGGAGCGGTTGCGGTTGGAGCGGCGGCCTTTGGCACCTCAGCCGACGCGGTGGTTGCCGGCGCCGGATCATAGGCCTTGCGGTTGAAGTCCGGCTGCGCCTGCAGCTCTTCCTTCGTGGTCTCGGCGACCAGCCAGCGATCGCCGTTCTTTTCGGCCCACTTGGCCTTGGCGAAGTCGAAGGCGACGTTCTTCTCGCCTATGCCGAGGAAGCCGCCAACACCGATGACGAGCGCCTCGACCTTGCCGTCCTTGGTGAGCACGATGTCGTTGACGTCGCCGATGTTCTGCGCATCGTCGGCGGTGCCGTTGTAGACGGACTCGCCGATGATGTTGGTGGCGAGGTTGCCATCTGCCTTCTTCACCGGCTCAGCCGAAGCGGCATTCATGTCGACAGGCTTCTGCGCACCGGTGCCTTCCGTCGTGGTCGCCGGCGCCTGCGCTGTCGTGTCGGTCTGGGTGGCCGGTGCCGGATCATAGGGCTTCCTGTCGAAGTCCGGCAGCGCCGTCAGGGCTTCCTTGGTGGTCTCCGCGACAAGCCAGCGGTCTCCGTTCTTCTCGACCCATTGCAGCTTGTCATAGTCGAAGGCGACGTCCTTGGCTCCTATGCCAAGGAAACCGCCCACGCCGATGATGGCGGATTTTGCCTTGCCGGTCTCGTCAAAGACGACATCGCTGACCTTGCCAATATCCTGGGCATCGTCGGCGGTGCCGTTATAGACGGATTCGCCAATGATGTTGGTGGCGAGGCTGCCCTCGGCGCGCATCACGGGAACGGCCGGCGCTTCGTTCTGCGTGGCTGGCGCGGGCGTCGTTGCGGTTTGCGCCTGGACGCCGGTTGCTATCAGCGTGGCGAGCGCGGTGGTCGCAAAAAGGGTGCGGATCATAATGCTTCCTCCTCGTGCATGATTTTCGGGCACACCGCAGGGTCGCTGGAAGAGCGGCCGCGGCGCTTCTACAGATTCACAACGTCGTGACCAGATCGTTGTTCCGAAAAAGGCGGCTTCCCGCTCCGGACAAGCCCATGAAATTGCTGGCCCGGCTGCCGTGTTTCGGCGGACCCTGGAACCTTTCTCCGGGCATTCCGTTTCAGCCTGCGGCTGAGCCCTGCGGCTCGGTGAGCGAAACGGAGCGGGGCATGCGATTTGCGGCGGTGCTGAACCGGGACGGCGGCACCTTGCGGACCACCGATCTTTCCGGCTTCTGTGACCGGCTGCGCCAGACGCTGGAGGCGGCCGGCCATTCCATCGACGTCGATGTCGTTGCCGGCAAGGACATTGCGGCGGCCTTGCAGAAGGCGGTCCGGCGGCGCGGAATCGACGTCGTACTGGCCGGCGGCGGCGACGGCACCATTTCGACCGCGGCCGGCCTGCTGATGAACCGCAAGACGGCACTGGCCATCCTGCCGGCGGGCACGATGAATCTCTTTGCCCGCGGGCTCGGCGTTCCGCAGACCTTGGATGCGGCGCTGAAATCCTTTGCCGATGGCGAGGTGATAGAAGTCGATATGGCGAGCGCCAATGGCCGGCCTTTCGTGCACCAATTCTCCATCGGCCTGCACGCCAAGATGGTGCAACTGCGCGAGGGCATGGAATTTGGCTCACGCCTCGGCAAGATGCGGGCCTCGGCGCGTGCCGCCTGGGCGACGATCAAAAACCCGCCGGCCTTGAAGGCGACGCTCACCATCGGCGAGGCGGAAATCGTAACCCGAGCCACCGGCATCGGCGTCACCAACAACCTGTTCGGGGAAGGTCACCTGCCCTATGCCGACAATCCCACCGGCGGCGTACTCGGCATCTACATCTCGGTGGCGCGCAGGCGCGGCGAATTGGTCAGGGTCTTCTTCGACATGGCGCGCGGCAAATGGCGCGACAGCGCCCATGTCGAAATCCATCAGGCGGAGAGTGCGAGACTGAAAATCCATGCCGCGAGCAGCAAATACCGCGCCGTCATGGATGGTGAGCTGGTCAAGCTCGAACGCGAGACCGAGATCGCAATTCACCCCGGAGCGCTAAGGGTGCTGGTCCCGTCTCGCATCGCACGGGCGGAGGCGGCGTGATGCATAGGGAACGGGCGGAGGCGGCGTGATGCATAGGGAAACGACATTGGCGCGACCGCTAGCCCTTCGGCCCCTGTTCGGTGGTCGGAGCCTTGATCACTTCCCCATAAATCTCCGCGACCCCCCAGGCGACGAATGCCAGAAGCAGGCCTGCGACAAGGATCTTGAGCACGTTGACGCCCCAGCGTCCCTGACGGGCTTTCTCCTCGGGGATGATCTTGGTCATGGTCGGCCTCCGTATCGTTTGGCACCGGCCGGCGCGTCTGGCAGAATATGGTCGGGTAACGGTTCCTCGCCGCGAAGGTTCCGGAGCCTGGGGCGTACGCATTGGTCGGCACCGCGGCCGTTGGCAGCGGGACGCGGCATTTGGGGGCTTGGTGGATAGCAGGGTTCGCAAAACGCCGGGACTGCCGGCCGACGTCCTTGGCGTCGTGAAGGCGCAGGATCGACTTGCCGTGCTTCACGGTCTGCTTGATACGGCGCCCGATCCTGATTTCGACCGCATCACAGCTCTTGCCGCCGCTGTGCTCCAGGCGCCGATCGCGCTGATCACCCTGGTCGACGCCGAGCGCCAGTGGTTCAAGTCGAGCCTTGGCCTCGACGAAACCGAAACCACCGCGGGAATGCCCTTCAGCGCACATGCCATCGCCGCCGGCGACGAGCCGATGGTGGTGACCGACGCGACCCTGGACCCGCGCTTCGCCGCCAGTCCCGCAGTCAGCGGCAAGCATCGGATCCAGTTCTATGCCGGCGTCCCGATGGTCGTGGCGGGCGCCCGTATCGGCACGCTCTGCGTGCTGGACCGCAAGCCGCACGCCTTTCCGTCCGCAGTCCAGCTCGGCCAGTTGAAGGCACTGGCCGAACTCGCCGCCAGCCTGTTCACGCTGAAGGACGCCACCCGCAGCGGCGCTATCGCAAAGGAGGCCCTGGCACAGGAGGAAAAGCGTCGCGCCATCGCCCTCGACGCCGCCTCGCTCGCCAGTTGGGCATGGGACATCCGCACCGACATCATCGAATGCGACGTCCTGCTGTCCGAACTTTTCGACCTGCCGCGCTCGAACCGGCTGAAGGCGCGCGACATACTGGCGGCCATCGATCCGCGCGACGTCTATCAGACCGAGACGCGCTTTCGCGACGCGCTGACCGGCAGCGACGACTATTTCGGCGAATACCGGGTGAAGGGCATCTACCCGCCGCGCTGGATCGCCACCCGCGGCCGCGTCATCGAACGCGACAGTGACGGCAAGCCGACGCTGATCTTCGGCGTCAACTACGACATCACCGAGCGCAAGCTCGGCGACGAGCGCCAGCGCCTGTTGCTGCGCGAGCTGAACCACCGCGTCAAGAACACCCTGGCCACGGTGCAGGCGCTGGCGACGCAGACCGTTCGCCACGCCCGGCAGCCGAGCGAATTCCTGGAAGCCTTCGGCGCCAGGCTGCAGGCGCTGGGCGCCGCCCACAATCTCCTGTCCGACCGGGAATGGCGTGGCATCGGCATCCACGAACTGGTGCAGATCGAAGCCAAGCCGTTCGACAGCGCCGCGCAGCCGCGCATGACGATCACCGGAGAAGACCTGCTGCTGACCCCCGACCAGGCAGTGGGACTTGGCCTGATCCTGCATGAGCTGGCGAGCAATGCCCTGCAATACGGCTCGCTGTCGGTCGCCACCGGCAGGGTCGAGCTCGGCTGGAAGACGCAAGGCAGGAAGGGTGCCCGTCATCTGGTGCTGACCTGGCGTGAAACCGGCGGCCCGCAGGTCGAGCCGCCGGACCGTCACGGCTTCGGCTCGATCCTGATCCGCCGCAGCCTGGCCAAAATCATTTCCAGCGCGGTGAAGCACGAGTTCCGCCCGGATGGCGTCTTTGCCGAAATATCGATACCGCTCGAGGATCTGCCGAAATAGTCCATAGCACGGTGCGTCGGAGCGGATTCACGCCGCGCGCCCGGCTCTAGTCCGCATCGTCGGCGTCACGATCCGGTCCGGCATTCTCGCGGTAGATGGCGTAGGCGGCGAGCGCGATCGCCGGGGCGAGAACGGCGCCGAGCCCGCCCTTTCCCTTGAGCAGGACGGGCAGGGCAGCGAGCGCGGCGGTGATGCCGAGCGCCTTCATGTCGGCACTGCGCTGTCGCGCCCGGCGCCGCGCGCGCAGGCCCGCCGACAGCCGGTAAACGATGAGGACCGATCCGGCGATCACCAGGAAGCCGACGCCGAAACCCAACGAGGCCGCCATCGGGCCATAAAGCCCGGCGATCCAGATGTAAGCCGCGCCGATGAGAAAGCCGACGCCGCAAATCACTGCGAGCGTGACGATTATGTAGACGATCGCCGCGGTCCGCGCGCGGCCAAGCGCCGCCAAGGCCTCGCCGGAGGCGAGAGCCGAAATCAGCGATGCCAGCATTGCCATCGGGTGGGACTAGCGCCGCGCCAGAAGCGCGAACAGGAAGCCGACGCCCGCCGCGATCGCCAGCGAGGTCACCGGCTTTTCGCGCACATTGGCAACGATCTGCGCCTCGATATCCCTAGCATTGCCGCGCAACCCTTCGAAGGCGGCCTCGCCCTGGGCGCGCAGTTGTTCGACGCCCTCGGTGGCCGCCCGCCGCGCCGTTCCGTAGCCGTGCTCGCCGGTCTTGGCCAACTGCTTGGTCAGTTTTTCGATGTCGGCCTTCAGTTGCCTGATGTCGGCTTCGAGGTCGGGACTCGTCCGGCCGTCTGTCGCGGATTTTCCTGCGGCGGTCGCCATAGCTTAACTCCTTGCGTTTGCTTGCTTTCAACGTCCAACATACGGCAAGGTTCCGCGCCAAAAAAAGGGGACTTGGCGAAGCGCTTCGGCGCCGCGGCGCCCTATCCGAACCGCGCCTTCCTGTCTCATCAAAACTTCATCGGCGCTCCGACACAACTTTTTAAATGACAGCTCGCCCGATAGCGCTCATGACTGCCTCTTCCGGAAGACATTACCGCAAGGAGACTTCGCTAGGTGCCATTGCTTGACGGATTGCGGATTCTCGTCCTCGAGGACGAATTCCTGATCGCCGCCGACGTCGAACAGTTGTGCCGCGACTATGGCGCCGGCGAGGTGGTTGTTGCCGGCGACCTTGCGGAGATCGAGCCGGAGCACGTGGCCGCGCAATTCGATGCCGCCATCGTCGACCTGATGCTGAGCGGCACCTCTACCCTCGGCTTCGCCTCGCGGCTGCGCGAATCGGGCCTGCCCTTCATCTTCGCCTCCGGCCACTCCGAGGTGGACGAATTGAAGACGGCCTTTCCGGAGATCCGGCTGGTCAGCAAACCCTTCTCCGGCGAGGACCTCGTCGAAGCGGTGGCGGCGGCCTGCGGCCGCGGACCGCTCGCCTGAGCAAGCAACGCCACGGTTTTTCAGTCCGGAATTCGTCAAACAGGGATAGAGCGGTAGGCGGCCGGATAGTCAGGCGGCGTTCGACCCCGTCACTTGCGCCGAGATCGCGTCCGGGCCGTACTCGTCTTCGCCCGAGATTTTCAGGATCTCCTGCAGCCTGGCGCGGGCGCGGCTGACTCGGCTCTTGATCGTCCCGACGGCACAGCCGCAGATTTCGGCCGCCTCCTCGTAGGAAAAGCCCGACGCGCCGATCAGGATGATGGCTTCGCGCTGATCCTCCGGCAACTGTTCGAGTGCGCCGCGAAAGTCTTTGAGATCGAGTTGGCCGTGCTGGGCCGGATGGACGGCGAGCCTCGCCGTCATGATGCCGTCGCTGTCCTGCACCTCGCGGCCGCGCTTGCGCATCTGCGAGTAGAACTCGTTGCGCAGGATGGTGAACAGCCAGGCCTTGAGATTGGTGCCCGGCTGGAAGCTCTCATGCTTGTCCCAGGCCTTGACCAGCGTTTCCTGCACCAGGTCGTCGGCCTTGTCGGCGTTCTGCGTCAGCGACACGGCAAAGGCGCGCAGACTCGGGATCGAGCCGAGCAGGTCGGTCTTGAAGCTCTGCGAGACGGCCGCCATGCCTCAGTCCTTTTTCCGCGCGGGCTCGGCCTGCTCAAGCTCGCTGAGCAGTTGGGCGAAGCGGTCCGGCACGTGGTCGGAGACCAATTCATCGTAATATTGCTTGAGTTTGCGGCCGATTTCCGAGTTTGGCCCCAAGGGGTCGCCGGAAACAACCCGACGCCGGCCCGCGGCGCCGGCCGAAGTGTCTTTCGTCATGTCCTTCATTTCGCCCTTTATTTCCAGCACCCTGGCCGCCCCTAACATACAACGCAAAGCGGCCCCCTCATCTGGTTGCCCATCCCGATCTCAAACGTCGTCCCCTTATATTAGTTCCATCGCAACCGGAACTTTTTCGGCAAGCCGGCGTTTGGCTCCTCGGGGCTTGCAATCAGCTTGGCCAGCCACCTATGCAATAGCCACCTGATGCAATTGCGTCATCTGAGGGAGACGTCCAACATGAGCCTGTCCGCCACCATCACGCCGCACCTTCCGTTCCTGCGCCGCTTCTCGCGCGCGGTTTCCGGATCGCAGGAGAGCGGCGATGCGCTGGTCGCCGCGATGCTCGAAGCCATCATCGCCGATGTCGATATTTTCCCCCAGGCATCGAACGACCGCATCGCGCTGTACAAGGTTTTCGCGCGGCTCTTCACCTCGATCGCCATTCGCGTTCCGCAGGAACATGCGCAATCGGCATGGGAGCAGCGCGCGGCCGCCAATCTGAACGCGATCGCCCCTCGCCCGCGCCAGGCCTTCCTTCTGGTTGCGGTCGAAGGCTTCAGCGAAGACGAGGCGGCCGAGGTCCTGGATGCCGACGAACAGGAATTCTCCGACCTGCTCGCCCAGGCGAGCAACGAGATTTCCCGCCAGGTCGCGACCGACGTCCTGATCATCGAGGACGAGCCGCTGATCGCCATGGACATCGAGGAGATGGTCGAGAGCCTCGGCCATCGTGTCGTCGGCACCGCGCGCACCCATGCCGAGGCGGTGACGATTTTCGGCAAGACCAGGCCGAAGATGGTGCTGGCCGACATCCAGCTCGCCGACGGCAGCTCAGGCATCGAGGCCGTGAACGAGATCCTGTCCTCGACGCCGGTGCCGGTGATCTTCATCACCGCTTTTCCGGAGCGTCTGCTGACCGGCGAGCGGCCGGAACCGGCCTTCCTGGTCACCAAACCGTTCAACCCGGACATGGTCAAGGCGCTGATCAGCCAGGCGCTGTTCTTCGATCGGCAGGCCAAGGCCGCGGCGTAATCCAGGGGCGCCGCGCGCGCCTGGGCCATCCGCCATTCCACTCGAGAATGAAGCTTTCGGCGCGTCTGCGACGGGCGTCGCCGAGAGGCTTGGGAATTCGCGTCTCACCCCCCTTCCAGGGATCGTCTTTTTCGGCAAAGGGTGGAACAAACGCCAACCACCCACGTTTTTACCGCAGCATAGGAAGGAGACGGATCATGCTTTACTGGGCGCTCGTTTTTCTCGTCGTGGCGATCATCGCCGGTGCGCTTGGTTTCGGCGGCATCGCCGGCACCTCCGCCGGCATCGCGCAGATACTGTTCTTCATCTTCCTCGCGTTCCTGATCATCTCGCTGGTCGCCGGCCTGTTCAGAAGGGCGTGACGGCGAGGCTCGACCGAACACTGGAAGCCGCACCCCTCAAACGGTTTCCAGCCACCGCCGGGCGGTATCCTCCAACGAGATGCCGCTCGGCGGACCGCATCTGGATCCTCATTTTCGGGAACCCATTTTGCAATAAGCCGTTCAGCTTGAGCTCGGTGGCAAGCGATCGATGCGTTCCAAGGCCTCAAACATGAGCGACAACAGACAGGGCGAAGAGGTCATCGCCCTGCATCCGGCCGAAAGCGGAATGCAGCTTGGCCGGGCCCTGCTTCACGCGCTGCACAATGCCGGCATTTCCGTTCTCTATCAGGACCGCGAGATGAAGACGGTCTGGGCGCGCAACATGCGCGCGCCGTGGGCCACCGACACGGCCGACAGCAACGGCATATTGCCGCCCGCCCAGGCCGAGCGCATCGCCGCCGCCAAACGCGGCGTCATTGCCTCCGGCAAGCCGGAGCGGCTCGAGCTTGGCGTGCCGGGCGACGACGGCGTGCGCTGGTTCCAGGTCTGGATCGACGCCGACCACGGCGAGGGCGGCGAAGTGCAGGGCATCGTCACCACCATGGTCGAGACCACCGAGCAAAGGCGACGCGAGCAAACGCTGAAGACGCTGCTGCGCGAGGTCAGCCACCGCTCGAAGAACCTGCTCGCCATCATCCAGAGCATCGCCACCCAAACCGGCCGCTATTCCGGAGCATCGGGTGATTTCCTGCCGCGCTTTCGCGGCCGGCTGCAGTCGCTGGCCTCCTCGCAGGATCTGGTCACCTCCTCCAATTGGCGGGGCGCAGCCCTTCACGAGCTCGTCTCCGGCCAGGTTGGCCGCTACGCCGCCGACCCGGAGCGCAGCCTGCGCCTCGAGGGCGAGAACCCCTATCTCAACCCCAACGCCGCCCTGCATGTCGGTCTGGCCATGCATGAGCTTGCCGTCAATTCGGTGAGCTATGGCGCCCTGTCGCGGCCGGACGGGCGCGTCGAGCTGACCGCGAGGCTGACGACCGACGCCGGCGGCGAGCCGGCCTTGTCGCTGACATGGTGCGAAGCCATCGGCGCCCGCGACGTCAGTAGCAGCGAGAAGCGTTTCGGCAGCGTCGCCCTGGAACGGGTCGTGCCGGCATCGCTCAACGGCACGGCGACACTCGAAATCATCGGCGATCGCCTCGAATATCGCCTCGTCATCCCCAAGGGCAATTTTGCCACGGACTGACTTGCTCGGCGCCGCGCCACGGGCGCGCCGGCAAGACCCTTAACCGGCTGTTCACCATAAAGTCCGATGCTGTTCTTCCCAGATGGCGCTGCAACTTGCCAGGGCCGGAGGCCCTCGCCGGTTGCAGCGCGACAGGGAGGGTGGGTCCGTGACGGTTGCCGACATGAACAGGCTGGAGCAGGCCGCTCGCGTCTCGATGAGCGGGTTCCAGGATGCCGAAGCTCCGGCCTCGGCCTCATCCAGCGTCTCCCATCACCTGCTTCGCCTGGCCGCTGCCGTCATCCTGCTCGCGGCCATCGCGCTGACGCTGGCGATGCAGTTCAGCTGACGTCCCGCCATCTGCTCGCTCCCGCCCGCCAATTATTCGAGGGCGACACCGCTGCCGCAGGAACTTTGCCGGTTTTGCTCCGTTCTTGTGCGAGAGGAATCTCGCCATGGAACATATTGCTGCCTTGCTGCTGGTCATCGGCTGCTCCAACTCCATGACCGAATGCCGTGAATTGTCGGTGCCTGTCAGCGTCTTCGAGACCGCCGAGCAATGCACCGCCGAACGGCCCTTCGCCCTGACCGACGTTCGGGGCCAGGCTCCTCATGTCGTTGCCAAATGCCTCGCCGTCGACCCGGCGCTGGAGGACGACTACGACCAGATCGTCTGGAACGTGCGTCCGGACGGCACGCTCGACGCGTCCCTGCAGGTCTCCGGCCTCGTCCTGGCCTCCAACGACAGTGCGCGCCCCGAAAAAACCGATCTTGGTCAACAATAAAATCGAGCGGGCAAAGGCCGTTGTTTCATGTTAAATGGCGGTTGTAGCCTCCTAAAGTGAGGACAAAGGAGAGGTGACTTCATGCGGAAGATAATTATTGCCATGGTTGCGGTTGTCGCGGTCAGCGGCTGCAGCACGACCGAGCGGGATGTTGGCGTTGGCGCCGGCGTCGGCGCCGTTGCCGGTGGCCTGATTGGCGGCACCAAGGGCGCGCTCATCGGTGCGGCCGTCGGCGCGGGCTCGGGTCTGCTGGTTCGCAACCTGCGCAATGGCTATTGCCAGTATCGCGACAATCGCGGCCGTCTCTACACGGCTCGCTGCTGATCGCTTCGGACCAGGCGCAATAGGAACGGAGGCCGGCTCGTCCGGTCTCCGTTTGTTTGTGCCGCCTGCACTTGAAGCTTCCTGGTGAGGGGAGCGCCTTTCAGGTCGCCAGCGGGATTCTGATTTCCACCTTCAGCCCCTCGGCGAGAAACTCGCGCTTGATCGTGCCACGCAATTCGCGCGTCACGTTGAGATCTATGAGCTTGGTGCCGAAGCCGGTCTTGGCCGGGGCTTCGAGCTGCTTCTGTCCGGCTTCACGCCAGTTGAGCACCAGCAGCCTGTCGCGGCCGCGCCCCTGCAGCGACCAGTCGACCTTGAGCGCCCCCACGGAATTGCCGGCCTCGCCATATTTCAACGCGTTGGTCGCCAGCTCATGGAAAGTCAGGCCGAGTGCCTGGGTCGTCGTCTCGTCGAGCAGCACCTCCGGTCCGGACAATATGCCAGCGGGAAGCTCCTTGCCGAACACCTGGCCGAGCTCGATGCGCAGCAGATCGCCGAGATCGGCCTTCTGCCAGCGCGAGCGGGTCAGCATGTCCTGCGACGCCGCCATCGCCTGCAGCCGCGCCGCGAAGGACGACGAGAACTCCTTCACGTCGGTGGCGTGCGAAGCCGTCTGGCGCGCGATCGCCAGCACCCTGGTGATCGAGTTCTTGATGCGATGCTTCATCTCCTGCAGCATCAGCTCCTTCTCGAGCAGGCTCTTTTCCGTCGTTTCGTGCAGCAGCGATACCGCGTCATAGGCACGCTCCTGATAGCGCGCCACCAGCGCTATGGCGCCGGCGAGCAACAGTCCGAACAGGCCGAGCATCACCGGAATGGCGCGCGAGGACGGCAGCGAGAAAGCGCTTGTCGGCCGAAACAGCACCGTCCAGGGACGGCCGGCGACGACGAGCTTGCGGCTCACCAGCAGCCTCTCGCCGAGGGTCTCGGACGGCGGCGTCTCCGACCGGAACAGAAGATTGCCGGCGTCCACCTTGCCGTCATAGATCTCGGTGTTGACCGGCAGCAGCGGGGCGCGGCTGAGCGCAGTCTGGAACAGGTCTCGGGCGCGGAAGGCCGCATAGAGGAATCCCGCCGTCGACGACCGGCTGGCGTTGATGACCTCGGGCGCGGTTTCGACATTGAGCCGCACGAAGACCAGGAACCCGGGGAAGGTCTGGGTAGCGCCCGTCCCCTGGCCGAGCTGGACCAGGCCGCTTGCATGCTGCTGGTCGTCGGCCATCGCCTTTTCGATCGCCACCCGCCGTGCCGGCTCGGTGAACATGTCGTAGCCGATGCTGGCCTGATTGGACGGAGCTATCGGTTCGAACATAACGATCGGCGTGCGCCACGGTTGCGTCGTCGCGGGGTAGACCTGATGCGCGACGCCATGGTCGCGCAGGATATCGCGCTCGACCGCCGCCTCGTCGCCGGCCTTAGCCAGCCGCAGGAAGCCGATTCCGCGCAGCCCGGCGAAATTGTTGTCGACATCGAGCGCGTTGAAGAACGCCTTGAATTCATTGCGTGAAATGTCGCCGTTGCGGGCGTCGAACAGCGCCTGGGTCGAGCGCAGCAGCGAAAGATGGAGATCGATACGGCTCTCGATCCGGTTGAGCGCGTCGTCCGCGGTCGCGTCGAACTTGATCCGCGCCGCTTCCTGCGTGGCGAAATAGGCGAACCCCGCCATCGTCAGGCTGATCAGCGCGACGGCGATGAAGGCGAGGATCGGGAAGAACTTTTTCAACTGAGGAAGTGGCCCCTGAACGGTTGGGCACCTTTATGAGCAAGTCCCCGCGGCAACACAATGGCGCGGCCAAATCATCATGACGCCTGGCACATCACGTATCGGACATTAGAGCAATGCCAGGAAAAGCGGGAAACGGTTTTCCGTCCGGAATTGAGTGAAAACAAAGAGATAGAGCGGTTCTGCGTTTCCGTGAAACGTTGAACCTCTCTGGCCGGCTTCCAATCCTCAGGCGGCGATCTTCAGCGCCCCCGGTCCGGGAATGGCGCCGGGCGGGCATTTGCCCAGGATGATCATGCCGAGCACCTCGTCCTGGGTGACGTCGCTGGTGCGCGCGGTGCCGACCACCTGCCCGTTCTTCATCACGCAGACCCGGTCGGCAAGCTCGAACACGTCGTGAATGTCGTGGCTGATCAGGAAGATGCCGATGCCCTCGGCCTTGAGCTGCTTGACCAGCTCGCCGACCTGCGCCGTCTCCTGCGGCCCGAGCGCGGCCGTCGGCTCGTCCATGATCAGGATGCGGGCGTTGAACAGGATGGCGCGCGCGATCGCCACCGACTGCCGCTGGCCGCCGGAGAGCTTGATCACCGGCTCCTTGAAGCGCTGGAAGCGCGGATTGAGCCGGCCCATCACCTTGCGCGCCTCGGCCTCCATGGCGACATCGTCGAGCGTGCCCCAGCCGGTCATCAGCTCGCGGCCAAGGAAGAGATTGGCGGCGGCGTCGACATTGTCGGCGAGCGCCAGCGTCTGGTAGATCGTCTCGATGCCGTATTTCTTGGCGTCGCGCGGGTTGGAAATGTGCGCCTCCTCGCCATTGACGAAGATCTGGCCGGCGTCGCGCTTGTAGGCGCCGGACAGGATCTTGATCAGCGTCGACTTGCCGGCGCCGTTGTGGCCGAGCAGCGCCACCACCTCGCCCGGAAAGAGATCGATCGAGGCATCGTCGACGGCGCGAATGCCGCCGAAGGCGATCGAGATGTTGCGCATGTCGATCAGCGGCGTGCCGGTGGGAGCTGTCTTTTCCATGATCGCGTCTCCTCCCTGAAGTTCTTGCTCAGACTCGCTTGCGGTAGACGGTGTCGAGCCAGACGGCGACGACCAGAACCGCGCCCACGACAATGCTCTGCAGCGGCGAGTCGATGCCGAGCAGCACCATGCCTGACTGCAGCGACTGCATCAGCAGCGCGCCGAGCATGGCCCCCAGCACGGTTCCCGAGCCGCCGGCGAGCGACGTGCCGCCGATGACGGCGGCGGCGATGACCAGCAGCTCGTCCAGCGTGCCCAGCGCGTTGGTGGCGGCGTTGAGGCGCGCCGACGAGATGGCGGCGCTGATCGAGGCCAGCACGCCCATGATCATGAACACCTTCATCGTCACCCAGCGCGTGTTGATGCCGGCGAGCGAGGCCGCCTCCGGATTGCCGCCGATGGCGAACACATAGCGGCCGAAGCGGGTTCGCCGGGTGATGAAGGTCATGACAATGCCGACCGCGACCGCCATCAGCACCGGTATGGCGATGCCGTGAGCGATGAACAGACCGCCTTCGGGAAGGGTGATGCCGTTCTGCTGGGCGTACTGGCGCACGATGCCGACCGGCCACGGATAGGAATTGGCGACTGAGACCGCGCCGAGGATGGCGGCGCAGGCGACGACGCCGAGGAAGACTTCAGCCCACACCGGACGCAGCGGGAAATTGAACCGCTTGCGCTGCGAGCGGCCGTTGAGCAGCGCGAAGGCGACCGCCGCGCAGGCGACGACGCCGACGACCCAGCTCGCCGTGGCGCCGATCGAGCCGCGCGGTCCGCCACCCATCAACTGGAAGGTGGCGTCGAGCGGCGCGACCGTGCGGCCGCTGGTGATCATCCAGGCCATGCCGCGCCAGACCAGCAGGCCGCCCAGCGTGACGATGAAGGCCGGCACCTCCATATAGGCGATGATGAAGCCCTGGAAGGCGCCGATCGCCAGGCCAAGCACCACGCCGGCAGCGAGCGCGATGATCCACAGCCATGGATTTCCGAGCTCGAGACCGATGACTCGGATCAGGAATTCGGCCTGCGCCACGCCCATGATCATGCCGACCACGCCTTCGACGGAGCCGACGGAAAGATCGATATTGCGCATGACGATGACCAGCACCATCCCGGTCGCCATGATGGCTACCGAGGACGTCTGCACCGACAGGTTCCACAGGTTGCGCGGCGTCAGGAAAAGCCCGCCCGACAGGACGTGGATGCCGATCCAGATGACCAGCAGCGCGCCGACCATGCCGAGCATGCGCGTGTCGAGTTCGGTTGCCTTGAGGAAGCGGCCGGCGGCGCTGAGTTCGGCTGCGCGTGCCCGGTCCGCGGCGACCGTGCTTGAGGTCGTATCGGTCATGATTTCCTCCCACCGGTTTGCCGTCTGGCGCGGTTGCCGGAACACGATTCTATTGGCTTTCCCGGCTCACTTGAAGCCGGAAGCCCGTTGCGAAACGAAGCTTGATGGACGCCGCGGCTCATGGGCCGCGGCGCCTGGTCTTCAAACTGCCTCAGTTGCAGGCAGCGACGGCGCCCGCGGCAACGCCGGCGCAGACTTCGTCCTTCTTGATCCAGCCCGCGTCGATGACGACGTTCAGGTTGTCCTTGGTGATCGCGACCGGCGTCAGGAACAGCGACTTGACGGTATTGCCGCCCGGCGTGGTGAAGTCCTTGACGCCGGCAATGTCGGTCATCTTCTTGCCGTCGGCGAGTGCCGAGGCGATCTCGGCGGCGTTCTTGCCGAGTTCGCGCGCGTCCTTCCACACCGACACGGTCTGGGTGCCGAGCGCGATGCGGTTCAGCGCGGCGTGGTCGCCGTCCTGGCCCGACACCGGAACGGTCCCGGCGAGGCCCTGCGCCGTCAGCGCCGCGACGACGCCGCCGGCGGTGCCGTCATTGGCCGCCACCACCGCATCGACCTTGTTGTCGTTGGCGGTCAGGAACTGCTCCATGTTCTTCTGCGCGTTGGCGGGCAGCCAGCCGTCCGTATAGGCCTCGCCGACATTCTTGATCTTGCCGCCGTCGATGGCTTCCTTCAGCACTTCCATCGAGCCGGCGAACAGGAAATCGGCGTTCGGATCGGCGCCCGAACCCTTGATGAAGACATAGTTGCCTTCCGGCTTGACCTTGAACACTTCGCGGGCCTGCATGCGGCCGACTTCCTTGTTGTCGAAGGTCAGGTAGAAGACGTCCTTGTTCTCGATCAGCCGGTCGTAGCCGACGACCGGAATGCCTTCGTCCAGCGCCTTTTGCACCGCCGGCCCGACGGCCGAAGCGTCCTGCGCCAGCACGATCAGGGCATTGGCGCCCTGCGAGATCAGGCTTTCGACGTCGGTCAACTGCTTGCCCGGATTGGACTGCGCGTCGGCGGAAATATACTTGTCGCCGGCCGCCTCGATGGCCTTCTTCATCGCCGCTTCATCGGTCTTCCAGCGCTCTTCCTGGAAGTTCGACCAGGAAACGCCGATCACCTTGTCCTTCGCCTCGGCGACCGACGCGAGCGTCAACGACAAGGCGACACCCGCCAGCATGGCGGTTGCGAATTTCTTCATGATATCCTCCCTGCGCCATTGCGGCGCGACCCAGACTGGCCCTGAGGCCGGCATCGAGGCTTTTTTTCGAGCCTCGAAAAAAATATGATCCAACGCCGGAGCGCTGTCAACAACGATTCTCATCGATTCCGAGGCCTCGGCGAATTTTTTTCGAGCTCCGGAATAAATAAATGACAGGCTGGCCCGCTTCTGCCACTATTCATACGGTGTCGCCGACGGCCTTCGAAATCAAAAACGGCCGCGACGACCGGGAGGAAGGCAAAGCATGTCGGTTGGAATCCGCCACGACGATCTGCGCCGACGCAACCGGGCGATGGTTATTTCGGCCGTGCGCCGCGCCGGCCAGCCGTCGCGTACCGAGATCGCCGCCACCACCGGCCTCAGCCATTCGACCATCTCGGCGATCTCGTCCGACCTGATCCAGGAAGGCATTCTGACCGAGAGCAAGCCAAACGAGGCTGTTTCGCTGAAGCGCGGCCGGCCGCAGGTCGGGCTTGCCCTCAATCCGGAAGCCACGGCGGTGATGACGGTGGTCCTGTCGCTGAACTTCCTTTCCGTCGCTGTCATCGACTATGCCGGGCAGGTCATTGCCGAGGAGCAGCGCCGCCTCGACACGGCGATCATGCCGCGCGACGAGCTGATCGGCGAATGCGTGGCCATCGTCCGGCGCCGTTTCGAGGATCCCGACCTCGACGTCCGCGGCGTCGCCCGCATCGCCATGGGCATCCAGGGCATCACCGACACCCATGCCCGCGCCATGTTGTGGTCGCCGATCACGCCGCAGACCGACATCGCCTTCGCCGACATTCTGGAAGCCGAATTTGGCGTTCCGGCCACCATGGAGAATGACTGCAACATGATGGCGGTGGCCTTGCAGTGGCGCGATCCCGAGCGGTACCGCGACGACTTCATTGCCATCCTGCTCTCGCACGGCATCGGCATGGGGCTGGTGCTGAAGGGAGAGCTGTTCACCGGCACCCATTCCTCCGGCGGCGAATTCGGCCACATGATCCACCGGCCGGGCGGCGCGCTCTGCCGCTGCGGCCGGCGCGGCTGCGTCGAGGCCTATGCCGGCAACTATGCGATCTGGCGCAATGCCAAGCAGATGGGCGAGGACGCCGAGCCGGTCGATGTCAGCGACGCCGACATGCGCTCGCTCGCCGCCAGGGCGCGCGCCGGCGACGGCCCGGAGCGCCAGGCCTACCGCAAGGCCGGCGAGGCGCTCGGCTTCGGCCTCGGCAGCCTGTTCGCGCTGATCGATCCAGCTCCCGTCGCCATGGTCGGCGTCAGCGCCGCCGCCTTCGATCTGATCGAGCCGGCGCTGCGCGAGGCGATCGCCCAGACCGCCGGCGGCCAGCATTCGAAGTCGATCTCCTTCGACACCGAGCCGAACGAATTGCCGCTCATCCGCGAAGGCTGCGCCATGCGCGCACTGACCTTCGTCGACCAGGAGATTTTCGCGCCGGGCGTGCAGGTGAAAGGCGGCGCCACCGGGAAGAACGTGGCCTGAGCGTCAATCTTCCCTGATCGCGTAGCCCGCGCCCCGGATGGTGCGGATGACGTCAGGCATGCGGCCATTGTTGACCGCCTTGCGCAGGCGGCCGACATGCACGTCGACCGTGCGCTCGTCGATGTAGATCGTCTCGCCCCAGACATTGTCGAGCAGCTGGCTGCGCGAGAACACCCGGCCGGGATGCCGCATCATGAATTCGAGCAGGCGGAACTCGGTCGGTCCGAGCCGGATTTCGCTCTTCTTGCGGTACACCCGGTGCGACTCGCGATCGAGCACGATGTCGCCGACCTTCAGCATGCTGGACAGGACTTCCGGCTTGGCGCGGCGCAGCAGCGCCTTGACGCGCGCCATGAACTCCGGCGTCGAGAACGGCTTGACCAGATAGTCGTCGGCGCCGGTGGAGAGGCCGCGCACCCGGTCGCTTTCCTCGCCGCGCGCCGTCAGCATGATGATCGGCAGCCGCTCGGTCTCCGGCCGCATCCTGAGGCGCCGGCAGAGCTCGATGCCGGAAACCGCCGGCACCATCCAGTCGAGCACCAGGAGGTCGGGCACGTTTTCCTGCAGCCGGATTTCGGCCTCGTCGCCGCGTGTCACCACCTCGACCTGGTAGCCTTCCGATTCAAGATTGTAGCGGAGCAGCACCCCCAGCGGCTCCTCGTCCTCCACCACCATGATGCGTGGCGCGATCATCGGCCCGTCACCCTTCTTCTCAGGCCGGCGCCGACATCGCCGTCTCGTCCAGCTTCGGACGATTGGCGGGCAGTTGCTGGCCGGTCAGCACGTAGTAGGCGTTCTCGGCGATGTTGGTGACATGGTCGCCGATGCGCTCCAGATTCTTGGCGCAGAACAACAGATGCGTGCAAGCGGTGATGTTGCGCGGATCTTCCATCATGTAGGTCAAAAGTTCGCGGAACACCGAGGTGTATTTAACGTCGATGCGCTCGTCGTCGTTGCGGAGCTTGGCAAGCGCCGCGGCATCAGCGGCGGCATATTCCTCGATGACCCCCTGCACCTGGATCAGCACCAGCTGCGCCATGCCGTCGATGGAATGCGAAAGGTCGCGCGGCGTGACGCTGAGACCGACGGTGCCGACGCGCTTGGCGATGTTCTTGGCGAGGTCGCCGATGCGTTCGAGGTCGCCCGCCATGCGGATCGAGCCGACCACGGCGCGCAGATCGTTGGCCATCGGCTGCCGCTTGGCGATCAGTGTGATGGCGCGGTCGTCGAGTTCGCGCTGGCGCGCGTCCATGATGGCGTCGTCGGACACCACGCGCTGCGCCAGGGCGTTGTCGGAATTGAGCAGCGCCCGCGTCGAGCCGGCGACCATCGAGCGGGCGAGATCGCCCATGTCGGAGATCAGCTTGCTGATGGCGCCGAGATCCTCGTCGAAAGACGCAACCGTATGATGTTCACCCATGATCCTGTCCTCGTGCTTGGAAATCAGCCGAACCGGCCGGTGATGTAGTCCTGGGTGCGCTTGTCGTCGGGGTTGGTGAACATCTTGTCGGTGGCGCCCTCCTCGACCAGGTAGCCGAGGTGGAACATCGCCGTGCGCTGCGACACGCGCGCCGCCTGCTGCATCGAATGGGTGACGATGACGATCGTGTAGTTCTGGCGCAGCTCGTCGATCAGCTCCTCGACGCGGGCGGTGGCGATCGGGTCAAGCGCCGAGCACGGCTCGTCCATCAGGATCACCTCCGGCGAGACGGCGATGGCGCGGGCGATGCACAGGCGCTGCTGCTGGCCGCCGGATAGGCCGGTGCCGGGCTCGTGCAGGCGGTCCTTCACCTCGTTCCAGATCGCCGCCTTCTTCAGACTGGATTCGACGATCTGGTCCATGTCGGCCTTGCGCTTGGCCAGCCCATGGATGCGCGGGCCGTAGGCGACATTCTCGTAGATCGACTTCGGGAACGGGTTCGGCTTCTGGAACACCATGCCGACCCGGGCCCTGAGCTCGACGACGTCGATGCTCTTGTCGTAGATGTCCTCCTGGTCCAGCGTGATCTTGCCGGTCACCCGCGCCGAATCGATGGTGTCGTTCATGCGGTTGAGGCAGCGCAGGAAGGTCGACTTGCCGCAGCCCGAAGGACCGATCAACGCCGTCACCTGGTTGAGGCGGACGTCGAGATTGACGTCGAACAGCGCCTGCTTCTCGCCATAGAACACGCCGACCTTGTCGCCGCGCATCTTGATCACTTCGTTCGACTTGGCGTTCATTTTGTCGCCCACTGCGTTTTCAAGAGACTGTTCGGTCATGATGTTCATACCAGATGCCTTCTTTTACCAGCGCCGTTCGAAGCGGCGCCTGAGCACGATCGCCGTGATGTTCATGGCCATGAGGAAGACGAGCAGGATGATGATCGCGCCCGACATGCGCTCGACGAAGGCGCGCTCTGCCTCGTTGGCCCACATGTAGATCTGCACCGGCAGCGCTGTCGCCGGATCGAATGGCGTCTTTGGATAGTCGGCGACGAAGGCGACCATGCCGATCAGGAGCAGCGGCGCGGTCTCGCCGAGTGCGCGCGCCAGGCCGATGATGGTGCCGGTGAGGATGCCGGGGGCGGCAAGCGGCAGGATGTGCTGGAACACCATCTGCATCTTGGAGGCGCCGAGACCGAGCGCCGCCGAGCGGATCGACGGCGGCACTGCGGCAAGCGCCGCGCGGGTGGCGATGATGATCGTCGGCAGCGTCATCAGCGTCAGCACCAGGCCGCCGACAAAGGCGGCCGAGCGCGGCATGCCGAGGAAATTGATGAACACGGCAAGGCCGAGCAGGCCGAAGACGATCGACGGTACCGCCGCCAGATTGTTGATGTTGACTTCGATCAGGTCGGTGAAGCGGTTCTTCTTGGCGAATTCCTCCAGGTAGATGGAGGCGGCGACGCCGATCGGCAGCGCCAGAAGCAGCACGATCACCATCATGTAGAAGGAGCCGATGATGGCCACGCCCATGCCCGACGTTTCCGGACGGCTGGAGGCGCCATAGGTGAACAGGCCCTTGTTGAAATGCTCGGCCATGGTGCCGTCGCCCTTGAGCTGGTTCATCCAGGCGATCTGCTGGTCCGAGACCTTGCGGCGCGCTTCCTCGACGTTGGGGTCGATCTGGCCCTTGAAGGCGGAATCGAGATTGGCCGCGGCGAGGATGTCGACGTTGCGCGTGGTGCCGATGACCGACGGATCGGCGACGACGATGTCGCGCAATTGCACGCGCGCGCCCTCCGACAGGAAGCCCTTCAGCTTCAGCGCCATCGGCTTGTTGGCGGGATCGATGCCGAGCTTGGCCATCAGCGCCTTGTCGGCCAGCTTGGGATAGTTCGCCTTGATCAGCACGTCCGGATCGGTGGCGCGCTTGTTGGAAGGATCGATGATCTTCTCGTCGAAATTGATCGGCAGCGTCACCGTCGTCTGCCAGAAGGCGGTGTAGCCCTTCGAGACGATGGTGATCAGCATGATGGCGAGGAAGGCGAGGCCAACCGAGATCGCCAGCACGCCATAGATGCGGAACCGGCGTTCGGCGGCGTAGCGGGCCTTGAGGCCGATGTCGCGGCGCGCAGGAGCCGCGGCCCGGACCATCGTATCCAGCGGGATATCGGTCATTCGTACTGCTCCCGGTATTTGCGCACGATGTAGAGGGCGACGATGTTCATCACCAGCGTCAGCGCGAACAGCGTAATGCCGAGCGCGAAGGCGACCAGCGTCTGCGGCGAATTGAATTCGAGGTCGCCGGTCAGCTGGTTGACGATCTTGACGGTGATGGTGGTCATCGCCTCGAACGGATTGGCGGTGAGATTGGCGGCGACGCCGGCCGCGAGCACCACGATCATGGTTTCGCCGATGGCGCGCGAGGCGGTCAGCAGGATGGCGCCGACGATACCGGGCAGCGCGGCCGGCAGGATCACCCGCTTGATCGTCTCCGAGCGCGTCGCGCCGAGGCCGAGCGAGCCGTCGCGCATGGCGCGCGGCACCGCGGTGATGATGTCGTCCGACAGGGAGGATACGACCGGGATCAGCATGACGCCCATGACCAGGCCGGCGGTGAAGATGCTCTGGCCCTGGATGAAGGGCGAACCGCCCGTCAGCGCCGCCGAGAGATCGCGCAGGAACGGCCCCAGCGTGACGACGGCGAAAATGCCGTAGACGATGGTCGGGATGCCGGCCAGCAGCTCGAGCGCGGGCTTCACCACCGAGCGCACCTTGGGCGAGGCGTATTCGGCCATGTAGACGGCCGACATCAAACCGACCGGAACCGCCACCAGCAGGGCGACGAAGGCGATGTAGAGCGTGCCGGACAGGAGCGGGATCAGGCCGAACTGGCCCTGGCTGCCGCCCGAGCCGGCCGCGGCGAAGCGCGGATCCCAGACGGTGCCGAAGAAGAAGCTCGCCGGCGAAACGCTGTCGAAGAACTGGATCGTCTGGAACAGCATCGAAAGCACGATGCCGACCGTGGTCAGGATGGCGATGGTTGAGGCCGCCAGCAGCCCCCACAGCATCAGCCGCTCGACATTGTTCCTGGCGCGCGCTCGCGGCGCGACTTGCCGGAGCGCGTAAAAGGCGCCGGCGATCGACAGCACGAGCGTGACGACGGCGCCGACCAGGCCGAGCCGGTCCTGCACCGCATTCGCCTCGACGGCGATCGGGATCATGTAGTCCTGGGTGTCCGTCGCCAGCGCCACGCCCTTGGCGGCGAGCAGCGGCTGCAATTCGGCGAAACTGGCGGGAAGCTGGGTGTTTGCATCGAGCTGGCGCAGCCCCTTGGCGAGGCTCTTCACCAGGCTGACATCGAGCGCCTCGCTGGCGACCGCGCTGTCGGCGGTGCGCTCGGGCAAGGCGGCGTGGATGTGGCGCTCGAGATAGACGGAGGAACCGATGTTCCAGACGGCAAGCAGCAGGAGGGCCGGCAGCACGGCGAGCAGGAAGGCCCACCAGCCGTGATAATGGGCGCGCGAATGCGGCTTCACCGAACCATTGTCCTGCGCCACGGCCCGTTGGCGGCCAATGAAGAATGCGACCACGCCGATGGCGGCGACTATGGCAAGTACGAGCATGGACGACATGAACCCACCCCAGGGGAAATCCCTCGTTCGAGCATGATCTTGTCCGGTCCCATTTCGGGATCACGCTCCGGTCGCCACCGCCACTGCGGCGGGCGAAGAGGCCGGGGCGCAGGTAATCCCGCGCCCCGGCCCTAAGCTTGATTACATGGTCTTTCCGGCGGCGAAGGCGTCGCGCTGCGACTGACGCTCGGCGTCGGGAGCCGAAACCAGGCCGTATTCGGCAAGCGGGCTTTCCGGGCCGATCATCTGGTCGTCGAGGAAGAATTCGACATATTCCTTCAGGCCCGGAACGACGCCGAGATGCGCCTTCTTGACGTAGAAGAACAGCGGGCGCGAAACCGGATACTTGCCGCTGGCGATGGTCTCGGTCGAAGGCACGACGTCTTCAACGCTGGCGACCTTCAGCTTGTCGGCATTGTTCTCGTAGAAGGCGAGGCCGAACACGCCGACGCCGGTCTTGTTGGAGTCGATGCGGGCGAGCGTCTCGGTGTAGTCGCCGTCGATGTCGACAGCCTTGCCGTCCTTGCGGATGGCGATGCAGGTCTTGCCGATTTCCTTGTCGTCGCTGATGCCGGTGGCCTTGATGGCAGCCTTGTCGCAGCCGGCGTCGAGAAGCTTGGTCTCGAACACTTCGCGCGTGCCGTGCTTCTCACCCGGGATGTAGGCGGCGATGTCCCAGTCGGGCAGCTTCGGGTTGACCTGGCTCCACTTGGTGTTCGGATTGTCGACCAGCTTGCCGTCGACAACGAGCTTGGCGGCCAGCGCCTTGTAGATGTCGGCGGGAACCAGCGCCCAGTCCGGGCCCTTGATGTCGGTTGCGAAGACGATGCCGTCATAGCCGATGCGGACTTCCTGGATATCCTTCACGCCGGCGTCGGCGCAGGACTTGATCTCGTCCTTCTTGATCGGGCGCGAGGAGTTGGCGATGTCGATGGTGTCTTCGCCGACGCCCTTGCAGAATTCCTTGATGCCGGCGCCGCTGCCGCCGGACTCGACCACCGGGGTCTTGAACTTGGTGAAGGTCTCGCCGAACTGCTCGGCAACGATCTTGGCATAGGGAAGCACGGTCGACGACCCGGCAACCTGGATCTGGTCGCGCGCGGCGGCGAAGCCGGACGACGCGGCCAGCGCAAGCGCGGCGGCCGACGCCGTGAGGAGAAATTTGTTCATGTGGCCTGCTCCTGTTCGGAAGATGGTCTCTTCGAAAGATGGACTCTTGGCACCGCTGTCCATCGGCGCCCGGTGAGGCCAATAGCTTCCGATTATTACAGTCGCATGACAGTTTCGTGTCAGCCCGGTAACGCCTGACCGGCTCGCCGGAAACGGCTGGCAGCCAGCCCTCGGCGAGGCAACGGCGGTTTGCCGTGGGAATCAGGGACTTGCGCGATTCTGGAGGCCCGCCCTGCCCTCGGCGGCACGAGCCTCGGCCGCCGAGAAAAGAAAAGCCGGACGAGAGCGCGTTGCCCCTGGCCAGAGCGTATCATGGCCGAGCCATCGCCGAAAACAGGTCCGTTGGGGTAGAGTCGACGCTGTTTCTAGCCGGCGGTCGCTGCTCCCGCCCGTAACCGGGGGAGCGAATCCGATGCCGCCATTGTTTCGGCTCGATGCCCGGTTCGATATGGTGCGATCGCACCATATCCCCACGGCAGCCTCGGTTGTCCGGCGTGCTTCGCAAACCGGGCGCTGCGACGACACTCGCCCCGAAGCAGCGGCCTCGACAGGTTTAGCCGGCGTTTCTCTGCGCCTGGCCGTCGGCGCCGATCCAGCGCTCCAGCTTTTCGAGCAGGGCCCTCGGGCTGATGGGCTTGGGCAGATAGTCGTCCATGCCGGCCTCCAGGCAGCGCTCGCGATCGCCCTTCAGCGCATGCGCGGTGACGCCGACGATCGGCACATGCATGCCGCTCTCCTCCTCCAGCCGGCGGATGGCGGCCGTCGCCTCCAGCCCGTTCATCTCCGGCATCGACACGTCCATCAGGATCATGCGCGGTTTGAGCCTACCGTAGGCGTCGAGCGCCTTGCGGCCGTTGCCGACGATCTCGAAGCCGTAGCCGGTCTCGCCGAGGATCTGGGTGAACACCATCTGGTTCACCTCATTGTCCTCGGCCACGAGGATATCGAGCCCGCGTTCGCCACCGGTCGGCCGGGCGCGCGCACGCACCGGCGGCGGCTGCAGCAGCGCCCGCTCCGACACCGCCGAGGCGGCCCTGGCAGGCGCCGGCTGCGCTATCCCCGCACTGCTGCTCGCCGCCTGCTGCGGATGGCTGACCGCCGCGCTGTGGCGGTGACGCTGGACGGTGGCGACCAGCGTCTCCAGCAGCACCGAGGAGCGCGCCGGCTTGATCAGCTGTGCATCGATGCCGAGGTCGCGGTAGCTGGTGTTGGCGAGCGACTGGTCGACGGACGTCAGCATGATGATCGGCGTGTGCGCAAGGCCGTCGGTGTTGCGCACGATACGCGCCATCTCGGCGCCGCTCATGCCCGGCATCTGGTAGTCGAGCACGACACAATCGACCGGCACGCCATAGGCGGCGGCGGCGATCAGCACCTTCAACCCCTCGGCGCCGCTCTCGGCCGCGCAGGAATCGAACGTCCACGACGCCATCTGCTCGCTCAGGATCGAGCGGTTGACGGCATTGTCGTCGACGATCAGCACCCGGGCTCCGGTGACGTCGACCGGCATGATCCGCTGCCCGCTCTGTTGCATGGCCCGCGGCAGCGTCACTGTGAACCAGAAGGTCGAGCCCTTGCCCTCATCGCTCTCGACCCCGATCTCGCCGCTCATCAGCTCGACCAGCCGCGAGGTGATGGCAAGACCGAGCCCAGTGCCCTCGTGCCGCCGCGTCGACGACGTATCGACCTGGTTGAACTTCTCGAACACGGCCTTCAGCTTGTCTTCCGGAATGCCAATGCCGGTGTCGGTCACCGAGATGGTGAGCTTCGTTCCCGTCGGCACGCGCTCGCCGGTGACGTCGACCAGCACATGGCCTTCGTCGGTGAACTTCACCGCATTGCCGAGCAGGTTGGTGACGATCTGCCTGATGCGCCCGACATCGCCGACGAACTGGCTGTCGAGGCCAGGCTGCACGCGCACGATGAGCTCGAGATCCTTCTCCTTGGCGCGAGTCGACACCAGCGTTGCCACATCCTCGATGGCCTCGGCAAGGTTGAAGGGCGCCGGATCGAGCACCAGCTGGCCGGCATCGATCTTGGAGAAGTCGAGGATGTCGTTGATGATGGTCAAAAGCGCGTTGCCCGACTTCACGATGATGTCGGTGAACGTCTTCTGCTTGGGGTCGAGGTCGGACTTGGCGAGCAATTCGGCCATGCCGAGCACGCCGTTCATCGGCGTGCGGATCTCATGGCTCATATTGGCCAGGAATTCCGACTTGGCGCGGTCGGCGAGCACGGCGCGCTGCCGCGCCTCGCTGAGTTCGGCCTCGCGCTGCTTGAGCTCGGTGATGTCGGTGGTCGATCCGATCAGATAGAGCGAACCGTCGGAGGCAATCATCGCCCCCTTGCGCGCGAACTGGTGCCGCACGCTGCCGTCGGGCAGCGTCACGCTCTCCTCGATCTCCTGCGTCTCGCCGGTGCGCAGCACGGCGAGATCGCCAGCGACGAAGGCCTCGCCGTCCGGCCCGAAGATTTCGACGTCGGTCCTGCCGATCGCATCTTCCTTGGCGAAGCCGGTGAGGTCGCACCAGCCCTTGTTGACGTAGAACTGCCTGAGGTCCGAACGCTTGGCGTAGATCGACACCGGCACGTTGTCGATGAGGCTGCGGAACACCTCGTTCTCGCGCATGCTCTCTTCCAGCGCCCGCTCGCGCGCCTTGACGTCGGTGATGTCGGTGCTGGAGCCGACCAGATGCACCGACCCGTCTGTCGCCACCAGGCGGCTCTTGCGCGTCATCAGTTGCCGCACGGTGCCGTCGCGATGGGTGACAGGCTCCTCGACCTCCAGGACCTTGCCGGCGACGACCACTTCGGTGTCGTCATGGCTGTAGCTTTCGGCATCCTCGGCGCCGAACAACTGGCGGTCGCTGCGGCCGATGACGTCCTCCTTGGCGAGGCCGGTGATGGCGCACCAGACCTTGTTGACGAATTCGATGCTGAGATCTTGGGCCTTGATGAAGGCAGCCACCGGCAGCTCGTCCATGACGTGCCGGAACAGATCGATCTGCCGCATCGAGTCATGCAGCGCCTTCTCGCGGCTCTTGATGTCGGAAATGTCGACGCGCACGCCGATGAAGGTGCCGTCCTCGGTCCGCATGTCGTAGACTTGGTACCAGCGGCCGTCCGGATTGCGCCGTTCATAGGATGAGTTCGGCAGCCGGTTGTGGGCGAGCATCGCGTCGAACCACCCGTCGCGATCGCGCTCGTAGAGGCTGTCGATCTCAGGATCGCCGCTCTGGCGGAAATAGCCGACCGAATGGCCGAGCGCCAGCGCCTCGCGGAAGCTTCGGCCGGGCTGCCACACCGGCTTCAGCGCCGGAAGCGTCTCCTGCAGTTTTCGGTTGGCGAAGACGAACCTGTCGTCACGATCGTAGATGATGACGCCGGCCGGCAGCGATTCCAGCACGGTGGCGAGGTTCTTGCGCGCGTCCTCGGCCTCCGCCTCGCGCTCCTTCATGTCGGTGACGTCGACATAGGAGATCAGCCGCTTGCCGCCGGCAAGCGGCGCCAGCGAGGCAATCAGCGTGCGGCCGTCATTGAGTGGCAGCTGCCGCGATCCGGCAACGCCAGCCCTGATCTCGGCTTCGCGCTCGGCCATGAGGCGCTGCCATGCCTCGTCGTCGGCTCCGTAGGGGTCGATCCCGCGGCTCGCTTCCATCAGCTCGCGGAAGCCGCTGCCGATCCCGGCGCGGCTGGGCTCGATTTTCCAGAACTCGTGGAAGGCGCGGTTGATCACCTGCGCGCGCATGTCCGCGTCGAGGACAAGGACGCCGATCGGCATTTGGTCGACCATGGCGCGAAGATTGGCGAAGGTCTCCGCGGTCCTGGCGTTGGCGCTCTCGACCTCGGCATCGCGGCGCTTGACGTCGGTGACCTCGTAGTAGGTCAACAGCCGCTTGCCCCCGGACAGCGCGGTGACCGAGAACATCATTGTCCTGCCGTTGGCGTGGACAAACTCGCGCGGCGCGACGGAGCCGCCGCGAATCTCCGCGAAGCGGCTGGCGAGGTAGCGCTGCCATTCCTCTTCGCCGATATCGCCATAGATGCCGTTGCGGCGATTGAGTTCCATCAGCCGGCTGAACGGAGCGCCGACGCTCACTGCCCCGTCGGGAATTCTGGAGAGGTCGCGATAGGCCTTGTTGATGATCAGCGTGTCGAGCTGGGCATCCAGGAGCACGACGCCCATATGCATGGCGTCCATCGTGCGCTCGAGATCGGCAAGATGCTGTACGCCGTCTTCGGCGAGCGCGTCGTCGCTGCGCGCAACCGCTGCTTCGAGGGGGTCGCGTTTGCCGCCGTTCCCCGTCCCGTCCACGTCCGCCATGCTGATGCCACCCCCAGCCGAACCCCCGTCGCGGTTCGTCGGCGGACTGTGCCTCAGAAGCATTAACGATCCGCTAACCTTAACAAACCGCGACCGGGGGCGAACTGTCGCGGTCTGGCCGCATCGCGCAGGTTGTCGGCTGCGGCGCTGCCGCGTTATAAACCGTATATTGGGGTGTTGCTAATGTTCGGACGGATCGTGCTGTTTTTCCTGTGCCCCGCGCTGCTTGCGGCAGGCGGCTGCGCACGCAGCGACGATGGCACCGTGATGATCCCGAAGCCGCTCGACGTCAGGCGTATCTGGGACAGGCCCCCGCCGCAGCCGCAGGCCGGACCGCCGCGAATGCAGGCAGGCCCCTTTCCGGTGGCGCCGCAGGCGCCAAGGCGGTTGCCTGGCCGCAGGCTCGGCCCCCCGCCAGCGCCGGCAGGGCAGGTGGCGAGCCCTCCCTCGCTGTCGTCCGAGCCGAAGCAGCCGCTCGCCTGCCGGAACGTCAGCGAGCCCGGCAAGCGCTACCGCGTGGTCTGCGAATAGCGGCGGCAAGGTCAGTTGGCCGGAAGGAAGGCCGGCGGCTCGATCCGACGGCGTCCTCGGCCGCCAACGCGGGGCCTAGCTCAAAGTGTCGAATGGCCTCGTTGAAACCTTTGGCGCACAATCGGCGTTCTAGGGCAAAGGAGACAGAGGATGTCGATTCACTTCACCGTCTCTGGCCTGACCAGGAACCTCATCCATTCACTTGGACTGGATCATGAGCGGGCGCCGAGACCCCTGACACAAGAGCAGAACCTTCTGTTGGAATGCTATCTGGCGGGCCAGATTCCGGAATCGGCCTGGAGCGACTACGTCTTCGAGGCACCGGAATTGCAGCGCCATGTCGATGCGAGGCGCGCGCGGCACTGATCCCCAGACCGACCAGCTTTCAGCAGTCCGCCCATGTCTTTATTGCTTGGGCGAATTGAACCGCAGCGTGAAGATGTTGCCGGCAATGCCCTGCGCCAGCGCCGGCGAGAGGCTCAGCGGCAGGCACTGCTGCAGTGCCGCGGTCGCTGCGTCGACATAGGCCTGCCTCGCCTTCGCGTCGCCCTTCACTTTTATCGCCGTCGGCTTGGGTGGGCCGATCAGCGTGCCGTCCCGCCTGAAGCTGAAGCTCAAGGTCACCGACGAGTTCTCCGAATTGGCCGGCGGGGTCCAGCATGCCTGCAGCGCCGCTCCGACATCGTTCATGGTGTTGAGCGAGGCGGCATTCGACTGACAGGGCATGGCTGCCAGCAGTGCGACGAAGCATGCCGAGAGTGCAGTGCCTTTCATTGCCGGGGATCCTCTCCTCTCTCCCGCTCCGCCGCCACCTTCATGCTACGGTCAAAGCCGAAGATGCCAACAGGTTTTGCAGGGATAGCCAGGCGCCTTCGCCAGGGTCGGGCAGCCGGCGAAAAGCAAAAGGCCGGCGCAAGGCCGACCTTCCTTTCGCCTCGGCATCCGCGCCAGTACATCCGTGGTCGCGCGCCTGAGGTGAACCAGCGGCCAGTAGACAGGTCTTTGGTTAACCAATCCCTAACCCCGACCGGTCGCCAGGCTCAGCGACGCCACTTGCCGGCGCTTACGCCTTGGCCTGCGACCGCACATAGGCAATGTAGCCGCGCACGTCGCCGGCCGGCTCGGCATACGCCTTGCCGAGCTTCTTCTCCATCGCCGCCATATAGTCCTTCGCCCACTGCGGCAGCGCATAGTCGATGACCGCCAGGAATTCGAGCGTCGCCGCCAGCCTTATGTCGGCGATCGACGGGTTGCTGCCGCCGATGAACGGCTTGCCGTTGCGGAAGAAGCTGTGGAAGACCTCCAGCGGCTCGGCGATTGCGGAGGCGGCCGCCTTCTGGGCCTCCGATTTCCTGTCGGGATGCGCGTCGCTGTGGCCGACCTCGCCGGCATATTGCGGGAAGCCGAGCGCCGGATAAGTGGCGCGCGCCACGTAAGGGTAGAGCGTGCCGACAAGGTAGAACATGGCGCTGTCGATCATGGCCCGCTTGGCCGGCGCCTTGGGGTAGAACTTCTCCAGTCCGTGCTTGTTGGCGAGATACTGCATGATGGCGCAGCTTTCCCACAGCACGCCCCGCGGCAGGCCCTTGTCCTCGATCATCGGCGTCAGATGGGCCGGGTTGCGCGCCAGGAATTCCGGCGAGCGCGTAAGCCCCCAGGCGTCGGTCTCGGCATGGTCGAAGCCGGCGGCGCGCGCGAACACCCGAACTGTCATGTTGTTGACGCTCGGCTTCAGCATGCTGAGCTTCAGCCCCGGCTTCTTCGCCGGTTTGGCCTTAGGCGCGGCCCTTGCCGTCGCCTGCCCGGCCTTAGCTGTCGCCCTCGCGGCTGGCTTGGCTGCTGCTTTTGCCTTTGCCTTTGTTGCCGACTTCGCAGCCGCTTTCGCCGCCGGCTTGGCGGTCTTTGTTGCCGGCTTGGTTGCCGGTTTGCTTGCGCTCTTTGTTGCTGCCTTCGCCATCTGTTCCTCCCTCAGGCTTGTCAGTCTCGTGCGTATGGATTTTTTGGCCCCCGATCATCCGACAAGGTCGCGCGCGACCATTCGACCAGCGTCTGGATCGCGTCGGCGAGATGCACTTCCGCGATGTTGTAATCGCCGCGCGCGACACGGATCTTGTGCGCCTGCATCAGCACGTCGGCATGGGTGAAGCCCGTCGGCGGCTCGAAGCGATACGAGGCGAGCTCGATCAGCAGGCCAAGCGGATCCTCGAAATAGATCGAATCCATGAAGCCGCGATCCTTGACGCCGCTATGCTTGATGCCGCGCTCGTCGAGCCGGCCAACCGCCTGCAGGAAGGTGACGCGCGACACCGAAAAGGCGATGTGGTGGACGCAGCCCGTATCGGTTGGCGTGCGCCTGGCCACCGCCGCGCGGCTCTCGTCGGTAAAGACGGTGATCAGCCGGCCGTCGCCCGGATCGAAATAGAGATGGCTCTCGCTCGCCTTGTCGAGATTGGGCTGCTCGAAGACGAAGGGCATGCCGAGCACGCCTTCCCAGAAATCGATCGAGGTCTGGCGCCCGGCGCCGACCAGCGTGATGTGATGGACGCCCTGCGACTGCAGTTTCTGCATCGGTCTCCCTTCCCGGAACCCGGCATCGGCGCCCACCGGATCTACGCCCGGCCTTTTGCACCGCCGCGCCGAGCGATAGCCAAAGTCCCATCACACGATGCTAAATCAATCGGGCCCTGCGCGCCAGAAGCGAAGGCGGTTCCGTCTGCCAGATCAGAAACGCCGATCGTGCACGTTGGAAAGTGCGTGCCTCCGTCGCGTTGACGACAGGGCTCTTTCGAGCTCATGGGCTTGTTTCAAGGGTGCGAGCGCGGTGACTTGTCGATGGGCAGTCACTAATGTTAGTCGCCGTTTTCGTATGCCCTGGGGGTATCGATGTTTCCCAACCAAGTCTTTTGCCGCATCTGTCACGTAAAGATCGGATATGAGGAGCGGGAGCTGCACATTCGCAGCGAGTTTGCTCATCGCGGTGTCCCGGTTCACTGGTATCTGGACCACGACGTCGCCGATCTCTCTGCAGAGGATCGACAGGCAGCTCTCAAACCTGCGCAGGTGTCCCTGGCGCGCAAGCACATTGGCATCTGGAGAGAATTCCTCAACACGGACTTGCCGTATTGCCTGGTGTTTGAGGATGACGTGTTTCTCGCTCGCAACTTCGTGGCACGCCTCGAAGACGCGCTTCAGGAGCTTGCGGCGGGCAGACAGGCGGTCGTTTATCTGGGCAATGGCGGCAACTACTACACGCCAAGGTCCAAGCTGACAAAGGGCAGATCGCTCTATCCTGCGAACCATAGTCGCTGCACGGATTCCTACATCTTGACTCGCTCCGCCGCGCAAGCGCGATGCAACTGGTTCGACCGAAACGAACTTAATCTTCCAATCGATATTGCGGTAAATGACTGCGACAAGGCCACCGGTACGGACATACTGTGGTTCGAGCGCCCTATCGTAGAACAGGGCACGCACAACGGCCGGTTCACGACGTCGATCGAGGGCGGCAAGCAGAGGCCTCTCTGGTGGAAACGCATTGAATGGAGGTGGAAAAAGTATCGCCGGCAGTTCTTTGGCCACACCGCGAACTAACCAAAGCGCTCGACAAACCGCTCAGCCGGCAGATCGAAGGCTGCCTTTTCTTGCTTCAGCTTTTCCAGCGGCCAGTCCCACCAACGAATTCGTTGCATCGCGTCGATGGTTTCGTCCGAGAAACGGTATCTAATCAGCCTGGCCGGGTTGCCGGCTGCAATTGCATAGGGCGGAACATCCTTGGTTACCACACTCCCCGCCGCAACAACGGCGCCATTGCCGATGGTGACCCCTGACAGGATTATGGCGCGGGCTCCAATCCAGACGTCATTGCCAACGACGATCGGCCCCTTCGTCTGAAGATACTGATCTATCGTTTTCGTCATCAGGACCTGATTCTGCAAACCGAAATTGGATGCAGTCTCGGTCGGATGATCTGCCTGGCAAACAAACAGCACGCCCGGCGCTATCGCGCAGAAAGCGCCAATAATCACCGGCGATTTCTCAGTGCAATAGAGGAAGGAGCTGCTGCTTAGGTTGTGAGAATGTCGTCCGACCAGGACATGTTCAGGCAATCGGTGCCTGCCCAGGAAAATCTTTTTGTCCCGAAACCATCTGCTCACTTTCGACATTGCACCGCTGCCTCCCCAGCATCGCGAAAATTGCCCCGGCCACCTGACAGGGGCGATCCGCCAGTGGCCGATACACCTGACCCTCTGAGTCTTTGCCTCTGGAAATGATAGCAGCGATTTTGGGCACCGGCGCGAGGTCAAACAAGGCAACAGACCGATCGATGGTGCGAGACGGCGAGATTGAGGCGCGCATCTTGAGATCAACGCGCCTGCGGGGCGCTGAAGTAGCAATCACCAAAGGTCCTATGACCGCCTTGGGATTGATGACCGAACTCGTGATATTGCTTGGTACGCCCAAGGGGAATCGAACCCCTGTTCCCGCCGTGAGAGGGCGGTGTCCTGACCGCTAGACGATGGGCGCGCTCAAGAACCGGCTACATAGGCTGGCGGCTGGGAAAAAGCAACTGGGGTTTCGGCGCGTTCGCTGACATTCCAAAACTGTCGAGCTCAGCCCTGTCGTTTCGGCTCGATCAGGTCCCAGAGATTGCCGTGGAGATCGGCGAACACCGCCACCGTGCCATAGGCCTCGAAGCGGGGCGCTTCGCGGAACTCGACGCCGTTTGCGAGCATCGCCTGATGGTCGCGGGCAAAGTCGTCGGTTTCGAGGAACAGGAAGACCCGGCCGCCGGTCTGGTCGCCGATGCGGCTTGCCTGCTCGGCGTCGGATGCTTCGGCCAGCAGCAGCCGCGCGCCGTTTCCGTTCGCCGGCGCAACGGTGACCCAGCGCTTGCCGCCGCCGAGGTCGACATCGTCGGTGAGCACGAAGCCCGCCCGCTCGACATACCAGGCAATCGCCTCGTCATAGTCCCTGACCACGATCGCCACCGTGGCCACCCGGCGGTTGTCGGCAAAGCCCGTCATTTATTGCGAATGGCAAGACGGCCAACGAGGCGGCGCTCGCCAATGTCGTAGACGAAGATGGCGCGACTGCCGTCGGCAAGCTCGGCATCGATCGAGATGCGGTTGCCGGACAGCGACTGGCTGACCACCTTGGCGCCGACGGGCAGCACGATGTCGGCGCTCAACGGTTCGCCGGCCGGCACCTGGATATCGCCGGCAACCGGGGCGCTGGCAGGCGGCGCGTTGCGCGCTTTGTAGACAAGCGCTCCGATCACCACCATAAGGGCAAGCAACAAAAGGCCGAGATTGATGGCCATGAAGCGCAAGAGTTTCTTCCGCACGCTTTCGACCCCGGGATCGAGCGGCTTTTCTTCGTCTTCGTCGGCAATCGGCCTGACCATGGCAAAAATTCCGGAACCTTCTTTCGATGAGCGCTCATAGCGAAGAGACCCAGCAATTCATAGAGGCAGCCCCGATCGTGCTGCAGGCAGGGGCCGATGCCGTCGGCCAGCGCCTCGACCAATGGCTGGCCGGCCAACTCGGCCCTGACATGTCGCGCAGCCGCGTGCAGATGCTGATCAGGCAGGGCGCGGTCAGCATCGGCGGCAAGGTCGTCGAGGAGGCCAAGCGCAAGATGTCCGCCGGCGAGCGGGTAGCGGTCGAGATGCCGGAGCCCGAGCCGGCCGAGCCCCGCGGCGAGGCGATCGCGCTCGACATCCTCCATGAGGACGACGAAGTGATCGTCATCAACAAGCCGGCGGGACTGGTCGTCCACCCCGGCGCCGGCAACTGGACCGGAACGCTGGTCAATGCCCTCATCCACCATTGCGGCGACAGCCTGTCAGGCATTGGCGGTGTCAGGCGGCCCGGCATCGTCCATCGTCTCGACAAGGAGACCAGCGGCGTCATGGTCGTCGCCAAGACCGACCGCGCCCACAAGGCGCTGTCGGAGGCCTTTGCCGATCATGGCCGCACCGGCGACCTCGAACGCGCCTATCTGGCGCTGGTCTGGGGCATTCCGTCGAGACCGACCGGCACGGTCGATGCGCCGCTCGGCCGCGCCGCCGACCGCGTGCGCCGCGCCGTGGTGCCGCAAGGCCGCGACGACGCCCGCCACGCGGTCACGCACTTTAGCGTGATCGAGCGCTTCGGCGAGCGGCAGAAGGACCTCGCCACCGCAAGCCTGGTCGAATGCCGGCTGGAGACCGGCCGCACCCACCAGATCCGCGTCCACATGGCCCATATCGGCCATCCCGTCGTCGGCGATCCCGATTACGGCCAGGCTTTCCGCACCAAGGCAAACCGGTTGCCCGAACCGCTGAAAGGCGCTGTCAATGCCTTTCCGCGGCAAGCCCTGCACGCTTGGCTGCTTGAATTCCGACACCCGGCTACCCATCTAACGATGAGGTTCGAGGCGCCGATACCGAGGGACATGGAGGAACTCGTCGGCGGCTTTCGCAATCTCTGAGCCCGCTATCAAGACGCTTCAAGCCAACCATCAAAAAACCTGACTGGCGTTGTTCACTTCAGCGTGACACACTGTTTCGTGTTGAACAAATGCCTGTCTTTTCTGGTTTTGTTCCTATATACACCAGTTGCCGCGGATGAGCCGATTGGCATTCGCGTCACATGCCCGCCGCGTTTCGGGGGCATCACTCCAATAGAGAGGGGGCGCTATCATGGCCCAGTCACTACCCAGTATCGTTTCCGGCGAAGGCGGCCTCAGCCGCTACCTGGAAGAAATCCGTCGCTTTCCGATGCTTCAGCCGCAGGAAGAGTACATGCTCGCCAAGCGTTACGCCGAGCATGAGGACACCACGGCCGCGCACAAGCTCGTCACCAGCCATTTGCGGCTCGTCGCCAAGATCGCCATGGGCTATCGCGGCTACGGCCTGCCGATCGGCGAGGTGATCTCGGAAGGCAATGTCGGCCTGATGCAGGCCGTCAAGAAATTCGAACCGGAGCGCGGCTTCCGGCTCGCCACCTATGCCATGTGGTGGATCAAGGCCTCGATCCAGGAGTACATCCTGCGCTCGTGGAGCCTGGTCAAGATGGGCACCACCGCCAACCAGAAGCGCCTGTTCTTCAATCTGCGCAAGGTGAAGGGCAAGATCCAGGCGCTCGACGATGGCGACCTGAAGCCCGAGCAGATCGCCGAGATCGCCACGCGCCTCAACGTCTCCGAGGCGGAAGTGGTGTCGATGAACCGCCGCCTGTCGGGCGACGCTTCGCTCAATGCCCCGATCCGGGCGAGCGAGGGCGAGTCCGGCGAATGGCAGGACTGGCTGGTCGACGACCACGAAAGCCAGGAAGAGATGCTGATCGAGCAGGACGAGCTGGAAAACCGGCGCTCCATGCTGTCGGGCGCCCTTTCCGTGCTCAACGAGCGCGAACGGCGCATCTTCGAGGCGCGCCGCCTCGCCGACGAGCCGCTGACGCTGGAAGAGCTGTCGGCCGAGTTCGACATCAGCCGCGAGCGCGTGCGCCAGATCGAGGTGCGCGCCTTCGAGAAGGTGCAGGACGCGGTCAAGGCCGCAGCCAAGCGCCAGACCCAGGCCCTGCGCACCATCGAGGCGCAGCCGGCGGCTTAGCCAGCTGAAGGCATAAATGAAAAGGCGGCGCTCCGGCGCCGCCTTTTTTGTTTGGCGAAGGCGGCGAAACCAGCCCTTTCTCCCCGTCACTATACGGGGAGAAATGTCCGGCAGGACAATGAGGGGCAGCGCCCACGCCGCGAGGTTTTCCTTTCAGAACGACCTACGAAGGTTTCGGCGCAATCACAGCCGAACGCGGCGCTGCCCCTCATCCGCCCTTCGGGCACCTTCTCACCGTTCACGGGGAGAAGTTAAAGGGCTCACGCCGAAGGCTGCTTGGTCTTCCTCAGATACGGCAGGATCGTATCGAAGGCGCCGAAGCGCTTGATCGCGTCCTCGTTGGAGACCGCGGCGGTGATGATGACATCCTCGCCCTGTTTCCAGTTCGCCGGCGTCGCCACCTGGTGCTTGGCCGTCAGCTGGATGGAATCGATGACGCGCAGGATCTCGTCGAAGTTGCGGCCCGTGGTCATCGGATAGGTCAGCACCAGCTTGATCTTCTTGTCCGGCCCGATGACATAGACCGAACGCACCGTGGCGTTGTCGGCCGGCGTGCGGCCTTCCGAGCTCTCGCCGGCGCCGGCCGGCAGCATCTCGTAGAGCTTGGCGACCGCGAGGTCCTTGTCGCCGATCAGCGGATATTTCACCTCTTGGCCGGTCGCCGTCTTGATGTCGGCCTGCCACTTGTCGTGGCTGGCGACCGGGTCGACGGAAATGCCGATGATCTTGACGTTGCGCTTTTTGAACTCACCCTCCAGCCCGGCCATGGTGCCGAGCTCGGTCGTGCAGACCGGGGTGAAGTTCTTCGGGTGGCTGAACAGCACCGCCCAGCCATCGCCGATCCATTGATGGAAGCTGATCGTCCCTTGCGTGGTTTCGGCCGTGAAGTCCGGCGCGATATCGTTGATCCGAAGACTCATGACATGTCCCTACCCTTTGACTGCCGCCGGCATGCCGCGCCGGCACCGCTCGCAATCTCTACCACTCCCAAGGCAGGCTTCATACGGCGCAGGCCGCCGGGAATGGCGCCGGCGATGAAAAATTTTCATCTTTTCTCGGCAAATCCGGCAGGAATTTCTGCCGCCTCGGGCTCAGGCCTTCTTGACCGCCAGCGTCGTCGCCAGGTCTTCCATGCGCTGGGCCAGCGCGCCCAGCGCGTCGGTCAGCACGCCGTCGCTCTTGCCGGCCTTGGCCAGCGCGTCGTCGCGCGTCTTGCGCAGCGTCAGCACTTCGCTTTCCATGCCCTTGACGCGCTTCTGCAGCTCCGAAAGCTCGTCCATGACCATGATGCCGGCCATCACCGTCAGCCGCTGGTCGCCGATCTCGCCGAACGAGTCCTTGAGATGCGCGACATAGCGGTCGAAGCGCTCGGCCAAGTCGATCAGGTGCTCTTCCTGGCCCTCGTCGCAAGCCATGCGGTACTGCTTGCCGTCGATGGAAACCGTGACCTGTGCCATTGGCCTACCTGTCCAACACCGCGCGGATGGTTTCCATGGCGGTCACCAGCCTGCGCGATACTTCCTTGTTGGCGTCTTCCAGCCGCTCGGCGCGCGCTTCGGAATTGTCGAGTTCCTGCGCCAGCCTTGAGCGGTCGGCGTTCATGCGCTGCACCTCCGCCTCGGCCTCCGAATAGTCGCGCTCGTGCTCGAGCTTGGCCGCGACGGCGTTTTCCAGGCCTTCGATGGCTTTGCCAAGCCTGGCGATGACTTCCTTGAGCGTCGTTTCCCCGGTCATGGCTCGTCCTGCACCCTGCCCATCACCGAATCGTTCGTGTTCAGAACGCGTTATCCAGGAAACATTAGGCGCCGTGTGAAGGCAACGTCAATAAAGCTCTCGCGACTGTCCCCCGCTAACGCTAATGTAGGTCTGCCGGGGCCATCACAAGCCCGGCAAAAACGCACCGATTTGTTGACTCAAGGGCCGCGCCTGCTATGTGTCGCGCACCCTTTCCAGGCCTGTCCCAGGGCCTCAAACCCCCACCCCGGAGGAAGCATGACCTCGCGTGAACAACATGACCGGATGGCCAATGCGATCCGTTTCCTTTCCATGGACGCCGTCGAGAAGGCCAATTCCGGCCACCCGGGCCTGCCCATGGGCTGCGCCGACATCGCCACGGTGCTGTTCACCCGCTTCCTGAAATTCGACGCCAAGGCCCCGCACTGGGCCGACCGCGACCGCTTCATCCTGTCGGCCGGCCACGGCTCGATGCTGCTCTACTCGCTGCTCTATCTGACCGGTTACGAGGACATGACCCTCGACCAGATCAAGAATTTCCGCCAACTCGGATCGAAGACCGCCGGTCATCCAGAATACGGCCATGCCGCCGGCATCGAGACTACAACTGGGCCGCTCGGCCAGGGTCTCGCCAACTCGGTCGGCTTCGCGCTCGGCGAGCGCATCATGAACGCCGCCTTCGGCAAGGACCTCGTCGACCACTACACCTATGTTCTGGCCGGCGACGGCTGCCTGATGGAGGGCGTCTCCCAGGAGGCCATCGCGCTCGCCGGGCATCTCAAGCTCAACAAGCTGATCGTGCTGTGGGACAACAACAACATCTCGATCGACGGCCCGGTGTCGCTCGCCGACAACACCGACCAGGTCGCCCGCTTCCAGGCCTCCGGCTGGAACGCTACCCACATCGACGGCTTCGATCCGGAAGCCATCGCCTACGCCATCGAGGCGGCGCGCCACTCCGACAAGCCGACGATGATCGCCTGCAAGACCACCATCGGTTTCGGCGCCCCGACCAAGGCCGGCACCAACAAGGCGCACGGCTCGCCGCTCGGCGCCGAGGAAATCGCCGGCGCGCGCAAATTCTTCGGCTGGGATTCGCCGCCCTTCGAGGTTCCCGCCGACATCCTCGACGCCTGGCGCGCCGCCGGCCAGGCCGGCGCCAAGGTCCGCGCCGACTGGGAAGGCCGTCTCGCCAAGGCCGACGCCACGCTGAAGGGCGAGTTCGAGCGCCGCATCTCCGGCAAGCTGCCGTCGAACTTCGACAGCGTGATCGCCGACTACAAGAAGAAGCTCTCGGCCGACAAGCCCAAGGTCGCCACCCGCAAGTCCTCGGAAATGGCGCTGGAAGTCATCAACGGCGCGGTGCCGGAAACCATCGGCGGCTCGGCCGACCTGACCGGCTCCAACAACACCAAGACCAGCCAGACCAAGAACATCACCCCTGACGACTATGGCCAGCGCTATGTCCACTACGGCATCCGCGAGCATGGCATGGCGGCAGCGATCAACGGCCTGACGCTGCATGGCGGCCTGATCGCCTATGGCGGCACGTTCCTGTGCTTCTCCGACTATGCCCGTCCGTCGATGCGGCTGGCCTCGCTGATGGGCATCCGCTCGATCTTCGTCATGACCCATGACTCGATCGGCCTCGGCGAGGACGGTCCGACGCACCAGCCGGTCGAGCATGTGGCAGCGCTTCGCGCCATCCCCAACCACAACGTCTTCCGCCCGGCCGACGCGGTCGAGACGGCGGAGTGCTGGCAGCTGGCGCTCGAATCCGAAAAGACGCCGTCGACGCTGGCGCTGACCCGCCAGAACCTGCCGACCGTTCGCACCGAGCACAGCGAGAAGAACCTCAGCGCGTCCGGCGCCTATGAGCTCGCCGCGGCGAACGGCGAGGCGGCGGTGACCATCTTCGCCACCGGCTCCGAGGTCGAGGTCGCGCTCGGCGCGCGTGAGTTGCTGCAGCAGCACGGCCACCCGACCCGCGTCGTCTCGGTGCCCTGCTTCGAACTGTTCGACCAGCAGAGCGACGACTACCGCAGGAAGACGATCGGCAATGCGAAGGTGAAGGTCGCAATCGAAGCCGGCATCCGCCAGGGCTGGGACCATATTATCGGCAGCGATGGCATCTTTGTCGGCATGACCGGCTTCGGTGCCTCGGGCACCATCGAGCAGCTCTATCCGCATTTCGGCATCACCGCCGAAGCGGCGGCGAAAGCGGCGGAAGCCCGCCTGCACGGCAAGTAAGGGTTGAGCCAAGCGAGCCCGTCAAAACCAAGCATGGCCGCCTTGGCGGGCTGGCCCAACCTAATCGATTTAAATCCAAGCCTTCCAAGGCTGGATTCTTCGCCCGTCCGCCGCTATGAAGCTGCGGACCCAATCGCCTTCCAGCTCCCAGGGAGAGAAACATGACCGTCAGAGTTGCCATCAACGGATTCGGCCGTATCGGCCGCAACATCCTGCGAGCCATCCATGAATCCGGCCGCAAGGACATCGACGTCGTCGCCGTCAACGACCTCGGCCCGGTCGAGACCAATGCGCATCTCTTGCGCTACGACAGCGTGCATGGCCGCTTCCCGCATGAAGTGACGGTCGACGGCGATCAGATCTCGGTCGGCTCGGAGAAGTTCAAGGTCACCGCCATCAAGGACCCGACCCAGCTGCCGTGGAAGGAACTCGGCGTCGACATCGCGCTCGAGTGCACCGGCATCTTCACCGCCCGCGACAAGGCGGCGGCGCATCTCACCGCCGGCGCCAAGCGTGTCATCGTCTCGGCGCCGGCCGAAGGCGCCGACCTCACCGTCGTCTACGGCATCAACCACGACAAGCTGACCAAGGACCACATCGTCATCTCGAACGCGTCCTGCACCACCAACTGCCTGGCGCCGCTCGCCGCCGTGCTGCACGAGACCGTCGGCATCGAGAAGGGCATGATGACGACGATCCACTCCTACACCGGCGACCAGCCGACGCTGGACACCATGCACAAGGACCTCTACCGCGCCCGCGCGGCGGCGCTGTCGCAGATCCCGACCTCGACCGGTGCAGCCAAGGCGATCGGCCTGGTGCTGCCCGACCTCAAGGGCAAGCTCGACGGCATCTCGATCCGCGTGCCGACCCCGAACGTCTCGGTCGTCGACTTCAAGTTCATCGCCAAGCGCTCGACCACCGCGCAGGAGATCAACGAAGCGGTGATCGCCGCCTCCAAGGGCAAGCTGAAGGGCGTGCTCGCCGTTACCCATCACCCGAATGTCTCGATCGACTTCAACCACGATCCGCATTCCTCGATCGTCGCCCTCGACCAGACCAAGGTCATGGACGGCAACTTCGTGTCGGTGCTCTCCTGGTACGACAATGAATGGGGCTTCTCCAACCGCATGGGCGACACCGCGGTCGCCTTCGGCAAGACCATCGCCTGATCGCGGCGGACTTCGATCTTTCCAGACCAGACGCCCGGCTTCGGCCGGGCGTTTTTCGTTTGCGGGCCGGGCTGGCGCCCCAAGCGGCAAAAGCTCCGGAAATCAGCCCCATAGGAGCAAAAAACCACGCTGCCGCCCTGCACTGGTCATGTCTTCGCCCCACTCTGCCGTAAAGCGGGGAGGGTGGCGGATTTGAGGGGCAATTCCGGATGGAGCATGCGATCTATCTTGTAACGCTGGTCGGCACCGCCCTTGTCGTTGCCGCCGCGTTTTCGAGCCTGATCGCCTTTCGCTTCGGCGCTCCCCTCCTGCTTCTCTTCCTCTGCATCGGTCTGGCGACCGGAACCGACGGCCTCGGCATCGAATTCGACAACGCAAGGCTGGCCTATTTTGCCGGCTCACTGGCGCTGGCCGTCATCCTGTTCGATTCCGGTTTCGGCACGCCGCTCAATGCGCTGCGCCAGGCAGCCGGGCCGGCGCTGTCGCTGGCGACCGTCGGCGTCATCCTGACCACCGGCCTGTTCGGCGCCGCCGCCTATTACCTGCTCGACCTCACCTGGCTGGAATCCTTCCTGCTCGGCGCCGCCGTCGCCTCGACCGATGCGGCTGCGGTGTTCTTTCTGCTGCGCGCCGGCGAGATCAATTTGCGCGAGCGCGTGCGCGCGACGCTCGAGGTGGAATCCGGCACCAATGACCCGATCGCCATCTTCCTCACCATCACCCTGGTCGAGATCATCGCCGCCCACGCCAATCCCGAGGCCAATGTGCTGGTCACCAACCTCGCGCTCGGCTTCCTGCTCAACATGGGTGTCGGCGCCGTCGTCGGCATTCTCGGCGGCCTCGCCATCGTGCGCCTTGTCGAGCGGCTGAACCTCGACCACGGCCTGCTGCCGATCTTCGTGCTGACGCTGTCGCTGATGGTGTTCGCAGCCGCCGGCGCCATTGGCGGCTCCGGCTTCCTGGCGGTCTACCTCGCCGGCCTGATAGCGGGCAATTCCGACATCCGCGCCGTCACCATCCTCAAGCGCTTCCAGGACGGCATGTCATGGCTGGCGCAGATCATCATGTTCCTGATCCTCGGCCTGTTCGCCACGCCCTCGCAGTTTCCGGCGATCCTGGTGCCGGCGGTCCTGCTCGGCCTGTTCCTGATCTTCGTGGCGCGGCCGGTCGCCGTCTGGCTTTGCCTTGTCCCGTTCCGCCTGCCGCGGCCCGAGGTGGCTTTCGTCTCCTGGGTCGGACTGCGCGGCGCGGTCTCCATCCTGCTTGCCATCACGCCACTGCTCGGTGGCCTGGAAAACGGCCGCGTCATCTTCAACACCGCCTTCATCATCGTGCTGGTATCGCTGGTCGTGCAGGGCTGGACCGTCGGGCCGCTGGCGCGCCGCCTCGGCCTCATCGTGCCGGCGAGGCTCGGGCCGCTCGACAAGGTCGAGCTCGAACTGCCGGGCTCGGCCCATCACGAGCTGCTCGCCTATCGCGTGGCGCCGGGCAGCCCGGTGGCGCGCGGCGAGCGCATCCCGCGCTGGGCGCGGCCCTCGCTGGTGCTGCGCGACGGCCGCTCGATGCGATTCCAGGACATGGGCCGGCTGGCCGCCGGCGACCAGGTCTATATCTTCGTGCCGGATCGTTATCCGCGCCTGCTCGACAAGCTGTTCGCCAGCCGCGCCGTGGTCGATCCGGAGGACGCGGATTTCTTCGGCGCCTTCGCGCTCGATCCGACGCGCTTGGCCGAGGAATTGGAGGCCGCCTATGGGCCGGGCCTGACCGAGGCCGAGCGCAAGCTGACCGTCGGCGCCCTGGTGACGGAGCGGCTCGGCGGCCATCCCGAATATGCCGACCGGGTGCTGATCGGACCGATCGAGCTCATCGTGCGCGACGTCGACGACAAGGGGCGGATCATCGGCCTCGGCCTGTCCTTCGAGCCGACCGCGCCGGTGGCGCGCGTACCGGTGTTCCTGAGCGCCGGCGAGATCCGCGACCGCATCGCCGCCTTCGTCCGCGGCTGGCGCAAGCCGGCGCAGGCGCCTGCCGTCGAAGCGCCGCCCGAACAGCCCGCGACGCCCGAGCCGACAGCGCAAAAGGCAACAAGCGAAAGCTGATCTTACGCGCCTACATCATTTTTGCGCGCGCGCTTCAACGCGGGCCTTGCATCGTCGCCGTTGGCGGGTAAGGTCCCCGCGATTTTCGAGGAAAGGGACCAGCATGGCCGGCTTCAAGACACTGGACGACATCGGCAACATCTCCGGCAAGCGCGTGCTGGTGCGCGTCGACCTCAATGTTCCCGTCGCCGACGGCAAGGTCACCGACGTCACCCGCATCGAGCGCATCGCGCCGACCATCGCCGAACTGTCCGGCAAGGGCGCCAAGGTCATCCTGCTTGCCCATTTCGGCCGTCCCAAGGACGGACCCACGCCCGAATTCTCGCTGGAGCCGATCGCCGGCGCCACGGCGCACGTGCTCGGCCGGCCCGTCGGCTTCGCCGCCGACTGCATCGGCGACGTAGCGGGCAGCGCCGTCGCCGCCATGGACAAGGGCGATGTGCTGCTTTTGGAAAACACACGCTTCTACAAGGCCGAGGAGAAGAACGACCCGGCCTTCACCGAGAAGCTCGCCGCCAACGGCGACATCTTCGTCAACGACGCCTTTTCCGCCGCGCACCGTGCCCATTCCTCGACTGAAGGCCTGGCGCATCTGTTGCCGGCCTTCGCCGGCCGCACCATGCAGGCCGAGCTCGACGCGCTGGAAAAGGGCCTCGGCAATCCCGTCCGCCCGGTCGTCGCCATCGTCGGCGGCGCCAAGGTCTCGACCAAGATCGACCTCTTGATGAACCTGGTGAAGAAGGTCGACGCGCTGGTCATCGGGGGCGGCATGGCCAACACCTTCCTGGCCGCGCGCGGCACCGCCGTCGGCAAGTCGCTCTGCGAGCATGATCTTGCCGCCACTGCCAAGCAGATCATGATCGAGGCGGCCGAAGCCGGCTGCGCCATCATCCTGCCGGGCGACGGCGTCGTGGCGAAGGAGTTCAAGGCCGGGGCCGCCAGCGAGACCGTCGCCATATCGGACGTGCCGGCCGACGGCATGATCCTCGACGTCGGCGAAAAGACCGTGAAGGCCGTCGGCGACTGGATCGACCGCGCCGCCACGCTGGTCTGGAACGGCCCGCTCGGCGCCTTCGAGATCGAACCTTTCGACCGCGCCACGGTGGCGGCGGCAAGGCACGCCGCCGAACGCACCAAGGCAGGCAAGCTGGTCTCGGTGGCCGGCGGCGGCGACACGGTGGCCGCGCTCAACCACGCCGGCGTCGCCGACGACTTCACCTATGTCTCGACCGCCGGCGGCGCCTTCCTTGAGTGGATGGAAGGCAAGCCGCTGCCCGGCGTCGAGGTGCTGAAGCGCTGAAGCAATTCCAGGAAAACCGCGCAGCGGTTTTCCGTTCGGAATTGGGTGGAGCAAAGCATTTGCAGCCAGGCGGCGATGCTTGGCGTTGCGGAAATGCGACCGGAGCGATTGACCCGATCAAGACTCGGCGAGCCGGCCCCGCGGCGCGACTTTCAATCGATTTCGCGCTTTCCGGCATCATTCCTTTGGCGGTAGAGTTCCGTGAACCGCGGAAAACCACTGTCAGGAGGAAGCACAATGAGCGAACGTCTCGAAGACATTGCCGCCGCGATCGTGGCCGACGGCAAGGGCCTGTTGGCCGCCGATGAAAGCTCCGGCACCATCAAGAAGCGCTTCGACGTGATCGGCGTCGAATCGACGGCCGACAGCCGCCGCGACTATCGCGAGATGATGTTCCGCGCCAAGGACGCGATGACGCGCTACATCTCCGGCGTCATCCTCTATGACGAGACCATCCGCCAGAAGGCTGCTGACGGCACGCCGCTGGTCGACATCATCAAGGCATCCGGCGCCATCCCCGGCATCAAGGTCGACGCCGGCGCCAAGCCGCTGGCCGGCTTTCCCGGCGACACCGTCACCGAGGGCCTCGACGGCCTGCGCGAGCGGCTTGCCGACTACTACAAGCTCGGCGCCCGCTTCGCCAAATGGCGCGCGGTGATCGATATCGACATCGCCAAGGGCGTGCCGTCTCAGACCTCGATCGGCTCGAACGCACACGCGCTCGCCCGCTACGCCGCGCTCTGCCAGGAGGCCGGCATCGTGCCGATCGTCGAGCCGGAGGTGCTGATGGACGGCGCCCACGGCATCGACACCTGCTACGAGATCAGCAAGGCGACGCTGCTCAAGCTCTATGACGAGCTCTATGCCGCGCGCGTCGTGCTCGAAGGCACCATCCTGAAGCCGAACATGGTCATATCGGGCAAGAAATCCGGCAAGCTGGATAGTCCAGAGATCGTCGCCGAAAAGACGATCAAACTGTTCCGCGAGACGGTGCCGGCGGCGGTTGCGGGCATTGCCTTCCTCTCCGGCGGCCAATCGGACGAGGAGGCGACCGCCAACCTCAATGCCATCAACGCCATCGGCCCGCATCCGTGGAAGCTGACCTTCTCCTACGGCCGTGCCCTGCAGGCCGCCGCGCAGAAGGCCTGGAGCGGCAAGGCGGCGAACGTCGCCGCCGGCCAGGCCGCCTTTGTCCATCGCGCCCACATGAACCATCTGGCGGCGCTCGGCAAATGGCAGCCGGCGCTGGAAAAGGCCGCCTGACACGTTTCTTCAGACGCGACGAAAAACCCGGGCTCACTGCCCGGGTTTTGTTTTTCGCCGGCGGCATCCCCACTTCTGGGACTGCGCGGAAAAGCGCGTCGGCCATGTCGGATCGCGCCGATATCGAACGTCCTTGGCAGGAGAGGACAGGAGATCGTCATGCATCGCAATGCCGTCGTTTCGCGGGAAGACTGGTTCGAGGCGCACAAAAGGCACCTCGATCGCGAGAAGGAACTGACGCGGCTGCGCGACAAGATCGCCGCCGAGCGCCGCGAATTGCCCTGGCTGAAGATCCGCAAGGACTACGTCTTCGAGAGCGAGCAAGGCCCGAAGCGGCTGGCCGGGCTCTTTGGCGAAAACAGCCAGCTGATCGTCTATCACTTCATGCTGGCGCCCGGCTCGAACCATCGCTGCGAGGGCTGCTCCTTCCTTGCCGACCATATCGACGGCGCCAATCTGCATCTCCAGCACCACGACGTGTCGCTGGTCGTGGTGGCGCGCGCGCCGCTGGCCGAGCTGTTGCCCTACAAGCAGCGCATGGGCTGGCGGTTCGACTGGGTGTCGTCCTATGCGTCCGACTTCAACTTCGACATGCAGGTTTCCTTCACCGACAAGCAGATCGCCGCCGGCGACACCACCTACAACTTCGAAAGGCGCGCGCGCACGTCGAAGGACCTGCCCGGCATCAGCGTGTTCTACCGCGACGGGGCCGGCGACATCTTCCTCACCTTCACGTCGCGCGCCCGCGGCGGCGATCCGCTGATCGGCGCCTATCACTATCTCGACATGACGCCGAAGGGCCGCAACGAGACCGGCCCCTATGGCGGCCTGATGGACTGGGTGCGGCTGCATGACGAGTACGAGGACGGCCCCGAGCCGCCGCCGGCCTGTTGCGACTGAACCGGCGGCTAATGCATGTCGCCCAAAAGTGGCCCCGGTTTTGGGAAAACGACATGCATAAAACAATGAGCTAAAGCGCGTCGCATGAGGCCGTTCAGGCGCGACGCGCTTTAGTTAGATCGTTCACCCGCACAACAATATGCGCTAAGGGCATGAGCCATGCAGCGCCTGCTCGCCCTCCTCACCTGGCTCGCCTTTCCCGTCTACGTCTGGCAGGGGCTCGGCGTGCGCCGTCGCACCAGCCGCATGCTGCCGGCGCGCGGTCCGGTCATCCATGAGATGCCGGGCAAGGCGCCGGCGATCACGCTGCTGGTGCTGGGCGATTCCTCCGCCGCCTCGGTCGGCATCGGCCATTCCGAGAACGGGCTCGCGGCGCAGCTTGCCATCCTGATTTCAGAGCGAACGGGCAGCTCCGTGCGCTGGCGGGCGGCCGGCTTCAATTCGGCGACCTCCGGCCAGGTGCGCGACCATGTCCTGCCCAATTTGTCTGCCGATCCGTGGACGCATATCGTGCTCGCCATCGGCACCAACGACACCAAGAACTTCCACTCGGTGCCACGCTTCAAGAAGGAGTTCGGCGGCCTGCTTTACGCACTGCGCGCCAAATGGCCGGAGGCGCGTGTGGTGTGGTCGCCGGTGCTGGAGTTCACCCGGGCGCCGGCGATGCCCTCCCTGCTTGGCAGGATCCTCGAGATCAGGGCTGCCGAGATGAATCGGATGGGCAAGCGCCTCTGCCTGGAGCGCGGCGCGGTGCCTGCGTCGCGGCTGCCGATCCTCGATCCGCAGGCCGGCTTTGCCGTTGACGGATTCCATGCCTCGGAAGCCGGCTACCGCGCCTGGGCGGAGCATCTGCTTGCTCCCGTTCTGGGCGAGCAGCCCCAGGCTTAGGCACCCGATGGGGTGACGTCGCGGCTCTAGCCCCAGTGCCCCAGCACCGCGGTGAGCGAGATCGCCGCCATGGCAAGCAGCGCCAGCTTCCAGAAATCGCTGCGCCGCCTCAGCCCCGGCCAGCCGAGCGGCTTGATCAGCTGGATGACCATGATGCCAATGATGACGAGCGCGAGGAGTTTCGACATGCCGCTTTTGAGCAGCATCGCGGCCGGCTGTCAAAGCCGGTATCGTTGCTTTGAAGCCGGGCGGAACCGGGCAGGACAGCCGCTTCTCCGTGTGCCGGCCAGACTGACCGCAATCTCCTTCGAAAGGCTGCCATCCTCCTGACAGACTGCTGTCAGCAGGGGTGTGCGATAGTGTCCTCATCAAAGAAGAGGAGACTAGCCGTGACCGGTTACCAGATACTGCGCGGTGTGCAGCACTATGTCGGCAAGATCCGCACGATGCGCAACGAGATCCGCACCCAGCGTTTCATGAATGGCTTGCCGGCGGACATTCGCAAGGACATCGGCTGGCCGGATATGTACGCCAACGGCCGCCACATCGACCAATGAGCTTTTTTTGCGTGCCGCGCTTGGATGCGGACACCGCGGTGCCCCGATCTAGAAGCGTCGGCGAATATGCTGAACCCTCCTGACAGTATGCTGTCAGGAGGGTCGTGTCATGGTGTGGCAGGAGTAGAGAGTGAGCTTCGCATGGTGAAGAGCTGGAACGACAGGCTGAACACGCCGGGCGTCAATGGCATCAAGCCGTCGCCGCGGAGCTTTGCCGACGTCGTCGAAGGCCAGCCGATGCTGGTGCCGACAGCGCGCCAGGTCGATGATTTCATCCGCTCGATCCCGGAAGGCGTCGAGATGGACGTCCGCGCGCTGCGCACCGCGCTGGCCATCGAGCACGGGGCTGAAGTGACATGCCCGGTCGCCATCGGCTATCATTTGCGCACCGTGGCCGAGGCGGCCGGCGAGGATCTCGAGCACGGCATGGCGCTGAGCGAGATCGCGCCGTTCTGGCGGGTGCTGGACGCCAGGACGCCGACAACGAGGAAACTGTCCTTCGGCACGGAGTTCGTCGCCGTGCAGCGCAAGCGCGAAGGGCTGAAGCCATAGTGCATGTCGCCCAAAAGTGGGAACCGGTTTTGGGAACCACGACATGCATGGAAACAACGTGCATGTCGCCCAGAAGTGGCAACCGGTTTTGGGGCCACGACATGCATAGAAACAACATCGAGGAACCATACGATGCGTCGTGCCGACAGGCTCTTCCAGATCGTGCAGCATTTGCGCGGCGGCCGTCTGGTCACCGCCCAGAAGCTGGGTACGTGGCTCGAGGTTTCCGAGCGCACGATCTATCGCGACATCGCCGACCTGCAGTCGACCGGCGTGCCGATCGACGGCGAGGCGGGCGTCGGCTACATGATGAGGGAGGGTTTCGACCTTCCGCCGCTGATGTTCACGCGTGACGAGATCGTGGCGCTGGTCGCCGGCGCCCGCATGGTGCGCGCCTTTGGCGGCGCCGCCATGGCGCGGGCCGCCGACGAGGCGCTGGTCAAGATCGGCGCCGTGCTGCCCGATACCGAGAAGGACCGCATCGCCCGCACCGAGATCCACACGCCGATGTGGGTGGTGAGCGATGCCGCGCGCGAGGCGATCGACCTGATCGAGCGCGCGATCGAGAAACGCCAGGTCCTGACCATCGACTATTCGGACGAGGCCGGGCGCGGCACGGCGCGCGACATCCGGCCGCTCGGCCTGTGGTTCTGGGGCAAGGTGTGGACGCTGGTCGCCTGGTGCGAGATGCGCGACGATTTCCGCGCCTTCCGCATCGACCGCATTGCCTCGGTGGTGATCGCCGGCCGCGTCTACAAGCCGGAGCGCGGCAAGCAGCTCGCCGATTTCTACCGCGCGGTGGAGCGCAGCGAGGACTATGGCATGACGCCGGACCGGGCGGCGCGCAACTGAAGCCTCGAAAGCCAATAAAAAAGCCCGCTCGAAGCGGGCTTTTTTATTGGCTTTCGAGAATTCTACTCCTCGTCGTCCGTGTCCTTGTCCTTCGACTTCAGCGCCGAGAGCTTGGCGAAGACGGCGTTGGCGTCGAGCTCGGCGTCCTCGTCCTTCGGCTTTTCCGGCGCCGGGACCAGCCGTTCCGTCAACGCCGCCGGCAGCAGCGTGTCGCCGACCGGCTGCGCCTGCTCGCGGCCGCGCGAGGCGCGGTTGACTTCCAGGTCGAGGTCGATCTGCGAGGCGAGGCCCAGCGTCACCGGATCCATCGGCTGCAGATTGGCCGAATTCCAATGCTTGCGCTCGCGGATCTGCTCGATCGTCGACTTGGTGGTGCCTACAAGACGGGCAATCTGCGCGTCCTTCAGTTCGGGATGGTTGCGTACCAGCCAGAGGATGGCATTCGGCCGGTCCTGACGCTTCGACAGCGGCGTGTAGCGCGGGCCCTTGCGCTTGGATTCCGGCACCCTCACCTTGGGGTCTGACAGCTTCAGCCGATGGTTCTGGTCCTTCTCGGCGCGCGCGATCTCGTCGCGGGTCAGCTGGCCGGTCATGATCGGGTCCATGCCCTTGATGCCTTGCGCCGATTCGCCGTCGGCGATCGCCTTGACCTCGAGCGGATGCAGCCCGCAGAACTGCGCGATCTGCTCGAAGGAGAGCGCGGTGTTGTCGACCAGCCAGACGGCGGTCGCCTTGGGCATCAGCAGCGTATTGGCCATTTCCAAAAATCCTTCTCGTTCGCCCGCGTTCCCGCGCGGGCGGTGGTTTTAGAGCCACCAAAATGGGAAATTCGCGGTCTGTATAACCGCTCCGTCACCATTTCGCAATGTTTTTGGAAGGCCCCGAAGGGAGAGGCCGGGCACAAGCGCGGCTTGGAAAGACAAAACCCGCCGGACTGGGTCCAGCGGGTTTGGAACCGGAGACGAGCAAGCGTCTACGACGGCTCTGGCTTCTTGACGCGGCCCCGGCCTTTCGGCCGGGTCGCGTTTGCAATCAAAGAGCCTGGCGGGCGATACGCTCGATGTCGGCGCGGTTGATGCCGAGGTCGCTCAGCTGACGGGCGTTGAGCTTGTTCAGCTCGCGCACGGTCTCATTGTACATGCGCCAGTTACGGAAAGCGCGGATCGGGTTCATGGTGGTTCTCCAGTCGTTGGTTGATTTGTTCGATGCCGTGTAAATAGGCACCGCCGCCTAAGAATTGAACGGACGCTTTTGCATGGCGGCAATGCGTTTTGTGCATTGCAGCATTAAGCTCTCGTTCAGGTTTTCCGCAGGCGATTTACGCACCAGGGCGCGTCGAGATTCAGGTCAGGCCAAGCCGGAGTCGAAGACGGGCGCGGAGCGACCAAAACGGTGGTTTCCGAGAACCGGCGCGGAGCGCACCTCCGCATGTCCCGGAAAAGTGCTCCCGGTTTTCCGACAAGGACATGCGGCAGCAAGGAAACTACGTGAGCCCCGGAAGCGCAGGTTTGCAGGCCGGCCTCACCTGAATATCCTAGCCGACGTCGAGCACGATCTTGCCGATATGCTCCCCATCCTCCATCCGCTCATGCGCCCGCCAGGCTTCGCTGAGCGGCAGGATCGTGTCCATCACCGGCGCAATCTTGCGGCTGCCGAGCAGCGGCCAAACCTGCGCCTCGAGCGCTGCCGCGATCGCCGCCTTGAACTCGACCGTGCGCGGCCTCAGCGTCGAGCCGGTATGGGTGAGCCGCTTGACCATCAGCTTGGAGAAATCGACACTCGCCGCCGCCCCGCCCTGCACGGCGATCTGCACGATGCGGCCTTCCACCGCCGCGGCCTCGTAATTGCGCGTCACATAGTCTCCGGCGACCATGTCGAGGATGACGTTGGCGCCCCGGCCGGCGGTCGCGTCCTTGACCGCGGCGACGAAGTCCTCCTCGCGATAGTTGATCGCGCGGTCGGCGCCGAGCTTCAGGCAGGCGTCGCATTTCTCCTTGCTGCCGGCGGTGGTGACGACATAAGCGCCGAAGGCCGCCGCCAGCTGGATCGCCGTGGTGCCGATGCCGGACGAGCCGCCATGCACCAGCAGTGTTTCGCCGCTCTTCAAGCCGCCGCGCTCGAATACATTGTGCCAGACGGTGAAATAGGTTTCCGGCACCGCCGCCGCTTCGGTGTGGGTGAAGCCGGCCGGCAGCGGCAGCACGCTGCCGGCATGCACCTTGACATATTCGGCATAGCCGCCGCCGGGGGTGAGCGCGCAGACCCGGTCGCCGATGCGCCAGCGCGATATCTGGTCGCCCAGTGCCGCGACCTCGCCCGAGACTTCGAGACCCGGCAGGTCGGACGCGCCGGGCGGCGGCGGATAGGCGCCCTTGCGCTGCAGCACATCCGGCCGGTTGACGCCGGCGGCACGCACCCGGATCAGCACCTCGCCCGGTCCCGGCACGGGCACGTCGCGCGTTTCCGGCTTCAGCACCCGCGGCCCGCCGGGCTCCGAGATCGCGATCGCCGTCATCTTCGCCGGAATCTTCTGTCCGCTCGCCATGAACTGTCCCGTCCTCCTTCGGCCGGTCTGGCCGGCAATTTGCATCAGCGCCCCTGCCCTATGTATGCTCATTGTCGAATCCGGCAAATGGCAAATCAGGGAGGAGCGACGATGGCGAGCTTCGACGACGAACCCGTAAAGAAAGCGCGCCCGCATGAGATCGGGCAGGATCTGGCCCTGCTTTCGGCCGACGAATTGTCCGAGCGGATCGGCATGCTGCGCGACGAGATCGCCCGGCTGGAAGCCGAGCTCAAGGCCAAGGGCGCGACCAAATCGGCAGCCGAGGCGCTGTTCCGCCGCGGCTAGCGTTGACGACGGCAACGCTTGCCGCCGAAAAGCCCGAATGCGCCTGTCAGACCGGCGCCACGAACCCCAAGCCGGATCAGACAATGTTTGCAACCTACCGACCGATCCTCTCCTTGCTTCGCGGCACCGCCTTCCTGCTCGCGGCGTCCGGCCTGCACGGGCTGCTTTTGCCGTTGCGTGGCCAGTTGGAGGGCTTTTCCACGGCATCGCTCGGCCTGATGGGCACGGCCTGGGCGGGCGGCTTCGTCACCGGCTGCTTCTTTGCGCCCCGCCTGGTTCGCCGCGCCGGCCATGTCCGGGCCTTCGGCGCCTTTGCCGCGTCGGGCGCCATCGTCGCCTTGCTCACCGGCCTCATCATCGATGAGTATGTCTGGATCCTGCTGCGCGCCTTTACCGGCTTCACCATGGCCGGCGCCTTCATGGTCATCGAAAGCTGGCTGAACGAGAAGGCGACCAACGAGAATCGCGGCACCGTCTTCGGCCTCTACATGATGGTCACCTATGCATCGATCATGGGCGGCCAGATGATCGTCGCCGGCGGCGACGTGAAGTCGGCTTCGCTGTTCATGATCACCGGCATCCTGTTCTGCCTGTCGCTGCTCCCGACCGCCGTCTCGACGCAGTCGCATCCGAAGCCGCTGCAGGACGTCAAGCTGGATGTCAAAGGGCTCTACGCCAATTCGCCGGTGTCCGCTGTTGCCTGCCTGCTGATCGGCATCGCCAACGGCGCCTGGGGCACGCTCGGCGCCGTCTATGGCGCCCGCATCGGCATTTCCACGGCCGAGATCGCGCTGATGATGAGCCTGGTGGTGGTCGCCGGCGCGGCCATGCAGCTTCCGGCCGGGCGCCTCTCGGACAAGACCGACCGCCGTTTCGTGCTGGCGGGCGCCGCCTTCGGCGCGGCCTTGTTCGCCATCGTCGTCTTCCTGTTCGAGCCGCGCTCCGGCGTCTTCGTCCTTGTCCTGACCGCCTCCTATGGCGCCTTCGCCTACACGCTCTATTCGATCGCAGTGGCGCATGCCAACGACCACGCGCGGGCGGAGGATTTCGTCAAGGTTTCGGGCGGCCTTCTGCTGCTCTACGGCTTCGGCACCATGATCGGGCCCCTGCTCGCTGCCGGCCTGATGGGTTCGCTGCGTCCCGAGGGCCTGTTCCTGGCCACCGCGCTCGCCCATCTTTGCCTGGCGGGCTACACCCTGCTGCGCATCAGCCGCCGCGCCCCGGTGCCGATCGAAAACCGCGACGCCTTCAAGACCCAGCCGGCCGACCGTTCGGTGACGCCGGAAGCCTTGCGGCTCGATCCGCGCAGAAAGGCTGAAACCAATGGTTGAGATTTGGGAAACTTTGCCTCTAAAATGACGCATGATGTTTTCTGATGCCTTTGTGGCGATTGCCGATCCCAACCGGCGCTATCTTCTCGAAGAGCTCCGGCGCGGCCCGAAGACCGTCAACGAACTGGCGGCCGGACTGCCAGTTTCACGCCCAGCCGTCTCGCAGCACCTGAAGGTTCTGCTCGAGGCCGGCCTGGTCAACGCCAAGGCGGAAGGCACGCGGCGTGTCTACACGGTCAGCAGTGCCGGCTTCCTGCGGTTGAACATCTGGCTCGACCAGTTCTGGGAAGCATTGCCCGGCGAGTGACCTCTGGGCGGCATGACCGGTCCGGCACTTGCTTCATGCGATTCCGTTCTGCGCTTTTTCTGGCTGTGGAGGAGGAACCCATGGGACGCGAAGCGGTACTTGGCGCTCTGACGGCGATCAATCTGGTTCTGCTCGCTGGCATGGGGCTGATGCAGATCCTGCCGGCGAAGGCGCAGGACGGCACAGGCATGCTGCGCGGAAGCGGGCTTCAGATTGTCGATAGTCAGGGCCGGGTGCGCTCCAGCATCTCCGTGCTGCCGGCGACGGCCGGCGAGGCCGAAACCGTTCTGTTCCGCCTCATCGCGGAGAATGGCCAGCCTTCGGTCAAGATCAGCGCCTCGACCGCAAGCGCCGGCCTGAGTTTCGTCGGCGGCGACGATGCAAGCTACATTTTGCTCGAGGCGGATGGTCCCGAAACCCGGCTCGAGATGGTGGAACCGGAAGGCCGCAAGAAGGTGATCGAGCCATAGCAGCGATGCAAGGCCAGGTGAGCAGGACCGCTCGCCTCCGATCGCTAAGTACTGATGTCAGCCGTCGTTGTAGGGGAAGAATTTGAAGTAGGGCTGGGCTTCCTCGATCACGCGGGCGAAGGACGGTCGTTCGACCAGTCGATCGTGATAACGCCTGACCGCGGGGAACCTGTCGCCGAACGGCTCGACCTTGTTGGCGTAGAACAGCGCCGGCGCCGCCGCGCAGTCGGCCATGGTGAAGGTTTCGCCAACCGCCCAAATCCTCGACTGCATTTCGGTTTCGACGATGGCGTAGGAGGCACGCAACTGCGCCCGCGCCTGCTCGACACCGAACGGATCGGTCTGGCCCTGCGGCCGCAGCCGGTCGCCGACGATCTTCTGCATCGGCTCCTGCACATAGAAATCGTAGAAGCGATCGGCGGTCCGGACCTGGCGGGCGAGGTCGGCATCGTCCGGAATCAGCGCGGTCGGGCCAGGATAGTGGACGGCCAGATACTCGATCACGATGGTCGATTCCGGCACCGTCTGCCCGCGCGCCTCGTCGCGCAGCACCGGCATCTTGCCCGCCGGCGACAGTCTCAGGAACGCCGCGCGCGACTGCTCGTTGCCGAGATCGACGATGACGACATCGAAAGGCGTGCCGTTCTCATAGAGCGCGATCAGCGGCTTCCAGCAGAAGGATGCCAGGGGGTGGAGGTGCATGGTCAGGGACATTGGGTGCTCGCTTCCGTTCGGCGTGGATTGGCCCGATTTCGATAGTGGCGCATTCCGTGCGGCGATGTCACGGCAGACGGCGGGTCAGGCGGCCCGCGCTGCCCGGTCATGCGCCGCGATGGCGGCGATCATGACGCCCCAGTCGTCCGGATGCAGTTCGTGGCCGCCACCCTCGATACGCACCAGCTTCGCACCGGCAACCGCCTCGGCGAGCGCTGCGCCATGCTCGACCGGAAAGATCGGATCCGTCGTGCCGTGGATGACGAGCAGCGCAATCCGCATCTTCCGAAGACGGTCATTCCAGTCTCCGCCGCTCTTGAGCAGGAAGTGGTTGGTCGCGCTGAGCAGGCCTCCCGACCGGTCATAGTCCCGCTCGACGAACGCCCTTGTCAGCTTCTCGTCGAACGGATGCACGGTGCTCGCGATGACGCGGGCCTCGCTAACGATGAAGTCGATCACCTGCTCGCGATCCGACCAATCGACCTTCTCGCCTGCCGCCGCGTGCTCTTTGTAGCTCTCGGACATTCCCGGCAGATGCGAGGTGTCGATGCCGACTGGCGACGTGCTGATCCCGGTCAGCGCCGTGACGCGCGACGGGTGTTTCAGCGCCACCAGCTGCGCGATCATGCCGCCCATCGACATGCCGACCACATGCGCCCTCACGACCTCATGATCGTCGAGCACGCGGATGGCATCGTCGGCCATGTCATCGAATGTGTAGGGCGGCTCGCCCGGCACGTATTTGCTCGAGTGGCCGGTATCGCGATTGTCGTAGCGGATCACGAACAGACCCTCGCCGGCCAGCTTCCGGCAGAACGCTTCCGGCCACCACAGCATCGACGCCATGGCGCCCATGATCAGCAGAACCGCGGGATCGGCGGGACTGCCAAAAGTTTCGGAAACGATCCGGGGCTGCTCTTTCGTCTTCATGGTCGCTTCCTCCTCTGCAATCCGATTGCATTTTGCAATCAGTTGCACGATAATCAGACTGATACGATAATGCAACCGGTTTTTCTGGAGACTTTGCACATGAACACCGATCACCGTTCCGGCTGCCCGATCAATCTGTCGCTCGAAGTGTTCGGCGATCGCTGGAGCCTGATCATCCTGCGCGACATGATCTTCGGCGGCCGGCGCCATTTTCGCGAAATGCTCAACGGATCGATCGAGGGCATCGCGTCCAACATCCTTGCCGACCGGCTGAAGCGGCTGATGGAGCTGGGCATGCTGACAAAGGCCGACGATCCCTCCCACAAGCAGAAGGCGATCTACAGCCTGACCGAGATGGCCATCACCCTGGTGCCGATCATGGCGCATCTCGGCGCCTGGGGCCGTGTCTGGCTGCCGGTCAGCGAGGAGCTCTCGATCCGCGCCGAGCTTTTGGAAAACGGCGGCCCACCCTTATGGGAGCGCTTCATGGACGAATTGCGCCATGAACACCTCGGCGCGGCGATCGACCAGGAGGGGCCAACCGTTCGGGCAACCCTGCAGGCCGGCTACGAGGCAGTGGTCGCCCGCAAGGCTGAGGCTGCCGCCGGCTAGACAGGGCGCGGCGTTTCGCCACTTCCTGAAAATCAGTTTCAACCGCCGCCGGGATTGTATCCTGCGTCTCGTCGACGATGATCGCGGCCTTTCAACAGGAGACTGCCATGACCGCGCTGACGCTCGAGAACGCCAAGCAAATCATCGACGCCGCCTTCGCCAGGGGTGCAGAGCTGAAGCTCAGGCCGCTGGGCGTATCGGTGCTCGATGCCGGCGCCCACCTAGTCGCCTTCCAGCGCCAGGACGGCGCCTCGTTCCTGCGTCCGCAAATGTCGGCCGGCAAGGCCTATGGCGCGCTCGCCATCGGCATGGGCTCGCGCCGCGTCGAAGCCTTCGCCAAGGAACGGCCGCATCTGATGGCCGGCATCTCCGACGTCTCCGGCGGTCGTGTCCTGCCTGTCGTCGGCGGCGTGCTGATCCGCGATCATGCCGGCGCCGTCATCGGCGCGGTCGGCATCTCCGGCGACACGTCGGACAATGACGAGGCCGCCGCGATCGCCGGCATCGAAGCCGCCGGCTTCGCTGCCGATCCGGGCTGAGACGGATCAGCGGGAGGATGTGTCGAGATTCAAGTCAGGCCGAGTCGAAATGTTGGTTCCGAGAACCGGAGCGGAGCGTACGTGAGCACCGGAAGCGCAGGAAACCTGCATTTGCACACCGGTCTCAACTGAATATCGGCACATCCTAGTTCAGGTTGATATCCCGGCTTGCCGACCGCATCGACACCGAGAAGCCGGCGAGCACGTCGAACAGCGCGATGACCATCAGGGTGAAGAAGACCGAATGCGCCGCGCCCTTCACCAGCAGGAACTCGACCAGGAAGGCGATGAAGACCAGCGTCGACAACAGATGGTCGAGGATCGAGGCGTTGGTGGTGCGCACCGATTTTGAGATCTCGACGAACAGGAAGAACAGGCCGATCAGCACCATCAGGTCGCCGAGCGTCATCGAGAACACGCCACCGGACATCATGCGGAACGAGAACATCTCGTTGGCCCAGGGATCGTCGCCGCTGCCGAATATCCCGAGCAGCCCGAGATTGTAGAGCACGAAGGGCACGATCAGCAGGGGGATGGCACCGAACATCTGGCGACTCCGATTGAGCTTCCTTCAGTTGCAGCCCGCCGGCCTTCCTCGTCAAGAAGTTTCATGCGTCGCCGCTAACACGCTCGAAGACCGCGCGAAACAAGCATGTCAGAGCAATTCCAGGAAAAGTGCGCAGCGGTTTTCCGTCCGGAATTGCGTCAAAACAAAAACTTGGGGCGGTTCGGCGATTCCATGAAACGCTGAACCGCCCTAGCGGGGGTTCCTCCCGCGCCTGTCAGGCCACAAAGACCGGCGCGCAGGGTCCGTCGGCAGAGTCGGTATCGAACCGCGACGCTGGAGCGATTGGCGAGGCCAAACGCAAAAAGACCGGCCAATGGCCGGTCTTTTGGAAGTCGCAAACCGCCGGAAGCTTCTCAGCTTTCCTTCGGCTCCAGAACCTGGCGGCCACGATACATGCCGGTCTTCAGGTCGATATGGTGCGGGCGGCGCATTTCGCCGGAATTCTTGTCCTCGACGTAGGTCGGGGCCTTGAGGGCGTCGGCCGAGCGGCGCATGCCGCGCTTCGACGGAGAGGTTTTTCGTTTCGGAACGGCCACGGATATGCTCCACTACATGGTCAAAATGCCCCGGCAACCCTCGTGAAAGGGCCATGTCTGGGGCCATAATCTGAGAAAGTCGGGTGCCTATACACGCCCTGCGCCGTTTTGGCCAGCACCGCGGCAAATTTTTTTGCCGGAGCAGGAAAGCAGCATGAAGCTGCACTTCAGTCCAGGCAGCCTATATAGGCGCCCGATCTGCCAGCGCGTCGCTCGATCAGCGCCGCCAGCCGTCGCAGGCCAGGCCCCGGCTTGGCGGGATTGCGGGCGATCGGGTTGGGCAGCGTGACGGCAAGCAGCGCTGCCTGCCGGCGCGACAGCTGCTTTGCCGAAACGCCGAAATGATGCTGGGCGGCGGCCTCGATGCCATAGATGCCCGGCCCCCATTCGGCGATGTTGAGGTAGATCTCCATGATGCGCCGTTTCGACATCACCGCGTCGAAATAGACGGCGAGCGGCAGTTCGACCACCTTGCGCACCGTGCCCAGCGGCCGCGACCAGAGGAAGAGGTTCTTCACCGTCTGCATGGTGATGGTCGAGGCGCCGCGCGTTGCCTCGCCGGCCAGCGCGTCGTCGACGACGCCGCGCAATTCGCCGAGATCGACGCCGCGGTGGAAGCAGAACTGCCCGTCCTCCGACATGACCACCGAATGCGCCAGCACCGGCGACACGTCGTCGATGGAAACCCAGCGCCGGTCGTAGCCGGAGAAGGTCGCGAGGTCCTTCAGCATCAGCGTCGACACCGGATGCACGAAGGACGGCAGATAGAGGAAGGTCAGCACCACCGGTATCACCGCCAGGATGGCGGCAACGACCAGGGAGCGCCGGCCAAGGCGCTTGAGGCCAGCGCGGTTCAGGCGCCTCGGCCGCGCCATGTCCAGTCCTTGGATTTCATGATCGACGATCGGTTCCGTCAAGCCGCCCCACCCGTGCCATCAGCTCAACCGGCATAATGGCGCGCGGCTTCTTGCGCAATGTCTGAGTGTCGGCTACCGCTCCCGGCCATGGCGAAAGACGAAGAAATCGCGTTCGAAACCGCACTTCTGATGCGCGCAGCGGCAATCGAGGCGCAGCTCAGGCGGCTTCTCGACCAGCGCGCGCTGTCCGGCGAGATCGCCCGGCCGGAGCGGCTGATGGCGGCCATGCGCCATGGCGTGTTGAACGGCGGCAAGCGCCTGCGCCCTTTTCTGGTCATGGAAAGTGCGGCGCTCTTTTCCGTCGATAGCGAGGCGGCATCGCGCGTCGCGGCGGCGCTCGAATGCGTGCATTGCTATTCGCTGATCCATGACGATCTGCCGGCCATGGACAATGACGATCTGCGCCGCGGCCAGCCGACCGTGCACCGGGCCTTCGACGACGCAACCGCCATCCTTGCCGGCGACGCGCTGCTGACGCTTGCCTTCGACATCCTCGCCGACGAGGCCACCGTGCTGCCCGTGGAACGCCGGGCAGCGCTGGTGCTGGCACTTGCCCGCGCCGCCGGCATTGGCGGCATGGTCGGCGGGCAGATGCTCGATCTCGATGCCGGCCGCAATCCACCGGACGAGGCCGGCATCATCCGGCTGCAGGCGATGAAGACCGGCGCCTTGATCCGCTTTGCCTGCGAGGCCGGCGCCATCGTCGCCGGCGCGCCGCCGGAAGACCGCGAACGGCTGGCCGAATTCGGCTCGGCGATCGGGCTCGCCTTCCAGCTTGCCGACGACTTGCTCGACCTGACGGCGGATGCGCACCAGATGGGCAAGGCGACCGGCAAGGACGCCGCCGCCGGCAAGGCGACGCTGGTCGCCCTGCACGGCGCCGACTGGGCGCGCAAGCAGCTCAGCGGCCTCGTCGGCCAGGCGCATGCGCTGCTCGATCCCTATGGCGAGCGCGCGGCCTTGCTGAAGGAAGCGGCGACATTCGTGGCGACGCGCAACAGCTGACCTGTTGCATCTGGCAGGGTTGTGAAGATCGGACCGTGGCGAGCCGGCGTCGTTCGCCTATGCGCTGGATGCCCATTCCAGCAATGCGCGCACCGCTGCGCGAGCCTGCGGATAGGGCGCCGACGTTGGTTCCGATTGTTCGCTCTTTCCGAATAGTGCTGCCAGCAGCCGGGTGATTATCCGACATCCGCGGCAATCTATATCCGCTCCATGACAACGAGGATCGATCCGTCCGATGACGGCGCGACCGTCGTCATCGGCCTCGCCAAAGCAGCGCCGTGAAATCCACCGAAAGGAACCTGGAAATGCCCTTTGCCAACTTCAAGATGCCCGAGGCCGCTCTCACAAAAGCGCAGAAGGAAGATCTCGTCCACAAGACCACGCAGATGTTCGTCGACTATTTCGGCGAGGGAGTGCGCCCCTACACCATGGTGCTGATCGAAGAAGTTGCTGATGGAGGCTACGGCCGCGCCGATGAAGTCTTCGTCCTTCCCGATGCCTATCGGGCAAAGGATGGTGCCTGATATGAACAAGGCGGGCCGCTTGTCGAGCGGCTCGCCTCTCGATCAAAGCAAGTCGGACCTCAGCCTCTTGCGGCCGCGTTGGCGACCACGAACACCGCATAGAGCGACTGCCGCGCCGTGATGAACAGGCGGTTGCGCTTGGCGCCGCCGAAGGTGAGGTTCGCCACCGTTTCAGGGATGCGGATCTTGCCGATCAGCGTGCCGTCGGGGTCGAAGCAATGCACGCCGTCGCCGGCGCCTGCCCAGACACGGCCGGCCGTATCCACCCTGAAGCCGTCGAACAGGCCGGCCGTGCAGGTTGCGAAAACGCCGATTTCCCCCAGCGAATTGCCTTCGACGGCGAACTTGCGGATGTGCCGCGGCCCGTCCTTCTGATGCGTGATGCCGGTGTCGCCGACATAGAGGACGCTCTCGTCCGGCGAGAAGGCGAGACCGTTGGGCTTCGCCATCGTCGAGACGACGCGCGCCACCGCGCCGGTCGCGGGATCGGCGCGGTAGACGTGGCAGCCCTCGATCTCCTGTTCGGCGCGGTCGCCCTCATAGTCGGTCGCGATGCCGTAGGGCGGATCGGAAAACCACACCGTACCGTCCGAGCGCACCACGACGTCGTTGGGCGAATTCAGGCGCTTGCCGTCGAAGCGGTCGGCGATCACCGTGATCGATCCGTCATGCTCGGTGCGCGTGACGCGGCGCGCCCGATGCTCGCAGGTGACCAGCCGTCCCTCTGTATCGACCGTGTTGCCGTTGGCATTGTTTGCCGGCGCCCGGAACACCGAAACCACGCCATTGGTCTCGTCGTAGCGCATGATGCGGTCGTTGGGGATGTCGGAGAAGACCAGATAGCGCCCGGCCGCGAACCATGCCGGGCCTTCCAGCCAGCGCCCGCCGGTCCACAGCCGCTCGACCGCCACATGGCCGACGAAGCAGCTTTCGAACCGCTCGTCGAGGACCTCGAAGCCGGCGCCCTCTATGTCTCCGAACATGCTTCTTCCTCCGCGAAAACGGGTTATCGATAGCCTTCGCCTCGACCCGTTTTCAAGACTTGACCTGCAAAAATGTTAGCGATAACATCGGTGCCAATTCAGTCCGTTTGCTTGGCTTGGGAGGGCCATAGATGCGGCCCAAGCTCATCGAATTCATCGACATCTCCAAGCGCTTCGGCGGCACGCTGGCGTTGAAGTCGGTGTCGCTCGACATCCACGAGGGCGAGATCGTCGCCCTGCTCGGCGAGAATGGCGCCGGCAAGTCGACGCTGATCAAGACGCTCGCCGGCATTCACAAGCGCGACCAAGGCACGATCCGCTTTCGCGGCGAGGACTATCATCACCGCCCGCCGCGGCCCAACCAGCCGCAGAAGGTCGCCTTCATCCATCAGGACCTCGGCCTCATCGAATGGATGACGGTGGCCGAGAATGTCGGCATGGCGCAAGGTTTTTCGCGCCGCTCCGGCCTGATCGACTGGCGCGACACCGAGCGCCGCGCCGAGCGCGCGCTGGCGCTGGTCGGCTGCGCCTTCGATCCGGCGACGCGCGTCCAGGATCTTTCCCGCACCGAAAAGTCGCTGGTGGCGATCGCCCGCGCGCTGGCCACTGAGGCCGACGTGCTGGTGCTCGACGAGCCGACGGCGAGCCTGCCGGCGGACGAGGTCGAGCGCCTGTTCGAGGCGCTGCGGCCGCTGCGCGAGCGCGGCGTCGGCATGATCTATGTCTCGCACCGGCTGGACGAGGTGTTCCGCATCGCCGATCGCGTCGCCGTCATGCGCGACGGCCGCATGGTCGCGGTGAAGCCGGTGGTCGAGACCACGCCGCAGGAACTGGTCGACCTGATCGTCGGCCGGCCGGCGCACCAGATGTTCGCCAAGTCGCAATGGCAGGACGGGCCGGAGCGGCTCAAGGTCGAAAACCTCACTTGCGGCAACGTCGGCCCAGTCACCTTCGAGGCGCGCTCCGGCGAATTGCTCGGGCTGGTCGGCCTGCGCGGCGCCGGACAGGAGGCTGTAGGCCGCGCGCTGTTCGGCGCCGAGCGTTTCGAGGGCAATGTCTCGCTCGACGGCAAGCGCCTCGACCTGTCTTCGATCGGCGCCGCCCTTGCCGCCGGCGTCGGCCTCATCGCGCGCGACCGCACCGAGGAATCGGTCGCGCTGTCGCTTTCCGTGCGCGAGAACATGTATCTCAATCCGTCGGCGGTCGGTCGCGGGCTGTTCTCCTTCATGAAGCCGGCGCACGAGAGCGAGCTGACGCAGGAACTCGGCGCGCGGCTGGGGCTGAGGCCCAACGATCCGCATCTGCCGATCGAAGCGCTTTCAGGCGGCAACCAGCAGAAGGTGGTCGTCGGCCGTTGGCTGGCGACGGGCCGCAAGCTGCTGATCGCCGAGGACCCGACGGCCGGCGTCGATGTCGGCGCCAAGGCCGAGATCTACCGGCTGATCGCGGCGGCCGTCGAGGCAGGGCTGGCGGTCATCGTCGTCTCCACCGATTTCGAGGAGGTCGCCCATATCTGCCATCGCGCCCTCGTCTTCTCGCATAACCGCATCGTGCGCGAGCTGGCCGGCGATGCCTTGACGACGGCTGCGCTCATTCGTGCCGCCTCCGTGTCCGAAGCCGCCTAGAGCCGGATGATTTCAGGTCGAATCGATCTGAAATCTGAATCCGGTTCTAAATCAAAGAGATAGAGCATGATGTCGTCCGAAAACCGCCTCACACTTTCGGCATCATGCTCTAGGAGGACCTCATGAATTCGATCAAATCGACGGCGCTTGAGCCGACCCGGTCGGAACTTTCCGGGCTGAGCCTCGGCCAGAAGGCCTCGCGCTACCTGCCGGTCTACGGCCTGCCGATCCTGACGCTGCTGCTCATCCTGCTGTTCTCGCTGCTCTTGCCGCGGACGTTCCCGACGCTGCTCAATCTGCGCTCGATCATCTCCGACAAGGCGATCATCGCGATGCTGTCGCTGGCGGCGATGATCCCGATGGCCTCGGGCCGCATCGACCTGACGGTGGGCTACGGCATCGTGCTGTGGCACATCCTGGCCATCAGCCTGCAGACGGCCTTCGGCATCCCCTGGCCGATCGCGGTGCTGATCGTCATCCTGCTCGGCGTGCTCACCGGCTTCATCAATGGCTGGCTGGTCGAGGTGGCGCGCATCGATTCCTTCATCGCCACGCTCGGCACCGGCACCGTGCTCTACGCTTTGGCCATGTGGTACACCGGCGGCCGCCAGGTCGTCGGCGTGCTGCCCGAGGGCTTCCTCTCCCTCAACGGCACGATGCTGTTCGGCTTGCCGATCACCGGCTACTACGTGGTCGTCCTGGCGCTGGCGATGTGGCTGGTGCTCGAATACCTGCCGATCGGCCGCTACCTCTACGCCATCGGCGCCAATCCGAAGGCCGCTGCGCTCAACGGCATCCCGGTGCAGAAATTCGTCATGGGCGCCTTCGTCGCCTCCGGTGCGCTGACGGCGCTGGGCGGCGTGCTGCTCGCCTCGAAGCTCCGCATCGGCCAGGCCAGCGTCGGCCTGGAATATCTACTGCCGGCGCTGGTCGGCGCCTTCCTCGGATCGACCACCATCAAACCCGGCCGCGTCAATGTCTGGGGCACCATCATCGGCGTCGTCATCCTCGCTGTCGGCATTTCCGGCATCCAGCAGTTCGGCGGCTCGTTCTGGGTCGAGCCGCTGTTCAACGGCGTCACCCTGCTCGTCGCGATCGGCATTGCCGGCTACGCGCAGCGGCGCCGCGGCGCGGTCGTGCCGCCCGCCGCCAATCAACCAGCCACCAGCCAACCAACAAAGACAACCAACAATGCTTAATGGGAGAAACAATATGCATCGCAGAACAGTCCTTCAGCTTGGCGTCGCCTGCCTGGCGCTCGGCATCGCCTCGACCGCGCTCGCCGATCCGATGGCCGACGCCAAGGCGGTCGTCGACAAATACGCCGGCAAGGTCGAGAAATGGGACGGGCCGACGACCGGGCCGAAGGGTGCCGGGGGCAAGACAATCGTCGTGCTCGGCGGCGACATGAAGAATGGCGGCATTCTCGGCGTCACCAAGGGTGTCGAAGAGGCTGCGGCAGCACTCGGCTGGACGGTCAAGACGCTTGACGGCGCCGGCTCGATCGGCGGCCGCACCGCCGCCTTCGGCCAGGCGCTGGCGCTCAATCCCGACGGCATCATCATCAACGGTTTCGACGCCGTCGAGCAGAAGCCGGCGATGGAGCAGGCCAAGGCGGCCAAGATCCCGATGGCGGCATGGCATGCGGGCCCGACGGTCGGTCCGATCGACGATCTCGGCATCGTCGCCAACGTCTCGACCGACCCGATGGAAGTGTCGAAGGCGGCCGCCGACTGGGCCTTCGTCGACGCCAAGGGCAAGCCCGGCGTCATCATCTTCACCGATTCCACCTACCAGATCGCCATCGCCAAGGCCGACCGGATGAAGAAGGAGATCGAGGATCTCGGCGGCAAGGTGCTCGAATATGTCGACACGCCGATCGCCGAGACCTCGCAGCGCATGCCGCAGCTCACCACCTCGCTGCTGCAGAAATACGGCGACGCCTGGACCCATTCGCTGGCCATCAACGATCTCTATTTCGACTTCATGGGTCCGTCGCTGGCGGCCGCAGGCAAGTCGGGCACCGACGCGCCGATCAACGTCGCGGCCGGCGATGGCTCGGAATCGGCCTATCAGCGCATCCGCTCCAGCCAGTTCCAGAAGGTGACGGTGGCCGAGCCGCTGAACCTGCAGGGCTGGCAGCTGGTGGACGAGCTCAACCGCGCCATGGCCGGCGAGAAATGGTCGGGCTACATCTCGCCGCTGCATGTGGTGACCTCGGACAATGTCGAGTTCGACGGCGGTCCGGACAACCGCTTCGACCCCGGCAACGGCTACCGCGACGAATACAAGAAGATCTGGGGCAAATAAGCTTCGGCAGCATCTCTGTCGGAAAAGCCAACGGCCGGCGGGATCCCGCCGGCCGTTGATCTTTCCAATCAGGCCGTGTGGCGTGCGATCACCTTGGGCGTCATGCCGACCACGACCCGGTCGTCGGGTTCCCGCCGCCCATTGAGCAGGTCAAGCACCAGTTCGGCGACGCGGATGCCGATCTCATGCGCGCCGACGTCGATCGTGGTGATCGACGGCACCGACTGCTCGGCAAGGTCATAGGCACCGAAGCCGGCGATTGCGACGTCGTCGGGAACGCGGATGCCGCGCCGCAGGCATTCCATAAGCGCGCCGAAGGCGGAAAGGTCCGACACGCACATCACCGCCTGGGTGTCCGGCCAGCGCGAGATCATCTCGACCATTGCGGCAGCGCCCTCGCGCATCGAGATCGGCGGCACGCCGGAGGCGATGACGCGCGAGGCGTCGAGGCCGCGGTCCTGCAGCGCCGCCACGAAGCCGCGCCGGCGGTCGAGGCCGCGCGTATCGCGCGAGGTGTCGCCGCCGATGAAGCCGAGCCGCGAATAACCGCGCGCGACGAGATGATCGACCATCAGCCGCCCGGCCTCGGCGTTGGAGAAGCCGACGACGTGGCCGATCGGGTCGCTCGGCAGATCCCACGTCTCCACCACCGGCACGCCGGCATTGGCCAGCATCTTGCGGCAGCGCGGCGTGTGCCTGCCGCCGGTGACGATGATCGCTTCCGGCCGCCGCTGCAGCAACTGCCCGACCAGGCGCTCTTCCTCCTCGACATTGTAGTCGGTGAAGCCGAGCAGGATTTCCAGCCCGCTGTCGCGCAGGCCCTCGGTCATGCCGCGCACCGTGTCGGCGAAGTTGGCATTGTTGATCGATGGGATCGTCACCGCGACGAAACCGGAGCGCCGCGAGGAAAGGTTGGCGGCGATGCTGTCGAAGACATAGCCGAGCTCTTCAGCCGCCTGCAGGATGCGGTCTCGCGTGTCGGCGCTGACCGAGGCGTCGCGCTTGAAGGCGCGCGAGACGGTCATCGTCGAGACGTTGGCGCGATGCGCGACATCGGCCATGGTCGGGCGTTTGGGCGAGGACTGCATGGTCGTACGTTATCGATATCACAACGGAATGCAACGCGCCGCCGACGCTTATGCAAAGGCGATCTGGACCTTCATCGCCCGGCTTCGGTCGTTGGCAAGCTCGAAGCCGGAAAGCGCCTCGTCGAACGCCACCGTGTGGGTGATCAGCGGCTTGACGTCGATCAGCCCCTTGCGCATCAGCCCGACGCCGACGGCGAATTCCGGATGGAAGCGGAACGAGCCGTTGATCGACAGTTCCTTGGCGGTGACCGTCGACATCGGCAGCGCCATCTCGGCGCCGCCGAGGCCGAGCTGCATGATCGTGCCGCGCGGACGCGTCGCCGCGATGCCTTGCGCCAGCGCCGCCGCCGCGCCCGAGCATTCGTAGAGGATGTCGAACGTCCCCTTGTCGGCGAGATAGGGCGCCAGCCCCTCCGGATCTGTCCGCGTGTTGATCGCTTTGTCGGCGCCGGCGCGCAGCGCCATCGACAGGGTGAAATCGGCGAGGTCGACGGCGACGATCTCGGCCGCGCCCGCGCGCCGGGCACTGAGGATCGACAACAGGCCGATCGGCCCGCAGCCGGTCACCAGCACGCGCTTGCCCAGCATCTCGCCGGCCCGGCGCGTGGCGTGGAGGCAGACCGCCAGAGGTTCGGCCATCGCCGCTTCGCCGGCGCTCAAGCCATCGGCCGGCACGCATTGCGGCGCGTCGGCCACCAGCATTTCACGGAACGCGCCCTGGATGTGCGGGAACGGCATGGCGCTGCCGTAGAATCGCATGTTGAGGCACTGGTTGTGCATCCCCTCGCGGCAGTAGCGGCAGCCGTAGCAGGGCCGCGACGGCGAGACCGCGACCAGTTGGCCAGGCTCGAGCCCGCTGACGCCCGGACCGAGCTTCTCGATCACGCCGGAGACCTCATGGCCGAGGATCATCGGCTCCTTCAGGCGCACCGTTCCGAAGCCGCCATGATTGTAGTAGTGGAGGTCGCTGCCGCAGATACCGCCGGCGGCAAGACGCAACAGCACCTGGCCCGGTCCCGGCTCCTCGACGGGACGGTCCTCGATGCGCAGGTCCTTGGCGGCGTGGATGACGATCGACTTCATGGTGGGCGAACTCCTCGAGCAATACCAGGAAAAGTGGATGACGGTTTTCCGTCCGGGATTGCGTAAGCTAAAGCACCGGCGAGATGAGTGGCTGGCCGGCGAAATGAGCGGCGAGGTTGTCGCGCACCAGTCTGCCCATCGCCTTGCGCGTTTCGACCGTGCCCGAGGCATGGTGCGGCTGCAAAAGCACGTTGTCGAGCGCCAGGAAGCGTGGATTGAGTTTCGGCTCGCCTTCGAAGACGTCGAGCGCGGCCGAACCCAGCCCCTTGTTCTCGAGCGCGTCGAGCAGCGCGTCCTCGTCGATGTTGGAGGCGCGCGAGATGTTGATCAGCATGCCTTCCTCGCCGAGCGCCGCGATCACCTCGCTGTCGACGATGTGACGCGTCGCGGCGGAAGCGGCAAGCGTCACGAACAGGAAGTCCGAACGCCTGGCCAGCGCGACGGGATCGGCGAGGAACTCCCAATCGGCGGCAAAGTCCTTCGGCGCGACGTCGCTGTAGGCGATTTCCATGCCGAAGCCGGCAAGGCGCTTGGCCACCTCATAGCCGATGCGGCCGAGGCCGAGCACGCCGGCCCGCCGTCCCCAGACGCGGCGCTTGAGCGGATAGAGCCCCTTCGCCGCCCAGCTGCCGTCGCGCACCCAGCGCTCCGCGCCGATCATGCCGCGCGACAGGCACAGCATCATGGCGATGCCGAGATCGGCGACGTCATTGGTCAGCACGTCCGGCGTGTTGGTGACGCGCACGCCGCGTTCCCGGCAGGCCACGAGGTCGACCGCGTCGAAACCGACGCCATAGACGGAAACGAGTTCGAGCGACGGGCAGGCCTCGATCATGGCGCGGTTGGCGCCAAGCTCGCCGCGCGTGGCAATGCCGCGCACGAGCGGTCCGACCTCGGCGAGAAAGGCCGGCTTGTCGTCGGCCGCGAAATAGCGGTGCACCGTGAAGGCTTCGTTGAGCGGCTCCTCGTCCCACGCGGGATAGGATCCAACCTGAAGGATGTGAGGCCGCTGCATCGTATTCGCTCCACTTGACTTGACAGATGATGTTATCGATAACATAAGACGCTCAGCGACGAGAGGCAATCAGGAAAATGTCGTCCAAACTGTTCGATCTCAGCGGGCGCACCGCGCTCGTAACCGGCTCCTCGCAAGGCATCGGCTTTGCCTTGGCCAAGGGCCTCGCCGAAGCCGGCGCCAAAGTGGTCCTCAATGGCCGCGACGAAGCTAAGCTGCGTGCCGCGGCAGCGGACATTCCGGGCGCCGCGACGCTCGCCTTCGACGCGACCGACCATGATGCGGTCCGTGCCGCCATCGACGCTTTCGAGCTTGCCGGCGGGTCGATCGACATCCTGGTCAACAATGCCGGCATGCAGTTCCGCACGCCGCTCGAGGATTTTCCTGCCGACGCCTTCGAGCGCCTGCTGCAGACCAACATCGCCAGCGTCTTCCATGTCGGCCAGGCGGTGGCGCGGCACATGATCGCGCGCGGCCGCGGCAAGATCATCAACATCGCCAGCGTCCAGACCGCGCTCGCCCGCCCCGGCATCGCGCCCTACACCGCGACCAAGGGCGCGGTCGGCAATTTGACCAAGGGCATGGCGACCGACTGGGCGAAGCACGGGTTGCAATGCAATGCCATTGCGCCCGGCTATTTCGACACGCCACTCAATGCAGCCCTCGTCGCCGACCAGGCTTTCAGCGCCTGGCTCGAAAAACGCACGCCGGCCGGCCGCTGGGGCAAGGTCGAGGAACTGGTCGGCGCCTGCGTCTTCCTGGCCTCCGAGGCGTCATCCTTTGTCAACGGACACATTCTCTATGTCGATGGCGGCATCACGGCTTCGATCTGATCCCCCACCGCGCATGGTGGTCATGGGCGTCACCGGTTCCGGCAAGACGACGGTCGGCGAGGCGCTCGCCGATGCGATCTCGGCGACATATGTGGATGGCGACAAGCTGCACCCGCAGGCCAACATCGCCAAGATGAGCGCCGGCATTCCGCTCGACGATGCCGACAGGTGGCCCTGGCTGGCCAAGGTCGGCGAAACGCTGCGGCAACGGCCCGCGCCGGTCATTGTCGGCTGCTCGGCGCTGAAACGCGCCTATCGCGATTTCATCACCGAGCAGGCGGGCGCGCCGGTGCTGTTCATCTATCTCGACGGGTCGCGCGCACTGATCTCGAAGCGCATGCATGAGCGTACCGGCCACTTCATGCCCACCAGTCTGCTCGACAGCCAGTTCGCGACGTTGGAGGTGCCGGGCAAGGACGAGAATGCGATCGCGGTGACAATCGACGCGGAGCTCGATGAGATCGTCGCCGACATAGCAGCCAGGTTCGCGGGAGGACCGACATGACCAACAAAGTGGCACTGATTGGCGCCGGCGCCATGGGTGGAGCGATCGGCGAGCGCCTGCTCGCCACTGGCAATCGCCTCGCCGTCTTCGACCTCGACAAGGCCAAGGTGGAAGTGCTGGTCGCCAAGGGCGCGACCGCGATGGCGAGCGCGGCCGAGGCTGCCGGCGCGGCCGGCTACGTCATTCTCAGCCTCAATTCGGCGGCGATTGTGCGCCGCGCCGTGTTCGGCGATGCCGGCGTGGCCGCCGGCGCGAAGCCCAGCACGCTGATCATCGACATGTCGTCAATCGATCCCGACGCGACGCGCCAGCTCGCCGCCGACGCGAGCGACAAGGGTCTGCGCTGGGTCGACAGCCCACTCTCCGGCGGTGCGCCGAAGGCGCTGATCGGCGCGTTGACGCTGATGGCCGGCGGCGAGGCCGAGGATGTCGCGGATGCCCACACTGTGCTGCGCGACGTCGCGGCCAATTACACGCATATGGGCCCGGCCGGCGCCGGCCAGACGACCAAGCTGATCAACCAGGTGCTGTGCGCGCTGAATTTCATGGCCGTGGCGGAGGCGACCCGGCTGGCGCTCGACGCCGGCGTCGACGCGCTCAAGATCCCGCAGGCGCTCAAGGGCGGCCGCGCCGACAGCGCCATCCTGCAGGAATACCTGCCGCGCTTCGCCACCCGCGACTACCGCCGCACCGGCCGCATCGACAACATGGTCAAGGACCTCAACGCCGCCCAGGACTTGGCGCGGCGCACGCATACGGCGATGCCGCTGACGGCGCTCTGCGCCGAGGTGCACCGGCTGCTGACCGCCGCCGGACTGGGCGGCGAGGACCAGGCCGCACTGATGGAATTCTTCCAACGCAAAGAGGACGGCAAATGATCACGCGCTACGCACTGTTCGAAGGCAAGGTGAAGGACGGCCAGACGGAAGCGTTCCGCAGGGACGTGATCGAGACCGTCCTGCCCAAATGGAAAGCCTTCCCGGGCGCGCTCGATGTCCGCGTCTCCTTCGCCGAGAAGCGCGACGACGGGGCGCCGGAATTCCCGATGATCCTGGCGATCAACTACCGCGACCTGGCGGCGGTTGACGCGGCTCTCGCCAGTCCCGCCCGCGCCGAATCGCGCGCCGCGACCGAGGCGGTGCTGTCGCGATATTTCGAGGGCCGCATCCACCACCATGTCACGATCGCCAATGAGTTTCCCCTGGCGGGCGATTGACCGGCAACTGGGCCGGCCGTAGCCGTGAAACGGTGAACGGCCCTAGGGTTCGATGTGTTGCCGAAGTCCGGCCCGCGCTGACGCTTGCTCGATCGTCCGCCTCAGCTCGTCAGGGTCGTATGGCTTCTGGAGCGTGAGTTCGTTTTCGAAATCGCCCGTCAGTCCGTCGGAGCCGTAGCCGGTGGCGAACACGAACGGGATGCCGCGCCGACGCAGGATTTCAGCCACGGGAAACGACTTTGTGCCGGCGAGGTTTATGTCGAGGATGGCCAGGTCGATATCCGCCTGGTCGGCGAACGTCATGGCCTCGCCCACCTGGGCAAGCGATCCTACCACCTGGTGTCCCATTTCGAGCAGAAGATCTTCCAAAAGCATGGCGACGAGGAATTCATCCTCGAGAATCAGAACCCGTTTCGCCTGCCCGGTCACCCTGTGCTCCAAGCATCTGCCCGGCGGGTAGCGGGGCAATCATTGTACACACAATTCCAGTCGACGCGTAGTCAACGCGCACTTCGCCGCCGAGTTCCGACGCCAGGGCGCGTTCTATCAGGCGCGAACCGAAGCCCTTGTTCTTCGGTTTGGCAACCGGAGGGCCGCCGCTCTCTTGCCAATGCAGGACGAGCCGGCGATCGGCATTCTCGCCTTCTACCTGCCACACGATCACGACATCGCCTTCCTCGGACGACAATGCGCCGTACTTGGCGGCGTTGGTGGTGAGTTCGTGCAGTGCCATGGAGACTGCAAGCGCCGCGCCTGGCGCCAGCCGGACGGGAGGACCTTCGATCCGGAAGCGGTTTTCTCCGCCCGCATGCGGCTTGACCGTATCGGAGACGATGTCGCCGAGATCCGCGCTCTGCCAGTTTTCGCGCGTCAAGATGTTCTGCGCGTTTGCGAGATTGATGAGCCGCGCGCCGAACGCTTCCCGCGCTTCGTCCAGCGTCGAGGCGTGGCCGAGGGTCTGGGAAGCGATGGACTGGACCACCGCCAGCGTATTTTTGACGCGGTGGTTGAGTTCGGACATGAGCGTTTTGCGATGTCTTTCCGACTGTCTGCGCTCGGTGATGTCCTCGATGGCGAGCAGGATAAGCTCCTCGCGTCCGGCTGCCTGGGACAGTTTGCGGGCATTGAGCAGCATGGAGCGCCGCCCGATATCGCGAAATTCATGCTCGACCTCGTAGTCGGTCACCTCCTGGTTTTTCGACAGCACCTCGTCGAGAAGCGTTCGCAGCGCGGGGATGTCCCACTGTCCGTTGCCGAGACCGTACAGCAGGCTGCCTAGGGTGTCCTTCGCCGCAACCCTGAACAGCTCATAGAAGGCCGCATTGGCCGACTGGACGTGAAGTTCGGCGTCCAGGACCAGCAAGGGCTGCCGCACCGTGCCGACGATCGCCTCGGCATAGATCCTCGCCTCGTTGCCCGCCTCGGCGGCTGCCCTGCGCTCGGTGATGTCGTTGAAGGTGATCACGACGCCGGCGATGTGATTGTCGCGCGTCCGGTAGGGAAGCATGCGCCGCAGGTACCAACGCCCCGCATCGCTCGGCACCTCGGCCTCGATGGTGGTGAGTTTCCTCAGCACCGTCTCGGCGTCCGACAAAAGCTTGTCGTCGGAGAACTTCCGGGCGAAGTGGGCGATCGGCCGGCCGACGTCCGATGTCACCAGATCGAAAAGTTCCTTTGTCGCCGGCGCGAACCAGTTGATCGCCAGCTTGTTGTCGAGGAACAACGTCGCCGTTTCCGAACCCGCCAGCAGATTGTTCAGGTCGTTCGAACTGCGCTCCAGCTCCGCGATCTTGTGCTGGAGCTGGCTGTTGACGGTGTTCAGTTCCTCGTTGAAGGACTGCAGCTCCTCCTTGGAGGTTTCCAGTTCTTCGTTGGTGGACTGAAGCTCCTCGTTCATCGAGGTCGCTTCCTCGTTCGAGGCCTTCAATTCCTCGTTGGCGGTCTCCAGATGTTCGATGGTGTTGCGCAACTCGGCGCGCATCGAAACCAGCTCCTCCTGGAGCGCGCGCTCGCCGGAGGATGTTTCGCTGGCATCTTCGCGAACGGGCGGCTGCCTGGATTCGCCGGCTGGCGCAGCCGGCTCGAAGCTCACCAGGGCGAATCTGCCGCCATGCGGTTGAGCAGCCAGCGGCACCACTGTCATGGCGACATCCGTCGACCCGCTCCTGTGCAGGCGGCCCTGGACGGTGACGCTCTTGTCGCTCTTCAAGGCGTCGCGTATCGCGCTGCGAAGGTTGATCGCCAGACCGTCCCGCGCCATGGCCAGAATGTCCCTGGTCGGCTCCCCGGATGGCTGTTCCAGATAGTCGCGCGTCGTTCCGTGGAAGTAGACGACACGCCCCTTCTGGTCGATCAGCACCGAGGCCGGAGCGTAGCGTTCCAGCAAAGCGCGGCGCGCTATGTCGACGACAGGTGCGGAGGCGTTTTCCGCTGGCATGGACGGCGGCGCGGCGGCCCCTGCGGCGGTTCCGATCGCTCCGCGCGGCAGCCGATAGTCGATGAGGTCGTGCCGGGTAGACCCGAGCCGGCGGTATATCCGCCATTTCTTCGAAACTGTTTCGAACAGATCGTCATGCCGCCCGATTGTCTCGGCATTGCCGAGAAACAGATGCCCGTCGGGACGCAAGGCGAAATGAAACTGGCCGAGGACGCGTTGCTGCGCCTCCGGTTCCAGGTAAATCAGGAAATTGCGGCACGAAATGATGTCCAATCGCGAGAACGGCGGATCGCGCAGCAGGTTCTGCGCGGCGAACACCACCATGTCGCGAAGGTCCTTGCTGACCTGAAAGGACCCGTCAAGCCTTTCGAAGAAGCGGCGGACCCGCTCTGGCGGAAAACCCGCCAGCGCCGCCGTCGGGTAGATGCCGTCGCGCGCCTTGCGCAAATTGCCTTCCTGGGCGTCCGTGGCGAACACCTTCAGGTCGAAGCGCTTGCCGGCGGCTTCCGCATGCTCGGCAATCAGCATGGCTACCGAATAGGCTTCCTCGCCCGTAGCGCAGGCGGGCACCCAGACACGCACCGACTCGCCACTCGCCCGCTCAGCCACGAGAGGTGCGATCACCAGCTCGCCCAGCGCGTTCCATGCCTCGGCGTCGCGGAAGAAGCCGGTGACGCTGATCATCAGATCGGCGACCACCATGGTCACCTCTTCCGAACTGGTTCGCAGGTCGTCGAGGTAATCGGCAAGTTTCTCGATGTTCCGCAGTCCCATGCGACGATGGACGCGCCGCCTGAGCGTGTTGCGCTTGTAGCTGCTGAAATCGTGTCCGTCGCGGGCGCGCAGGATCTCCAGAACGTCCTCGATCGTTGCCTCACCCTTCGGGACGACCGGTTCGACCTCCGCCGGGGCGGAGACATAGCCATGATGGACATAGGCGAGCAGCGTCGCCGCCATCTTTTCGGGGGCCAGCACGTGGTCGGCAAGGCCGGCGGCGATCGCGCTGCGTGGCATGCCGTCGAACTTGGCCGTCTCCGGCGCCTGGACCAGGCTCATGCCGCCTTCGGCCCGGATCTCCTTCAATCCTTCCGTGCCATTGCTGCCGGTGCCGGAAAGCACGATCGCCACCGAACGCTCGCGCTGCTCGGTGGCGATCGAAGCAAACAAGACATCGACCGGATGCCGCTGGCCGCGAGGTTGCGACGGCCTCGACACTTTCAAACCGCCCTTCACCAATTTGAGGTCGGTATCGGGGGCGATCACATAAACATGGTCTGGTGCGATCGCCATGCCGTCCTCGACCTGCACCACCGGCATCCTGGTGCGGCCGCTCAAAATCCGGGCCATCTCGCTTTCGCGCTTTGGGTCGAGATGCAGCACCACGACGAAGGCGCAACCACTGTCGGCCGACATGGCATCGAAGAAGCTGCCCAGCGCCTCGATGCCGCCTGCCGAGGCGCCGATCCCGACGACGGGAATCGCGTCGTTCGGGCGGCGATCGGTGCCGTCTTCCTCGGCGGCGTGCGTTCGGTTTGCCCGCGTGCCGCTTCCCGAACGGCCTTGTTTCTTGCTTGGTTCTTTGGCCATGTCGCCCGTCAAAAATGCATGGCCGGGGATCACCCAGCGGGGACCGTCTGCGTTCCCGGCATGGTGTGAATCTTGCACGGATGCGGTGCAATCGCAAACAAAAGCGCGGCCCGAGACATATGCGACAATTCCGGCCGGATGTCCTGCCGATCGCCGCGGCCCCGCGCCCGCTACGGCGCTATCTCGCTGACAGCCAGGCCCCGAAACGCGCGCACCTTGGCGGATCGCCTCTGCATTGATGGCGACCCGCGACGGCTGACCGGCGGAGACCCTCGCCGGCCTGTCCCCTGGCGAAGTGCGCTCGCGGATCTGAGCGGCAATGACCCGAAAGGGTCGACCGCGCGAGTTCATGACCGGCGAGACCATCGACGGCGGGCAGCGGCTGATTTGGCCAACAAGCTCCTGCCCCTCAGCTCCGGTGCCGCAGCGCCTCGACGATCACCGCCAATGCCGGCGAGAGCTGCCGCCGGCTCGGATAGTAGAGATGATAGCCGGCGAAGGGCGGGCTCCAGTCGCCGAGCACCAGCGTCAGCCGTCCCTCGGCGATGTGGCGGCTGACAAGGCTTTCCGGCACATAGGCGATGCCTGAGCCGCTGATCGCGGCGTCGACCATCGGGATGGTCGAGTTGAAGGTGAGTTGGCCCTCCACCCGGACCCTGAGATCGCGGCCGTCCTTGGCGAATTCCCACGCATAGAGGCCCCCGAACGTCGTCAGCCGCAGGTTGATGCAGTCGTGCGCGACCAGATCCTGCGGCGTCCTGGGCACCGGGCGGCGAGCGAAATAGTCTGGCGAGGCGACGGCCACCAGCCGCCAGTCCGGGCCGATCCGCACCGCGATCATGTCCTTGTCGATGCTCTCGCCGAGCCGCACGCCGGCATCGAAGCGCTCCTCGACGATGTTGCGCATGCCGTTGTCGCTATAGAGCTCGACATTGAGGTCGGGATAGTCGCGCAGCATCGGCTCGAGCTTTGGCCAGACGGTCGACTGCAGCGCATGGTCGGAGAGCGTGATGCGGACCGTTCCCGACGGCTTGTCGCGAAAGGCCACCAGGCTTGCGAGGTCAGCTTCGATCTCTTCGAAACGCGGCACGAGCGACTGGTAGAGCCGCTCGCCCGCATCGGTCGGCGCGACGCTTCGCGTCGTGCGCGTCAGCAGCCGAACACCCAGCCGCGCTTCCAGCTCCTTGATCGTGTGGCTGAGCGTCGACTGCGAGGTTCCGAGCTTCGCCGCCGCCCTGGTGAAGCTGCGCTCGCGCGCAACCGCCACGAACCAGAGCAGATCCTTCATGCCGTCGCGCTGCATCGCTTCCTTGTACCAGATTTATATCAAATCTCGATAAGTCCATGCGGATTATATCGCCTATTCGAACGAGGTCGACCGCAATATGTTCCCCGCAAGTCGGCGCAGGAGGCTCTCCGGCGCGCCGGTCGGGCTCGGCCGACTGGGTCGAAGATCCCGCAACCGCCCTGCGGCCGCCCACATTGAACGCATCAGACGAGAGATCACCATGGACATTATTCGCGCCGGCACGAGACCCTCCGCCAACGGCCCCTCGGACTGGTTCACCGGCACGGTCCGTATCGATTCGCTCTTCAATCCCTTCGATGCCGCGCGGGTGCAGGGCGCTCAGGTGACCTTCGAGCCGGGCGCCCGCACCGCATGGCACACGCATCCGCTGGGACAGACGCTGGTCGTCGTCTCCGGCTTCGGCCGTGTGCAGCGCGAAGGCGGTCCGGTCGAAGAGATCCGGCCGGGCGATGTCGTCTGGTTCGCGCCCGGCGAAAAACACTGGCACGGCGCGTCGCCCAACACCGCGATGGTCCACATCGCGGTCCAGGAGCCCAGGGACGGCAAGACCGTGGACTGGCTGGAACATGTCAGCGACGCCGATTACGGCGCCTGATCCCGATCGAACGAAAGGAAGAAAAATGCTCGCAACCGTTCTCCACAAGCCCGGCGACATCCGCTGCGAGGAAGTCGCCGATCCGAAAATCCTTCACCCGACGGACGCCATCATCAAGCTGTCGGCGAGTTGCATCTGCGGTTCGGATCTGTGGCCCTATCGCGGGCTGCAGCCGGTGGACGGCCCGATGCACATGGGCCACGAATATTGCGGCATCGTCGTCGAGGTCGGCGCAGAGGTGCGTAACGTCCGCCCCGGCCAGTTCGTCGTCGGCTCGTTCTGCCTCTCCGACAACACCTGCCCGCATTGCCGCTTCGGCTTCCAGTCTTCCTGCGTGCAGCGCGAGTTCATGTCGGGCGCGCAAGCGCCTTACGCCCGCGTGGCGCAGGCCGACGGCACGCTGGTGGCTACCGCGGAGGTTCCACCGGCCGAACTGGTGCCTGACCTCTTGGCCGTCTCGGACGTGCTCGGCACCGGCTGGTATGCGGCCGACGCGGCCGAGGTGCGGCAAGGATCGACCGTGGTCGTGGTCGGTGACGGCGCCGTCGGCCTGATGGGCGTTCTTGCGGCGAGGGAGATGGGCGCGGAGCGCATCATCGCCATGAGCCGCCACGCAAGCCGCCAGAGACTCGCACGCGAGTTCGGCGCCACCGACATCGTGGCCGAGCGCGGCGAGGAAGGCGTGGCGCGCATCAAGGACCTTACCAGAGGCGTCGGCGCCGACTCGGTGCTGGAATGCGTCGGCACGGCCGAATCCTTCGACCAGGCGTTGGCCGTCTCGCGACCCGGCGGCACCATCGGCTATGTCGGCGTGCCGCATGACGTTTCCCTGGACGGACAGCGCCTGTTCTTCGGCCAGAAGCGCATGCTCGGCGGCCCGGCGCCCGTCCGCCGCTTCCTGCCCGACCTGATGGATCGCGTGCTCAAGGGCAGGATCAAGCCCGGCAAGGTCTTCGACCTGCAGCTGCCGCTGGCGGAAGTCGCCGAAGGCTACCGCGCCATGGACGAACGTCGCGCGATCAAGGTGATGCTTTCCGTTTAGCCGGCTTCAGTTGCCGGGAAGCGTGGTCCACAGCTTGGCGGCAAAACCGCGCTTGTCGAGCTGCCACGGGTTGCCGGTGACCACCGCCTTGCCGTTCCGGCATTTGTAGGAATAGACGGCGTCGTGGCCGGTCGCGAAGGCCGGCACGACGTCGTCATTCGGGTTGGCGTTGCAGAATCCATCCGCGCCGGGATTGTCGCGCGCGGCGTTCATCCTGGCGCAAGGCAGGTTGGCGCCGACGAAGCAGACCAGCACCTTGCCGTTCATGCAGCGATAGCTGGCCTGTGCCTGCAATTCGGACTCCTGCGGCGCGGCTTTGGCGTCCGGAAACAGCTTTTTGAACGCTTTGGGCGTGCCGTCGTAAAGGTCGTGCGAATAGGGGCGGATCGTGTCGTCGTTCTTCACCTGTCGGCACAATTCTTGGAGGTTCGTGGTCGTGGCTGCCGCCGCGCCACTTGGGGCGGCGACCCACCAGGCGAAGGTCGACAGCAGCACAGAAGCGAAGCCGATCGCCGAAAAGCCCAATGCCCGCATTTTGACGTCCTCAGCAAACTGCGCGGCGACTGCCGCGCGAACGAAATCTTAATGTAAATCAAGCGTAATCCCGACAATTAAAATTATGCGTATGTGTTGGGGTTGCGCATGCCGGAATATTCTTCCTTCATCCGGTCGATCCGGGTCCGTTATCTCTCGGGATTGCTGATTTTCGCGCTGGCCTCCACCGCGGTCATGTTCGCGCTCAACCGGGTCAACTCCTTCCGTCACAACGTAGACGCGCTGAGCAGCAATCTGGTCATTTTCGGCCGCGATCTGCGCAACGCCACCAATTTCGCCGAGACCACCGGCACCGCCTGGCGTGCCGAGACGCGCGATGGGCTGGTGGCGTCGGCGCGCGGCCATTCCGAGCGGCTCTCCGGCGAGATCGAGGCCTTGACCGCCCAGCTTGCCGCCATCAGGCCGCGCCTGTCGAAGAGCACCGTCAACGACCTCGATTCCACGTCCGTCAACGGCGACCTGTTCTGGTCGGCACGCGACATGGTGCGCAACTTCAATCTGATGTCGGTGGCGCAGAAGGTCGATGAATGGAGCTACCGCGAGATCCGCAACCAGAACGACCTGTTTGCCCAGCCGATGCTGGTTCGCGTCCGCACCGCGATGGACAATGAGCGCCATCTGGCCGACGCCGCCAGCGACAGGCTGCTTCTGTGGGCGAGCGGGCTGTTGTTCGCCGTGCTCGCCATCGTCGCCTTCTGGGTCTTCAGGCCGATGGAAAAGGCGATCCGCCGCGCCTTCGCCGAGACCGCCGCCTCGCTGTTCAAGGCCGAGGCGGCCGACCGCGCCAAGTCGGAATTCCTGGCCAATATGAGCCACGAGATCCGCACGCCGATGAACGGCGTGCTCGGCATGGCCGAGCTTCTGGCCAAGACCGAACTGACGACGCGCCAGAAGACCTTCACCGACGTCATCGTCAAGTCCGGCAACGCGCTGCTCACCATCATCAACGACATCCTCGACTTCTCCAAGATCAATGCCGGGCAGATGATGCTCGACCCGGCGCCCTTCCGCCTGGCGGAAGCGGTCGAGGATGTGGCCACGCTGGTGTCGGCGCGGGTCGCCGAGAAGAACATCGAGCTCATCGTCCGTGTCGATCCGCGCCTGCCGTCCTTCGTCGTCGGCGATGCCGGGCGCTTCCGCCAGATCGTCACCAACCTGGTCGGCAACGCGGTGAAGTTCACCGAGAAGGGCCACGTGCTGGTCGATGTCGGCGGCGAGGTGACGGACGGCGTCGTCCAGCTCAAGGTGCGCGTCGAGGACACTGGCATCGGCATTCCGGCCGAGAAGCTGCAGAACGTGTTCGAGAAGTTCGCGCAGGTCGACGGCTCCTCGACGCGCCGTCATGAGGGCACCGGCCTCGGCCTGGCGATCGCCGCCCGCCTTGTCGACCTGATGGGCGGCAAGATCGGCGTCGAGAGCGAGATCGGCCGCGGCTCGGTGTTCTGGTTCGCCGTGCCGCTGCCGGCGCACAGCCAGGACTCGCGCGACGAGATCGTGCCGGTCGACGTCACCGGCGCCCGCGTGCTGGTCATCGACGACAACCCGGTCAACCGCGAGATTCTGCTGGAGCAGTTGCGAAGCTGGAGCTTCGACTGCGCCGCCGCCGAAAGCGGCGCCGTCGGCCTTGCCTTCCTCGATCGCGCCAGCCAGCTCGGCGCCGCCGTAGACTGCATCATCCTCGACTATCAGATGCCGGGCATGAACGGCGCCGACGTCGCCAAGGCGATTGCCGCCGACAGCCGCATGTCCGCAATCCCGGTGGTCATCCTGACCTCGGTCGACCAGGTCGATTTCGGCAAGATGGTCATCGATTTCGGAATCGCCGCGCATCTGACCAAGCCGGCGCGCTCGGCCGTCCTGCTCGGCACCGTCATCTCGGTCATCCAGAAGGCGCGCTCGCAGGTCGGCAAGGCACGCTTCGTCCGCGAGGCGGTCGCCCCGCAGGCAGCGCCCGCACCCGCCTTCACCGTCATCCGCGGTCCGGCCATGCCGGCGCCCGCCGCACCGGAACCGGCTACCGCCGCGAACGGCCCGATCGACATCCTGATCGCCGAGGACAATGACGTGAACCAGCTGGTCTTCGGCCAGATCCTCAACGGTCTCGGCCTAAGCTACCGCATCGCCGGCAATGGCCGCACGGCCGTCGAGATGTACAAGGCGCTGCGGCCGAGGCTGATCCTGATGGATGTCTCCATGCCCGAGATGAACGGCTACGAGGCGACCGGCGCCATCCGCCAGATCGAACGGCAGAGCGGCAACCACACGCCGATCATCGGCGTCACCGCGCACGCGCTGAAGGGCGACCGCGAAAAGTGCATCGAGGCCGGCATGGACGACTATCTGCCGAAGCCGATCTCGCCCGACCGCCTCGGCAGCAAGATCGGCACCTGGCTCAGCGAGACGGTGGCGGTGAAGACGGCGTGAGGCTAGGACCTGATTGCGACCAACAACCTACCGCCGAGTTCCTTCGCGCCCCCCTCTGGCCTGCCGGCCATCTCCCCCACGGGTGGAGAGATTAGCTGTCATCACGGCTTTCGCCAATCTTCAGCGTTGAGGGACGAACGCAATCAACGAAGCGGCTAATCTCCCCCCTCGTGGGGGAGATGTCCGGCAGGACAGAGGGGGGCGCTGTCCCGCCGACCTCTCCAAATCCTTGCCCTACCTTACCGATTGCGCACCACCAGGCAGGCGCCGCCGACGCCGTGCAGTTTCTGGCAGATGCCATTCGCCTCGCCCCGGCTGTCGGCGCCGATCCGCACCGCGTAGATGCCGCGCCGGCCGATCGGCGTACGCACCCGGCTTACCACCGGATCATGATTGGAAAGCAGCGCCGGGAAACGGCTCCTGACCCTCAGCCATTGGCCGACCGCGGCGCTGCGGCGGAAATTGCCGGCCACCTGCACGCCCCAGGGCTTGACGTTGATCGAGGCCATGGCAACGGTCTGCGACATGATCACCGGCAGCTTGCGGCAGGCGGCGGCAAAGCTTGCCTTGGCATCGAGCGGCTCGATCTTGCCGGCATAGGAACTATCCGAGAATTTGTCGACCGCCTCGCCCATGACATCGAAGACATAGCTCTCGGTCTCCATCGGCAGGAAGCCGCCGGAGCCGAGCCAGCGCGACACCCGGTTCTCGCCGGCATTGTAGGCGGCGGCGGCAAGGCCAAGATTGCCGTAGCTGACCTTCATCTCGGCAAGGTATTTCGCCGAGGCGGGGATCGCCTGCTCGATGTCGAAGGGGTTGGCCAGTCCCCGCATCTTGGCCGTGCCCGGCATGAACTGGGCAATGCCCTCGGCGCCGACGGGGCTCACCGCATTGGGATCGAAGCGGCTTTCCTTCCAGATCAGCCGGGCGAAGAAGTCCTTGGGCAGGCCGTTGCCGACGGCATGCGCCTCGATCAGATTGCAGACCTTGCCGATGAGTCGCTGCTTGGCCGACGGCGGCGGATCGGCTTGAGCGATGGTCACCCAGCCTGCCCCGCACAACAGGATCAGCGTCGCCCTGAGGAAACGCCGCATCGGATCTACTCTGCCGCTGCCTTGCCGCGTCCGTAGCGCTGCTCGATATAGTCGGCGACCATCTTCTCGAAATCCTGGGCGATCGACGGGCCGCGCAAGGTCGCCGCCTTCTTGCCGTCGACGAATACCGGCGCCGTCGGCGTCTCGCCGGTGCCGGGCAGCGAAATGCCGATATCGGCATGCTTGGATTCGCCCGGACCGTTGACGATGCAGCCCATCACCGCGACCTTGAGGTTTTCCACGCCGGGATACTTTTCGCGCCACACCGGCATGTTCTTGCGCAGGTCGGCCTGGATGTTCTGCGCCAGTTCCTGGAATACGGTGGACGTCGTGCGGCCGCAGCCGGGGCAGGCCGCGACGATCGGCACGAACTGGCGAAAGCCCATCGTCTGCAGCAGTTCCTGCGACACCTGCACCTCGCGGGTGCGGTCGCCGTTCGGCTCCGGCGTCAGCGAGATGCGGATGGTGTCGCCGATGCCTTGCTGCAGAAGGATGCCCATGGCGGCGGACGAGGCAACGATGCCCTTGGTGCCCATGCCGGCCTCGGTCAGGCCGAGATGCAGCGCATGGTTGGAGCGGGTGGCAAGCTCGGCGTAGACGGCGATCAGGTCCTGCACGCCGCTGACCTTGGCCGACAGGATGATCTTGTCGCGGCCAAGGCCGATCTCCTCGGCCATTTCGGCCGACAGGATCGCCGACTGCACGATCGCCTCGCGCGTCACCTCCTGCGCGGTCAGCGGAAAGCCCCGGGCCTGGTTCTCGTCCATCAGTCGCGTCAGCAGCTGCTGGTCGAGCGAGCCCCAGTTGACGCCGATGCGCACCGGCTTGTCGTATTTGATCGCCATCTCGACGATCGCAGCGAACTGCCGGTCCTTCTTGTCCTTGAAGCCGACATTGCCGGGGTTGATGCGGTATTTGGCCAGCGCCTCGGCACAGGCCGGATGATCGGCGAGCAGCTTGTGGCCGATATAGTGGAAATCGCCGACCAGCGGCACATTGATGCCGAGCCGCGCCAGCCGGTCGCGGATGGCCGGCACGGCGGCGGCGCTTTCATCGCGATCGACGGTGATGCGCACGATCTCGGAGCCGGCGCGGTGCAGCGCCGCGACCTGGGCGACGGTCTGGTCGATGTCGGCGGTGTCGGTGTTGGTCATCGACTGCACGACGACCGGCGCGCCGCCACCGACGACCACGCCGCCGACGGAAACGCCGACCGATGTCCGGCGCGGGAAGGGAGAGGAAAAATATCCGGTCATGCCGGCTGCCTTTTGCTCAGAGCAGTATGCTCAAGGGTCCGGGCATGAGGTGGAGGAGCAAAGATGGCTTGTCAATGGCAACGGCCGAGCGGAAGCCGCAAATTGGCGGGGCGGCGATGCGACCGTTGCGCACCGCGGCGGCCGGCTGCCGGCCACCCGCATGCCAGAGATGAATGGCGAGAACGGTCCGACATATGGCGCCCGAGGCACGCGATCCGCATGCCTTAAGCCGTGGGAACCTTTATCGGGATAAAGAAGGAAACATCTCCGGCGACAGGCTGCCACCGGAGAGATGATCGCACCAAAGGCGGCGCGGCTTTGTTAAAGGAGCGTCAGTGCGTCGTCGGTTTCGCCTTCAGCTTTTCAATCTCGTCCTTGATTGCCAGCTTGCGCCGCTTGAGATTCACGATTTCGAGGTCGTCGACCGACGGATGGTTCATCGCATCGGTGATCTCGCGCTCGATGTCACCGTGTTTCCGCTGCAACTCATCAAGATGGGATGCAAGAGACATGATTGGTTCTCCCTTTCATGATTTTCCTCGATTGCAGCCGCCAAAATGCGCCCACCGCCAGTCCGCATCTGTGACAGCACGATGACACTCTGCCACCAACCGATCTCGATGTCGAATGCCGCGTGGTAGCATTCCACGACAATGTGAAATGTGATATGAGCGGCCCGCCGGTTGCAAAATCCCACCGGCCCCGCCCAATCAGGCCCATCTCTTGGGCGCCGCAGACGTGCAGACGGTAGAGAATGTCCGAACAGGAACAGGCCGAGATCCGGCTCGAATTTTCCCGCCTGAAGCAGGAACACGCCGATTTCGACGCCGCCATCAATGCGATGATCGCCACCGGCTGCGACCCCCTGCAGATTCAGCGCATGAAGAAGAAGAAACTCTTCCTCAAGGACCGGCTGATGGCGCTGGAAGACCGCATCATCCCCGACATCATCGCCTGACGCGCGGCCGGGCGTCCCGGCCCGATCGGCTCACGCCGCGATCGACAGCCGTGCCGCGCGCTCGCGCAGCAGAGCGATGAGTTCGGCTGTCCGCTCCTCGGATGTGTCTATCGGAACGACAAGGCACATCGTTGCCTCGACCTTGCCCGGCGCCGAAAATACCGGCGCTGCCAGGCACTTGGTGTAGGCGTCGACGAGCCCGGAGGTCACGCAATAGCCGGTGGCCCGCGCCTTGCCGATGTCGTCGATGAAATCGTCGAGCTTGAGCTTGCGGCCATCCGGCAGGATGAGGTCGGCCTCGGATACCATGGCTTCGATCCGGTCCCGGTCGAAGCCCGCAAGCAGCAGCCTGCCGGAAGCGGTCCAGGGGAGCGGTATCTGCAGGCCGGTGGCCGAGCTGATGCGGAACGGCCTCGTGCCGGGACTGGAATGGATGATCGTGTAGCGGCCGCTCTGCAGCATGCACAATTCGGATGTCTCGCCCGTCTCGTGCGAAAGCGTGTCGACCTCCTGCCGCCCGCGCCGCAGCATGTCGTTGCCGCGCATATAGGCCATTCCATAGAGGTAGAGCTTCTTGCCGAAATAGACCCGGTTGCCGTCGCCGGTCAGCTCCAGCAGCCCGGCGTCGACCAGCTCGCGCACCAGCGTGTAGGTCGTCGATCGCGGCGCGTTCACCCCCTTGGCCAGCTCGCCTATGCCGATCGCGCGCTGGGTGGCGTGCAGGAAGTCCAGAATGTGCAGCACCCGGTTGAGGCCCTTCTCGCGTGAGTTCGCGGGCTTCTCCTCGTCCGTTCCGGTCTGCCACTCCGCGAGTGTTTCGCCATCTTGCATTGTCGATTCCTGATGTTAGTATTGTCTTGTACAGGATACACGCGTCTCTTGTAAGAGACAATCGCCTTGTCGATCACCGACGCGTGTATCGCTCGTCCACTGGGGAACACAACACGAAAGGAGGTCGCCGTGAACGACACATCCAAAAGACGTGATTTTCTGAAACTGGGAATGGCGGGGCTGGCAACGGCCGGCGTGGTAGCCGCGGCCGCAACGGTCGATGCCAAGAAGGCGGCGGCTCAGGCGGCGCCCGACAGCCTGCTGCGCACCGTGCTCGATCGCGGCAAGCTGATCGTCGGCACCGGCAGCACCAACGCGCCCTGGCACTTCGAGAACGATGCCGGCGAGCTTGTCGGCATGGACATCACCATGGGCCGGATCCTGGCCAAGGGCCTGTTCGACGACCCGACCAAGGTCGAGTTCGTCATGCAGGACCCGGCGCAGCGCATTCCGAACGTGACCACCAACAAGGTCGACATCACCATCCAGTTCATGACCATGACGGCGCAGCGCTCGCAGCTGATCAACTTCTCGCGGCCCTACTACGTCGAAGGCGTCGCCCTGCTGACGCTTCCTTCCGCCGAGAACAAGACCTTCGACAAGCTGCTCGCCGCCGGCTCGGCGACCCGCATTTCCATCCTGCAGAACGTCGATGCCGAGACCTCGGTCCATTACGCCCTGCCAGATGCTCAGGTGATGCAGATCGACACCCAGGCCAATGTGCTGCAGGCGCTGGAATCCAAGCGCGTCGACGCCGCCGCCGTCGATCTTTCCACGGTGCGCTGGCTCGCCTCGCGCAATCCCGACAAATATTTCGACGCCGGCAAGAGCTGGTACTCGATGCTCTACGGCGCGGCACTCCGGCAAGGCGATCTCGACTGGCTGACCTACGTCAACCAGACCTTCACCATCGCCATGTTCGGCCACGAAACCGCGCTCTACGACGCGGCGTTCAAGGACTATTTCGGGCTGGAGCCGCCGGCGCGTCATCCGGGCTTCCCGGTCATCTGATGCCGTTCGCAGAAAGGGCGCCTGGCGCGCCCTTCCATTCCCTTCCAGCGCGGCGCGACCTGTTCGCGCCGCGGCGGAAGTCTTGAGGCTGCAGCACATGGGCTACGCGCTCAACTTCAACCTGATCTGGCGCCATTTCGACAAGCTCTGGGGCGGGCTGCTGCTCAGCCTCGAGCTTGCCGTGATCTCGATCGCCATCGGCATCGTCATCGGGCTGGTGCTGGCGGTCTGGTACGTTTCGGCCGGACGCACGGTGCGGGCGATCATCGCCGCCTATGTCGAGTTCATCCGCAACGTGCCGCTGATCCTGCTCGTCTATCTGGTCTTCTACGGACTGCCGACGGTGATCGACATCGCCTACAGCGCGCCGACCTCGTTCGTGCTGACGCTGTCGGTCTATAGCGGCGCCTATCTGGTCGAGGTGTTCCGCTCCGGCCTCGAGGCCGTGCCGCGCGGCCAATTGGATGCCGGCAAGGCGATCGGCCTCACGCCCTGGCAGCGGCTGCTCCATGTGCGCCTGCCGACGATGCTGCGCATCACGCTGCCGGCGCTCTCCAACACCTTCATCTCGTTGTTCAAGGACACCTCGATCGCCTCGGTCATCTCGGTGCCCGAACTCACCTACGGCGCGCAGTGGATCAACTTCAACACCTTCCGCATCGTCGAAGTCTACCTGGTCACCACGGCGATGTATCTGGTGACCGGCTATGCGCTGCTTTTCGCGCTCAGGCTCGTCGAGCGCCGGTTCAGGGCGGCGCGCTGACATGCTGAGCCAAATCCTCTACGCCGTCCCGTTCCTCGCTCAAGGCTTCGCCATCACCCTGTGGGTGTCGCTGCTGGTCGTGGTGCTTTCGCTCATCGCCGGTGTCCTGTTGGGCGTCGGCCTGGTCTATGGCCCCGCCCCGCTGCGCTGGGCGGTGCGCATCTTCAGCGACACTATCCGTGGCATCCCGATCCTGGTGCTGATGTTCTTCGTCTATTACGGCATGCCGGCGGTCGGGCTTCATCTGCAGTCCTTCTGGGCCGCGGTGCTGGCGCTGACGCTGTTCAAGACGGCGCAGGTGGTCGAGTATGTGCGCGGCGCCGTCGGCTCGATCCCCAAGGGCCAGTCCGAAGCAGCGATGGCGATCGGGCTGACCTTTCGCCAGCGGCTGACCTACGTCATCTTTCCCCAGGCCTTCAGGCGCTTCCTGCCGCCCTGGATCAACGGCGTCACCGACGCGGTCAAGGGCAGCGCGCTGGTCTCGCTGCTCGGCATCACCGACCTGATGCAGGCGATCAACCAGGTCATCGGCCGCACCTACGAGGCGATGCCGCTCTATATCCTCGGCGCGCTGGTCTACTTCGCCGTGAATTACGCGCTTTCGCTGGCCAGCCGTCGGCTGGAGCGACGCTTCTCCTTCATTCGGGAATAGCATGATGTCCGACGCCTCAAACGCCCGTCCCGCGCTGCTCGAAGTCCGCGATGTGTCCAAGGCCTTCGGTGCCGTCGCGGTGCTGCGCTCTGTCAGCCTCGAGGTGACGCGCGGCGAGGTGGTGACGGTCATCGGGCCGTCAGGCAGCGGCAAGACCACGCTGCTGCGCTGCGTCAACTTCCTCGAAAGCTACGACAGCGGCTCGATCCGCATCGACGGCAGGGAGGTCGGCTACCGCGACGCCGCAACGCGCCAGCGCCGCAGCGAGCGCGACTTGGCCAGCATGCGCGCCGAGACCGGCATGGTGTTCCAGGGCTTCAACCTGTTCCCGCATCTGACCGCGGCCGGCAACATCATGCTCGGCCTCACCAAGGTGCGGGGCAAGAGCGCGGCCGAGGCGCGCTCGATCGCCGAGCACTGGCTCGGCCGCGTTGGCCTCGCCCACAAGGCCGACAGCCTGCCGGCCGAGCTGTCCGGCGGCCAGCAGCAGCGCGTCGGCATCGCGCGCGCGGTGGCCATGGAGCCGAAGATCCTGCTTCTCGACGAGATCACCTCGGCGCTCGATCCGGAACTGGTCGGCGAGGTCTTGGCCGTGGTGCGCAGCCTCGCCGAGGACGGCATGACCATGCTGATGGTGACGCATGAGATGGCCTTCGCCCGCGATGCGTCCAGCCGCATCGTCTTCATGGCCGATGGTGGGGTCAGTGCCGTCGGCCCGCCGAAGGAGATCCTGGCGGCGGAGACCACCAACGAGCGCCTCCGCAGCTTCCTGGCGCGGTTCCGCGCCTCGCATTTCTGACATCGGGCGGCGACCCAGGCAACTCCAGGAAAAGTGCAAGCCGTTTTCCGTCCGGAGTTGCGTAGAACAAAGAGAAGCCGCAAGGAGACTACATGACGCCCTATATCCGGCTCGCCGAACTCGGCCTGAAGCTGCCCGAGCCGCCGACGCCCATCGCCAACTTCGTCACCCACGCCGAGAGCGGCCGGCTGATCTTCCTCTCCGGCCAGGGGCCGTTGCGCGCCGACGGCACGCTGTGCACCGGCAAGGTGGGCGAGGACGTGACGGTGGAGGAAGCCTATGCGCACGCCCGCCTCACCGGGCTCAACCTGCTTGCCGTCATGCATGCCGCTGCCGGCGACCTCGGCCGCATCGTGCGCGTGGTGAAACTGCTCGGCTTCGTCAACGCCACGCCGACCTTCAGCGACCATCCCAAGGTGGTCAATGGCTGCTCCGATCTTTTCGCCGACGTCTTTGATAAGATCGGCGGCCATGCCCGCTCGGCGATCGGCGTCGGCTCGCTGCCGGGCAACATCACGGTCGAAATCGAGGCGGTGGTCGAAATCGCCGCCTGAGGTCTTTTCAATACGGGATTCCAGAAGATGACGATCTCCAACATGACAATCCGCGAACGGCTCGGCCTGCGCCCGATCATCAACGTCTCCGGCACGATGACGACGCTCGGCGCCTCGATCATCGTTCCGGAAGCGATCGCGGCAATGACGGAGATCGCCTCGCAATGGGTGGAGATGGACGACCTGCAGCGCGCTGCCAGCACGGTCGTCGCGCGGCTGACGGGCGGCGAGGCCGGATTCATCACCGCCTGCTGCGCCTCAGGCATCACCATGGCGATCGCCGGCGCGATGACCGGCACCAACCTTCTGGCGATCGAGCGGCTGCCAGACGATACGGAAGGGCTGAAGTCGGAGGTCGTCATCCAGCTCGGCCACATCGTCAACTACGGCGCGCCGATCGACCAGTCGATCCGGCTGGCCGGCGCCAGGGTCGTCCCGGCGGGCACCGTCAGCGTCACGCAGGACTATCATGTACGCGAGGCGATCAACGAGCGCACGGCGGCCGCCCTCTACGTCGTCGCCCATCACACCGTGCAGTACGGCATGCTGTCGCTGGAGGAGTTCTGCGAGATCTGCCATGCCAAGGGCGTGCCGGTGATCGTCGACGCCGCCTCGGAATATGATCTGCGCAGCTTCCTCGCGCGCGGCGCCGACATCGTCGTCTACAGCGGCCACAAATTCCTCTCCGGCCCGACCAGCGGCATCGTCACCGGCCGCAAGGACCTGGTGCGCGCCGCCTATCTGCAGAACCGTGGCGTCGCTCGGGCCATGAAGGTCGGCAAGGAAAGCATCGCCGGCACGATTGCCGCGCTGGAAGCGTGGGAGAAGCGCGACCATGCCGGCATCCGCAAGCGCGAGGAAGCGGCGCTCAACCTGTGGAAGGACGCGCTGCAGGGCCTGCCCGGCATCGTCGCGCGCATCATCCCCGACCCGACCGCCAATCCGCTCGACCGCCTGCAGATATTCGTCGCGCCCGAAAGCCGCTTCACCGCCACCGGCCTCGCCTCGGCGCTGGCCGCCGGCTCACCGCCGATCATCGTGCGCAACCACGAGGTCGAACGCGGCCATTTCTTCCTCGATCCCTGCAATCTCCATCCCGGCGAGGCCGAGATCGTCGCCGAGCGCCTGCGCGCCGTGCTGACCGCCAAGGACCGCCCGGCGGACGCAATGAAGGTGGCCCGCAAGGATTCAGCCGGTGCCTTGCGCTGGCCGGACTAGGCATTCCTGATCACGACAGTGTGAACGGCCGGGTTTTCGCCGGGCGGGAATAAACCGCCGGCATGACGGGTCTCCTCGACATACGCCGCTTCGGGCGTTGAGGAGACCGACATGACCCATCACCACGATGACGACGGCGGCGACGGCATCAGCCGCCGCCATGCGCTGGAATGCATGATCTGGGCCGGCACCGGCGTGCTGTGGACGATTTCGGGCGGCGTGCCCGTATCGCTCAACCTGCTCGGGGCTGCTCAAGCCGCCGAGGCCATGGCCACCGGCTTCACCTTCCTGCAGATCTCCGACAGCCATATCGGCTTCGACAAAGCGGCCAATCCGCATGCCATCGACACGCTGAAGGAGGCGATGGGCAAGATCCAGGCGCTGCAGCAAAAGCCCGCCTTCCTGATCCACACCGGCGACATCACCCATCTTTCCAAGCCGGCGCAGTTCGACAATGCCGCCCAGATCATCGGCGGCGCCGGCTTCGACGTGCACTACGTCCCGGGTGAGCATGACCTGATCGACGAGGGCAACGGCCAGGCCTATCTCGAACGCTACGGCAAGGGCACGAAAGGCGCCGGCTGGTACTCGTTCGACCAGAACGGCGTGCATTTCGTGGCCCTCGTCAATGTCGTGAACCTGAAAGCCGGCGGGCTCGGCAACCTCGGTGCCGAGCAACTCGCCTGGCTGGCGGACGATTTGAAGGCCGTCAGCGCCTCGACGCCGGTCGTCGTCTTCGCCCATATTCCGCTGTGGGCGGTCTATCCAGAATGGGGCTGGGGCACCGACGACGCGGCGCAAGCACTCGGCCTGCTCAAGCGCTTCGGCTCGGTCACCGTGCTCAACGGCCACATCCATCAGATCATGCAGAAGGTGGAAGGCAACGTCACCTTCCACACCGCGCGCTCGACCGCTTTTCCGCAGCCGGCGCCCGGCACCGCTGCCTCGCCCGGACCGATGACGGTGCCGGCCGGCCAGCTGCGGGGCCTGCTCGGCACCAGCCGCGTCATGGTCAAGCAAGGCGGCAAGGACCTCGCCATCATCGATTCGACACTGGCCGACGCCTGAACGGCAAAGGAGCCCAACATGATCTGCATACGCCTTCCGGCCCGGCACATGGCCGCGATGCTGACCGCCTTCGCCCTGACCACGGCGACCTCCCAGCCGCTCAGCGCGGCGGACGCGCCGATGGTCAAGATCGAGAACTTCGCCTTCACGCCGCCGGTGCTGACGATCAAGCCCGGCACCACTGTGACCTTCCGCAACGACGACGACATCCCACATCTGGTCGTCGCCAACGATTCCTCCTTCCGCTCCAAGGCGCTTGACACCGGTGACACATATGAATTCACCTTCGCCAAAGCAGGCGATTTTGCCTATTTCTGCGGGCTTCACCCGCACATGCAGGGCAGGATCACCGTCGCTCCCTGAAGGCGCGCGGCGGACCCAGCCCGGGGTGCCGGACAATGGTGCGGTGTTGAGCGAAAAGGCCCTGGCCGAGCGCTTCGGCGCGGTGGTGCTGCCCCATCTCGGCGACGCGCTTGCGCTCGCCCGCTGGCTGACCGGCAACGCCGCAGACGCCGAGGATGTGGTGCAGGAAGCCTGCCTCAAGGCGCATGCCGGGATTGCCGGCTACGCCGGCGGCAACGCCCGCGCCTGGCTGCTGACCATCGTGCGCAACACCGCCTACAGCTGGATGTCGCGCAACCGGCCGCGCGGCACGATCGCCGTCGGCGACCTCGGCGATCTCGACGAGATGGCGGCGGCGCATGGCGCCGGCCTGCCGGATGACAATGGTCTCGAGGCGAGCCTCATCGCCAAGGCCGATATGGCGGCACTTGGGGCGGCGATAGCGGCACTGCCGCGGCCGTTCCGCGAGACGCTGGTGCTGCGCGATATCAACGGCCTGAGCTACCGCGAGATAGCGGCCATGCTCGGCGTGCCGATCGGCACCGTGATGTCGCGGCTGGCGCGCGCCCGCGGCCTGCTTGTGTCTGAACTGGGGAGAGCGCCATGACCGGACATGACGACGGACTGCCCAACGATCCGGAAGGTATCAGACTTATGATCCATGCCCTTGTGGATGGCGAACTTGATGCGGCAGCGGCGTTGGCCGTGGAGCGGCGCATCGCCGCCGACCCGGCGCTTGCCGCCGAGCATGCCCGCATCGTCGCGTTGCAAGCGGCGGTCAGCCGCTTGCCGCGTCCCGATGTCAGCGATGCCTTTCGGGCCCGCATCGCGGCGATCGGCATGGCGGGCATCGAACAGCAGGCGCCCGCCGAGGCGGCAGAGCCGCAGCGGGGTGCGTCGCCGGCGCTACCAAGATTGATTGCGGGCGCTGACGGAGGCCAGAGGCGAGAAACCGGGACGCGTCCCTCCCAGACGCGGCCATCGTCAAAGACACGCCTTTTTGGCTCGTTCGATTGGCGGGCGCTGGCGGCGTCGATTGTGATCAGCGCGGTGCTGGCCAGCGGCGCAACGCAATGGCTGATGTTCAACGGCGCGTCCGACAGCTTTGCCGCGGCGGTCGCCAGCGGCCATCGCCGCAGCCTGCTCGCCGCCAGCCCGATCGACATCGTTTCGTCCGACCGCCACACCGTGAAGCCGTGGCTCGACGCCCGCATCGGCGTGTCGCCCCCGGCGCCCGACCTCGCGCAGGACGGCTATGCGCTGATCGGCGGCCGGGTCGAAGTGATCGCCGACCGGCCCGTGCCGGCATTGGTCTATCGCCATCGCGAACACCTGATCACGCTGGTCGCCGAGCCGCAGCAGGGTGGCAGTGCCAGCCAGCCCGAAGACCTATCGTCCGGCGGCTTCTCGCTGGTCCACTGGAGCGACGGGGCCTTCTCCTACTGGGCGATCTCGGACATGGAGCGGCCCGAACTCGACGACTTCGTCGCCCGCTTCCGCAAGGCGGCCGTGTAAGCCGATTTATGGCCGCCGGCCTCGCGATGCCGGCGCGTCCTTGCCGTTGCCGGCGAATTCCGCTAATGCGCGCCTTTGCCGCCGGGAGCGAAGACCTTGACCGATCAGCGTGCCGACGTCGCCATCATCATGGGCAGCCAGTCCGACTGGGCGACGATGCGCCACGCCGCCGAAACGCTGGAGGCGCTGGGCATCCCGCACAAGCGGCTGATCGTCTCCGCCCACCGCACACCCGACCGGCTCTATGATTTCGCCAAGAGTGCCAAGGCGGCCGGCTACAAGGTGATCATCGCCGGCGCCGGCGGTGCTGCGCACCTGCCCGGCATGACGGCGGCGATGACGCCGCTTCCTGTCTTCGGCGTGCCGGTGGAATCGAAGGCGCTGTCCGGCCAGGATTCGCTGCTCTCCATCGTCCAGATGCCGGCCGGCATTCCGGTCGGCACGCTCGCCATCGGCAAGGCGGGTGCCGCGAATGCCGCTCTTCTCGCCGCCGCCGTGCTGGCGCTGAACGACGACCGGCTGGCCGCCCGGCTCGACGCGTGGCGCGCCGCCCAGACCGCCAAGGTTGCCGCCGAACCGACGGACGCGCCATGAGCCTGCCTGCGGGATCGACCATCGGCATTATCGGTGGCGGCCAGCTCGGCCGCATGCTGGCGATGGCCGCGGCCCGTCTCGGCTATCGCACCGTGGTGCTTGAACCGCAGGCCGATTGCCCGGCGGCCCAGGTCGCCAACCGCCAGATAACAGCCGCCTATGACGATGCAGAGGCCCTCGCCGAACTCGCCGCGGCCAGCGCCGTCGTCACCTACGAATTCGAGAACGTGCCGGTGGCCGCCGCCAGCACGCTGGCCGCCAAGGTGCCGGTCTACCCGCCGGCGCGCGCCCTCGAAGTGGCGCAGGACCGGCTGGCCGAGAAGAAGTTTCTCAACGGCGTCGGCATTTCGACCGCCGATTTCCGCGCGATCGACAACGATGCCGAACTGACGGCCGCGCTGAAGGAATTCGGCGGCAGCGGCATCCTGAAGACCCGGCGCCTGGGCTATGACGGCAAGGGCCAGCGCGTCTTCCGCAACATGGACACCGGCGGCTTTTCCGGCACCTGCGAGGCGATGGGCAATGTGCCGCTGATCCTCGAATCCTTCGTCGCCTTCGAGCGCGAGATATCGGTGATCGCCGCGCGCGGCCTTGACGGCAGCATCGCCGCCTACGATCCGGCCGAGAATGTCCATCGCGACGGCATCCTGCACACTTCGACCCTGCCGGCCGGGATCAGCCATGAAACGGCGGCCGCCGCGCAGGCCGCGGTGGCAAAGGTACTGGCGGCGCTGGATTATGTCGGCGTCATCGGCGTCGAGTTCTTCGTGCTCGCCGACGGCTCGCTGCTCGCCAACGAGATGGCGCCGCGCGTCCACAATTCCGGCCACTGGACGGAGGCCGCCGCGACGGTCTCGCAGTTCGAGCAGCATATCCGCGCCGTTGCCGGCCTGCCGCTGGGCACGCCCGGCCGTCACTCGGACTGCGTCATGGAAAACCTGATCGGCGACGACGTCAGCCGCGTTCCGGCCTTGCTCGCCGAGCCCGACCTGATGTTGCATCTCTACGGCAAGGCCGAGGCGCGCGCCGGCCGCAAGATGGGCCATTTCACCCGGATCAGCCGTCGAAGCTGAGCACCGGCTTACTGCATGTCCTGGTCTTCGTCCTCGTCCGGGCTGGCGCAGGTCGCGTCGCCTTCCTGGCAGTTGCGGCCGGACGTGAGCTGCTTGACGCGCTCATTGGTCAGCTCCGTCAGGCATTGCGAGACCTCCATCGGGTAGATGGAGCCGCCCTCGCTGTCCGCGGCGGAATAGGCGCATTCCGCGTCGCGGAACGTGATCCAGGCGCGCTGCGCCGCCTGCAGCAATTTGTTGGATTTCTCGTCGCCATCGCCGACAAGACCCTTGTAGGTTGCATTGAGCTTGGCGTCCGCCGCCTGGTAGTCGGCATTTGCGCAGATATTCATCATCTGCTGGCTGTCGTCGTTGCGGTCGCATTCCTGCGCCCGCGCGACCGGGGCCGCCGCCAGCACGGCAAGACAGGTGGACAGAACCATCAGGCGCATGTGCGTCTCCAAATCATCTTGCGAGGCGACGGCACCATTCCAGCCCGACCCCGGCTGCGCAATGCCACGCAGCGGAGATGGCGAACATTTGATTGCCCGCGATTTCAGCCGGCGATAAAGCACGCTTGCGGTTGACACGGGCAAGGCTCCTCGTTTATGAGCCACGCAAGTTCAAAGGCGCGCTTTTTCGGGCGCGCCTTTAAAATTCGGCCCGGCAGCGGGCCCCGACCGAACAGGCAAGACCATGAAGATCAAGAATTCGCTCAAGGCGCTGAAGGCGCGTCACCGCGACAACCAGCTGGTTCGTCGCAAGGGTCGCATCTACATCATCAACAAGACCGCCCCGCGTTACAAGGCGCGCCAGGGCTGAGCTTTGCGCGCGGCTTAGTGCATGTCGCCCAAAGGTGCCAAGCGGTTTTGGGACAACGACATGCACATAGAGACCACGCCGCGCGTCTATGATGGTATTGCCGGCTTGCCGGCTCCTTCACGCTAAAATCACTTTGCCGATCCGCCGTCCGGGATTAGATTCCGGCGATGCGGATTCGTTTTGCATTCCTCGCGACCCTTTGCCTGTCCGGCGCTGTCCTGCCGGCCGCTTTGGCGCCCGCTTGGGCGAATGATCCGGTCGCGCCGCCTGTGGCTGCGACCAAGCAAGCCCGCCTCGACCAGCTGTTCACCGACCTGAAGCGCGAGCGCAATGAAAAGGCCGCCGAGCGCATTGCCCAGCGCATCTGGAGCGAATGGTCGCAATCCGGCAGCGCCTCGATCGACCTGATGATGCAATGGTCGCAAAAGGCGATGGAAGACCAGAAATACGACGTCGCGCTCGATTTCCTCGACCAGGTGGTGACCTTGCAGCCGACCTATGCCGAAGGCTGGAACCGGCGCGCCACGCTGCATTTCATGATGAAGAACTACGGCAAGTCGATGTCCGACATCGACCACACGCTGCATCTCGAGCCGCGCCATTTCGGCGCCCTGTCCGGCCTGGCGCAGATCATGGCCGAAACCGGCCACAAGCAGTCGGCGCTGGAGGCCTGGCAGAAGGTGCTCGCCATCTACCCGATGATGCGCAGCGCCCAGGACCAGGTCGGCACGCTGTCGGAAGAGCTTGCCGGCGAAGGCATTTAAGGGAATAGGCATTAGGCGCTAGGCAGTAGTGAGAAACATCCCCTACTGCCTACTGCCTACTGCCTACTGCCTACTGCCTACTGCCTACTGCCTACTGCCTAAGCCCCTCCTCCAGAACTATTTCCGCTCCGTTCCGTATTCTCCATCATGAACCTCATCTACGCTGCGTTTGCCTTCTTCCTCGCGCTCGTCCTTGCCTTTGTCGGCGTCACCCGCGCCGGTGCCTGGCTGATCGAGCGCCGCAACCTGCCGGTCGGCGACTTCGCCGACATCGGCGGCGCACGCATCCATTATGTCCATGTTCCGGCGCCGGCCAATGCGGAACTGCCGCCGATCGTCTTCATCCACGGCGCCAGCGCCAATCTCAAGGATCAGATGCTGCCGCTGCGGCCGCTGCTCGAAGGCCGGGCCGAGATGCTGTTTCTGGACCGGCCCGGCTTCGGCTGGTCTGAGCGCGGCGACAACGAGACCTTGCTGGCGCAGGCCGACACCATCGCCGCGCTGATGGATCAGCTTGCGATGAGGAAGGCGATCGTCGTCGGCCACTCCTTCGGCGGCGCAGTCGCCACCGCCTTTGCCCGCAAGCATCCGGACAAGACGCTGGGCCTCGTCTTCCTGTCGCCCGCCAGCCATCCCTGGCCGGGCGGGGCGACGGCCTGGTACTACAATCTGACGGCCATTCCGCTGATCGGCCCGCTGTTTTCCGAGACGCTAGCCTATCCGGCCGGAGCGCTGCGCATCGATGCTGCCACGGCCTGCGTCTTTTCTCCCAACAAGGCGCCGGACGGCTACGTCGCCACCGCCTCGATCCCCCTGGTGCTGCGGCCAGGCGCCTTTCGCGCCAACGCCGCCGATGTGGCTGGGCTCTACAGCTACGCGCTCGACGCTTCGCCGCACTACCATGACATCAAGGCGCCGACCGTCATCATTTCCGGTGACCGCGACAAGGTGGTCTACGCCACCATCCATTCGACCGGCCTTGCCCGCGATATCCCCGGCGCCGAGCTGGTCTGGGTACACAATCTCGGCCACAAACCCGACTGGATCGCGCCGGATCTCGTCGTCGGCGCCATCGAGAAGACCGCCGGCAAGAGCATCGACCTGCAGGCGATGGCGAGGAGCGTCGAGGCGCGGCTTGCCGACGATGCCTACAACCAGGGACAATGCCCCGACATCACGGTGCCCGGCGCCGAGCTGGCGCCGACCTGATGTATGTCCTGAAGCACGGCATCAAGAAAAACCCCGAAAAATTCTGGGCGCTGCCGGACCGCATTTTCTTTGGCTACGGCGCCTGCCACATCCTTGCGGGCACTTTCCTCGGTCATCCTCCCAAGGGCGGATTTTACGGCGAGCGGATCATTCCAGGCGAAGGCTTTTCGGGAAATCACATCTATGTGACGAACGGCGTGATCGCCTTCGACTACCATGGCTATTCCCGGCGCGAGCGGCTTCTGCAACACCACAAAAGGGGATGGGCCGCGCACAGCGCCGGATGGCACTGCGCGCTCGAAAGGGTCGACTTCGATCTGCTCGAGACCGTCGAACTCAACCGGCGCAAGATGCGCGGGCCGGATCAGTATCTGCATGATCCCATCCCTCGCGCGCGCCACTTCCTGCGGCGTGTCGATCACGGCGAAGGTGCGGCAAGAGCGCTCGGAACTGCAGCGGACTAAACCGAGAAGTCAGGTGCGGCTGGTCTGCGTCTCCGACCCGACATAGGCGATGCGCAGCATGTTGGTCGAGCCCGGCGTCCTCAGCGGCACGCCCGCGGTGATGATGACGCGGTCGCCCGGCTTGCCGAAGCCCTCGTCTATCGCGATGCGGCAGGCGCGGTCGACCATGTCGTCGAGGTCGACGGCATCGGGCGACACCACGCAATGCGTGCCCCACAAAAGCGACAGCCGCCGCGCCGTGTTGAGGATCGGCGACAGCGCCACGATCGGCACTTGCGGTCGCTCGCGCGCGGCGCGCAGGCCGGTCGTGCCGGAGGCCGTATAGGTGACGATCGCCGACAGTTTCAGCGTTTCGGCGATTTCGCGAGCGGCGAGCGATATCGCATCGGCGCCCGTCGCTTCCGGTTCCGAGCGCTGCGCGTTGATGATGCCGGCATAGGTCGGGTCGGTTTCGACCTTGGTGGCGATACGGTTCATCATCGCCACGGCCTCGACCGGATAGGCGCCGGCCGCGGATTCGGCCGAAAGCATAATGGCGTCGGCGCCCTCGAACACGGCGATCGACACGTCAGACACCTCGGCGCGGGTCGGCACCGGCGCGGTGATCATCGATTCCAGCATCTGCGTTGCGATCACCACCGGCTTGCCGGCGCGGCGCGCCGCACGCGTGATCTGCTTCTGGATGCCGGGCACCGCCTCGAGCGGCATCTCGACGCCGAGGTCGCCGCGCGCGACCATCAGCGCGTCCGACAGTTCGATGATCTCCGCCAGGCGGGTAACCGCCTGCGGCTTCTCGATCTTGGCCATGATCAGCGCCCGGCCGCGCGCGATCTTGCGCGCTTCGGCGAGATCTTCCGGCCGTTGCACGAAGGACAGCGCCACCCAGTCGACGCTTGCCGCCAGCACCGCGTCGAGATCGGCGCGGTCCTTCTCGGTCAGCGCGCCGACCGGCAGGTCGGTGTCGGGCAGGCTGACGCCCTTCTTGTCGGAAATCGTGGTGCCGGCGACGACGGTGCAAGTGATCGACTTGCCGTCGCTCTTCAGCGCCCTGAGCTCCAGCTTGCCGTCGTCGATCAAAAGGCGATGGCCTGCCTCGACCGAGCTCAGGATTTCCGGATGCGGCAGGTAGACCCTGCTCGACGTGCCCGGCTCCGGATTGTTGTCGAGCGTGAAGGTCTGGCCGACGCTGAGCGTCTCCTTGCCATTAGCGAACTTGCCGACCCTGAGCTTCGGCCCTTGCAGGTCGGCGAGAATGCCGATCGGGCGGCCGACCGTTTCCTCGACCGCGCGGATGCGCCCGACCAGCGTGCGCATCAAATCGTGGTCGGTATGGCTCATATTGATGCGGAAGACATCGGCGCCGGCTTCGAAGAGCTTCTTCAGCATCTCCTCTGAAGAGGAAGCCGGACCGATGGTGGCGAGGATCTTGACCTTACGGTTACGTCTCATTGACTGTTTGTTCCCGGGGCGGGGGCCGCTGGTGCGCCTCCCGTTGCGGGCTCGTCGGTCAGCTGGACCATCCAGCTTGCCTGCTCGCCCGTGTCATATTCCTGAAATCCGGCGCGTTGGAAGCCCCGGGCGACGCAATCGGTTACGCCGGCGATCTTGAACTCTTTTTCGGCCACGCACATGTTGATCGGGCCGTCCCAGCGCCCGCCGCGCTCGGCGTCTTCTGCATAAAGATAGTAAAACCTTGATGACAGCGGACCCTCGATCAGCGTCTTGCAGCTCGACCCTTCGATGTGCCACCAGCCCTCGGTGATCCAGCCGGCCTTGGCGCGGTAGCCGATGCCGACGCCGACCAGGTTCTGGGTGGCGTTGCAGACGCGGAAATCGGCCCGGGCGGGCGACGCCGCGACCATGGCTGTGAGCCCGGTGACGACGGTCAGGATCGGCAAGGCGAAGGCGCGGCGCATGCGCGGCCTGCCGGCGGAACCCATCCTGAAACCCCTCAAGAACGACATCTGCATCTCTCGACGCCCCTTTTCGGCAAACTCCGGGCGCATGTCAACGCGCCGTTTTGTTCAATTCCAATCGATTTAGAAAGGCCCCAGGCGCGATTTGCCGCCATGCGTTGGATTCTTCGCAGAAACCGTGGCCAAACAACGGCATTGCGCCAGCGTCCTCTTCGTGGAATGACGTTACCACCCTGCCGGGAAGCCAGCGACCAGACCATTTCCAGCCGATGACCCGATCCACAGTTTTCGCGCCTTTCGATATCGTCGAAGGCGACCGCAAGCGAGGCATCGTTCTGCTTGGCGATCATGCCCGCCGCGCGCTGCCGGAAGAGTATGGCAGCCTCGGCCTGCCGGCGAGCGAGTTCGACCGCCACATCGCCTACGACATCGGCGTCGAGACGGTGACGCGCGAACTGGCGGCGACGCTCGGCGTGCCGGCAGTGCTGGCCAATTTCTCGCGGCTTTTGATCGATCCCAATCGCGGCGAAGACGACCCGACGCTGATCCGCCAGCTTTATGACGGCACCATCGTGCCGGGCAATTATCCGATGGCTCCAGAAGAGCGCGAGCGACGGCTCGACCGCTTCTACCGGCCCTATCACGACGCCGTCGGCGCCATGATCGCCTCGGTGGCCGAGGCGTCAGCCAAGGCGCCCTTCATCTTCTCAATCCATTCCTTTACGCCCGTCATGCAAGGCATCCGGCGGCCCTGGCATGTAGGCATATTGTGGGACCTGGACGACCGCGTGGCGCGGCCGCTGATCGACATGCTGGCCGAGGACAAGAACCTCGTCGTCGGCGACAACGAACCCTATGACGGGGCGCTGCGCGGCGACACCATGTTCCGCCACGCCATCGTCAACGGCTTTGCCCACGCGCTGCTCGAGATCCGCCAGGATCTGATCGCCGGGCGCGAGGGCGCCCTCGCCTGGGCCGAGCGGCTGGCGCCGATCGTTGACGCGATCGACCGCCGTCCCGATATACATCGGGTGAAGATGTTCGGCTCGCGCACCGGGCCGGTATCATAGGGCCTGAGAAGGGCTCAAGGAGTGCATGACATGACCGAACTCAGCGACGAGCAGAAGCGCGATTTCGAGGCCGCCGCCTTCCGCCGGCTGATCGACCACCTGCGCCAGCGCGGCGACGTGCAGAACATCGACCTGATGAACCTTGCCGGCTTCTGCCGCAACTGCCTTTCCAACTGGTATCGCGACGCGGCCGAGGCCGAGGGGGTCGCGCTCTCCAAGGACGAGTCGCGCGAGATCGTTTACGGCATGCCCTATGCCGAATGGCAGGCGCTCCACCAGACCGACGCGTCGGAGGCCAAAAGGCCGAGTTCGAGGCAAGGCGGCCGAAGGATCACTAGCGAATCTGGTGCGGTTCAAGGCGACGACGTTCGTTCGGCTGACCCGCTATGAACTTTAGCGGCTCGTTGCCGTTCTAAAGTCATGATGAAAGATACGACAGAGATTCCCGGCTTCACAAGCCGCGTGGTTGAAGGCGAGCGCGGCGCAATTTTCCTTTACGAAGGTGGCGACGGGTTTCCCGTACTTCTCCTGCACGGCTTTCCAGAGACGAACCTGATGTGGCGCGAGATCGCCCCATTGTTGGCGGGCGAATATAAGGTGATTGCGGCCGACCTGCCCGGATACGGGCGAAGCAATTGTCCAGACGAGCGCTTGAGAGACGCTATGTCGAAGCGCGAGATCGCCACGACGCTGGTGGAAGCCATGCGATCCGCCGGCCATGATCGCTTCGCCATAGTCGGCCACGATCGAGGAGGCAGAGTTGCCTATCGGGCCGCGCTTGACCATCCCGCATGCGTATCTCACGTCGCGGTGTTGGACGTTGTGCCAACTTTCGACGTGTGGGATCGCGCTGACGCGCGCCTTGCCTTGGCTTTCTGGCCGTTTTCGTTGCTCGCGCAACCATCTCCTCTTCCAGAGCGCCTAATTTTCTCCGCGCCCGACGCGGTCGTGGACAATGCGCTTGGTGAGTGGGGAACACCGCGAGACGTTTTTCCCGACTGGGTTCGAGAGACCTATATTGCCGCCCTGAGCGATCCTGGCCATATCCATGCAATCTGCGAGGAATATCGCGCAGCGTCGAGTATCGACCGCGAGAACGACGCGGCAGATCTCGGTGCTGGCCGGCGCATCAATTGCCCTCTGCTCGCCCTTTGGAGCGAAAGCGGCGCCTTGGCGAGCTGGTACGACGATGCTGGGGGTCCCTTGGCCCTCTGGCGCCGGTGGGCGATCGATGTACAGGGAAGGCCGATGACGGGAGGACACTTCTTCCCTGAGGAGCATCCAGCGATCACGGCTGGTGTGATAACCGATTTTCTCAAGAGTCGAATGTCTTGATAACTGTCCTTGGCTGACTTGGCGGTCAGCCTGCAACGACATGCGCCGGCATGCGGATGGCCTGTCCACGAGTTTGTCGTTGACGCTGTGAACCAACCCGATGTCGCCGCTTTGGCCCAAGCACTTCTGCCTGCTCAGCGCTTGACTATGAATTGAATCGATCTAATTTTCTGCCCAGATCCACCGGCGTACTTCACATCATGAGCGTGCAAATCACGATGCAAGCCGCGACGCGCGGACGCTGGGCCGTGGCCGGCATCTTCCTCGCCAACGGCTTTCTGACCGGCAGCTGGGCACCGCAGATCCCGGTGTTCCTGACCCGGCTGGACATCTCGAAATTCACGCTCGGCCTGCTGATCCTCCTGTTCGGCGCCGGCGCGGTGGCGGCGATGACCTGGTGCGGCCATCTGATGTCCAGGCATGGCTCCCGCGCCGTGCTGCGCTGGTTCGGCCTGTGCGGCAGCTTCGGCCTGCTGGCCGTTGCGCTCGCCCCCAATGTGCCGCTGGCGGCCATCGCCATGTTCATCTTCGGCGGCTCGATCGGCGGCATGGACGTCGCCATGAACGCCAACGCGGTGGCGGTGGAAAGAAGGCTCTCCAGCGCCATCATGTCGTCCTCGCACGGCTTCTGGAGCCTTGGCGGTTTCGCCGGCGGCGCGCTGGGCGGCTTCGCCATCCAGAACTACGGCCATTTCGCCCATGCGACGGTGGTGACGGTGCTCGCCTTCGCGGTGATCGCGCTCGCTGTCGGCCATCTCATTGTTGAGGACAAGCCCGAGGCCGCCGAGCATCGGAAATTCTCACTGCCGGCGAATCCGCTGGTCTATCTGGTCGGGCTGATGGCTTTGCTGACGATGGTCTCCGAGGGCGCGGTGCTCGACTGGGCGGCGCTCTACCTGCAGCAGGAGCTCGGCGCCGACCTTGCCATCGCCGGCCTTGCTTACGCGGCCTTTTCGGGCGTCATGGCATTGATGCGCTTCCTCGGCGACGGCGTGCGCAACCGCTTCGGCGCGGTGGCGACGCTGCGCGGCTCGGCCCTTGTCGCCGCCGCCGGCATGCTGGTGGCTGGCCTGTCGCCCTCGCCCTGGCTTGCGATCGCCGCCTTTGCCTTTTGCGGCTTCGGCATCGCCAATATGGTGCCGATCATCTTCTCGGCCGGCGGCAACCAGGAAGGCATGTCATCCGGCACCGGCATGAGCGTCGTCACCACCATGGGCTATTCCGGCATACTGGTGGCGCCGTCGGCGATCGGCTTCGTCGCCGAGCATTCGAGCTTCGGCCCGATCTTCGTCGCCCTGTCGGGGCTGTTGATCGTCGTCCTGTTGATGGCCGGGCTTGCTCACCGCGCCGAGTTCGCTCCCGAGCCGGATGGATTTCAGGTCGGATCGACCTGAAATCCATCCGGCTCTGAGATTAGAGAAATAGAGCATGACGCCGTCCGAAAACCGCTTCACACTTTTCGGCATCATGCGCTAGCCGGCGCCGGCCGAGTAGCGCTTCAGCTCCTCGTAGAGGAAGTCCGCGACGCGGCGGATGCGCACGCTGCTGCGCACGTCGCGATGCATGGCCAGCCACACCGGCAGCACCGGCAGTGGAAGCTGTGGCAGCACGATCTCCACCAGCGGATCGCGCTCGGCCAGCGGACGCTGGCCAAGGCCGATGCCATTACCGGCCCGCACCGCCTCCCACAAAACGATCTGATTGTCGGTCCTTAAGCGAAAGCTGCTGCGGCTGACCGGAATGCCGTACCCGGCAAAGCCTCGGATCATCTCGTCGCTGCGATCGAAGCCGATCAGCGCATGGCCGGCAAGGTCGGCGGGCTCCAGCGGGCGGCCGGCCCTGCCGAGATAGGATTTGGCCGCGCAGGCGCAGAGCGGAATGTCGGCGACCTTGCGCGCCACAAGCTCGTTCTGCGCCGGCTTGACCATGCGGATGGCGATATCGGCATCCCGGCGCAACAGGTTCTCGACCTGGTTCGAGGCGACGATCTCGACTTCGATGCCCGTTTCCTCGACACCAAGTCGCGCCGTGATCTCCGGCAGTACATAGGCCGCCACCACCTCGCTGGCGGCGATGCGCACCGTGCCCTCGATCGCTTCGACCGACCCCAGCGCCAGCAGCGAAAAGGCGCTCGCCTGCTCGCTCACCGCGCGACCGCGCTCGAAGAGCACGCTGCCGGCCTCGGTCAGCGCGTAGCCGCTGCGGCCGCGACGGAACAGCGTCACGCCGAGCGCCTGCTCCAGCTCGGCGATGTGGCGGCCAAGTGTCGGCTGGCTCGCCGCAAGCTTTCGCGCGGCGGCCGACAAGCTGCCGGTCTCCGCCACGGCGACGAAACTCTTGATCAGGTTCCAGTCGATCTCTGCCATTCATTTATGAATATCAGAACGTCAACTTCAGTCAATTTCCATTCGTTTGCGAAAGCTTCAGATTGAGGGCCCAACGCAAACACGGAGACGAGAAATGACCAAGATCGCAATCCTCGGCGCCAATGGCCGGCTCGGCCGCGTCGTCGGCAAGGCCTTCATCGACGCCGGCTTCGATGTCCGCGCCGTCACCCGCAGCGGCAAGGTGCCGGCCGAGCTCAAGGGCGCCGCGGCGATAGCCGGCGATGCGCTCGACCGCGGCTCGCTGATCCGCGCAACGCAAGGCGTCGACATCATCTTCAACGGCCTCAACCCGATCTACACCGACTGGGGCAAATGCCTGCCGATGGCCGAGAATGTCATGGCCGCCTGCGGCGCCAACGGCGCGCTGCATCTGTTCCCCGGCACCGTCTACAATTACGGCTCGCCGATGCCTCGCGTGATCACGGAAGACACGCCGTTCCGGCCGACGACCGAGAAGGGCCGCATCCGCGTCGCCATGGAGGATCTGTTGCGCCGCGAGGCCGAGGCCGGCCGCGTGCGCACCATTCTGCTCAGGGCCGGCGACTTCTTCGGCGGCACCGGCAGCGGTTCCTGGTTCGATCTGGTCGTCGCCGCCAAGATGGCGAAGGGCATCTACACGGCGCCCGGTCCGGCCGATCTCGCCCACGAATGGGCCTATCTGCCGGATTTCGCAGCGGCTTTCGTCGGCCTGGCGCGCAATCTCGACAAGCTCGGCTTCTACGAGGCGCTCAACTTCCCCGGCCATGCCGTCACCGACCTCGATATCAAGGCCGCGGCCGAGAATGCGCTCGGGCGCAAGCTGAAGCTCGGCTTAATGCCGTGGTGGGTGCTGCGCGCCGGCAGCCCGTTCGTGGCGATGTGGCGTGAGATCGTCTCGATGTCCTACCTTCGTTTCGAGGAGCACCAGCTGGTCTCGACACGGCTGGAGAAGATCATTGGCGAAATCCCGCACACCCGTCTCGATCAGGCGGTGAAGGAGGCCATGCGGGATATCGGCATTGCTGTCGCTCCCGCCTCGCGCGAGGCCGCCTGACTGCGGCCGACGACGACCGGGCCTCCGAGGAGGCTCGGTCGCATAAGGGATCAGATTCTGCCCATCAACAACAGGATCAAAAGCACCACCAGGATGACGCCGACGATGCCCGAAGGGCCATAGCCCCAGGAGCGCGAATGCGGCCATGCCGGCACGGCGCCGATCAGGATGAGGATGAGAATGATGACGAGAAGTGTGCTGACCGTCATGAGAAAGCCCTCGCCGTGAGGTGAAGTTATGCTGGGACAATGCAAAAGGCCGCCCGGTTGTTCCCCGGGCGGCCTTTATCTTCCTGGTTGAGCTGACTTATTCGGCGGCTTTCTGGAAGGCGACGGCCGGCTCGGCGCCCGCATCGTCGCCTGGGACAGTCGTTGAAACCTTGCCCTTGCCGCGACCGAACAGCCGCCGGAAAAACGCGTTGAAGCGACTGTCCTTGCTGCGCGTGAACACCATCAGCATTGATGGCGTCACCACCAGCGTCAGCAAGGTGGCGAAGGACAGGCCGAAGACGATCGCCGACGACAGCGAGATCCACCACTGCGTCGACGGCGCGTTGATCGTCGTCTCGTGGTGGAAGATCTCGAGGCCGAGGCCGAAGGCGATCGGCAAGACGCCGAGGATCGCCGACACCGCCGTCAGCACCACCGGACGGGCGCGCTCGCGGCAGGTCTGCAGCACCGCGTCCATCTTGTCCCAGCCCTCCTCGCGCAACCGGTCGTAAGTGTCGATCAGCACGATGTTGTTGTTCACCACCACGCCGGCGAGCGCGATGACGCCGATGCCCGACATGACGATGCCGAAGGCTTCGCCCGTCAAAAGCAGTCCGAGGAAGACGCCGACCGTCGCCATGACCACGCAGGACAGCACCAGCCAGACGCTGGTGAACTTGTTGAACTGCATGAGCAGCACCAGGAAGATCAGGAAGATCGCCGCGCCGAAGGCCTTGCTGAGGAAGGCGCCGGCCTCGGCACTGTCCTCGTTGGAGCCGGCGAGCTTCCAGCGGATGCCGCTGCCGAGATCCATCTCGGAAACGGCCTTGGTAACTTCCTGCTGCACCGCCGCGACCTGCGCGCCGGCGCTGACATTGGCTTGCACCACCACCGTGCGCGCGCCGTCGATTCGGTTGAGGATGCCGACCGTCGGCTCGGGCTTGCGCACGACGAAGTTGGAGATCGGCACCGAGCCTTGCGAGGTCTGTACCCTTAGCTCATCCAGCGTCGACAGCGTGCGCCGGTCCTCGGGCAGGCGCAGCCTTATGTCGACGGCGTCGTCCGCCCCGGCGGGCCGGTATTCCGAGAGCTTCAGGCCGTTGGTCACCAGTTGCACCACCGTGCCGACCGAGGTCGGGCTGATGCCGTATTGCGCCGCCTTGGCGCGGTCGACCTCGAGCGCCCAGTCGACGCCGGGCGGCGGCAGGCCGTCCGAAATGTCGATGACGTTGGGAATCTTGGCGATCCGCGCCGCCACCGCGCGCGCCTTGTCGTCGAGCCCCTTGGGATCGGCGGCCGAAAGCCTGATCTGGATCGGCTTGCCGGTCGGCGGGCCGGCCTCCGGCACGCGCACCTCGACATCGACGCCGGGAATGCCGGCCATGACGCCGCGCAGGTCGCTGAGGATCTGGTTGGCCGACTTGCGCTCGCGCCAGTCGACGAACTCGTACTGGATGACGCCGACGACATCCTCAGGAATGTCCTGGCCGCCGCCTTGCGTCTTGCCGGCGCGCGTATAGACCGACTTCACCCCCGGCCAGCCGAGCAGCCGGTTTTCCGCTTCCTTGGTGGCGGCGTCCATCTCGGCCAGCGAAAGGTTGCCGCGCGCATGCACGTAGAGCAGGCCGTAATCCGGCTCGACGCTGGGGAAGAATTCGACGCCGGCACCGTATTTCGAATAGGCGAACCCGACGCCGACCAGCAGGCCGACGGTGAGCAGTATCACGGTGATCGGGAAGCGCACCGCCTGCTTGACCAGCGCCATGTACCAGCCGTCGCGGTTCTCGTCCTCATGATGCTTGGGCGCCTTGGCGAAGATGGCGCCCAGCGTCGGCGCGAACACCAGCGCATAGAGCATCGAAGCCGACAGCGTCACGATCAGCGTGATCGGCATGTATTTCATGAAGTCGCCGATGATGCCCGGCCAGAACAAAAGCGGCGAGAAGGCGGCGATGCGCGTCATCGTCGCGGCGATGACCGGACCGGCCATGCGCCTTGCGGCCAGCGCGAAGGCATCCGCCTTCGGCATGCCTTCGCTCATGCGCCGTTCGGCGAATTCGGTGACGATGATGGCATCATCGACCAGCATCCCGACCGCCAGGATGAGGCTGAACAGCACGATCATGTTGATCGTGTAGCCCATCATGGCGAGCAGCAGGATGCCGATCAGGAAGGACGACGGAATGGCCAGCCCGATGAGCAGCGAGGCGCGGCCAGACAGCGCGTAGAGGATGACGATGAACACCAGGATGACGGCGATCATGACGTGGTTCTGCAGGTCGCCGAGCAGCTGGTTGACGAAGACCGATTTGTCCTGCGTGTAGGTGACGTGCATGCCTTCCGGCATCGTCTTGATGAAGCTGTCGGACACTTCCCTGACATGGTTCAGCGTGTCGATCAGATTGGCACCGATGCGCTTCTTCACCTCGATGGCGATTGCCGGCTTGCCGTCGAGGCGCGTCACCGTCTCGGCGTCCTTGAAGGTGGAGCGGATGGTGGCGATGTCCTTGGCCTGCACCACGGCATTGGGCGTGGCGACGACCGGCAGGTTGGCGACATCCTCCGGCGTCTCGATCAGCGACGGCACCTTGACCGCGTATTTGCCTTCCGAGCCTTCGAGATTGCCGGCGGCGACCAGGCTGTTGGAGGCGCCGACGCCTTGCATCACCTGGTCGAGCTGCAGCCCGTAGGACGACAGTTTCACCGGGTCGATGACGACCTCGACGAGATCGTCACGCGCGCCCTGCAGCGAACCTTCGAGGACGCCGGGCACTTCCTCGATGCGGTCGCGCAATTCGCGCGCCGCCGCCGTCAGCACGCGCTCCGGCACGTCGCCGGACAGCGTCACGACAAGGACCGGAAACTCGGAGACGTTGACTTCGTTGACGGTCGGCTCCTCGGCCGCCTGCGGCAGGTCGGCCTTGGCGTCCTGCACCTTGCTGCGCGTGTCCTGCAGCGCGGTCGCCAGATTGGTCTGCGGCTGGAACTCGACCAGCACGTAGCCGCCGCCCTGGAAGGCGGCCGAACGCATCTCCTTGAGGCCCTTCAGGCTCTTCAGCTTGCTTTCCATCGGACGCAGAAGAAGACGCTCGGAATCCTCCGGCGAGATGCCCTGATAGATCAGGCTGATATACATCATCGGAATCGGAACGTCGGGCTCCGCTTCCTTCGGTGTCGACTGATAGGCGACCCAGCCCGCGACGAGCAGGAACAGCAGCGCGGATATTGTGAGGCGGGCGTTGTGGATGGCGAGTCTGACGATATCCATGACTTATGCCTGCAGTTGTCTTCGAGGAGTAGCGAATTGGCCGATGTCGGGCGCGCCCGACATCGGACTGCGCTACTGCGTCCCGGAGGTGGCTTCGCCGATCAGCTTGTTGATGGTCGCCTGGTCGGCCTCGACCGGCTTGACCGCATCGGCTTCCTTCACCAGCTCCTGGCCGGCGACGATGATGCGCGCATCCTGCGGTATGCCGCCCAGCACCAGGCCGTTCGGCGTGTCGTCGACGAGATCGATCGGGTAGAACGCCACCTTGTTGTCCTTGCCGACGGCGCGGATGCCGAGGTCGCCCTTGTCGCCCAGCGTCACCACCGAACGGGGCAGCATGACCGCGTCGGTCGGCTGCGCGCTGAGCGTGATTTCGGCCGTCATGCCGGCGGGGATGGCGCCATCGGCATTGGGGATCGCCACTTCGACACGGAAGGTGCGGGTCTGCGATGAGGCGTCGCGGCTGATGTAGCGCACCGTGCCGGTGACCTTCTGGTCGTTGACCAGCCGCACATTGGCCTCGTCGCCGATCTTGATGTAGCGCAGGTCGCGCTCGCTGACCTCGCCGCGCGCGATCACCGGGTCGAGCTTGAGGATGGTTGCCACCTCACCGCCCTGCATCACCGAGCTACCCAGTTCCACCGGAACGCGGTCGATGACGCCATCGAACGGCGCCTTGACCTCATTGCGGTCGAGCTCGGCTTGCGCGGTCTCCAGCTGGGATTGCGCGGACGTCAGGTTCGAGCGCGCGGTGTCGAGCTGCAGCGCCGGCAGATTGCCGGTTTTCATCAGCCGCAGGGCCGCTTCCAGCTCGGCCTGGCGCTGCACCAGAAGCTGCTTGGCGTTGTCGACGTTGGAGATCTTCTCCTCGGCCGCCAGCATCAGCACCAGGTCGCCGGTCTTGACGCGCTGGCCCTGCTTGACCGGCAGCTTATCGATGACGCCGGCGACGCGCGTCGCCAGCACCGCCCGCTTGTCGGCCTCGGTCAGCCCGGAAATGCGGATGGCACGCGCATAGGTCTTGCGCGGCGGCGTCACCACAGCGACGGTGCGCAGCGGCGCCTTCGCCTCGGCCTCAGCGGCTTTCGGCTTGGCGGCCTCCGGCTGCGCAGCCTTCGAGGCGTCTTCTGCCTTCGGCTTGTCGGCGGCGGCGCTGCCCACGGACGAGAATTCACCCGTTCCCATCCAGGCTGCGAATCCGATAAGCACAACAATGGCTGCAAGCTTGTGAAACCTGATTTTCGGCATCGTCGTCGTTTCCACTGCGGGGTTCGGCCAGGCCGCTTCTTTCAGATGCGGGCGCGTCGCCGATATGGGTGCGCGCAAGGCCCTATTCAATTTGCCGTGATAGGCGAAGCGCCGCTTCTACCTCAAAGTTGCAACGCAAAATAGTCAGAAACTTTGATGGATTATTGCGCTGCCGGACAGGGCGCGCCCGCCGCCATCCAGTTCTCGATCGCTGTGTATGTCTCCTCCGCCGAGCCTGGCGCCGGCTCACGATCCGCTCCCGGGGCCCAGCCCCAGGCAACCAGTTTGTCGTCGCGAACATGCAGCGCGACATCCTGCAGGCTGCGCCCGCCATTGCGGGCGGGGTCCTTGATCTGGGCGCAGATTTCGGCCGAGGACTTTCCGAACCAGACCATCTCGGCCGGCGCCAGATGCCAGTTCTCGGCCCCCGGCGGCCCATGCAATGCCTTGGAATTGCTGGAGAAATGGCACGTCGTGCAACGCAGGCCGGGATTGCCGAAGCCGGAGCCGTCGGCGCCGCGCTGGACATTGAAGCCATGCACGCGCGTGCCGCCATAATGCGCGCCGGACCAGCGCGGCCGGTCGTCGGCGACATGGCAGTCGGCGCAGCGCGGATGCGAGAACACCGCATAGACCTTGTCCCATTCGGGCAGGCCCTTGGCCGTGTCGACTGCTGCTGGGGCTGGCTGCTGGGACTCCTGCGCGGTTGCAAAAGGCGCCGCCAGCAAGATGATGGCAGCAGGCGTCAGCATGATGAGAAGCTTCCTCATGCGAAGGTCACCTCTTTCGACAGCGGCAACCTACGGATGCGCTTGCCGGTCAGCGCGAAGATGGCATTGGCGAGCGCCGGAGCGGCCGGCGGCGTGCCGACCTCGCCGACGCCGCCCATCTTGTGGAAATTCTCTAGCACCGCCACCTCGAACACCGGGGTCTGGAAGATGCGCATGGCGTCGAAATCGTGGAAGTTCGACTGCTCGACCATGCCGTCGGCGAAGGTGATTTCCTGGCCCATCGCCGCCGACAGGCCGTAGATGGCGCCGGAGATGAGCTGCGCCTTGATGATGTCCGGGTCGAGCGCGGTGCCGACATCGGCAGCGATCCACACCTTTTCGATGCGGATGCCGGCCGGCGTGTCCGCGACCTGCACGATCTCGCCGACCCAACTGCCGAAGGACAGCGTGAAGGCCATGCCTTTGGCCTTGCCGGCCGGCAGCGCCTCGCCCCATTTCGCCATCCCGGCGACTGCCTCGACCACCTTCAGCGCCGACGGATAAGCGGCCATCAGCTTCTTGCGCAATTCGACCGGATCGGTTTTCCCGGCGGCCGCGATCTCGTCCATGAAGCCTTCATGGAAGAAGCCGTTGATCGAGCTTCCGACCGATCGCCACGAACCGACGGGGATCGAGACGGGCGCGGCGATGCCGCTCACCCGGTAGTTCGGGATCGTGTAGGGCTGGTCGTAGGCGCCATCGACGATGGTCTTGTCCGGTCCCATCGCCGACAGCGAGGGGAACAGCCGCCGCAAGGTGCTGGCGATCATCGATGGCGACGATACCTTCATGTCGACCGCGACCGGCAGGCCATCGTCGCCGAGCCGCGCCTGGAACCTGCCGATTGCCGCGGGGCGGTAGGCGTCGTGGCGCATGTCCTCCTCGCGCGTCCAGGTCACCTTGACCGGACGACCGCCGGCTTCCTTGGCCATCAGCGCCGCGCACAGCGCATAGTCCATCTCGACGCGCCGGCCGAAGCCGCCGCCGAGGAAGGTTGTGTGCACCGTGACCTTGTCCTGCTCGATGCCGACCGCGTTGGCGCAGAGCTGGCGCACCAGCGTCGGCGCCTGGTTGCCGCACCAGATGTCGAGGGCGCCGTCCTTCAGCCGCGCCGTGGCGTTCATCGGCTCCATCGTCGCGTGCGCCAGGTACGGCACCGCATAGTCGGCCTCGACGATCTTTTCGCGTGGCGCGTCGGCGAAGGCGGTGTCGACGTCGCCGTCGTTGCGGAGTGCCGAGCCCTTGGTGGTGAGCGCCTGTTTCAGCGCCGCGTCGATGGCGGCGCTGTCCAGCGGATATTCGGGGTCGGCCCATTTGGCCTCGATCGCCTCGGCGGCCCTGAATGCCGCCCAGGTGTTTTCGGCGATGACGCCGAAGCCATGGCCGTAGCTGGTCTCGATCGGCACGATCTTGACCACGCCCGGCATTTTTTCCGCCTTGGACAGGTCGGCGCTCACCGGCTTCGACCAGAAGCGCGGGCTCATCTTCACCGTGCCGTAGAGCATCTCCGGCAGCCGGACATCGATGCCGAAGATCGGCGCGCCGGTGACCTTGGCCAGCATGTCGACGCGCTTCTGCGGCTTGCCGAGCAGCTTCCAGTCGACCCTGTCCTTGAGCCTGACCTCGGCGGGCGGCGGCATGGCGCTGGCTGAGGCGGCGACTTCGCCATAGGTGACCGATTTTCCCGACGCTTTGTGCAGGACCGTGCCGCTGGCGGTTTCCAGCTCGCCGGCGGAAACGCCGAGCTTCTGCGCCGCCGCCGCGATCAGCATCTGCCTTGCGGCAGCGCCCGCCTGCCGCATCTTGTCGAACCCGTCGCGCATCGAGGACGAGCCGCCGGTGCCCTGCAAAGCGAGCAGCTTCCCGACGACGCCGAGGCCGGAGCGCACCGCTTCGGCCGTCATGCTCTCGTCGAAGAAGGCGAACGGACCGCCCTCCTGGAGGATCGCCGCGTTGTAATAGGCATAGGAGGCCGGGCCGTGCTCGACCTTGACCTGGTCGAGACCGACATCGAGCTCCTCCGCGACCATGGCGGCAAGCGTCGTCGACACGCCTTGCCCCATCTCGGCGCGCGGCGCGACGATGGTGATGGTGTTGTCGGCGCCGATCTTCACATAAGGATTGAAGGTCGCCTCCCCCTTGCCGAGATCGTCCTCGAGCGGGTTCGCGAAGGGCTTGCGGTAGTAATAATAGCCGACGCCGACACCGCCGGCGACGGCGGCGGCGCCGATTAGGAAGGTGCGGCGGGCGATCTTTCCGATGCTGGCCATGATCAAAGCCCCGCCGTCTTCAGCGCCGCGGCTTTCTTGATCGCCGCGCGGATCTTCGGATAGGTGCCGCAGCGGCAGAGGTTGCCGCCCATGGCGTTGTCGATGTCGTCGTCGCTCGGATCCGCCACCTCCTCGAGCAATGCCACCGCGCTCATGATCTGGCCGGCCTGGCAGTAGCCGCACTGCGCGACCTGCTCCTCGAGCCAGGCCTGCTGCACCGGATGCAGCTTGCCGCCGGCGCTGATGCCTTCAATCGTGGTGATCGCGCCGCTGACTCCGCCGACCGGCAGCGAGCAGGAGCGCACCGGCTGGCCGTCGACATGCACGGTGCAGGCGCCGCAAGCGGCGATGCCGCAACCGAATTTCGGGCCCGTCTTGCCGACGAGATCGCGCAATGCCCACAACAGCGGCATTTCAGGATCGGCATCGATGTCGAATGATTGTCCATCGACGGTGAGGCGCATGGGGATACCCTTCGTTGTCGTCCACAGCCAGGAGCGAAATGGCAGGTCTCGGCCACTTCGTCTTCATACAACTTGACAAAATCCGTCATTTTGTCAATAGAGTTCATACAGGATAGACTTGCCGCCATGATCGAAGCCGAGGACATTGCCGTCGACCCCAAGCGCGCCCGCATTCTGGAGGGCGCGATGAAGGTGTTCCTCGCCTATGGTTTTTCGCGCACCACCATGGACGACATCGCGCGCGCTGCCGACATGTCGCGGCCGGCGCTCTATCTGCTGTTCAAGAACAAGACCGACATTTTTCGCGCCATCGCCCTGATGCTGCTCGGCCGTTCGGTCGAACAGGCAAAGAGCGAGCTCGAAGGCGGCGGCACCTTCGCCGAACGTATGATGCGCGCCGTCGACGCCGCGCTGATCTCGATGATAGGCGCCGTGCACGCCTCCCCGCACGGCGCCGAACTGCTCGACATGAAGTCGAGCGTCGCCGACCTCGTCGGCTGCTGGCGCGGCGGCCTTGTCGAGCACATCGCCAGGGCGATCGAGGCCGAAGCGAAAGGCAACGGCGTCGACCTCGCCGCCAAGGGGCTTTCGGCGCGGCTGCTCGCCGACATGCTGCTCGACGGGCTGGAGGGCATGAAGACGCGCATCAGCAATCCGGACGAGCAGCGGCAGGCCGCCGCCGCCCTGATCAGGGTGATCGACCTGGTGCTGCACAAGGGTTGAGGTCGGCGGGCAGTGCCCGGTGCGCTAGGCGCCGCGCCGCGCCTGCTCGGGCTTCCTGCGTATGGCGAGAAACTCCTTGACCCGCCGGCCCGGCGCCGGGCCGCGCACCGGCCGGTAGCCGTCGTCGAGTTCGCCGGAGAGATCGAGCGTCGGCCGCTTGCCGACGGCGTCGTAGTTCTCCTCCAGCCAGTCGCTGGCGGCACTTCGGCCAAGATCGCGCAGATAGGCGAGGAAGGCCCATTCCGCATTGACCTTGGACGATGCCGACAGATCCTTGAACGCCTCGTCGGCATCGATGCGATGCATGCGGATGTCGCGGTACTCGCCATGCGGCAGCCGGCCGGCGGCGATCAACTCCTTGACGAAGGCGATCGAGCGGAATTCGCGCAACAGCCCGGCGTTGAAGGTGATCTCGTCGATGCGGTTCTGGATTTCGTTGGCGCTCTTCGGCGTGCCCTCGCGCACCACCGGGTTGATCTGCACCAGAAGCACGTCCTCGGTGGCAGTCGTCTTGAAGAACGGATAGAGCGCCGGATTGCCGCCATAGCCGCCATCCCAGTAGGGCACGCCCTTGATCTCGACGGCGCGGAACAGCTGCGGCAGGCAGGCCGAGGCCATCACCGTGTCGAGGTCGATCTCGCCATCGGAAAAGACGCGCAACTGTCCGGTCTCGACATTGGTCGCCGAGATGAACAGCTCCACCGACTTGCAGGCGCGCACATTGGCGAAGTCGATCTCCTGCTTGACCACGTCGCGCAGCGGATTGAGGCCGAGCGGGTTGGCGACATAAGGGGAAAACACCCGCGACATCGTCTCGAAGAAGACATAGCCCGGCGTGTTCTCGATCGACCAGTTGCCCCAGGCGACGTCCCACGGCATGCGCTGCACCGGGCTGAAGCGGCCCTTCCGCGCAACCGCGCGCCAGAAATCGTCGAGCTTCTTGCGCGCGCCTTCGACGCCGCCACGGACGAAGCCGTCGGCCAGCGCCACCGCGTTCATGGCGCCGGCGCTGGTGCCGGAAACTGCTGAAATCTCCAGCCTTCCGTCCTCCAGCAGCCTGTCGAGCACGCCCCAGGAAAAGGCCCCGTGCGAGCCGCCGCCCTGCAGCGCGACGTTGATCTTCTTGTTTTCTCCCGCCTTGCCGTTCGTCGTCATGGCGTTCCTGTCGTTGGGTGCCAGCAGCCTCATCCGGCCCGGGAATCGGGTCGGCGCGGCCGCGGCGGACCTATGTTGCAGTGCAGCATATAAGTCCTGACCAAGGCAAGAACACGAACACGCTCGCGTGATCACATGAAATTTCGCTCATGAGCGAGATTCTCCGCCTGAAGGCGGAGACCGACTTCAGGCGACGAGATCCGGCACCGGCCCGACATAGCGCGACTGCGGCCGGATCAGCCGCCCGGTCGTCTGCTGCTCGCGCGCATGGGCGATCCAGCCGGCGATGCGGCCCGCGGCGAAGACATTGGAGAACGCCTCAGCGGGAAAGCCCGCCGCTTCCAGCAGGAGCGCGGTGTAGAATTCGACATTGGTCTGGATCGAGCGCTGCGGCTTGGCAACACGCAACACCTCGAGCGCTGCCTGCTCGACCTCTTCGGCGAAGGCCAGCCGGCGGCCGGTTCCACCCTTGCCGCCCAGCTGCCGCACCACCGCCTTCAGCACGTCGGCGCGCGGATCGCGCACCCGGTAGATACGGTGGCCAAAGCCCATGATGCGCTCGCCATGTACGATCTCGTCGCGCAGCCAGCCGGCGGCATCGCCGCTCGCCTCGATCGCGTCCAGCATTTCGATGACCGGTCCGGGCGCGCCGCCATGCAGCGGCCCCTTGAGCGCGCCGAGCCCGGCCAGGATCGCCGAGGTCAGCCCGGCCTGGGTCGAGGCGACGACACGCGTGGCAAAAGTCGAGGCGTTGAGGCCATGGTCGCAGACGATGACCAGATAGGTGTCGAGCGCCCTGGCCAGGTCGGGTGAATCCGCCTTGCCGCTCAGCATCCGCAGCATGTCGGCGGCATGATCGGCACCCTTGTCCGGCGCGACCGCTTTGTCGCCCCGTTTTGCCCGCAGCAAGGCCGGCGTCAGCACCGCTGGCGCGGCGATCAGCCGGAGCGCATCCGCCAGCGTCCCGCCATCCGGCAGCAAGGCGATGCCGGCGCGCATGCCGCTGTAGACATCGAGCGCGGCCAGCGTCGGAAAAATCGGCTGCAGCCGCTGGAACACCTCGACCCGCGCCCGGCCGATCGCCTCGGCCAGTTCAGCATCGCCGGGAAGGTCGTCGAAGAAGCCGTCGAGCAACAGACGCGCCACTTGCGGATAGCGCCAGCGGCCGGCCAGTTCCGGCAGCGAATGGCCACGGATCGTCAGCCGGCCGCCGAGGCCGTCGACATCGGAAAGCACGGTTTCCGCCGCCACCACATCATCGAGCCCGTTTGCCATGTTCGTCTCCTTCGCCATTTACGGACTTGAATTAATGGTGCAAGTTCGAGGCATCAATCTTGATCAAGTGAATCAATATGCCCAAGCAATCGGCTGCATGACAAACAACATGTCCGAATGGCTGACGCGTGAGGAGGCGCTGGAACGACTCAAGGTGCGGCCGCAGACGCTCTATGCCTATGTCAGCCGGGGCCGTATCGGCATGCGTCCGGACGCAGCCGATCCGCGCCGCAGCCGGTATCGCGCCGACGACATCGCCGCCCTCGCCACGCGCCGCGCGCGCGGCCGAAGCCCGCGAGCGATCGCAGAAAGCGCCATCGACTGGGGCGAGCCGGCTTTTGCCACCTCGATCTCGACCATCCAGCATGGCGGGCTTTTCTATCGCGGAAAGGATGCTGTGACGCTCTCCGGCGCGGCCACGCTGGAGGAGACGGCAAGCCTGCTCTGGGCAGCGGACGTCCCGGTGTCGTTTGCCTCGCCCGGCCGCCGTGACGCGCGCGAAAGCGGTCGCCATGCGGCATTCGTAACGCTGGCTGAGCTGGCTGCCGAAGGCCGGCCTTCGCTGGGACGCGGGCCAGCCATGCTCTACCGCGACGCCGCCGACGCCATCGCGGCCCTGGCCGAGGCGCTCGGCGCGGCCGCGGGAAACGGCGCCGTGCATGAGAGATTGGCGCGCGGCTGGTCGGTCGGCGCTGCCGGCGCCAATTTGATACGCAGGGCATTGGTGCTGCTCGCCGATCACGAGTTGAACGCCTCGACCTTCGCCACGCGGGTCGCCGCGTCCACCGGCGCGTCGGTTGCCGCTTGCCTGCTTGCCGGTCTTGCCACCCTGTCCGGACCGCGCCATGGCGGCGCCGGCGAGGCCTTGCTCAATCTGGTCGAGGACGCCGACCGGCTGGGAGCCGATGCGGCGGTCGAGCGCTGGCTTGGCCACGACCGGCCGCTGCCCGGCTTTGGCCATCCACTCTATCCGGAGGGCGACCCAAGGGCGGAGGCGTTGTTGGCCGATGTCGAGACCGATGGCTGTATGTCACGCCTCGGCGAGGCCGTTCTCGGCGCAACGGGGGCGCGTCCGAACATCGACTTCGCCTTGGCCGCTATAACCCGCCAGCTGCATCTGCCGCCCGACGCGCCGTTCCGGCTGTTCGCCCTCGGGCGCAGCGTCGGCTCGGCCGCGCATGCCGTCGAGCAGGTCGTGAGCAACCGCCTGATCCGGCCCCGCGCCCGCTACGACGGGCCCGTCGGGATTTAGCGGAACTGGTGCTTATCAAAGCCAAGCCCTGGGACGCGTCGCTCCAGGGCTTGTTGAGATTCAGGTCAGGCCGGCTTCACCTGTATGGCAACTGCCCGTCACGACATCGTGTCGAGCTTGCGCTGCATGGCCGCGATCTGTTCCTTCAGTTCCTGAAGGTCATCGGACTTTTCCGGCGCTTCCTTTTTCACCGGCTCGGCCGGGGCAGGCGCAGTGCCATTCGAGGTCGCCGACGGAAACGGCGTGAACATGCGCATGGCGTTCTGGAACATCTCCATGTTGCGGCGCGTCTGGTCCTCCAGCGCCTTCATCGGCGTCGACATCTTCATCATGTCCATCGGCGACTTGCCGAACGCGCCCTTCATCTGTTCGCGAAAACGCTCCTGCTCCTTGGAGAAGGCAATCATCGACTGCTCGAGGAAGCTCGGCACGATCATCTGCATCTGGTCGCCGTAGAAGGCGATCAGCTGGCGCAGGAACGGGATCGGCAGCATGTTCTGCCCATCCTTGTTCTCCAGCTCGAAAATGATCTGGGTCAGCACCGGATGCGTTATGTCGTCGCCGGTCTTGGCGTCCTGGACGGTGAATTCCTCGCCCTTCTTGACCATGTCGGCGAGGTCTTCCAGCGTCACATAGGTGCTGGTGCCGGTGTTGTAGAGTCGGCGGTTGGCATATTTCTTGATGACGATCGGGTCGTCTTTTGCGGCCATCAGTATCCTCCCCGGACACCGGCGCATTTGAGTAAGCAGCCGGTAACGATTGCGCCCTGTCAAGGATATGCGCAAAAGCGTCACAATTCCAAGCGGTTTGTGCAGTGCAAGATCGATTAATGCTGCACGGCGGCCGGAATATGCTGCGCGGCGAAGCGAGGACCGCCGCCCTGGCCGGCGCAGGCCTGCTTGCCGCGCATGGCCGGCATGCCCATTTCCGGTTTGACTTGGCACCGGGAAAGGGCAAGAAAGTTCCTCAACGACACCCAAAAACACCACACCTCGAAGTCTGGAGAAGAAAATGTCCGCATCCAATGGCATCGTTGTCGCCAGTGCCGCGCGCACAGCAGTCGGCTCCTTCAACGGCAGCTTCGCCGCCACCCCGGCACATGAACTCGGCGCTGTCGTGATCAGGGAATTGCTCGCGCGCGCCAACGTCGAGCCTTCCGAAGTCGACGAGGTCATCCTCGGCCAGGTGCTGACCGCCGCCCAGGGCCAGAACCCGGCCCGACAGGCTTCGATCAACGCCGGCCTGCCCAAGGAGACCACTGCCTGGGGCCTCAACCAGGTCTGCGGCTCGGGCTTGCGCGCGATCGCGCTCGGCATGCAGCAGATCGCCACCGGCGATGCCAAGGTGATCGTCGCCGGCGGCCAGGAATCGATGTCGCTCTCGGCGCATGCCCAGCATCTGCGCGCCGGCGTCAAGATGGGCGACTACAAGATGATCGACACCATGATCAAGGACGGGCTGTGGGATGCCTTCAACGGCTATCACATGGGCAACACCGCCGAGAATGTCGCGCGCCAGTTCCAGATCACCCGCGACGACCAGGACGAGTTCGCGCTGGCTTCGCAGAACAAGGCCGAGGCCGCGCAGAAGGCCGGCAAGTTCAAGGACGAGATCGTCGCCTTCACCATCAAGGGCAAGAAGGGCGATACGATCGTTGACCAGGACGAATATATCCGCCACGGCGCGACGCTCGACGCCATGACCAAGCTTAGGCCCGCTTTTGACAAGGACGGCACGGTCACCGCCGCCAATGCGTCCGGCATCAACGACGGCGCTGCCGGCGCGCTGCTGATGAGCGAGGCCGAAGCCGCCCGCCGCGGCATCACCCCGCTGGTCCGCATCGCCTCCTGGGCGACCGCCGGCGTCGATCCGGCGATCATGGGAACCGGCCCGATCCCGGCCTCGAAGCGGGCGCTGGAGAAGGCAGGCTGGTCGGTCAAGGACCTCGACCTTGTCGAGGCTAACGAGGCCTTCGCCGCGCAGGCCTGCGCCGTCAACAAGGGCATGGGCTGGGATCCGTCGATCGTCAACGTCAATGGCGGCGCCATCGCCATCGGTCACCCGATCGGCGCCTCCGGCGCCCGCGTCTTCAACACGCTGGTCTTCGAGATGCGCCGCCGCGGCGCCAAGAAGGGTCTTGCCACGCTCTGCATCGGCGGCGGCATGGGCGTTGCCATGTGCGTCGAAGCGCTCTGAGCTCAGCGAATAGCGAAAAGGGAGTAGCGAATAGAGAAGAAAAGCGTCGCGCGGCGGGACGACTAATCCCTATTCGCCTTTCGCTGCTCTCTATTCGCTCAGACGATTTAAAGGGAGGACCACATGAGCAAGGTAGCAATCGTCACGGGCGGATCGCGCGGCATCGGCGCGGCGATATCGATCGCTTTGAAGAAGGCCGGCTATTCGGTTGCGGCGAACTATGCCGGCAATGACGAGGCGGCCGCGAAGTTCAAGGCCGAGACCGGCATCCCGGTCTACAAATGGTCGGTCGCCGACTATGACGCCTGCGCTGCCGGCATCAAGCAGGTCGAGGCCGATCTCGGCCCGGTCTCGGTGCTCGTCAACAATGCCGGCATCACCCGCGACGCCATGTTCCACAAGCTCACGCGCGAGCAGTGGAAAGAGGTCATCGACACCAATCTGTCCGGCGTCTTCAACATGACGCATCCGCTGTGGGGCGGCATGCGCGACCGCAAGTTCGGCCGCGTCATCACCATCTCCTCGATCAACGGCCAGAAGGGCCAGGCCGGCCAGGTCAACTATTCCGCCGCCAAGGCCGGCGATATCGGCTTCTCGAAGGCGCTGGCCCAGGAGGGCGCGCGCGCCGGCATCACCGTCAACGTCATCTGCCCCGGCTACATCGCCACCGAGATGGTCAAGGCGATCGACGAGAAGGTGCTCAACGAGCGCATCATCCCGCAGATCCCGGTCGGCCGGCTCGGCGAGCCCGAAGAGGTCGCGCGCTGCGTCGTCTTCCTCGCCTCCGACGAAGCCGGCTTCATCACCGGTTCGACCATCAGCGCCAATGGCGGCCAGTATTTCGCCTGAGGTCCGCCAATTCGCTTGAAGACGCGACGCGCTTCGGGTCCGAAATTCCGAGACAGCGATCTGAAAAACGGGCCGGGAGACCGGCCCGTTTTTTGTTGCCGTTGCAACCCCCGCGGCGTCTCTCGCGCGACGCCCTGCCCCGATCCGGCACGCAAAGGTTAACGGCCGTCACGGAGCCTGTGCAAAAGCTGTTCGCAACCCTGTGGATTCTCGGTGGAAAACTTTGCCGCGACACAACATGTTGGGGTGAACAAACCGGGAAAACACCGTCATCGCTGATTCGTCGCCGATTCGTTCCGGCTTTGGCCGGAACGTTAACGCCGAGGACCGGAAATCCGCCTCGAAAGGTTAACGCGCGTTAGGAAAAGTCAAGAATTTCATAATCTTGGGCAAGGGCGGACGATCAGGGTCCGTCGCCAATCGGCAAAGGTTAACGGCGCCGCGCGACCCGCGTTCGCCTTGCATGAATCGGGCCAATCAAGAGATTCAGCATGTGGTGAGACTCGCCGTCAAAAAACCCACATGTAGCCGTGAACAAACCCTGAATCTCGGCGAGTCAGTGATTCGTCGCCGATTCGTTCCAGACTCGTTCCAACCATTAACCGAGACCGCATTTCGGACCCTCATACGGAGCCAGGGAGACTGACGGCGGAACATTCCGCTTTCGCTTCGCGCATGAAGTCCTTATGTGTCGCCTGTCACACGCGCCATCGCTGGCGTGCTCCCGACAACGAGCGGCAGAGAGTCTATTTCCGGGCCGATGAACGTCCAGCCGAAACATCCTCAGCCGTTGATCCTTTCCGGCCGTGACGTGACGGCTGTGCTTGGGCCGACCAACACCGGCAAGACCCACCTCGCCATCGAGCGCATGGTGGCGCATGAGAGCGGCGTCATCGGCCTGCCGCTCAGGCTCCTGGCACGCGAGGTCTATACGCGCGTCTGCGAGAAGGTCGGCGCCCACAAGGTCGCGCTGATCACCGGCGAGGAGAAGATCCAGCCGCCTGGCGCCAGATATTCGGTCTGCACGGTCGAAGCGATGCCGCGCGAGACCGATGCCGCCTTCGTCGCCATCGACGAGGTGCAGCTTGCCGGCGATCTCGAGCGCGGCCACATCTTCACCGACCGCATCCTGCATCTGCGTGGCCGCCAGGAGACGCTGCTGCTCGGCGCGGCCACCATGCACGGCATCCTGCAGCGCCTCCTCAAGGGCGTCTCGGTGGTGACGCGGCCCAGGCTGTCGCACCTTGCCTATGCCGGTTCGAAGAAGCTCACCCGCCTGCCCAGGCGCACGGCGATCGTCGCCTTCTCCGCCGACGAGGTCTATGCCATTGCCGAACTGATCCGCCGCCAGCAGGGCGGCGCGGCCGTCGTGCTCGGCGCGCTGTCGCCGCGCACCCGCAACGCCCAGGTGGCGCTGTTCCAGGCCGGCGATGTCGACTATCTCGTCGCCACCGACGCCATCGGCATGGGATTGAACCTCGACCTCGACCATGTCGCCTTCGCCCAGAACCGCAAGTTCGACGGCTACCAGTACCGCAACCTGACCGCCGCCGAGCTCGGCCAGATCGCGGGCCGCGCCGGCCGGCATTTGCGCGACGGTACGTTCGGCGTCACCGGACAGGTCGATCCGCTGGACGAGGAGCTGATCAAGAAGATCGAGAGCCATGATTTCGATCCGGTGAAGGTCATGCAATGGCGCACCGCCGATTTCGACTTCGCCAGCCTCGACGCGCTGAAGCGCTCGATCGAGACCAACGCCCCGGTCGAGGGCCTGACGCGCGCCCTGCCGGCGGTGGACGCGCAGGCGCTGGAGCATCTGTCGCGCGACGAGGCTATCCGCGCGCTCGCCACCGACGCCAAGCGCGTCGCGCTGCTCTGGGAGGCCTGCGCCCTGCCCGACTACCGCAAGATCGCGCCGGCCCAGCATGCAGACTTGATCGCCTCGATCTACATGGACCTCGCCCGGCATGGCCATGTCGACGAGAACTACATGGCCGAGCAGGTGCGCCGCGCCGACACGACCGACGGCGACATCGACACGCTGTCGCATCGCATTGCCCAGATCCGCACATGGACTTTCGTCGCCAACCGCCCTGGCTGGCTGGCCGATCAGGCACACTGGCAGGAAAAGACGCGCGAAATCGAAGACAGATTGTCGGATGCGCTGCATGAGCGGTTGACGAAACGCTTCGTAGACCGCAGGACTTCCGTCCTCATGCGGCGCCTTAGAGAAAATACCATGCCTGAAGCCGAAATCAGCCCAACCGGAACCGTCCTCGTCGAAGGCCATCATGTCGGCGAGTTGCAGGGGTTCCGCTTCACCGCCGACCAGAGCGCCGGCGGCGAGGATGCCAAGGCCGTGCGCACGGCCGCCCAGAAGGCGCTTGCCGCGGAATTCGAGACACGCGCCGAGCGCTTTGGCGCCTGCGCCAATGGCGATCTCGCGCTTGGCTCGGACGGCACGCTACGCTGGATCGGCGCGCCGATCGGAACGCTGGTTGCCGGCGACGAGCCGCTGAAGCCGCGCCTCGTGCTGCTGGCCGACGAGCAGCTCACCGGTCCGGCGCGCGACAAGGTGGCTGCGCGCGCCGAGCGCTTCGTCAATTTCCAGATCGAGTCGCTGCTGAAGTCCCTGGTCGACCTCAAGAATGCCGAGCAACTCACCGGCATCGGCCGCGGCATCGCCTTCCAGCTCGTCGAGCATTTCGGCCTCATCAACCGCCGCGACATCGCCGAGGAGATGAAGTCGCTCGACCAGGAGGGCCGCGCCGCGCTGCGCCGGCTGGGCGTGCGCTTCGGCGCCTATCACGTCTTCGTGCCGGCATTGATCAAGCCGGCGCCGGCCGGGCTGGTGACGCTGCTGTGGGCGCTGAAGAACGACGGCAAGGACAAGCCCGGCTTTGGCGACGTCGTTCATGCGCTGGCGTCGGGCCGCACCTCGGTGGTCATCGATCCCGCCTTCGACAAGAGCTTCTACAAGCTCGCCGGCTATCGCAATCTCGGCCGCCGCGCCGTGCGCGTCGATATCCTTGAGCGGCTGGCCGACCTGATCCGTCCCGCCACCAACTGGAAGCCCGGCCTCGGCCAGCGCCCCGACGGCGCCTATGACGGCCACGCCTTCATGGTGACGCCGCCGATGATGTCGATCCTCGGCGCCACCGCCGACGACATGGAAGAGATCCTCAAAGGCCTCGGCTACCGCGCCGAGCCGAAGCCGGCCGCCGAGGTCAAGGCGCGGCTCGACGCGCAGGACAATGCCGCCCGCGAGGCGGCCGCCGCCAAGCTTGCGGCCGAGGAAGCGGCAAAGGCCGAGCTGGCCGCCGCGGCCGAAGCGGCGTCTGCCGAAGCCGGCGTCGAAACACCGGCCGAGGGTTCCGAACCTGGCCCGGATGCCGCTGTGGCGTCAGATGCCCCGGTTGAGGTTTCGGCCGAACCCGTCACCGAGATGGTTGCCGAGCCGGTCTCGGAAGAGGCCCCTGACGAGGCCCCGCTCGCCGCGGAAGCCGTCGCCGAGCAGCCTGCGGATACTGCTCCGGCAGAGCCGCAGGCAGAAGCCGAAGTTGACGCCGTCGCCGCAGAGCCGGTGGCCGCGGAGTCACCCGCGGCGGAAGCGGTGTCCGCCGAGCTTGCCGCGACGCCGGAAGCCACCACCAGCGAGGCGGCCGCCGAGGCCGAGGAGCCGAAACCCATCCTTCTATGGCGGCAGGGCCGCTTCGACCAGCGCCCGCGCCATCGCCACGACAACCGCAGGGACAATCGCCCGCGCAACGGCCAGGCCGCGCGCGAGGGCCAGGCTGACGCCGCCGGCGGGCAGCCTGGCGGAGCCCAGGAAGGACGCCGCGATCAGCGCGACGGCAAGCCTCGCTTCGACCGCTCCAAGTTCAAGCCGAGACCGCAAGGCGAGGCTGGCGAGCGCCGCGAGGGCAGGCCGCAAGGCGAACGTCCGGATCGCCGCGACGGCAGGCCCGACTGGAAAGGCGGCCGGCAGGACGGCAAGGGCGGCGGGCAAGCCGGCAAGCCTGCCTTCCAGGCCAAGCCGCGCGAGGAGCGGCCGGCGCGCTTCGATCCGGACTCGCCCTTTGCCAAGCTCGCCGCCTTGCGCGACCAGCTGAAGAAGTAGCCTGCGGTTACGATGGTCACCGATGCCCGCCAGCGCATCGACAAATGGCTGTTCTTCTCGCGCGCTGTAAAATCGCGCTCGCTGGCGGCTAAGCTCGTGGTCGCTGGCCGCGTGCGCATCAACAGCGACAAAGCAGCGCAGGCCTCCGACATTGTCCGCCCCGGCGACGTCCTGACCCTCACTCTGGACCGACGCATTCTGGTCTGGAAGGTGCTCGGCGCCGGCGCCAGGCGCGGCCCCGCCGAGGAGGCCCGCCTGCTCTATGAGGATATGTCGCCACAGCCCACGCCGAAGGGCGAGGCGGTTCCGGACGCCATTCCGGCGCTGCGCGAAGCCGGCAGCGGTCGCCCGACCAAGAAAGAGCGGCGGGAAACCGACCGGCTGCTCGGCGAGGATTGAGAGAGGATTGAGACAAGACCGGCCTTGTCCGGCGGGCCGTCTGGAAAATCCTTTCCGGGCACGCCGGCAGCGCTGGGGACGGCCGCCCTTGCCAGCGGCCGGCAAAGGCGTTACCTCACCAAAAAGCCCAGCAAAAACGGGACGTCCCGGAGCCTGCGATGACCTATGTCGTGACCGACAATTGCATAAAATGCAAATACATGGACTGCATTGAGGTCTGTCCGGTCGACTGTTTCTACGAAGGCGAGAACATGCTCGTCATCCACCCCGACGAGTGTATCGACTGCGGCGTCTGCGAACCGGAATGCCCGGCCGACGCGATCAAGCCCGACACCGAGCCGGGGCTCGAGAAGTGGCTGCAGGTCAACACCGAATATGCCGAGAAGTGGCCGAACATCACCGCCAAGAAAGAGCCGCCGGCCGACGCCAAGACCTTCGATGGCGAGGCTGGCAAATTCGAGAAATATTTCTCGGCCGAGCCCGGCGAAGGCGACTAGCGCATGACCCCGAAAATCGCTTTCGATTTTCGGAAAGGATCATGCGCAAATCAAAAGCGACACGGCCGGTTCGGCCGGCATGACGCTGCGTAACAGGTGCGAAACAGGAACTGTCTTGACAGGCAGGGATGGCGCACGGCCTTCGCGAATGCAGCAAAACCTTGATTCTTCCGACTTTTTGTGCTACATCAGCCAAACATGCCGGTGACACAACGTCGATTTATGGCGCAGACGCCCCAAATCACTGAAAGGTGAACTTCACAATCCGGACCAGAGCGATCTGGGGCAGGCGGTCGCAATTGTGCGGTTGGCTGGCCCCGGTTTTTCCGGATGGGTTCATCTGTTGTGCGGCTAACGGTCGGTGACCCCGATCGCGCGAGTTTCAGCCGGCGCCGCCATGCCGGCGCTACAACAAGGAGTTCAGGGCGTAATGGCAACGATCACCCCGCAGAAGAAGTCCAGCGCAGCACGTCACGGTTTCAAGACCGGCGAATTCATCGTCTACCCGGCGCACGGCGTTGGCCAGATCGTCTCGATCGACGAGCAGGAAGTCGCCGGCCACAAGCTGGAACTGTTCGTCATCGACTTCCAGAAGGACAAGATGCGTCTCAAGGTGCCGGTCGCCAAGGCGACCTCCATCGGCATGCGCAAGCTGTCGGAAGAGGACTATGTCGACCGCGCGCTGAAGGTCGTGCAGGGTCGCGCCCGCATCAAGCGCACCATGTGGTCGCGCCGCGCCCAGGAGTATGATGCCAAGATCAACTCGGGCGACCTGATCTCGATCTCGGAAGTCGTGCGCGACCTCTACCGCGCCGACAACCAGCCGGAGCAGTCCTATTCCGAGCGCCAGCTTTACGAGGCCGCGCTCGACCGCATGGCCCGCGAGATCGCCGCCGTCAACCGCATGTCGGAGACCGAGGCGGTTCGCCTCATCGAGGTCAACCTCAACAAGGGCCCGAAGCGTGGCGCCAAGGCCGACAACGAGGAAGCCGAGCAGGAAGAAGCTGCCTGAGCTTTTCGCTCAAGAAAACGAAAAACCCGGCCTCGCGCCGGGTTTTTTGTTGCTGGGACTTTACCCTCCCCCTTGTGGGGAGGGTCGCTGCGAAGCAGCGGGGCGGGGGTGCGGCACCGACCCCCACCCGGACCTTCGGTCGACCTCCCCACAAGGGGGAGGTAGGGGCTCAGCTACCCTTCTGAGCCTCCTCCTGCCGCAGCGAGGCGATGAAGCGTTTCGTCCGCTCGCGCTCCGGCCTGTCGAACACGACCGAGGCCGGGCCTTTCTCGACGACGACGCCGGCATCGAGGAACACCACCTCCTGCGCGATCTTGGAGGCGAGCCTCAGATCGTGCGTGGCCATCACCATGGTCGTGCCCTCCCGGGCGAGCTGCCCGAGCACCTCGACCACTTCCTGCGCCAGCTCCGGGTCGAGCGCCGAGGTCGGCTCGTCGCAGAGCAGCACCTTCGGCGACGGCGCCAGCGCGCGGGCGATCGCCACGCGCTGCTGCTGTCCGCCCGACAGCGTCGCCGGCCAGGCATCGGCCTTGTGCGCCATGCCGACCTTCTCCAGCAGCGCCAGCGCGTGCTCGCGCGCCCTCGCCTCCGGCCATCTCAGCACCGTCACCAGCCCCTCCATGACGTTCTCGATCGCGGTGCGATGCGGGAACAGCTGGAAGTTCTGGAACACCATGCCGGTCTGCAGTCGAATGCGCTGGATGTCCCTAGCGTGCACCTTGATGCCCGGGCGGAATTCCAGCGTCTCCTCGCCGATCCGCACCGTGCCGGAGGTCGGAATCTCCAGCAGGTTGATGCAGCGCAGGAGCGTGCTTTTGCCGCCGCCGGACGGGCCGACCAGCGCGGTCACGCTGCCTTCCTCGATGCTGACGGTGACCCCCTTCAGCACGAGGTTGTCGCCGAACCGCTTCTCGATCTTGTCGAGGCCGATCATGCGTTCGCCTCCAGGAAGCCGCCGTAGCGGTTGAGACGCACCTCCAGCCGCGCCTGCAGCGCCGACAGCACGGAGCTCATCACCAGATAGAGCGCCGCCGCCTCGATATAGAGGATCAGCGGCTCGTAGGTGGTGGCGACGATGCGCTGCGCCGCCTGGAACATCTCCGGCACGGTGATGGCTGCGGCCAGCGATGTATCCTTGACCAGCGAGATGAAGGTGTTGGACAGCGGCGGCACGGCGACGCGGCCTGCTTGCGGCAGGATCGTGCGCCGCATCGCCTGGCTCCAGGTCATGCCGATCGAATAGGACGCCTCCCACTGCCCTTTCGGCACCGAGCCGATGACGGCGCGGATGATCTCCGACGTATAGGCGCCGATGTTGAGCGTGAAGCCGATCAGCGCCGCGGGAAAGGCGTCGAGAAGGATGCCGACCGAGGGCAGGCCGTAGAAGATCAGGAAGAGCTGCACCAGGAGCGGCGTTCCACGGAAGATCCAGACATAGAAGCGGGCCACGGCCGCCAGGGGCTTGGGGCCGAACAGCCTGAGCAGCGCCGTGGCCAGCCCGGCGACGAGCCCGAAGGCGAACGACAAAAGCGTCAGCGGCACGGTGAAGATCAGCGCCGCCCACAACAGCGTCGGCAGCGATTCCAGCATCAATTGCAGCCAGTGCGGCATTGGGGCCCTCTCCTTGAGGTGCAGCCTGGATAACCGTCCGTCACCTCCGGCGTCGCGGCGGGTGGCTCCGGCGAGGGGCTGCGCGGTGCATATCACGCGAAAACCGGCGGGCCGTCAAAGACGGCCCGCCGGGATCGAAGTGCAAGACGGCCTGGCTTACTGCGAAACGTCCTGGCCGAAATAGGTGTCGGCGATCTTCTTGTAGGTGCCGTCCGCCTTGATGTCGGCCAGCGCCTTGTTGATCGCGGCGACCAGTTCCGGATCGCCCTTGCGCACGATGACGCCGGAATAGTCGGCATTCTCTTCCTGCGCGGCGATCTTCACATTGGCGTCGGGCTTGTGCTTCTTGAAATCGAGGAAGGAGAGGCTGTCGTTGATGGTGGCGTCGGCGCGGCCGGTGAGCAGAAGCTGGATCGACTGGTCGAAGCCGTCGGTGCCGACCAGTTCGGCGCCGTTGGTCTCGGCCAGCTTGCCGAAATTGGAGGTCAGCGACTGCGCCGACTTCTTGCCCTTGAGATCGGCGAAGGTCTTGATGTCGGTGTTGTCGCCGCGCACGATCAGCACCGCCTTGGAGGCGATGTAGGGATCGGAGAAGTCGTACTTGGCCTTGCGCGCGTCGGTGATGCCGACCTCGTTGATGACGGCGTCGTAGCGGTTGGCGTCGAGGCCCGCGATCAGCCCGTCCCATTTGCCTTCGAGGAACTCGACCTTGACGCCGAGCTTGTCGGCGATCGCCTTGGCGATCTCGACGTCGAAGCCGACCAGCGCGCCGGACGTGTCATGATAGGTGAAGGGCGCGTAGGTGCCTTCCGTGCCGACCTTGAGGACGCCGGCCTGCTTGATCTGGTCGAGATTGGCGCCGGCATGGCCGGCGGTGACCGCCAGGGCCTGCAGCGTCCCGGCGATGATGAGCGACTTAAGCCATTTCATTTTTCTGTGATCCCGTTTTTGGCCGGTGCCCCGGCGCGTCTGTGAGAGCCGGAAACTGACAGATAGGGCTGAGCAAAATAAGGAACCAGATTTCAAAAATCTGGCATTCCAGGAATGACATGCTCAAGCGTATGCGAGAACCGATCCGCAAGCAGGCTCCCTGCTGTTTAGAGTCGTCCGAGACAACGCAAAGCCGCCCGGCCGTCGCTGCGGAACATTCCCCGGCATGGCACGTTCTTGGCTTTGTAGGGCGCGGCGCCGCCATTTCAACCGCCGCTGACGCCAGGGATGGTATCCGGACACCGGAATGTCCGCGATATCGGAAAATGGAGCGCGGCATGATCGACGACACGGCAGGACGGACCATGGTCCGCGCGGCGATGAAGGCTCCTTATCTCGAGCGCGAGGAGGAGCATCTTCTGGCGTTGCGCTGGAAGGAGGACAACGACCAGCACGCGCTGCACCGCATCACGGTCGCCCATATGCGCCTGGTCATCTCCATGGCCTCGCGGTTCCGCCACTACGGCCTGCCGCTCGGCGACCTGATCCAGGAGGGCCATGTCGGCCTGCTGGAAGCAGCCGCCCGTTTCGAGCCGGAACGCGAAGTGCGCTTCTCGACCTATGCCACCTGGTGGATTCGCGCCTCGATGCAGGACTACATCCTGCGCAACTGGTCGATCGTGCGCGGCGGCACCAGCTCGGCGCAGAAGGCGCTGTTCTTCAATCTCAGGCGTTTGCGCGCCCGGCTGGCGAACGGCGCCGAGCCGATTTCCAACGCCTCGCTCTATCGCGAGGTGTCGGCGGCACTCGGCGTGCCGGAAGCCGACGTGGCGATGATGGATTCGCGCCTGTCGGCTCCGGACAGCTCGCTCAATGCGCCGCTTGGCGATGATTCCGGTCCGGCCGAGCGCATGGATTTCCTGATTTCGGACGATCCGCTGCCCGACGAGGTCGTCGGCGACACGATCGACATCGAACGCCGCTCGCTGTGGCTGAAGGCGGCGCTCGGCGCACTCAACGCGCGCGAGCTGAGGATCATCGAGGAGCGCCGGCTGACCGACGAGGGCGCGACGCTGGAAGCGCTCGGCGAGGCGCTCGGCATCTCCAAGGAGCGCGTCCGTCAGATCGAGGCCCGCGCCATGGAAAAGCTGAAAGTCGCGCTGGTCGAGCAGAATCCTGAATTCCTGGCGACCGCCGCCTGACTTCTGTCTGCCCCAGCCTATCTGTCGGTGACGATCTTGACCTTGTCGCCGGTCGAGACGGCGGCGCCCGGCGATAGCGCGTTGAGCACCCTGAACAGGTCGAGCTTGCGGTCGACGCCGACCATCTGCGCGGCGAGCGAGCCCATGGTCTGCCCGGCCTGGACTGTGACGACGCGGATATGCAGCGGCTTCAGCGCCGCCTTCTCGGCAGCGCTCAGGATGCGGAACGAGCCGCTGACCGAGCGCGCCACCGGCTCCAGCGCGGTGCTGGCCGAAGGTGCCGCCGTCAGCAGCCGGTAGACCTGGCCGCCGGCGCGGATCACAGCGATGTCGAACTGCCAGCCGTCGGCGCCGGCATGCGCCACGGCCGCCTCGTTGCCATTGATGGTTTCCTGGCGAACGCTTGACTCGTCGAGGCCGGCCACCCAGCCGCTGCGGATATAGTCGGTCAGCGCCCGCGACTTGTCGATCGAGACGCCATCGAAGCGGATCGCCATGTCGCCGGGGCCGGTTGCCGTCACCGCCGCCGCCGAATTGTCGATGACGAAGCCGTCGGGCACCGTGAACGACACGCCGAGGCCCGGATGCAGGAAGGTCTGGCCGCGCACATAGCCCTCTTCCGGCGTATCGCCGTAGAGCAGCCCGTCAATGCCGGCGAGGAAGGCGTCGCGGTCGCGCGTGCCGATGCCCGGCGGGCCGAAGTTGCGGGCAAGCCGCTGGGCAAGCTCGATGCGCTGCGGCGTGTTCGGATGCGTGGCCAGGAAGTCGAGGCTGGCATCGGTGGCGCCGCTGATCGAGCGGAAATCGGTATAGGCCGACATCGACTGCAGGAAGCGGCCGGCGGCATAGGGATCATAACCCGCCTCGCCGATCGACTTGATGCCGATGGCGTCGGCCTGCAGTTCCTGGTTGCGCGAGAACTGGGCGAGCCTCAGCTTGCCGCGGATGAGCGCCGCCTTGGCCGTCGGACTGTCGCCCAGCACGTCCGACACCACCTTGGTCGCCAAGCCTTCCTCGGCTTCGAGCTGCTGGCGCTGCAGGCCGTGATTGGCGGTGACATGGCCCATCTCGTGCGCGATGACGGCGGCGAGCTCGGACGAATCATTGGCCAGCGCCAGCAGGCCGCGGGTGACATAGAGGTAGCCGCCGGGCAGCGCGAAGGCATTGACGTTGGGCGAATTGAGGATGGTGATGCGATAGGTCTGGGTCGGATTGGCCGACACCACCGTCAGGCTGCCGACGACCTTGGCCACCATGCGCTCGAGCTTGGGATCGGAATATTCGCCGCCATAGGTGGCAAGGATGCGCGGGTGCTGCGCCTTCGCCATTTCGGCGAGCTTCGAGTTGGCTACGACATTGTCGACGGTGATCGGCTTGTCGGACGGCTGGAAACCGGATTCCTGCACATCCGGCGGCGTGAACATCTGGCAGCTGGCCAGCGCCACGGCAAGGCCGGCCAACGCGAGGAGGCGCGCCAGCGGTTTCGTCAGCACTCTATGCTTGCCGGTCGGCAGATCGGCTTCCTTTCCAAATCTTTGCGGGCAAATCACGGCCTGTGCCGGACCAGTATGGGCGGACCTAGCCATACTCCTCCAGTCAAGGCAAGCAAACGCTGCATCACCCAAACCCGGTTTGAGCGTAAATTATGTCCGCTTCCGGGCAACACGCCATGATCCGGCGGCGATGCATGCCGCCCGAAAATGCACTGTGGTTTTGAGGCAACGGCCTGCACCGAACAGAACCCGAGCGCCTCATCCGCGGTCGTCGAGGCGCGACCCTTTGGCCGCGTCCATGCCGACATAGCGCCGGAAGGCGTCCGGTCCAGAGCCGTCGAAGAAATCGGCCGCCGTCCCCGTCGCGGCGACCGTGTGGTTGTCGAGGAACACCATGTCCTGGCCGATGCGGCGCGCATCCTCGGGCTGGTGCGTGACGAACAGCACCGTCATCTGCCGTTCGGCATGGACGCTGGCGAGCAGATCGAGCATGTCGTCGCGCAGCGCCGGTCCGAGCGAAGCGAAGGGCTCGTCGAGCAAGAGCACCGGGCGGTCGCGCACCAGCACGCGGGCCAGCGCAACCCGCTGCCGCTCGCCGCCGGAAAGCTCGCGCGGCAGCCGCCTCTCCTTGCCGGCAAGGCCGACACGCGCCAGCGCCTCGGCAATCGCCGCATGGTCGGCCTCGCCGAGGCTAAGCGATGGCGAGCGGCCAAGCCCGACATTGCGCTCCACCGAAAGATGCGCGAACAGATTGTTCTCCTGGAAAACCATCGAGACCGGCCGTGCCGAAGGCGGCGCGGCGCTGACATCGCTGCCGTCGATCAGCACGCGCCCCGAACGCGGCGCCTCGAAACCGGCCACAAGGTTGAGCAGCGTCGACTTTCCCGAACCGCTCGGCCCCATGATGGCGGTGATCTTCGCGTCGGCGAACCCGACGTCGAAACGGAACGGCGCTTCGCCATAGTCGAATGACACGTCCTCCAGCCGAACCGTCGCCCCTTTCGCCTTGCTTTCGTTCGCCGGCATCATGATCTCTCCCCGCGCCCGAGCCGGTCGGCGGCAAGCACCAGCGCCAGGCAGACGAGGCCGAGCAAAAGCGCGAGGCCGGCGGCGTCGGCGGTGCGATAGCTGCCCATGCGCGCCAAGAGAAGATAGGGCAAGGTCTGCACGGAATCGCTGCCGAACAGCGCGATGACGCCGAGATCGCCGAGCGACAGCGCCATGGCGAAGGCGAAGCCGGTGGCGAGCGGCCGCCTGAGCGACGGCCAGTCGATCAGGCTGAGCCGGTTCCAGCCGAATATGCCGAGCAGCAGGCAGAGCCGCTCGTGGCGCTCGCTTGCCGCGTCATAGGCAGGGCGGATCGCGCGGATGGCGAAGGGCATCGCCATCACCGCGTTGACGGCGACGACCATCAGCGGGGCAATGGCAAAGACGTCGCTGACTGTGCGCAAGAGCAGGAACCAGCCGGCGCCGACGACGATGGGCGGCACGACGAGGACGAAGCCGGCGCCGGTATCCGCTGCATGTTCCAGCAATGTATTGCGGCCGGAACGGCGTTTCAGGGCCAGCGCCCGGCGCGCCGCGATCAGCGCCAGCGACATCGTCACCGCGAGCGACGCCGACAGGAAGGCCAGCACCACGCTGGTCAGCGTCGCCTGCCGCACCGCGCCCTCGCCGGCCAGCCGGCCGAGGTCGGCGCCGAGGCCTGCCGCGACCGTCGCCGCTATCGGGCCGGCCACGAACAGCAGGGCGAGCACGATCAGGGCCGCGTTCAGCAAGGTTTCCGCCGGGCTCGCCGAAAGGTAGCGGCGCGCCGCCACCGGCAGGTTGGCGTCGCCGGCCGTGTTGGCGCCGAGCCGCGTCAGCGCCAGCACCACGGCGAAGGTCAGCGCGATCTGCAGCAGCGTCAGCGTCACCGCCCGCGCCGGATCGAAATCGAAGCGCAGCGCCTGGTAGATGGCGACCTCCAGCGTCGTGGCGGCCGGCCCGCCGCCGAGCGTCAGCACGATGGTGAAGGAGGTGATGCACAGCATGAACACCAGCCCGGCGACGCCGGGCAGCGCCGCCCGCAGCGCCGGCCACTCGATCAGCCGGAAGGCGGGCCGGACGCCCATGCCGAGCTGGCTTGCCAACCGCCAGTGATTGGCCGGCACAGTGCCCAGCGCCTCGAGGAACAGGCGCGTGGCCAGGGGCAGGTTGAAGAAGACATGGGCGACGAGGATGCCGGACAGTCCGTAGATGCCCGGCCAATCCCGGCCGCCGAGCAGGCCGGCGAAATAGCCGGCGCTGCCATAGAGTGCCAGAATGCCGAGCGCCGCAACGATCGCCGGCAGCGCCAGCGGCAGGGCGAAGAGCTGCAGGATCAGGCCGCGCCCGCGAAATCGCGGATGCCGGGAAAGCGCGCGTGCGACGAACAACGCCGGCACGACGGAAAGCAGCGTCGACAACAGCGCCTGCCACAGCGTGAAGCGCACGACGCGCAGCAGATAGGGATCGAAGGCCGAGGCGGCGCCGGAGAAATCATGCGCGCCTTCGAGGACAAGGCCGGCAAAGGCCCCGCCGATCAGCAAGGCGATGGCGCCTAGCGCGGCGATGCCGGCGGTAATGCGGGGGTCAGAGCGAGGCGCGAGCCGCACGCTGCACCTTGGCGGAACTTAGCGAAAGCCGCGTTCCTTCGCGCCCCCCTCTGGCCTGCCGGCCATCTCCCCCGCGGAGGCTCCTTTCCTCTCCCTCCGGAGGGGGGAGAGGTGGCGCCGCGAAGCGGCGACGGAGTGGGGGAACCACCTGGAAACCGCCGCAGCGGACACAGGAAAGAGGATCGCGTGCAAGCATCGTCTTGATGCGCGCCAAGGTCGACCCCCACTCCGTCGAGCTTCGCTCGCCACCTCTCCCCCGATCGACGGGGGAGAGGAAGGATGCCAAGTCATCCGAGCCGGCGCCTGTCCTCAGCGGCAAAGGCTCCCTTCCGAAGATTGTGTGATCTCTCCCCCCTTGCGGGGGGTGGCTTGGCGCAAGCATCGAAAAACCTACTTGCTCATCGCCGCCAGCCATTCGTCCACCCAGGCCTTGCGGTTGGCGGCGACCTCTTCGGCGCTGAACAGCAAGGTCTTGGTCGGCTTGATCAGTTTGTCGAAGGCCGGATTGAGCGGCTTGTCGGTCTTGCCGGCCGGGAACATCCAGTTGGTTTCGGGGATGACATCCTGGAATTTCGGGCCGGTCATGAAGGCGATGAACTTTTCCGACAGCGGATTCTTCGCCCCTGTCGTGGTGATGCCGGCAACCTCGATCTGCAGATATTCGCCCTCCTCGAAGGACGCGGCCTGGTAGCGCTCGGTGTTTTCCGCGACCATGTGATAGGCCGGCGAGGTCGTGTAGGACAGCACCATCGGCGCTTCGCCCTTGGTGAACAGGCCGTAGGCCTCGCTCCAGCCCGGCGTCACCGTCAGCACCTTGGGCTTGAGCTTGGCCCAGGCTTCCGGCGCCTTGTCGCCATAGACCGACTTCACCCAGAGCAGCAGGCCGAGGCCGGGCGTCGAGGTGCGCGGATCCTGGATGACGATCTTGTCGGTGGCGCTGCCCTCGACCAGTTCCTTCAGGCTCTTCGGCGGGACTTTCAGCTTTTCGGTGTCGTAGACGACGGCGAAATAGCCGTAGTCGAACGGCACGAACGTGTCGTCGCTCCAGTCGCCGGGGACGTTGAGGCCCGACACGCCGCCATGCGGCGCGAACAGGCCGCTTGCCTTGGCTTCCGCTGTCAGGTTGGTGTCGAGGCCGAGCACGATGTCGGCCTTGGTCGCCGCGCCTTCCAGCTTGACGCGGTTGAGCAACGCCACACCGTCGGCGACCGAGACGAATTCGAGGTCGCAGCCGCATTCGGCCTCGAATTCCTTCTTCACCGCCGGGCCTGGCCCCCACTCGGCGGTGAAGCTTTCATAGGTGTAGACGGTGAGCTTGTCCTTCGCGGCCGCAGGGCCCGCGAGAAGCGAAACCAGGCCGGTGGCCAGAACAAGGTGGGATAAGAGCGTGCGCATCGGCGCCTCCTTCGTTGGTGTTGAAAGGAATTGAGGCGTCGGATGTTCCGAAACGTCTAATCCCTCCGCCGGTACAAACCGGATCAGGTTCAGCGGGTTGGCGATTGCCTCTCAGCCGGCCCGCGAAAACCCGCGTCCGGCACCCCGTTAGAGCGTTTCGACACATAGGCCCGGCTACGGCACCGCGCAAGCGGAAGTTTGCCGGGTTTCCCAGGCGCCGCTTCCGTTTCGCCGGCGAGGCTGATAAGGGCGACGCCCATGGGCACATTCACCATCCTGCTTGGCGGCGACCTCGTCCGCACGCCGCGGCTCGACAGCCAGCTTGCTGGCGCGCGCGTCATCGCCGCCGATGGAGGCATCGGCCATGCCCGCATGCTGGGCCTGACGCCCGAGCTCTGGGTCGGCGATTTCGATTCCGTGCCGGCGGACTTGCCGCATGATCTGGCCGCCGTGCCGCGCCAGGTGTTTCCGGCCGAGAAGGACAAGACGGACGGCGAGCTGGCGATCGCCGCGGCGCTCGAGCGCGGCGCCACCGGCCTGGTGCTGGCCGGCGCCTTCGGCGGCAAGCGCGCCGACCACGCCTTCCTGCATCTGGCCCTCGCCGTCCGCCTGGCCGAGGCCGGCATGAGCGTGCTTTTGACCAGCGGCGCGCAGGAGGGCATCCCCCTTCTGCCGGGCAAGGCCGGCTTCGACTATGCCGACGGCACGCTGTTTTCAGTGCTCGGCTTTTCCGATCTTTCCGGCCTCAGCGTCACCGGCGCCAAATGGCCGCTCGACCAGGTCGAGGTGGCGTTCGGCTCGTCGCTGACTATATCCAACGAGGTCAAGGGGCGGCTTGAGATCGCTCTCGGCCACGGCCGCGCGCTGCTGCTCGCTCACCCCTATCCTCTTCCTGAAAGCTGACATGGCCCCGCCTCTTCTCAATCTCGACGGGATAAGACTGACCTTCGGCGGCACGCCGCTGCTCGACGGGGCGGCACTCAGCGCATCCGCCGGGGACAAGATCGCGCTGGTCGGCCGCAACGGCTCCGGCAAGTCTACGCTGCTCAAAATCGCCGCCGGCATGATCGAGCCGCAGGACGGCGAGGTGTTCCGCCAGCCTTCGGCGACGGTGCGCTACCTGCCGCAAATGCCCGACATGGATGGCTTCGCCAATGTGCGCGCCTATGTCGAGGCGGGGCTCGGGCCGGCCGACGATCCCTACCGCGCCACCTATCTGATGGAGCATCTCGGCCTCACCGGCGAGGAGCGGCCGAACGACCTGTCCGGCGGCGAGGCGCGCCGCGCCGCCCTTGCCCGCGTCATGGCGCCGGAGCCCGACATTCTGCTGCTGGACGAGCCGACCAACCATCTCGACCTGTCGGTGATCGAATGGCTGGAGGAGGAGCTTGCCCGCACCTCCTCGGCGGTGATCCTGATCTCGCACGACCGCCGCTTCCTCGAGCGCGTTTCGCGCGCCACCGTCTGGCTCGACCGCGGCCAGACCAAGCGGCTGGACAAGGGCTTTGGCCATTTCGAGGAGTGGCGCGACCAGGTACTGGAAGAGGAAGAGCGCGAGCAGCACAAGCTCGGCCGCCAGATCGTGCGCGAGGAGCACTGGCTGCGCTACGGCGTGACCGCGCGGCGCAAGCGCAACATGCGACGGCTCGGCGAGTTGCAGACCATGCGCCAGCGTTTCCGCAGCCATCGCGGCGCCGAGGGCACTGCCACCCTGGTGGCCAGCGACGCCGCCGAGTCCGGCAAGCTGGTGATCGAGGCCAAGAGCATCGAAAAGAGCTTCGGCGACCTCACCGTGGTCAAGGGTTTTTCCACGCGCATCCAGCGCGGCGACCGCGTCGGCTTGGTCGGGCCGAACGGCGCCGGCAAGACGACGCTACTGAAGATGCTGACCGGCGAGCTGGCGCCGGACGCCGGCAACGTGCGGCTCGGCGTCAATCTCGAGATCGCCACGCTCGACCAGAAGCGCGAGGCCGTCGATCCGCAGGAGACGCTGGCGCATTACCTCACCGACGGGCGCGGCGAGAACCTTCTCGTCAATGGCGAGCAGCGCCATGTCGTCTCCTACATGAAGGACTTCCTGTTCAAGCCGGAGCAGGCGCGCACGCCGGTGCGCGAGCTTTCGGGCGGCGAGCGGGCGCGCCTGCTGCTCGCCCGCGTGCTGGCCAGGCCGGCCAACCTGCTGGTGCTCGACGAACCGACCAACGACCTCGACATGGAGACGCTGGAGTTGCTGCAGGAACTGGTGGCCGGCTTCGCCGGCACCGTCATCCTGGTCAGCCACGATCGCGATTTCCTCGACCGCACCGTCACCAGCGTGATCGCACCGGATGGCGGCGGCCGTTGGATCGAATATGCCGGCGGCTATTCCGACATGCTGGCGCAGCGCGGCGGCTCGAAGCTCGAAGACCGCAAGGCAAGGCCAAGGGCGGAGGCCGGCGAAACGCCCGCCGCAGCGAGATCTGAAACGGCCGCGCCGAAAGGCCCGGCGAAGAAATTGTCGTTCAAGCAGAAATTCGCGCTGGAATCGCTGCCAAAGAAGATCGAGGCAGTAACCGCCTCGATATCCCGGCTGGAGAACAACATCGCCGACCCCTCCTACTACGAGCGCGATCCGGCCTCGTTCCAGAAGACCATCGCCGCCCTCGACAAGGAGCGGGTAACGCTCGCGGCGCTGGAAGAGGAGTGGCTCGAGCTGGAGATGCTGCGGGAAGAGATGGAGGGGTGAGCGGCAATCAACGCCGCCTCGCTGCCGTAACCGTACAATGCGCATATACGCATGTTGCGGAGGCCATCATGCGCAAGATAGCCGCGAACGCGGTTCGTCAGCCGGCAAATCTGTCGATCGATTCACAGATCATGAAGGAAGCGAAGGGGCTCAATGTGAACGTCTCGCGAGCCGCCGAAGCCGGGATAGCCGAAGCGGTCGCCGCCGAGAAAACGCCACTATGGAAGCTTGAGAACCGCGCCACCATGGATGCTTGGAACGACTATGTCGACAAGCATGGCGTTCCGCTGAAAGAACATCGGCAGTTCTGATGTCACGCTACGACGTCTTCGCCGCCAGGCTGTTCCAAGGCTTCTGAGCCGACGACAGCCCTTCCTCATCCCGACGTTTTCGCCTGCCAGGCTTTCAGCGCCTCGTCGAACACCTTCTCGCCGGGAATGCCCTTTTCCATGGTGAGCAGGGCGCGGCGTCCGGTCTTGTAGACGACCGGAACGTCGATCCAGTCCTGGCCCCTGAGCAGCGTCAGATTGGCGTCCTCGTCAGCCTTGGTGTCGTTGAGAGCAACAAGGAAGAAGCCGTCTGCGATCTTGGCCGGGATGCCGATCAGCGGGCTGCCGGCATCCTGTTCGGAGCTCTTCATGGCGATGCGCAGGATGTTGTCGACGCCGCCGCCGTCAAACCCTTCCGGCGTCAGGAAGATCATCTCGATGATGTGGCTGGCCGGCAGCGTCTGGTCGGTGTTGCGCCTGATCGTCATGCGCAGCTGGATGTCCTTGCCCGGAATGGTCGCTTCGGCGCGGATCGCCGGTTCCGGCGGCAGGTCGCCGCCAGGCGATTCCTGCACCAGCGACCAGACGATGTTGCCGGGCTCGGCCGAGCCCTGCTGGGTGCTGGTGCGCTCTTCATAGAAGATCGCCTTCTGGCCGACCGGCAGCGCGGTTTCAGTCGGCGCGGCGGCCGGTGCGGCTGGCGCAGCGCCAGCGGCCGGTGCGGCGCCGGCTGCCGGCGCGGGCTGTGCGCCGGCGGCCGGTGTTGGCGGCGCAGCGGCCGCATCAGCCGGCGCGGCGGGTGCGGCAGCATCGGCGGGAGCGGCAGGTGCGGCAGCATCGGCCGGCGGCGTTGCACCGGGCGCGGGAACCGCGGGTGCGGCGGTAGCCGCTGCCGGCTGGCTGACTGGCGGCGGAGCGGCTGACGGCGGTGTCGTCAGCGCAGCGACGGATTCGCCTTCGCCAATGCCGCTTTGCCCGCCGGCCGGGCCGGGATCGGTCTCCTTGCCCTCGGGCGTCAGGCGCTGGGTGAACTTGGTCGCCTCGGCCGGTTCGCCGGCGCCCGCCGCCGGCGGCGCCGCCGCGGCGTCGGCGGCAGGCTTGGCCGGCTTCACCAGCGGCTCGGTGGTGACGGTCTTATCTCCGCCAAGACCGAGCATCGAGCCGAACGCGTCCTTGTTCAGCCAGATGCCGTAGCCACCGCCGCCGATCACCACGAGCACGGCGGCCGCGGCGATGAGCCCGCCATAGCTGCGCTTGCGCGCGGCGGGGCGCAGCCGCTGGAAAGTTTCGGCCGGCGCCGGCTCCTGGTCGTTGTCGAAGACCTCATCCTGGTCGTTCGGCACCGAGCTGTCCATGCCAGCCAGGGGGACATCGGTCTCGAATGGCGGCGGCGCTGGCGGCGCCTTCTGCCAGCCTGGCTCCGTCTTGGCGACGGGCGGCGCCGGCCGGAACGGTTCGGGCTTGGCGGGCTCCGGCCTGGCCGGTTCGGGTTTGGCGACGACAGGCTGCCGGACATGGCTCGGCTGGTTCTTGTTGCGGTCGATCGAGGAGAAGATGTGCTCCAGCTCGGCCAGCGGATCGGCCGCCGGCGCGCTTTTGGCATAGCCCCGTTCGACGCTGGAAATGGCATCCTCGAGAGTGCGCTTCTGCTGATCGGCGACCGACGGCGCCAAAGGCGGGACGTGGTCCGCAAGCTTCTTGGCGATTGTCGCCCGCGCCTTGTCATAGACCTTCGACCGCATCTCCGGCGTGTTCTCGCTGAGACTGTCGATCGTCTTTTTCAGAACGGTGATGAAATCTGCCATGCTTCAGTGGACCTGCATTTTGTTCCCGGGCCGGCCCCCGCAAATCAGCCGCTATGCCTGGAAAGGCTGAGAAACTAGTCTTGAAACGGATCGGTCACAAGTATCGTGTCATCCCGCTCCGGGCTGGTGGAAAGCAGCGCCACCGGCGCGCCGATCAGCTCCTCGATGTATCGGACATACTTGACCGCCTGGGCCGGCAGATCGTTCCAGCTGCGCGCGCCGGCGGTGGTGCCTTTCCAGCCTTCGAGCGTCTCGTAGACCGGCTCGACACGTGCCTGCGCGCCCTGGCTTGCCGGCAGATAGTCGATCGTCTCGCCATCGAGGCGGTAGGCGGTGCAGACCTTGATCTCGTCCAGCCCGTCGAGCACGTCGAGCTTGGTCAGCGCGATGCCCTTGATGCCGTTGACGGCCACCGCCTGGCGCACCAGCACCGCGTCGAACCAGCCGCAGCGGCGCTTGCGGCCGGTGACGACGCCGAATTCATGGCCGCGCGTGCCGAGGAACTCGCCGATCTCGTTCTTCTGCTCGGTCGGGAACGGACCTTCGCCGACACGCGTCGTGTAGGCCTTGGTGATGCCGAGCACATAGCCGATGGCGCCCGGACCGACGCCCGACCCGGCTGCCGCCTGGCCGGCGACGGTGTTGGACGAGGTGACGAACGGATAGGTGCCGTGGTCGATGTCGAGCAGCGTGCCCTGCGCGCCTTCGAACAGGATGCGCTCGCCGGCGCGGCGACGGTCGTCGAGAACCTTCCACACCCGGTCCATGTAGGGCAGGATGTCGCCGGCGACCGAGGTCAGCTCCTGCATGATCGCCTCATGCGTCGCTTCCGGGTGGCCGAGCCCGCGACGCAGCGCATTGTGATGCGTCAGCAGCCTGTCGACCTTCACGGGAAGCGTTTCCAAATCCGCCAGATCCATCACCCTGACCGCGCGCCGGCCCACCTTGTCCTCGTAAGCGGGTCCGATGCCACGGCGGGTCGTGCCAATCTTCGTCCCGGAATTGGAGGCGGCGTCCTCGCGGAATCCGTCCAGCTCGCGGTGCAGCGACAGGATAAGCGCGGTGTTTTCGGCTATTTTCAGGCGGTCCGGCGTCACCTCGACGCCTTGCGCCTTCAGTTTCGCCGCCTCGGCGACGAACGCGTGCGGATCGAAGACCACGCCATTGCCGATGATCGACAGCTTGCCCTGCCGCACCACGCCGGAGGGCAGGAGCGACAGCTTGTAGACCTTGCCGTCGACGACCAGCGTGTGGCCGGCATTGTGGCCGCCCTGGAAGCGCACGACGACGTCGGCCCGCTCCGACAGCCAGTCGACGATCTTGCCCTTGCCTTCGTCGCCCCACTGCGAGCCGACGACCACCACATTGGCCATGTTGCTTTTCCCTTGAGATGCCGACTTGCGGCTTGAAAACGACAGGCCTCTATAGCGTCAAGACCCGGCGAACGCGACCATTCTTTGCCGCCGAAAACGGCCAAAGGCATAAGAATTTTGCCTGCCGCGCCGGTCCCGGGCGCTCCCGCCAGGCCGACGCCCGGCACAAACGCAAGCGCCGCGCGGCTATCGCACGCGCGGCGCTGTCATGCAAATCGGCGCGATCTGGTTCAGTCGCCGCCGACGTCGAACCGCAGTCGCTTCGCCGAGTCGATCGACTTGTGCGCCCGCACCTGTTCCAGGACCGTTTCCGGGAACGGCGCGTCGAGATAGAGCAGCGCGATGGCGTCGCCACCCGGCCGGTTGCGGCCAAGCTGGAAGTTGGCGATGTTGACGCCGTTCTCACCGCAGACCGTGCCGAGCAGGCCGATGATGCCGGGCGCGTCGGCATTGGTCGTGTAGAGCATGTCGCGGCCGACCTCGGCGTCGAGATTGATGCCCTTGATCTGGATGAAGCGCGGCTTGCCGTCCGAGAAGCAGGTGCCGGCGATCGACCGGGTCCTGTGCTCTGTGGTGACGGTCAGCTTGATGTAGCCGTCGAAGACGCCCGACTTGTCGCGCTTGACCTCGGCGACGATAATGCCGCGTTCCTTCACCATGATCGGCGCCGACACCATGTTGACGTCGGAGACCTGCGGCCGGATCAGGCCGGCAAGGGCCGCGCTGATCAGGGCGCGCGTGTTCATGGTCGCGGTCGAGCCGTCGAACAGGATCTCGACCTCCTTGATCGGATCCTCGGTAACCTGGCCGACAAAGGCGCCGAGCACCTCGGCGAGCTTGACGAAGGGCTTCAGCCGCGGCGCTTCCTCGGCGGTGATCGAGGGCATGTTGATGGCGTTGGAGACGGCGCCCTTGATCAGGTAGTCGGACATCTGCTCGGCCACCTGCAGCGCGACGTTCTCCTGCGCCTCGGTGGTCGAGGCGCCGAGATGCGGCGTCGCCACGACATTCTCCATGCCGAACAGTTCGTTGTTCTCGGCCGGCTCGACTTCGAACACGTCGATGCCGGCGCCCGCCACCTTGCCGCTCTTCAGCGCCGCCACCAGGTCTGCCTCGACGATCAGCCCACCGCGGGCGCAATTGATGATGCGCACGCCGGTCTTCATCTTGGCGATCGCCGCCGCGTCGATGATGTTGCGTGTCTTGTCGGTCAGCGGCGTGTGCAGCGTGATGAAGTCGGCGCGCGCGAAAAGCTCGTCGAGCTCGACCTTTTGAACGCCGAGCTCCTCTGCGCGGCTGTCCGAGAGGAACGGGTCGAAGGCGATGACGTGCATCTTCAGCCCGACGCCGCGCGTGGCGACGATCGAGCCGATATTGCCGCAGCCGATCACGCCCAGCGTCTTGCTGGTGATCTCGATGCCCATGAAGCGGTTCTTTTCCCACTTGCCGGCATGCGTCGAGGCATTGGCCTCCGGGATCTGGCGGGCGAGCGCGAAGATCATCGCGACCGCGTGCTCGGCGGTGGTGATCGAATTGCCGAAGGGCGTGTTCATCACGATGATGCCCTTGCGGCTGGCCGCCGGGATGTCGACATTGTCGACGCCGATGCCGGCGCGGCCGACGACTTTGAGATTGGTCGCGGCGTTGATCAGCTTTTCGGTGACCTTGGTGGCCGAGCGGATGGCGAGGCCATCATACTGGCCGATGACTTCGGCCAGCTTTTCCTTGTCCTTGCCGAGATCGGGCAGATAGTCGACCTCGATGCCGCGATCCTTGAAGACCTGCACTGCGGTGGTTGAAAGCTTGTCTGAGACGAGAACGCGGGGCGCCATGGCGGCCTCCTTTGAATGGGATTGATCCGGTTGGAAATGGGCGGCCTGCAGGCCGCCCGCCAGAAACTCAGGCCGCTGCCTTCAGCGACGCCTTCTGCGCGGCAAAGGCCCAGTCGAGCCAGGGCAGCAGCGCCTCGAGGTCGGCGGTCTCGACTGTCGCGCCGCACCAGATGCGCAGGCCGGGCGGTGCATCGCGATAGGCGCCGATGTCATAGGCGACGCCGTCCTTGTCGAGCGCCGAGACCAGCCCCTTGGCGAAAGCCGCCTGCCCGTCGGCGTCGAGCGCCGCGACATCTGGATCGGTGAAGGAAAAACACGCCGAGGTGTTCGAGCGCGTCGCCGGGTCGACGGCGAGATGGCCGAGCCAGGATGATTTGGCGACGAACCGGTCGAGCACCGCCGCATTGGCGTCGGCGCGGGCGACCAGGGCGTCGAGGCCGCCGATCGACTTCGCCCAATGAAGCGCGTCGAGATAATCCTCGACGCACAGCATCGACGGCGTGTTGATCGTCTCGCCCTTGAAGATGCCCTCGATCAGCTTGCCGCCCGAAGTGAGGCGGAAGATCTTCGGCAGCGGCCACGAAGGCTTGTAGGTCTCCAGCCGCTCGACGGCGCGCGGCGACAGGATCAGCATGCCGTGCGCACCCTCGCCGCCCAGCACTTTCTGCCAGGAGAAGGTGACGACGTCGAGCTTGGCGAAATCGAGCCTTTGCGCGAAGGCCGCCGAGGTCGCGTCGCAGATGGTCAGACCCTTGCGATCGGCGGGAATGAAATCGCCGTTCGGCACCCGCACGCCGGACGTCGTGCCGTTCCAGGTGAAGACCACGTCGCGGTCGAAATCGATGCCGGCCAGGTCCGGCAGCGCGCCATAGCCGGCCTCGAACTTGCGCACGTCGGCGAGCTTCAGCTGCTTGACCACGTCGGTGACCCAGCCCGAGCCGAAGCTTTCCCAGGCGACCATGTCGACGCCGCGCTCGCCGAGCAGCGACCAAAGCGCCATCTCGACCGCGCCGGTGTCGGACGCCGGCACGATGCCGATGCGGTAGTCGGCCGGAACCTTGAGGATTTCGCGCGTCTGCTCGATCGCCTGTTCGAGCTTGCTCTTGCCGATCTTGGCGCGGTGCGAGCGCCCGAGCGCGGCAGCTTTCAGCGCCTCGACCGACCAGCCGGGACGTTTTGCGCAGGGACCTGAGGAGAAATTGGGATTTGCCGGACGGAGTCCGGGCTTCGTAAGCGTCGTCATCGTGGTCTATCCTTCCAGATAGTGGCCCCTCGTTGGGGAGGGGTGGCCCACGGACGGCGATATGCGTTCAGGCTTCCGGCGTCAAGAGGAAAGTTTTTGTCGCTGGCGGGATACTCGCGCCGCGTCGGCAAGCAGCGGCCCGCAAAAGCAAACGGCGGGTCCACGGACCCGCCGTCAAGAATCCTGCCCCGGCGGACCTACCAGAGATCGTAGCGCAGCCCGAGCTTGACCGTCTGGTAGTCGATGCCCTTGTGGATGTTGAAGGCGCCGCTGTCAAAGGCCACGTATTTGGCGCTCGGCACCGAGAAGTACTCGTAGCCGAGATCGACCGAGAGGTTCTTGCTCACCTGATAGGAGAACCCGGCGCCGATCGAATAGGCAAGGTTGAATTTTGCTTCGGAATCCTCCGATCCCTGGTAACCCGCCGGATCATCGCAGGTGAAGCCGCCGCCGCCCGACGAATCCGGCGCGATCTCGACGCAATTGCGCTCGCCCTGGGTCTTGAAATACTTGTTGTAGGCGACGCCGATGCCGCCGCCGACATAGGGCGTGATGCCGACATAGGTGCCGAGGTCGACATAGCCATTGGCCATCACGCTGTAGCCCTTGTTGGTGGCGCGGTTCGTGGCCACGCAGTCTTCCGTAGCCGGGGCCGTGCCGATGATGATGACGCCGCCGGGCCCGATCGTCACCGTATTGGTATGGCCGGCGCAGCCGTCCGGCACCACTGCGTGGTCGCCGAACTTGTTGGTCGGAAGGATGCCGCCATTGAGTTCGACCCTGAGGAAGTCATTGAGGTGGTAGCCCATGCCGATGCTGCCCGTGAACAGGCTGCTGTCGTTGGTGAAGCTGGTCGCTCCGCTCGCCGAGATCTGATGCTCGAACGGATGGCTGAAAGCGTAGCCGATATCGCCGCGCAGATACCATCCCGAGCCGACCTCGACCGGCACGTAGTCCGGCGCCTGATCGACATAGATCGGCGGATCGTAGTCGGCCGGCAGCGCCTGCGTCACCGGCATCAGCACGATGGCGGCCAGCGCCAGCGCTATACGCGATTTGAATACCATGTCCCCGGCTCCCGAACTTGGCGCGCGCCGCAAGCGCAGCACCGTTTTTCAAGGAGCATTGTTAACCATAGTGGTTAAGTGCCGGTTAAGGATAACAGAGCGTTAGCGAATTGATTTCGAAGAGCTTTAGATCGGACTTTTCTTGCAAACGAAAACCGCCCGGCAAGGCCGGGCGGCTGAGGAACTTCTCGAATATTCAGGCGCTTACTTGGTATAGATCGGCTCCGGCTCCGGAACATAAGGCTCCGGCGGCGGGGCGCAGTCGGACCTGCCGAACTGGTAGCGCAGGCCGCCGCGCACTTCGTGCACGTCGATGCCGCGGTCGTAGCCCGGGCCGACGTTGCTGGTCGCCTCGTAGTCGAACATCTTGCCGCCATTGATGTGGCTGTAGCGATAGCCGACGTCCAGCTTGACGCGGTCGGTCAGGCAGTAGGACGTGCCGGCCATAAGGGCATAGGCGAAGCGCCAGCCCTTGCCGCCGCGATGGAAGAAATCGCCGTCGGCGTCGCTGTTGTGCAGCGTGTCCCACTTGACCCAGGCACCACCGATACCGGCGCCGACATAGGGCGTGAAGCCGTGCCAGGTGCCGATATCGACATAGGCATTGGCCAGGAGCAGCAGCGCCGAATAGGACGAGGTGTCGGTCGACACGCAAGGCGTGCCAGGAGCGGGCGTGTTACAGAAGCCGCTGGTCGAGCCGCGGAACTTCGAGCCGAACATCCAGTCGCCCGTCAGATCGGTGCGGAAGTGCTGGTTGATCTGGTAGCCGACGCCGGCGCCGGCGGAGAAGGCGCCCTTCAGCTTGCCGCTGTCGAAGCTGCCGGGGATCTGCGGTGCCGCGCCATAGGTGATGTAGTCGCCGCCGCCGAAACGCGACCAGTGATAATCGATGTCGCCGCGGATATACCAGCCGCCGACGTCGACGGGCTGCTCGTAGGTGACCGGCGGCGGCGCCGCTTCGACCACTGGCGGTTCCGCGAGATCGGCGGCGAGCGCCGGTCCGGCCACCCCCGCGAACAGCGCGGCAAACAGTGCCATTCTTGCTGTATTGAACATGCTTGTCACCCCTAAGAAGCCTCGGAACAACGAATCCGCCCGAATGCGATTGACCTCGGGTGTGGATAATGAATTGCAAAGGTTAAAAGCCGTTTAACCGTACCGATTAACTACGAATCTATACAATTTTAGAGCGAACTGCTCGCCCGGCCGGCCCGGCCTTGCCGAGGCGATTGCGCAAAAAAGCCCGCCGGATGGCGGGCTTCGCGAATTCGGCGGCCGTGCGCGCTCGGATCAGGCGGCGCTGCGGGTTTCCGAAATGATGCCGACGAGATCGTTGACGACAGCCTCGACCAGCTGCGGGTCGTCGCCCTCGGCCATGACCCGGATCAGCGGCTCGGTGCCGGAGGGGCGGATGACCAGGCGCCCGGCCTTGCCAAGCCGGTTGCGCGCCTCCTCGATCGCCGCCTTGACCGGCGCTTCCTCGAGCGGCTTGCCGCCGGCGATGCGGACATTCTTCAGAAGCTGCGGCACCGGCTCGAACTTCTTCGACAGCTCGCTGACCGGCCGGTTCTGCCGCTTGATGCAAGCCAGCACCTGCAGCGCCGAGACCAGCCCGTCGCCGGTGGTCGAGAAATCGGAGAGCACGATGTGGCCCGACTGCTCGCCGCCGACATTCAGCCCGTGCGCGCGCATGTGCTCGACGACATAGCGGTCGCCGACCTTGGTGCGGTGCAGCTGCAGCTTCATGTCGCCGAGGAAGCGTTCCAGGCCCAGATTGGACATCACCGTCGAAACGACGCCGCCGCCGGCCAGCCGCCCGCTCTGGTGCCAGGACTCTGCGATCAGCGCCATGATCTGGTCGCCATCGACGATGGTGCCGTTCTCGTCGACGATCACCACCCGGTCGGCGTCGCCGTCGAGCGCGATGCCGATATCGGCGCGCACCTCATGCACCTTCTTCTGCAGGCCTGCCGGATGGGTCGAGCCGCATTCCTTGTTGATGTTGAAGCCATTGGGTTCGACATTGATGGCCACGACCTCGGCGCCGAGTTCCCACAGCGCCTCGGGCGCCACCTTGTAGGCGGCGCCGTTGGCGCAGTCGACGACGATCCTCAGGCCCGACAGCGACATCGAGCGCGGCAGCGTGCGCTTGGCGAATTCGATATAGCGGTCGTGCACGCCGTCGACGCGCTTGGCGCGGCCCAGCCCGTCGGAATCGGCAAGCGCCAGATCGATGTCCCTGTCCAGCATGCCCTCGATGCGCTCCTCGATCTCGTCGGAGAGCTTGTAGCCGTCAGGGCCGAACAGCTTGATGCCATTGTCGTAGTAGGGGTTGTGCGAGGCCGAGATCATCACCCCGATATCGGCGCGCAGCGAGCGCACCAGCATGGCGACGGCCGGCGTCGGGATGGGACCGAGCAGGAACACGTCCATGCCGGCGGCGCACAGGCCCGAGACCATGGCGTTTTCGATCATATAGCCGGAAAGCCGGGTGTCCTTGCCGAGCACGACACGGTGGCGATGGCTGCCGCGCTGGAACGAAAGGCCGGCGGCCATGCCGACCCGCATGGCGACTTCCGCCGTCATCGGAAACTTGTTGGCGCGTCCGCGAATACCGTCGGTGCCGAAATACTGCCCTGCCATGCGTTCCCTGATCCCCGTCGGTTTTTCAGCCGCTCGTATTGCCACAATTGAGCCGCACCCGATCATCACATTTCGTGATTATATATTACCATTCCTTAGAAAATCATTGTTGCGGGCCGTGCAACTGATTCGACAGTCTATCATGGCGGTCCTTCTTGCGGGAACGACCAGGCGTTGCAGCTCCACTGGGTCCGGAATCGCCCGCCACACCTTGCTCAAGGGCATCTGAGCGCAAGGATTCCATCACCTTATCGGGAGGAACACGGTTTGTGAGGGTGTCGGCGCCGCTGGCATCTGGCGCGGGCGGGCGTTGAGGGCTATTGGTTTCGCAAAGGGACAACCTATGGGCGGCAGCAACGGAGAAAACGCCATGCTCATCCACCGACTTGCAACCTTGACGGGATTAGCCGTCGCAACCCTGTTCCTGGCGGCGCCGGCCAATGCGCTGACCATGGCCGAGTGTAGCACCAAGTATAACGCGGCCAAGGACGCCGGAACACTTAACGGCCAGACGTGGAACCAGTTCCGCAAGGCTGAATGCGGCACCGACGCGGCGGCAACGACCGCCGAGACCAAGCCCGCCAAGAAGACGGCGAAGGCGAGCGATGCGGCCAAGACCGACACCAAGGCCGCCGCTGCCACCGACGACAACGCGGCCAAGGGCCTGACCGCCAAGGAATGCAGCACCAAATACCAGGCCGCCAAGGCCGCCGGCACGTTGAACGGCATGAAGTGGAACGACTTCCGCAAGACCGAGTGCGGCGCCGGTGCCACCGCCGCTGCTGCCGACGCCAAGCCCGCCAAGACCACCAAGGCGGCGGCCGCGACCGAGGAAACCGCCAAGGGCCTGACCACCAAGGAATGCAGCGCCAAATACCAGGCAGCCAAGGCCGCCGGCACGCTGACCGGCATGAAGTGGAACGACTTCCGCAAGGCCGAATGCGGCCCCGGCGCCACCGCCGCGGCGGAACCCGCCAAGGCAACCACCAAGGCCGCCGCCGCTGAAGGCGGCAAGGGCCTCAGCATGGCCGATTGCAGCGCCAAGTATCAGGCGGCCAAGACCGCCAACAAGCTCAACGGCATGAAGTGGAACGACTTCCGCAAGGCCGAGTGCGGCGCTGCCGCGGACGACGACGACACGGTGCCGGCTCCGACCGAGGCCACCTACACCAGCGAGCCCGAGAAGCCCACCGTTGCAGCTCCCAAGGGCGTGAAGTTCCCGACGGCGATCTCCAAGAAGTATGCCAGCGAGACGCCGGGCAAGGGCCGCATGCACACCTGCCTCGAGCTCTACTACGCCAACAAGGACGCCAACACGCTGAATGGGCTCAGGTGGATCCAGAAGGGCGGCGGCTTCTACAGCCTCTGCAATGCCAAGCTGAAGAGCTGATTTCGCTTCGTTTACGGCTGACGAAGGCCCGCGAACCGTAAGGTTCGCGGGCCTTTTTCTTTGTTGGGGGTATTTGAGCGAGTACGGCGCATTTGAGCTGGCCAGCGGATATTCCTCAGGCGTTGGCGCTGCCCCTCACCTGCCTGCCGGCATCCTCTCCCCGTATAGTGACGGGGAGAGGGGCGCTCTCATCGCCGGTCTCGCCAATCGCTAACGTTTCAGGAAAGGCGACGAGGTTGCGGCCAGCCCCTTCTCCCCGTCACTATACGGGGAGAAGTGCCCGGCAGGGCGATGAGGGGCAGCGCCGACTTATGAAAAGAGAGCGGGTCAAAAGCAAAAACGCCACCGACCAGCCGCGGCGCTTTTGGTAGGTATTCGCTCATCCTCACCCCTGCGGCTGGGGCCGCATGCCGCCTTTCTTGCGGCGGCCGCCGGTGCCGGCCTTGCTCGCATCTGCATCTCGCGGGAGCGATCGGCATCGTCAACCCGCCCACACTTCCACCGCCAGCTTTATAGTCGCTCGCAAAATTCCGATTGAACATATACAGAACAAACAGTATACAAAAAGACATCGATCTCGTTAGCAACCCGGAGGGTCTTATGTCTAGTTTGAAATTGGCGGTATTGGCTGTGACGGCATTGGTTGCGTGGGGCGTCGCCCCTGCAAGCGCACTGACGATGAAGGAATGCGGAGAGACCTATCGCGCAGCCAAGGAAGGCGGCACTCTGAACGGCATGGACTGGGCCGCCTTCCGCAAGGAGAAATGTGCGATGCCCGTTGCGGAGAGTGTCAGCACGGATACGGTCAAAACCGAGCCGCAGCCGAAAAAGGAAACCAGCGCGGCGGTCGCGCCCACCGTAGCGCCGGCGGGCGTGACATTCCCGACCACGCTGGCCGCCGAGTTCAAGACCGAAAAGCCCGCGAAGGCGCGGATGAAGACCTGCCTGCAGGGGTACCACGGCAACAAGGAGGCAGGTACGTTGAACGGCCTTCGTTGGATCCAGAAGGGCGGCGGCTATTACAGCCTGTGCAATGCGCGGCTGAAAGCTGAATCATAAAAAACGGATACGGCGGATAAAGCGATTCCACAGCCGCCAGGCCGTCATCCTCGGGCCTGTCCCGAGGATCTGCTGTCGTGCGACATCTGGGCGACGGAGTTGGAAACCGCCAACCCGGTTGCGTTGCTGGTCCTCGGGACAGGCCCGAGGATGACGCTCCAATGTACATCCGGCGCGTCTCCTGATTCACAACGCGTCGTGCGAAGCCGAAACCAAAGAATAGAGCGCTTCTGCGTTCCCTGAAACGGCAAAGCGCTCTGATCTCGACTAGAGCGGTTCAGCGTTTCATGGAATCGCCGAACCGCGCTAACTATTTGTTTCGACGCAATTCCGGACGGAAAACCGTTACACACTTTTCCTGGAATTGCTCTAGCCCTGCGGCTGCGGCTCCATGCCGCCTTCGGGCTCCGGGCCCTTCTTGCGGCGGCCGCCGGTGCCGGCCTTCGGCACGGCCGAGCCGCGGCTGGGCGGCGTATCGTCGCCGAGGTCGCGGGCCGGCTTGTGGCCGGCGATCAGTTGCTTGATCTCTTCGCCGGTCAGCGTCTCGTATTCGAGCAGCCCTTGCGCCAGCGCGATCCATTCCTTCTTCTTCTTGGTCAGGATGGCCTTGGCCGTCGAATAGGCGTCGTCGATCAGCCGGCGCACCTCGGCGTCGATGATCTGCGCCGTCTCTTCCGAGATGTTCTGCGTGCGCGCCACTGAATGGCCGAGGAAGACCTCTTCCTGGTTGTCGCCATAGGCGACATGGCCGAGCTTGTCGGAGAAGCCCCAGCGCGTGACCATGGCGCGCGCCAGCTTGGTCGCCTGCTCGATGTCGGAGGAGGCGCCGGAGGTGATGTTCTCCTTGCCGAACTTGAACTCCTCGGCGACACGGCCGCCCATCATGATGGCGAGGCGCGAGACCATGTACTTGTAGCTCATCGAATAGCGATCGCCTTCCGGCAGCTGCATGACCATGCCCAGCGCGCGGCCGCGCGGGATGATCGTCGCCTTGTGCAGCGGGTCGGCCGTCGGCACGTTGAGCGCCAGGATGGCATGGCCGGCCTCGTGATAGGCGGTCAGCTCCTTCTCGGCCTGCGTCATCGCCGACGAGCGGCGCTCCGCGCCCATCATGATCTTGTCCTTGGCGTCCTCGAATTCGGCCATGGTGACGAGGCGCTTGTTGCGCCGCGCCGCCATCAGGGCGGATTCGTTGACGAGGTTCATCAGGTCGGCGCCGGAGAAGCCGGGCGTGCCCCGCGCGATCACCTTGAGGTCGACATTGGGCGCCAGCGGCACGTTGCGCACATGCACCTTGAGGATCTTCTCGCGGCCGACGATGTCGGGGTTCGGCACCACCACCTGGCGGTCGAAGCGGCCGGGCCTCAGCAGCGCCGGGTCGAGCACGTCGGGCCGGTTGGTGGCGGCGATCAGGATGATGCTTTCGTTGGACTCGAAGCCGTCCATCTCGACCAGCAACTGGTTCAGCGTCTGCTCGCGCTCGTCATTGCCGCCGCCCAGCCCTGCGCCGCGATGGCGGCCGACAGCGTCGATTTCGTCGATGAAGATGATGCAAGGCGCGTTCTTCTTGGCCTGGTCGAACATGTCGCGGACGCGGGATGCGCCGACGCCGACGAACATCTCGACGAAGTCCGAGCCGGAGATGGTGAAGAACGGCACGTTGGCCTCGCCGGCGACCGAGCGGGCAAGCAGCGTCTTGCCGGTGCCGGGAGGGCCGACGAGCAGAACGCCGCGCGGGATCTTGCCGCCGAGGCGCTGGAACTTCTGCGGGTCGCGCAGGAACTCGACGATCTCTTCCAGGTCTTCCTTGGCCTCGTCGACGCCGGCGACGTCCTGGAAGGTGACGCGGCCATGCGCCTCGGTCAGAAGCTTGGCCTTCGACTTGCCGAAGCCCATGGCGCGTCCGGAGCCGGACTGCATCTGGCGCATGAAGAATATCCAGACGCCGAGGATCAGGATCATCGGCAGCCACGAGATCAGGTAGCCGAACAGCGAGTTGGAACCGTCGGATTCAGGCCGGGCGTTGATGGTGACGTTCTTGTCCTGCAACCGCGACACCAGCGACGGATCGCCGGGCGAATAGGTCTGGAAGCCGGTCGAACTGTCGGTGTAGGTGCCGGAAATACGGGCGCCGGCGATGGTCACCGTCTTGACCCGTCCAGCCGCGACATCCTGCAGGAACTGCGAATAGGCGACCTCGCTCGAGGCGCCGCGCGTCTGCGGCGTCTGGAACAGGTTGAACAGGGCGATGAGCAGGACCGCTATGATCGCCCAGAGCGCGAGGTTGCGATAATTCGGATTCATCTATTGTCCCGTTGGGCGTCCGCGGACGGACACGCATGATCTGAGGAAGCTTGGGCCTAACATAGGGAGAGCGCCTCCCCTTGCCAAGCATAACAGCACGTGTGGGTTAAGCTTTCGCCCAACCATCAGCCGGCACTGTGGCCGTGGAAAGGCAAGGCCGGGAGCGGCGGCGCGCCGATCAGCCGGGCCACGGCGGCGGCGGGCGCAAGATCGAAGGACGGCAGGAAGCGCGCGAACGGCGCCACGACGGGAGCGATCCCGACCTGCGGCGGCACCCCGGCCTCGCCTGGAAAGCCAAGGCATTCCGCCTCGCGCCACAGCGCGGGCTCGGCGGCAAGGGCTGCGCGTGCAAGGCTCGGCGGCGTGCCATCCTCGGCGACGGTCCGCTTTGCCGCGGCCGCCGTGCCCAGCGGCCCGATCAACAATCGGCTTTCCCTGTCGGCCAATGTGATCCGCCGCCGACCATCCCAGAGGCCCTCGCTGGCGGCCGGCGCCAGCTCTGGCAAACCGCGCGACTCCCGGCGCAGGAAGATGCCGGAACGCCGTGCATCGAGCACCGTCCGCGACAATGTGGCGCAAAGCGATCCGGCCCGAAGTCGCTCGAACAGCGCCTGGCTGCGGGCCGCGTCCGGCAGGAAGGAAACGCCGCCGATCGTCGCGAGCAGGATGCGCAAGGCATAGACAGCACTCGCAATGTCGCCGAGCGCGGCGAAGGCCGGATCGAGGCGAACGAGGCCCCGGGCCGGCATGCTGGCAAGATCGCGGATCAGCAAGGCTGCGCGCCGGCCAAGCTCTTCACGGCTGGCGGCGGCCTGCCCGGCCGACGCCATCGCCTCCGCGAACCGCCGCGCGCCGTCGTCGCCGGCAAGTGTGGCCCTGACGCGCGGCCGCTCGAAATGCCGATCGAGATTGGTCGGGTCCTCGGCCCAGGCGATGTTGCGGCGGCGCAGCACTTCGCGCAGCGCCGCGCGCCGCGTGCCAAGCAGCGGCCTGACGATCCAGCGTTGCCAGTCGTGGAGCGTAGCCGGCGCCATTCCGGCAACGCCGCGCCCGCCCTCGTCGTCGATCTCCTTTTCACGTCGCGCCTCTTCACGGCCCCCTTGTTCACGCGCTTGCCGCATGAGCACCGTTTCGGCCTGGTCGTCGGCGGTGTGGCCGGTGAGGATGAGGCCAATGCCTTCCGCTTGCGCCGCCTCGGCCAGCAGCCGGTAGCGCGCCTCGCGCGCAGCGGCGGGCAGGCCGGACGACGGCTTCTTGCCCGACCAGACGAGGGTGCGGTGCGCGATGCCGCGCTCGGCGCAAAGCCTGGCCACTTCGCGCGCTTCCGCCGCCGAGCCTTGCCGCAGATCGTGGTCGATTGTCACCGCCAGCAGCCTGGTCGCAGGCGCGACGCGGTCGAGATGGGTCTTGAGGAGGATGAGAAGGGCGGTCGAGTCGCTGCCGCCGGACACGGCTACAACGGCGCCGTCAGAAAAATCGATATCAGAAAAAAGCCGTTCCGAAAGGTCAGGCTCGGCGTCGAGCATCACCGCATGTCGTCCGAAACAGGTCCCGGCTTTGGGACGACGACATGCAAAGGAGCTAGCACGCCGCGAGCGCCCGTTCCTGCTTGACCCGCTCCTTGAGCGCGCTGGAGATATCGGGGTAGCGCTTGCCGATCTCGCCGAAAGTGGCGCACGCCACGTCGTTCTGCTTCAGCCCGACCAGCGACACACCGAGCTTCAGGAGCATGTCGGGCGCCTTCTTGGCCTTCGGGTAGTCCTTGCTGGCGGCGAGGAAGACCTCGGCCGCGTCGCGATATTTCTGCTGCCCGAGCAGCGACTCACCCAGCCAGTAATGAGCGTCCGCCGCCTTTGTATCCTTCGGGAAGCGGCTGATGTGATCGCGGAAACCCTGCTCGGCCGTGCCGTAGTCGCCCGACAGGATGAACTGGTAGGAGTTGCGGTAAAGCTCGTCCGGATCGTTGGTGGAAGGCAGTGCCGCGACCACCGTGCCGCCGGACTTGCCAGCCTTGGCGTCGGTTGCCGGCGCGGGGGCCGCCGGTGCGGTCTCGGCAGGGGCGCTGGCCTGGGTGTTGCCGTCAGCGTTGACCACATTGCCGTTCTTGTCGACGGTGATGGTGCCGAACGTCTTCGGCGGCGCGCCGGTGATCACCTTGCCGGGATCGCCGGTCTGCGACTCGACGATGACCTCGCCGACGCTCTGGCCACCGTCGGATTGATTGCCGGCATCGGCCGGCGCTTGCGTCGCCGGAGCCTCGGCGACGCTGTTGTCGGTGCCGCTTTCGGTATTGCCATCGCTGTTGGGAGCCGGCGTGGCGTCCGACTTCTTCTGGCTGGCCGGCTGCTGCCCGCCTTGCGTGCCGCCCTCGAGCTGCTGGAAGCGGAACTCGTTGTCTTCCTGCTGCTTGCGGATCTGCTCCTGCATCTGCAGGATCTGGAAATTGAGTTCCTCGATCTTGCCGTTCATCTGCCTGAGCTGGTCTTCCAGGCCGGTGGCGCTGGCGCCATCCTGCTGCGCGACCTGCTGCTGCTCCGGCTTCTTCTTCTCGCCAAAGATGCCAAGCGTCGGCAGGTGGAAGGAAAACCCACTATCGGCAGGCTGCCCGGTGCCGGCTGCCGGGGCCGCGATGCTGGATAGGAGCAGCAGCGCAAGCGTGCCGCTGAGGACCGTTCTGAAGTGCATTATGTCTCTCGCCGTGAAATTGATAGCCCGTTGCGCCCTTCCGATTCCGAGTGGGACCAAGCGCCCTCGGCTCATAGCAGGGCGCGAGACTTCGGCCAAATTTTGTTTCAGGGCGCTGGATATGAAAAAGGCGGCCAAATGGCCGCCTTTCGCATATGCTGTTGTATTTTTGCCGCCCACAGCGCCGCGCGTCGTCAGACGCGCAAAGGACGCCGTGGCACTTTTGGATTGACGCATGATCCTTTCCGAAAATCGAATCCGATTTTCGGGGTCATGCGTCAGGAACCGGCGCCCGAGAGCGTGGTGACGGCGCGGCGGTTCTGCGACCAGCAGGAGATGTCGTCGCAGACGGCGACCGGGCGCTCCTTGCCGTAGGAGATCGTCTTCAGGCGCTGGGCCGAAACGCCCTTGGAGACCAGGAAGTCGCGGGTGGCGGCGGCGCGGCGGGCGCCGAGCGCCAGATTGTACTCGCGCGTGCCGCGCTCGTCGGCATGGCCTTCGATGACGATGGCATACTGCTTGTACTGGTTCAGCCACTGCGCCTGGCGGCCAAGAGTCGTCTGCGCGTCGGCGCGGATCGACGAGGAGTCGGTGTCGAAGAAGATGCGGTCGCCGATATTGACGGTGAAGTCCTGCGCGGAGCCGGGCGTAGCGGCGCCGGCGCCGTTGAGGCCGAGATCGGCCGCGCTGTTCGGGGTCTTCTTCGAGGCGCAACCGGTGATGGCGAGTGCCGCCACCAGCGCGATCATGGCCGGGTTTCTGGTAAGTGCTGCGATACGGCCCATGCCGCCTCTCCTTCGCATTCGAGTGATTTCGTTGATCACCCAGTAACCACGTTTGGGTTAACCGGCATTCAAGAAACACGGTTAATATTTGGTTTTAGGCCGCCGTCCGCGGCCGTTACGCCCACGCATTACCAAGGGCGACAATGCGCGCGGACCGTAGGCGGAAATGCGGCCAAAACATGAAAAAAGAGGGAAATGGGGAACTGGAGAATTGAAGAACTGGAGAAAAGAGGTCACTTCAGCGACCCTCTGAGATTCACCAGCATTCCGCAGATCTGATTGTAGGACCGTAGCCACTCGTCGAGCTGTGTCTTAGAGATGTACTCAAGGTCGAACGCGTAGGAGATCCATGTCTCGACTTCGCTGCACGACCCCATAGCCATTGAAATGAAGCGAGCGAATTCCGCTTTGGAATGAGGTTGCTTGGCAAAGCCCTCAGCCAAGTTGGCGCAGATGGCCTTGCTCGAGCGACGCAACTGATCGGCTAGCGCGTATTGCTCGATCCTCGGAAACGCCAACGTGGCTTTGTGAATTTCAAGAGAAACTGCGTACGCCCGCTTATAGACCTCCAGGTCCCTTGCACGTCCAACGTAGCTTCCCCGCTTCTCCATTTCTTCAGTTCTTCAATTCTCCAATTCCCCAATTCCCTCCCCCTCACTCCAGCAGCGGCGACCAGGCCGGGTCGGACGCGAAGTTCGAGGTCGGGATCGACTGCTCGTTGCGGCCGGTGAGGTCGACCGAAACCAGCTTCGGGCCGCCGGCTGAGTCGCGGAAGAACATCAGCACGCGGCCGTTGGGCGCCCAGGTCGGCCCCTCCTGCTGGAAGCCGGAGGAAAGGATGCGCTCGCCCGAGCCGTCGGTCTTCATGACGCCGATCTGGAACTCGCCGCCGGTCTGCTTGGTGAAGGCGATGAGGTCGCCGCGCGGCGACCACACCGGCGTCGAATAGACGCCGTCGCCGAAGGAGATGCGGGTCTGGCCGGAGCCGTCGGCGCCCATCACATAGATCTGCGCGCGCCCGCCACGGTCGGAGGTGAACACCACCTGGCTGCCGTCGGGCGAATAGGACGGCGAGGTATCGATGGCGGTGGAATTGGTCAGCCTTGTGGTCGAGCGGCTCCTCAGATCCATGGCGAAGATGTTGGAATTGCCGTCGTCGCGCAGCAGGCTCATGATCACCTTCTGGCCGTCGGGCGAGAAGCGCGGCGCGAACGTCATGCCGGGGAAGTTGCCGACCAGCTCGCGCTGCCCGGTCTCGATCTGCAGGAGATAGACCTTGGGCTGGCCGCTCTCATAGGACATGTAGGTGATTTCCTGCCGGTTCGGTGAGAAGCGCGGCGTCAGCACGATCGAGCGGCCGTCGGAGAGATAGCGCACGTTGGCGCCGTCCTGGTCCATGATGGCGAGCCGCTTCTTGCGCGCGTTTTTGGCGCCGGATTCGTCGATGAAGACAACGCGCGTGTCGAAATAGCCCTTTTCGCCGGTAATCTTCTCATAGATCGCATCGGCGATGATATGAGCGACACGGCGCTGATTGGCGTCGTTGGCGAAAAACTGCTCGCCGGCCAACTGCGTGTTGCCAAAAATATCCCACAGCCGGTACTGGGCGCGGATGCGGCCGTCCGCCTCCTTGCTCACGCTGCCGGTCACCAGCGCCTGCGCGTTGATGACCTTCCAGTCCTCGTAGCGCGGCGCCGCATCTGGGTTGGTGATCTTTTCGACAAAAGCGGCCTTGTCGATCGGCGCGAACAGTCCTGACCGTTTCAGATCGGCGGTTACGATCTCCGATATCTGCGCGCCAAGCTCTCCCTGAAAGTCGGGGATGGCGATCGGCATCGGCTCGACATTGCCTCTGTTGACGTTGAGCTCGAGGGTTGCACGAGCAGGCAAGGTGGCGACAGAAATCATGCCCATCGCCATTGCGGCGACCATCAGGAGCGGCTTGAGGATGGCTTTCATGTCTTCTCGCTTCTCTTGCTGATTTTTTGGGTGCTCAGGCTACAGGCCAAGCATCGCTCTCGGATCAAAGTTGACGCGGACGTCGGACCATATGTCCTGCTTGCCGGCGGGCACCTGCAGCCCGGCGACATCACATTTCTGCACGGCGCGAACCGCACTGGCGTCGAACTGGGGGTTGCCGCTGGACTTTTCGATAGTCGGGCGGCCTTCCAACTTACCGGAGGCGTTCAGGTTGAAGCGAACGACCACGGTGAAATCCTCGGAACCTTCGAGGCCGACCGGAAGGGTCCAGCAATGGCCGAGCTGATCTTCCAACGCGCCTTGTTCCGACCTTGAGAGTTTCTGGCCCTGATCCTTTTCGCCGCCCAGCGAGGCCTGCTGTGTCGAGCGCTTGGCGCCGCCACCGGAAGGCTTCTGCTTGTCGAGCAGCGCCGTTATCTCGTCGGCGTTGAACTGCTTGTCTTCCGACTTCGGCTTCGACGACGCTTCCTTGACTGGCTTGTCGGCGTCCTTGCGGTCCGGCGCCTTGGCGCTCTCGGCCTGGGCCGGCTGCGGCTTCGGCCGCGCCTCGGGCGCGGGCGCGGAGTCCGGAAGCTTGGCCTCTTCGGTCGGCGGCTCCTGGGCAATGGCCTCGGCGACGGCGTCCGGCTTGACCTCTTCCTTCGGCTGGATGGCTGCGGTCTTGTCCGGTTGCGGCGCAGGCGGCGGCTCCTTGGCCGGCGTCGGCTTCGGTTCCACCTGCTTGACCGGCTCGGGCTTGACCTCTTCCTTTGGCTGCGGCACCGGCGCCACTTCTGTCGCCGGCGTCGGCTTCGGCGCTTCCTTCGGCTTCGGCGCGTCCTCGGGTTTCGGCTTTTCGGTCGGCGTTGGCGCCGGCGGTGGCGCCGACGTCAGGTCGACCGGCTTCGGCTTGGCCTCGTCCGTGATCGGCTTGTCGGTGTCGACGCTGTTTTCACCGACCTTCTGCGCATCGGGAACAATGTCCGGGCGCTTGGTCGGCGTCGGTGCCGGCTTGTCATGCATCACCGCCTTCTTGTCGCCTTGCAGCGTCTGCGCGATGGCCTCCATCGGCACGATGTCGACCGCTACCGACTCGACATCGGACGCGGGCATGGCAGGCGGCGACGACAGCGTGAACAGCCCGAAGGCCAACGCTACCGTGTGCAAGATCACCGATGTGGTGAGTCCCGTCCTCATCTTGCTTCTACTGATCCTGTTCCTGCAGCGAAACCAGACCGATGTTCTTGTATCCGGCCGCCGAAATGCGGGCCATCACCTTCATGGCGGTGCCGTAGTCCGTCAGCTTGTCGCCACGGATGAAGATGCGCTCGTCATAACCGGTCTTGGAGATCGCCTGCAGCTTGGCCACCAGCTCCTCGATCGGGATCTCGGTTTCCTGCAGATAGATCTGGCCGGAAGCGTTGATCGAGACGGTGATCGGCTGGGTGTCGACGTTCATCGCCTTGGCCTGCGTATCCGGCAGGTCGATCGGCACGCCGACCGTCAAGAGCGGCGCCGCGACCATGAAGATGATCAGCAGCACCAGCATCACGTCGACCATCGGCGTGACGTTGATTTCCGACATCAGACCGTGATGGCGGCCGCGCCGCCTGTGGCCGCGCCCGCCGCGTCCCGCCATGCCTACGGACATACCCATGATCGTACCTCAGGCCTTCTGCGCGACTTTTTCATCGATTTGCCGCGAGAGTATGGCGGAGAACTCGTCGGAGAACCCTTCCATGCGCACGGCGATCTTGTTCGCGTCGGATGACAGCTTGTTGTAGGCGATGACGGCCGGGATGGCCGCGAGCAGGCCGATGGCGGTGGCGAGCAGCGCCTCGGCGATGCCGGGTGCGACCACCGACAGGCTGGTATTCTTCGAAGCGGCGATGGCCTGGAACGAGGTCATGATACCGATGACGGTGCCGAACAGGCCGATGAAGGGCGCGGCCGAACCGGTGGTGGCGAGGAAGCCGAGCCGTCCCTCCAGCCGCTCCATCTCGCGCGTCAGCGCCAGGTCCATCGCCTTGTCGATGCGGGTCTGCAGGCCAAGCGGCGACTTGGCGCCCTTCTCGAAGCTCTTCTTCCATTCGCGCATGGCGGCGACGAAGATCGCGCCCATGCCGGTGGTCTTGCGGTCGGCGAGCGTGCGATAGAGCTCTTCCAGCGACTGTCCCGACCAGAACACCTGCTCGAAGCGGTTGAGGGCAAGCCGCATGCGGCCATAGGCGACGAGCTTGTCGACGATGATCGCCCAGGTCCAGATCGAGGCGCAGAGCAGTCCGATCATGACCAGCTTGACGACCCAGCTGGCCTGCATGAACAGCGCCCAAATCGATAAATGCGCGCCCGGTTCGGCGAGTGCGATGTTTTCCATGGTTACGTCCTTAGATTTTCCGGGCGTCGCTGGCGGCTGGGCCCATGGGCATCCCTTGTGGTCCGTTCGCGCGAGCTTGAAGCTTGCGGGATCACCCCGAATGCACCGTTTCGCGGCCTTTTCGGGGCAAATATTGGTGAAAGGAAGGCGTTCGGATTCCGCCAATCTTCACCAATCTCTTCATGAACCGTTATGGTTAAGGATGGGTTATGATATGAAGCGCGGCGCATTGCCGCGCCCCCTCATGGCGCGGATGGTGACCGCCAGATCGCCCTGACCAGAGATATCAGCCGTTTGCTCTTGGCATGAAAGCCGCGATCCATTCGCGCGGAAAACGCCTTGGGCGGCCATTCTCGCCGATGATCGCCGCTTCGACCTTGGCCTCGACCAGCACTTCGTCGCCGCGCTTGAGCTGCTGCGCCATGTAGATGCGGGCGCCGGAAATATTCTCGGTGCGCGTCTCGATGGTCAGGATGTCGTCCATGCGGGCGGGGCTTTTGAAGTCGATCTCCATGCGCCTGACCACCCAGACGATGCGTTCGCCATGCTTGCCGTCGGCAAGCTCGGTGTGGTGGACGCCGGCGAGCCTCAGATAATCGGAGCGGCCGCGCTCGAAGAATTCGAGATAGCGGGCGTGATAGACGACGCCGGAGAAATCGGTATCGGCATAGTAGACCCGCGCCATCAGCCGATGGCCGAATTCCGTCAGCGCGCCGGAAAGCCCGGCGCCGAGCGCCGCCGATTCACCATGATCGTCCATCGCGCTTTCCTTTTCTGGCCCGAGCAGGCAGGTGTTGCGGCGCTGGAACCGGATGGCACTGTTGGGCGCGATGATCAAGACCTTGATGGCGGCACTGCTGGTGCTTGGGGCTTTGGCATTGCCGGCCCATGCCGCGATGTTCTCGATGAAACGCGGCCTCAACCTCGACCAGTGGACGACCTGGGCCGGCGAGGAGAAATGGAACGACCCGACCGCCATCCTGCCCTACCCGGAATGGCGAAAGTTCCTCAAGGAGGATGACCTCAAGGCGCTGAAGGATGCCGGCTTCGACTTCCTGCGCATGCCGGTCGACCCCTCCCCCTTCCTGTCCGACGAGACGCTTGCGCTGCGCGACGACCTCTACGCCAGCGTGCTGGACTCGGCGCGCATGATCAACCGCGCCGGGCTGAAGGTGATCGTCGACATGCATCTGATCCCGGCCGGCGGCAACCGCAAGATCGGCATGGGGCAGGTGATGGACGACCCCGGGACCTTCGACGCCTATGTCGATATGGTGCGCAAGATGGCGCGCACGCTGTCAAACGAGGATCCGGGCCAGGTCGCTTTCGAGCCGATGAACGAGCCGATCGTCGACTGCGACGGCGACGGCACAAATCTGTGGCCGGAGCGCCAGAAGAAACTGTTCGCGGCGGCGCGCTCCTCGGCCACCAGGCTGACGCTGATCCTCACCGGCGCGTGCTATTCCAACGCCGCGTCACTGGCCAGGATCGACCCGAAGCTGATCGCCGACGACAACATCATCTGGACCTTTCATTCCTACGATCCGTTCCTGCTCACCCATCAGGGCGCGACCTGGGCCGGCGACTTCATCCGCTATGTCACCGGCCTGCCCTTTCCGCTGACGGCCGTGCCGCGCGCGCAGCTCGACGTGGCGCTGGACACGATCCGCGCCCGCATCAGGGCCGAGGCGCCATGGACGCGGCGAAGCGGCATGCTTGCCTATCTCGACGAGCAGGTCGCCAGCATGGATACGGACGACAAGCTGCTCGCCATCATGGACGCGCCGTTCAAGACCGTCGAAGCATGGGCGAAGGCCAACGGGATAAGACCGGAAAACATCACGCTCGGCGAGTTCGGCATGATCCGCCAGGAATATGGCAACGGCTATGTGATGCCCGCCGAATACCGCGCCGCCTATGTCAGGCAGATGATCGCGCGCGCCGAGGCGCACGGCTTCTCCTGGTCGGTATGGGGCTATGGCGGCGCCTTCGGCATCGTCGATGCCTTCAATGGCGACAAGGCGGAACCCGCCGTGATGGATGCGATCCGCTCGCTGCCATGACGAGGGCCGGTTGAGCAGCAGCGCGCCTTAGCCGAGATCGATCTGCAGGATCTCCGGCCGCATGCCGAAGCGCACCGGCATGATGCTGAAGCCGAGCCCGCCGGAGACGATCAGGTTGCGGTCGTTCTCGACGACATGGCCATAGGCGAAGCGATTGCCATAGGCCGAAGGCACGACCGGCGAATAGCCCAATAGCCTGACCTGCCCGCCATGGGTGTGGCCGGAGAGGGTCAGCGAAACCCGCCACGGCACTTGCGGGAAGATGTCGGGTTCATGCGCGAGCAGGATGATGGGAGCGTTGTCGCTCACCTTGGCCAGCGTGCCATCGAGATCGTCGAGACCCCTGGCTTCCGCGCGGCCCTGGCCCGGCAGCAAGGCAAGCTGGTCCGCGAGACCTGCAAGCCAAAAGCCCTGTCCGTCCTTTTCCAGGCGAAAGGCATCGTTTTCGAGCACCGTGATGCCGGCACCCTCGAGCGCCTTGCGCGCCACCGTCGGTCCGGCCCCGGCCCTTTGCGCGACGGGATCGTGCCACCAGTCGTGGTTGCCGAGAATCGCCTTGACGCCGAGCGGCGCTTTCAAGCCGGACAGGGCGGAGGCCCATTCGGAGGCAGGCACCTGGTCGGTCACCAGACGCATGCCGGCGACATAGTCGCCGAGCAGCACGATGAGATCCGGCTGCAACGCGTTTGCCTCGGCGGCAAGCGAGGCGATCCGCTCTGGCGTCATCCACGGGCGGCAGGCATGGACGTCGGCCAGAGCCACGACGCGTAGCTTTAGGCCCGCCGGCCAGTGCGGCGGCGTCAGAAAATAGCGCTTCACATGCGTCAAAAGCGGCTCGACGCCGACCGCATAGGCGCCGAGCGACACCATCGACAGGAACGAGCCGCCGATGAGGCGCAGGAAGCCACGTCTGGTGATCATTGCTCCGCCCCGGCCCTTGGTATGGCGATTGCATCAAGCTAGAGGCGGCAATTGTGCCTTCAGCTTGGCCGCGGCGAGCAGATTTTGCGCAGACGAGCCGTTCCCCAAACAACTAGGGAACAAATCTCCGTTACTCCTCCTGGAACAGGCTGATCTGCTGCTGCGCCAGATCCTTTGGCGCCTCGAGGCCGAGATGGCGCCAGGCATTGGCCGTCAGCACACGGCCGCGCGGCGTGCGCTGGATGAAGCCCTGCTGGATCAGATAAGGCTCGATGATGTCCTCGATGGCGTCGCGCGGCTCCGACAGCCCCGCCGCGATGGTCTCGATGCCGACCGGCCCGCCGCCGAAATTGCGGGCGATCATCGACAGATAGCGCCGGTCGAGCGCGTCGAGGCCGAGCCCGTCGACCTCAAGCCTGGTCAGCGCCTCGTCGGCGATCCGCCGGTCGACATGGCCATCGCCGGCGACCGACGCGAAGTCACGCACGCGACGCAGCAGCCGGCCGGCGATGCGTGGCGTGCCGCGCGCCCGCCTGGCGATCTCCAGCGCGCCGTCGTCGCCGAGCGGCATCGACAGGATGCGGGCGCCGCGGCGCACGATCTGCTTCAGCTCCTCGACCGTGTAGAAATTGAGCCGCACCGGAATGCCGAAACGGTCGCGCAGCGGATTGGTCAACAGCCCAAGCCGCGTGGTGGCGGCAACCAGCGTGAAGCGGGCGAGATCGATCTTGACCGAGCGCGCCGCCGGCCCCTCGCCGATGATCAGGTCGAGCTGGAAATCCTCCATCGCCGGATAGAGGATTTCCTCCACCGCCGGATTGAGGCGGTGGATCTCGTCGATGAACAGCACGTCGCGGTCTTCGAGATTGGTGAGCAGCGCGGCCAAATCGCCGGCCTTGGCGATGACCGGCCCGGACGTCGAGCGGAAATTGACGCCGAGCTCGCGCGCCATGATCTGCGCCAGCGTGGTCTTGCCGAGGCCGGGCGGGCCGACGAACAGCACGTGGTCGAGCGCCTCGCCTCGACCCTTGGCGGCGTCGACGAAGACCTTGAGATTGGCCCTGACCGCCGCCTGGCCGACGAACTCGTCAAGCGATTGCGGCCGCAAGGTCTGGTCGGCATCCTCGCCGCGCTTGTCGGGGGCAATGAGGCGGGGCGAAAGGTTCATGCCGCTTTCCTTGCATACGGCAGGGACCAGAACAAGCAGCCCCTCACCGCGCCAGTTCCTTCAGGCCGAAGCGGATCAACTTCGAGGCGTCGGCGCCCTCGCCGGCCGACTTCAGCGCCGCCGACACCGCGTTGGCGGCGATGTCGCGCGAATAGCCGAGATTGACCAGCGCCGAGACGGCGTCGGTGATCGGCGCCGGCGCCACGCCCTCGCCGAGTTCCTGCTTCAGCCCGATCGTGCCGGAGGCAGCGCCCGCATATGCCGGCGCCTTGGCCTTCAATTCGGTGACGATGCGCTCGGCCACCTTCTTGCCGACGCCCGGCGCGCGCGACACCATGGCGATGTCGCGCAAGGCGATCGCATTGGCGAGGTCGGCCGGCGCCAGCGTCGAGAGGATGGCCAGCGCCACCTTGGCGCCGACGCCCTGCACGTTGTTCATCAAGAGCCGAAACCATTCGCGCTCCAGTGCCGACTGGAAGCCGTAGAGCCGTATCATGTCCTCGCGCACATAGGTCTCGATAAACAGCACCACCGCCTCGCCGGGCGCCGGCAGCGAGGCCAGCGTGCGCGCCGAGCAATGGGCGACATAGCCGACGCCATGCACGTCGACGACACAGAAGTCCTCGTCGACCTCGTCCAGCGTGCCCTTCAGCTTGCCGATCATGTCCGGGAACTTTCTTAGGGGTGGGTGTCAGGAGCGATCAGCTCGACATCCGGAAAGTATTTCCTGAAGCCTGCCGGATCGCGAGTAAGAATGGGATAACCCCGGATGGCGGCATGCGCCCCGATCAAAAAATCGGGCATGACCTTCTCTCGCGGTCCCCCTTGCCGACGATAGATCGAGAATGCTCTCGACGCCGCGAAGGCAGCTTCGAACGGCAATCCCTCACGTCGGTACTCATCCTCGGGCAACACATTGTCGACATCATCGATCGTGTCGTAGCGGATCGAAAACTCAGCGTAGATGATCTGATTGATGACCAGGCTGCCTCGCCTGCGTGCAGTTTCTATTTTCGGCCGCGACCATTTCAACCAGAGAGGATCGCGAACGGCGACATCGATAAGAACATTGGTGTCGACAAGCGTCGCCAAGATCAGCGATCCCGCGTCAAGGCCATGACGTCGTCGGCGTTCATCGTCTGGTCGCCGCTACCCTCCAGCCGGTCAAGCGCGGCGAGAAACCGATCGAGTCTTTCACGATCTGCCTGCCGTCCCTTGTCATGTCGGGGTGTGATGGTGATCTTGCCGCCTTCAATGCCGAAGATGACTTCGCTATTCGCATCAATGCCGAAAGTGTCGCGCAAGTCGCGTGGAATGGTCACCTGGCCCTTGCTGGTCACACGCATTGGAGTCTCCGGTTCTTACCGGTAAGAAATATTCCAACTGCGAGAACAAGTCAAGAACAAACTACCCGGCCAGCGCGGCCATCCGGTAGGCGGCGCTTTGCCGGTGATGCGCATGGCAGATGGCGATCGCCAGCGCATCCGCCGCGTCATCGGTCTCGAACACCGCCTTCGGCATCAGCACCTTGACCATCATATGGATCTGCTTCTTGTCGCCGTGGCCGACACCGATCACCGCCTTCTTGACGGCGTTGGGCGCATATTCGGCGACCACAAGCCCGGCGCGCGCCGGCACCAGCATGGCGATGCCGCGCGCCTGGCCGAGCTTGAGCGTCGCTGTCGCATCCTTGTTGACGAAGGTCTGCTCGACCGCAGCCTCGTGCGGCATGGCCTGATGCAGCACCTCGGCCAGCCCGTCATGCAGCTGGCAGAGCCTGGTCGCCAGCGCCGCCTTGTCGTCGGAGCGCACCGTGCCGGAGCCGACGAAGCGCAACGAATTGCCGAGGCTCTCGACGATGCCCCAGCCGGTGCGCCTCAGCCCCGGATCGATGCCGATGATGCGAATCGTTTCCCCCATGCGCGAAGTCTACCTCCGAAGCAGGGCGATGCCAGCAAAATGTGAACAAACCAGAAACGACCTATACGGGGACCCAGGCAGCTTCAAAATTCGGTCTGAAGAGGCATGATAGATAACGTCGTTTTCGAGAACCGGAGCGGAGCGTACTCAAGTAGGTGAGCAACGCGCATGACCCCGAAAATCGAGCCCATTTTCGGAAAGGATCATGCGCAAGATCAAGAAATGCTACAGCGTCCTTTGCGCGTCCGAAAGGACGCGCGGCGCTGTAGGAAAGCGCAGAAAACGGCGCTAGATGGCCATCAGAGCGAATTGTCAAACTGCCGTATCAGCCGCGGGCAAAGGCGGTGTTCAGCAGGCTGATCTGGTCGGAGACCGGATTGACGCGGCGGGTCAAAGCGGGCGTGTCGGCCAGTGCGTTGCCATAGATTTCCTCGTCCATGCGGCGCACCAGCGCCTGCAGGCGCAGCGAGCGGGTGACGAGGTCGAGAAAATCCTTCGGCAGTTCGCTCCAGCCGAGCGCCTCGTCATGCGCGGAAGCGGTGTCGAGACGCACCTTGGACTTTTCCGAGGCGACCTGGTCGCGGGTCATTTCGCCGGAATTCGCCGCGCGCTGCAGAAGCAGCCAGGAAGCGACCTGCATCAGCCTGGTGGTCAGCCGCATCGATTCGGCCGCGTAGAGCGTCGCCGCCGTACGTGACAGTTTCTTGGCTTCGGCCCGGCCCTTGCCGTCGAGATATTCGGCGGCCTGTTCGACGAGGCCCATGCCCTCCTGATAGAGCGGCTTGAAGGATTGGGAGAAAACCCGGCGCTCCGCCAATTTGATGGTTTTCGCGCTTCCCTTGGAAGGCTCGTTCATCGATACGCCCCTGCACTGCCGCAAGCCGAATCGGCACTCTTGCCGTAACGCCCTGCACCCTTAAACGACTGAGCTTGAAAATGCGCTTCGGCGCAGGTGAAGGCAAGCACATGTTTAACAAACGGTTAACGCCGAACGCCTGACCGGACTGCGCCGCTTTGCGGGCAAAAAAAGAGCCGCGGATAAGGCGGCTCTCAGGAGTTTAACAGGGAGGCGTCAAACAAAGTGGCTCCAACCACTCGGTAAGAATCCAGATCACTGGATGCGCATAGTAAACGCCCGTAAAGCTTAATGAAGCCTTAACGACGGCGAGATTTTTTTACCGGCCGCCCGGCTTCTGTGCCGTAACAGCACAATCGTCCTCAACTGCGCGCGGTGCAAAAACCCGGCGTTCCCGGCACCACGAAACACGCCGGCCGCCGCCGCGACATCGTTCCGAAACACGGGCCGCGCTAAACGCCCGCTCCTCTGAACCGGGTGGAGCAAATCAGCTCCATCGCAATTACCAGAACCTCGGGGGGCAAAACTATGGACTGGTATTCAATCGTCAAATTTCTCCACGTCGTCTCGGCCACTCTGTGGGTCGGCGGCGGCTTCGCGCTGTTCCTGCTTGGCCTGCTTGCCGAGCGCGCCGGCAACGTCGAGGGCAAGCTGCAGGCGATGCGCGCCACCGGGCAGTTGGGCAACCGCTACTTCGCGCCGATGTCGATGCTGACGCTGCTGTTCGGCCTCATCATGTGCGCGTTCTGGGTCGGTTTTTCCGACCTTTGGATCCTGATCGGCCTTGCCGGTTACGCCACGACATTCTCGATCGGCATGTTCGTGTTCAAGCCGAGCGCCGACCGCATGGCCGACATGATCGCAAAGGATGGCGTTACGCCGGCCGTCCTTGCCGTCGGCCAGCGCATCATAAGCGCCGCCCGCTTCGACTATTCGGTGATGCTGGTGGTCATCGCCGACATGGTGCTCAAGCCGACCGTGCACGACATCGCCATCCTCGCCGGCATGGCGCTGGTGGCGGCGGCGGGCGCCATGCTGGCCTTCGGCCGCAGCCGCCGCTTGGTGCCGAGCGCCGCCTGAAAGCATGACGGCGAGGGACGGTCGCGTGGCCGCGCCTTGCTCTCAAAGCAGGCCGGCGATCCCGTCCCACAACAGCTTGACCGCGACGATGGCGACGGTCGCGTAGGTGAAGGGATAGAAGACCTCCGGCCGCATGCGCCGCACCAGCCAGGCGCCGGCGATGGTCGCCAGCGGCGCCAACGGCATCAGCACCGCCGACGCCGTCAGGTTGGTGGTGTCGAACTGGCCGAGCGCGAAATAGGGGACCAGCTTCAGCGCGTTGGTGGCGGCGAAGAAGATCGCCGATGTGCCCGACAGCACCTTCGGATCGAGCCGGATCGGCAGCGCATAGACCTGGAACGGCGGGCCGCCGACATGGGCGACGAAGCTGGTGAAGCCGGCGACGGTGCCCCAGAAGGCGGCGGCCACCCGGTTGGGCGCCGCCGCATGGTCGGCGCCGTGGCGGAACTGCAGATAGAGCCAGCGCAGCACGAAGATCAGCGCGACCGCGCCGACGATCAGCCGCACCATCTCTTCGGTGACCAGCGCCGCCGTCAGCCAGCCGAGGCCGATGCCGATCACCGCGCCCGGCATCATGTCGACCAGCATCTTGCGGTCGTAGACGCCCCACCACGTCCAGACCGAGACGATGTCCATCAGGCACAGGATCGGCAGCAGGATGGCGGCCGCCTGCACCGGCGGCATGGCCAGCGCCATCAGCGGCACGCCGACGAAGCCGACGGCGCCGCCGAAGCCGCCTTTCGACAGGCCGACGAGAATGACCGCCGGAATGGCGGCGGCATAGAACCACGGATCGCTGAGCAGGCCTGTCATGGGATGAGAACGGCTGGAGGGTGGGAGCCCTGCAATAGACCAGAATGCCTGGCGCCGCGATAGACAATGTGCCCTGGCGGCAGCCTGCGCGATCAACTGTCCGTAACACGGCTTTCCGGATTTGCGGCAACGCGCCGCCCATGCATAAGGTCACGCCCCATGCACGAGGTTTGACATGAGCGAAATCCGGATCCGCCGCGCGCAGGAAGCCGATCTACCGGCGATCGTCGCCATGCTCGCCGACGATCCGCTGGGCCGCGGCCGCGAGGATGCCAGCCAACCGCTGGCCAAACCCTACCGCGACGCTTTCGCCGCCATCGATGCCGATCCCAACCAGTTCCTGGCTGTCATGACGGACGGTGGCCGCGTCATCGCCACGCTGCAGATCACCTATCTTGCCGGGCTGTCGCTTCAGGGTGCCAGACGCGGGCAGATCGAGGCTGTCCGCGTCGCCGCCGACCGGCGCGGCGAACGGCTTGGACAGCGCCTGCTGGAATGGGCGGTCGAGGAATGCCGCAGGCGCGGCTGCCGGGTCGTCCAACTGACGACCAACAAGAGCCGGGCGGATGCGCATCGCTTCTATGAACGGCTCGGCTTCAAGGCCAGCCACATCGGCTACAAGCTGGATCTCTAGCGGTTGGTGTCGTTGGCTGTCGGCAATCGCGGCCGCAGCCCTACATCTTGTCCGGTCCCGGGTCGCCACCGGCGGCGGCGATTGCGAGCCGGCTCAGATAGTGCGTCCAGCCCTTCTCATGGCTGTCGCAAATCTCCCGGTCGGCAAGGCCGCTATGGGTGAGCTTGACTCGCGTTCCGCCGGACTCTTCGAGCAGATCGATTTCGACAAGGCTCGAACCGGGCGGCGTCTGGTCGTTGCCCTCCCAGCCGAAGCTGTAGGCAAGGCGGTGGACAGGTACGACCTCGGTGAATTGGCCGCGTGCCGTGGCCCTTCCTGCCAAATTCAGCAAGTAAAGACCGCCTGGATGGGGTGCCATGGCCTCCGTTCCCATCCAGCGCACGATCTTGTCGGGATCGGCCAGGAAGGCGAAGACCGTCGCCGGCGGCGCCGCGATCTGCACCTCACGACGAACGATCAAGGGTTCAGCCATCGAAATCTCCTGGGTGTGCGCGCGCCAACATGGCTCGCCCGACAGGCGGCGCCGGACCAGCGCATTCGATTCGACGCCAGATCGCCCTTCCTTTCAACAAAAAACGCCTTGGGCATTTCGCGCTGGTGACAGCGGCGGAACGCCGAAGCATGATCGTGTCGATGCGGCTTTCTGCAACTCTCGCCTGGTTGGTCGACCACGCCGGCGGCGCCGTCCAACCGGATGAATTTCTGGCCACGCTCGGCGCGCGGCTGGTTGACGATGGGCTGCCGCTCGCCGGTGGCGCCCTGACGCTCGCCGCACCGCATCCGATCATAACGCGCCGCGCCTGGCTGTGGCGGGCCGAGACAGGCGTCGTCATGGAAGCGCTGGGTTTTGGCGCCGGCAGGATGCCTGGAGCCGGGGAGGGCGATCTCGGACGCGATTGGCTGGCGGGACTGGGAACCGGTGTCGTGCACGATTACACGGTTGGGCCTGAGCGTCAGGATGCGCAATCCGAGACTCCAAAGCTGAATTGGGTCGCGGTCCGCCCTCTGGCGGAGCACGAATCGAATACACTGGACGAGGTGGCGCGCTTCGCGGCTGCGCCACTTGCCGCTCTCGCCGCCAGGTCGGCGCTGTCGGCCCTGCTTCAGGCCTATCTTGGGCAGCGAAGCGCGGCGCGGGTGTTGGCCGGCCGTTCTCGGCGCGAGGTTGGTGAGACGATCCGCGCCGTCCTGCTCTACAGCGATTTGCGCGACTTTACCGCCCTGTCGGAGGAGACGGACGCCGGACAGGTCGTGGCGGCGGTCAACGCCAGCTTCGACCGTATCGCTGGCGCCGTTCACGCTTTTGGCGGCGAGGTGCTGAAATTCATCGGCGACGGGGTGCTGGCGATCTTTCCTGTCGGCGAGCGCTCGGCTTCGGAGGCTTGCGAGGCGGCGTTGCGCGCGATCGGAGCGGCGCGGGCGGGAATGGCGCAGCTCAATCAGGTCCGCGCCACACAGGGCATGCCCGAACTGCAGTTCGGCATGGCGCTGCATCTGGGCGACATGGTGTGGGGCAATATCGGCACAGCCGACCGGCTGGATTTCACCGCCATCGGCCCGGCCGTGAATCTCGTCAGCAGGCTCGAGGGCCTGTGCCGGCCGCTAGGACGGAGCGTGCTGATTTCGGGCGCTGTCGCGGCGGAAACATCAACGCCCGTGGTCCCGCTGGGCGAACATCTATTGCGCGGAATCGCTAGACCGTGTGCCGTCTTCGGCCTGCCGGACGGGTGACCTCAACAGTCCCCTTTCACGCAAACATCGAATTGTTTTTACGCAATTCCGAACGGAACTGTTTTTCCACTTTTCCTGGGTGGCTTAGATGCCGAGCGGCGGCGGGCGCCGCCGGATCGGCTGCGCCTTGATGATCGCGGTGCTGGTTTCCGCCTTGTCGGCGATCCGGTCGAGAAGCCGGTCGAGCTCGCCGATCGAGCGCACGAACAGCCGCGCGACGAAGCAGTCGTCGCCCGTCACCTTGTCGCATTCGCCGAATTCAGGGGTCTCCTCGATCAGCTTCTGCACGATGTGCAGCTTGCCCGGGAGGGGCCGGATGCGCACGATCGCCTGCAGCGGGTAGCCGAGCGCTTCCGGATCGACATCGATGGTGAAGGCGCGGATGACGCCGCGCTCCTCGAGCCGCCGCAACCGCTCCGAAACGCTCGGCGACGACATGCCGACCTGCTGCGCGAGATCCTTCAGCGACGTCCTGGAATCTCGGACGAGGATGTCGAGAAGGCGCCGGTCAAGATCGTCGAGCATTTTCACATTCCACGATGAAAGCCATTTCTGCCTTTTTTAATTAGGCGAATAGGCGATATCATCTTTTTCACAGCATGGAAATGACCTCGACCTCTTGTGATCATGAAGCCTGAAAATCATTGGGGTCTTTCATGAGCAATACGCTGCGCGGCACGGTCGAAATGACCGCGGCAATGGCAATCCTCGGCACGATCGGCTGGTTCGTCGTGCTTTCGGGCCAGCCCGCCATCGACGTGGTGTTCTGGCGCTGCGCCTTCGGCGCGGCGACGCTGCTTGTCATCTGCGCGGCGCTTGGCCTGCTGCGCGGCACGCTGACGCCGCGCGTCGTCGCGCTTGCCGCGCTCGGCGGCGCCGCCATCGTCATCAACTGGCTGCTCCTGTTCAGCGCCTTTCCGCGCGCCTCGATCTCGATCGCCACCGCCGTCTACAACACCCAGCCCTTCATGCTGGTCGGCTTCGGCGCGCTCTTCCTTGGCGAACGGCTGACCCTGACCAAGCTGGCTTGGCTCGCCATCGCCTTCGCCGGCATGCTGCTGATCGTCCAAACCGGCCCCGATGCCGGCGACGTCGGCACCGACTATGCGACCGGCATCGCGATGGCGCTGGGCGCGGCCTTCTTCTGGGCCGTGGCGGCCATCGTCACCAAGGCGCTCAAGGGCACGCCGCCGCATCTGATCGCGCTTATCCAGGTTTGCGTCGGCGTCGTCATGCTGGCGCCCTTCGCCAACCTTTCCCACCTGCCGTCGGACGCCTGGAGCTGGATGATGCTGGCCACGCTTGGCGTCGTCCATACCGGCCTGATGTACATTTTGATGTACGGCGCTATCCAGAAACTGCCGACGCATCTGCAGGGGGCGCTCTCCTTCGTCTATCCGGTGGTGGCGATCCTCGTCGATGTCGGCGCCTTCGGCCATCGGCTGCACCCCGCCCAGATCGTTGGCGCCGCCGCCATCCTGATCGCCGCCGCCGGCATGACCCTCGGCTGGACGCCGTGGAAGCGAAAGACACCGGGCCCGCAACCGGCAGAGTGACGGAACGCGACCGGCACCCCAGGCCTGCATTCGCCTTCACGATAACGATCCCGCTTGCCCGCCTGTTCAAACCGGGCGCTTTGCTCTATGCCGCAATGCAACCATCTTCGCCCGGCATAGGCGAAAACCGGGATCGAAGACCAATGAACGACGCCACGCCGCCCAATCGCTGCCGTATCGTGCTGATCGCGCCGAAAGACGCGCCGGCCGAGCGCATTGCCGCGGCCTTCGACGGCGGCGACGTCGCCTCGCTCATCCTGCCGGAAAACGGCATGGACGAGGCTTCCTTCCAGGCCTTAGCCGAGAAGATCGTGCCCGCGGCGCAAGCGGCAGGCGTGGCGGTCGTCATTGCCGGCGACACCCGCATCGCCGGCCGCGTTCAGGCCGACGGCATCCATGTCGAGGTCTCCAGCCAGGAGCTCGCCGAGACCATCGAACATTTCCAGGGAAAGATGATGGTCGGCGCAGGCGGCGCCAAGACCCGCGACGACGCGCTGGAGCTCGGCGAGGCGCGGCCGGACTATATGTTCTTCGGCCGCTTCGGCTACGACAACAAGCCGGAGCCGCATCCGCGCAACCTGTCGCTTGGTCAATGGTGGGCCGAGATGATCGAGATCCCGTGCATCGTCATGGCCGGCTCCGACCTTGCATCGGTCGAGGCGGTGGCCGCCACCGGCGCCGAATTCGCGGCCCTGTCCAGCGCCGTCTTCGCCGACGGGACCGATCCCAGGGCGGCGGTCGCGGCGGCCAATGCGCTGCTCGACGAAACCGCGCCCCGCTTCGAGGACTGAGGTGCGCCGGTCCGTGCTTCCCCTCGCGGTTCTCGCCGCGGCCTTCATGACCGAGGCGGCGGCAGCCGCACAGACCGTTCCGCTGCCGCAGCCCCGGCCGGATGCGGGCGAGCCGGATGCAAGCGCACCGGCTGCAAACGCGCCAGCCGCGGGCGCACCGGCCACAGGCGTGCATGTCGACAAGCCTATCGCCACGCCCTTGCCGCAGCCCGCTACCACGGCGCCGTTGCCTTCGGCCGACAGCATCAACCCCGATCGGTTCGGCGCGAAGCCGGCCGATCCCGCCTATGGCGCCTTCCAGCGCGGGCTCTACAAGACCGCCTACAATCTCGCGCTGGCGCGTGCCCAGAATGGCGATCCCGCCGCGCAGACCCTGGTAGCGGAGATTCTGTCGCGCGGGCTCGGCGTGCCGCTCAACGCCGCGGAGGCCGCCAAATGGTACGCGCTCGCCGCCGAGCAGGGCGTGCCGGAATCGCAATTCCAGTACGCGCTGATGCTGCTCGACGGCCGCTACGTCAAGAAGGACGAGAAGGCCGCGTATGCGCTGATGCAGGCCGCCGCCGAGGCCGGCAACCGCCTGGCGCAGTTCAATTTCGCGCAACTGCTCGTCCAGCAGGATCCCGGCGACGCCGGCATCGCCAAGGCTGCCACCTATTACGAGCGCGCCGCCGCGACGGGACTGGCCGACGCGCAATATGCGATGGCGCAGATCTACGCCAACGGCGTCGGCGGCAAGCCGCGCGACGACTCCCAGGCGCGCACCCTTTTGGCGCAGGCCGCCAGGCAGAATTACGACACCGCGCAGATCGACCTCGCCACCTGGATGATCGAGGGGCGCGGCGGCAGCCGCGACCTGAAGTCGGGCTTCGGCTGGATGAAACAGGCAGCCGAGGGCGGCAATGTCGCCGCCCAGAACCGCCTCGCCAAGCTCTACATGGAAGGCATCGGCACCGACCCGGATCTGATCCTTGCCGGTGCCTGGTATATCGTCGCCCGCCGCGCCGGGCTGATCGACCCTCAGATGGACGATTTCCTGCAAGGGCTCGACGACGACCAGACCAAGCAGGCGCTGCAGAAGGCGAACCGCTTGCCCTGACGCGCCGGCGGGCAGCGGGCACGAGGCAGCCGCCGATCGGGCTGCGTCGCCCCGCTCCCTTGCCTCTCCTGGCGATTTGTGGTCTTGGAAGCGCCAAATCGCCGTTCGTGGCGAAAATCTCATTCCGGATCACATCATCATGGCCAAGATCAATGGCAACGAAATCCGTCCCGGCTATGTCATCGAGCACGATGGCGGCCTCTGGGTCGCGGTCAAGACCAACACCGTCAAGCCCGGCAAGGGCGGCGCCTACAACCAGGTCGAGCTGAAGAACCTGATCAACGGCACCAAGCTCAACGAGCGCTTCCGCTCGGCCGAGACCGTCGAGCAGATCCGCCTCGACCTCAAGGATTTTTCCTTCCTCTACGAACAGGACGACGCGCTGGTGTTCATGGACACCCAAAGCTATGAGCAGCTCGAGCTGAACAAGGATTTCGTCGGCGACCGCGCCGCTTTCCTGCAGGATGGCATGATGGTCACGGTCCAGCTCTATGAGGAGCGTCCGATCGGCATCTCGCTGCCCGACCAGGTGACGCTGACCATCACCGAGGCCGACCCGGTGGTGAAGGGCCAGACGGCCGCCTCGTCCTACAAGCCGGCGGTGCTGGAAAACGGCATCCGCGTGCTGGTGCCGCCGTTCATCGGTGCCGGCGAGCGCATCATCGTCGACACCAACGAGATCACTTACGTGCGCCGCGCAGACTAAAGCGCCAAGCAGCAGGAAACGAAAAAATGGCGCGTTCCGCGATCCTCAATGTCATGGTCCAGGCCGCGATGAAAGCCGGCCGCTCGCTGTCGCGCGACTTCGGCGAAGTGCAGAACCTGCAGGTGTCGATGAAGGGGCCGGGCGACTATGTCAGCCAGGCCGACCGCAAGGCCGAGGACATCCTGTTTACCGAACTGTCGAAGGCGAGGCCCGGCTATTCCTTCCTGATGGAAGAGCGCGGCGCCGTCGAGGGCGAGGACGGCCAGCACCGCTGGATCGTCGATCCGCTCGACGGCACCACCAACTTCCTGCACGGCATCCCGATGTTCGCCATCTCGATCGCGCTGGAGCGCCAGGGCCAGGTCGTCGCCGGCGTCGTCTACAATCCGGCGATGGACGAGCTCTACACAGCCGAGCGCGGCGGCGGCGCCTTCATGAACGACCGCCGGCTGCGGGTTGCCGGCCGCACCAAGCTCATCGATTCTGTGATCGGCTGCGGCGTGCCGCATCTCGGCCGCGGCCAGCACGGCAATTTCCTCATCGAGCTGCGCAACGTGATGGCCGAGGTGTCGGGCGTGCGCCGCCTTGGCTCCGCCTCGCTCGACCTCGCCTATGTCGCCGCAGGCCGCATGGACGGGTTCTGGGAAGTCGGCCTGTCGGCCTGGGACATCGCCGCCGGCCTGCTTTTGATCCGCGAGGCTGGCGGCTTCGCCTCCGATTTCGAGGGCGGCCAGGAGATGCTGGAACGTGGTTCTGTCGTCGCCGGCAACGAGATCATCCAGCGCGCGCTGCTGAAGACCGTCAAGAAGCCGCTGTCATCCGGCAAATCCGGTTGACGGGCGCGCCGCGCTGAAGCGCCGCAGTCGCAAAACCGCAACCAAAGCTTGAAATACTGTCCGGCAAGCGCCCAGATGAGGGCGATGCAGGACCGCTCATGAGCAATTCAGGGCCACAGATCGAGATCCCGTTCGTCGGACGCTGGCACTATTCGCGCGCCGAAATGATCGCCGACGGCATCGTTCACGCGGTGGGCATCGTGCTGGCGATCGCCGCGGGCTCGGCCTTCCTGGCGCTTGCAGCCTTCCATGCCGGACCCGGCGAATACATTGCCGCCGCCTTCTATGTCGTCGCGCTGCTCACCGTGCTCTCGGTGTCGCTGGCCTATAATCTGTGGCCGGTGTCGTCGCCGGCGAAGTGGATCCTGCGCCGCTTCGACCATGCCGCGATCTACCTCCTCATCGCCGCCACCTACACGCCCTTTCTCGCCCAGCTCGACGGCTCGCCGCTGGCCGTTTCGATGATCGTGCTGGTGTGGACGGCGGCGGTGGTCGGCATCGCCATCAAGGTGCTGTTCCCCGGCCGCTTCGACCGGCTGGCGATCGTCTTCTACCTGGCCATAGGCTGGAGCGGCATCGTGCTTGTCGACCCGTTGGTCCAAATCCTGCCGGCGACATCGATCGCGCTGATCGTCGCCGGCGGCATCGTCTATTCGCTGGGCGTCATCTTCTTCGCCTGGAAGGGCCTGCGCTTCCACAACGCCGTCTGGCACGGCTTCGTCGTCACCGGCGCCGGCCTGCACCTGGCAGCCATGGTCGACTGTCTGGTGATAAACCGCTTCTAGGACATGATCCCGAACCGGTTTTCGGAAAAGATCATGTCGCAACAGGAAGATGGAGCCCCATCCCGTTTCCATCGGGAGGGAACAGGCTCGAAAGCCCGGCTCGGCATTCTTGCCAAGCGCCATTCAATTTGGTCACAATTCCGTTTAGAGTCGCGAACTGGTTGATCGGCGGCAGCCGCATCGGAAACGGGGCACGAATGGCTTTTCTCAGATCCTTCGGCATCGGCAGACGCTCCGACGTTCTGATCTACGACCCTCATAAACTGTCGAGCCCGCAGGTTTTCCTGCTGACCATGATGATCTTCCTGATCATCGTCGCTTTCATCGCCGCCATCCTGACCCGCCAGGTCTCGACCGCCTTCTCCACCAATCCGGGCCTCAACGGACTGATCATCGGCGTGCTGGTGGTCGGCATCCTGCTCGCCTTCGCCCAGGTCGGGCGCCTGTTTCGCGAGGTGCGCTGGGTCAACTCCTTCCGCGCCGGCTCGGAGACCACCGAACCGGTGCTGCTGGCGCCGATGAAGGCGATGATCGGCCGCTCGTCGACGGTCGCCTTCTCGACGACCTCGATGCGCACCATGCTCGACTCGATCGCCACCCGCCTCGACGAGAGCCGCGACACCTCGCGCTACCTGGTCGGGCTGCTCGTGTTCCTCGGCCTGCTCGGCACCTTCTGGGGCCTGCTCGGCACCATCGGCTCGATCCGCGAAACCATCGAAGCGCTCGATCCCGGCACCGGCGACGCCGCCGCCGTCCTGGATTCACTGAAGCAGGGCCTGTCGGCGCCGCTCGCCGGCATGGGCACCGCCTTCTCGTCCTCGCTGTTCGGCCTCTCCGGCTCGCTGGTGCTCGGCTTCCTCGACCTGCAGGCCGGCCGGGCCCAGACCCGCTTCTATACCGAGCTCGAGAACTGGCTGTCCTCGGTCACCGACCTTTCCTCCGACATCGTCGTATCCGATAATGCCAGGAGCGAGCCTTCCGACGAGATCCGCCTGTTGTCGGAGCGCCTGCGCAGCCTGCAGGAAAATGGCGGCGGCTCCAACCCGCGCGTCGCCACCGCCATGGCCAATCTGGCCGACGGCATTTCCGGCCTGGTCAAGAACATGCGCTCGGAACAGCAGATCATGCGCGATTGGGTCGAGGCGCAGTCCGACGAGCAGAAGGCGATGCGCAACACCTTGGAAAAGATCGCCGACGCCCTGAAGAAGCAGGGAGTGCACTGACGTGGCACTGGCGCGGGCGCGGCGTGCCGATCGCCGCATCGACTACTGGCCGGGCTTCGTCGACGCGCTGTCGACGCTGCTGCTCGCCATCATGTTCCTGCTCACCGTCTTCGTGCTGGCGCAGTTCCTGCTCGGCCGCGAGATCTCCGGCAAGGACACGGTGCTCAACCGCCTCAACTCGCAGATCAACGAACTGACCCAGCTGCTGGCGCTGGAGCGCTCGACGACGCAGGACAGGGAGGACTCGCTCGCCAATCTGCAGGCGTCGCTGTCGGCGTCTGAGGCGGAAAAGAGCCGGCTCGAACAATTGCTGGCGCAAGGCGCCGGCGCCGGCGACGCCGCCAACCAGCGCGCCGCCGCCCTCTCCGGCGAACTCGACAGCCAGCGCCAGATCAGCCAGCAGGCGCTGAGCCAGGTCGAGATCCTCAACCAGCAGATCGCAGCACTGCGCAAGCAGATCGGCGCGCTCGAGGACGCGCTCAACGTGTCGGAAGCGCGCGACCGCGATTCCAACACCAAGATCGCCGATCTCGGCCGCCGCCTCAATGTCGCGCTGGCGCAGCGCGTGCAGGAGCTGAACCGCTACCGTTCCGACTTCTTCGGCAGGTTGCGCGAGATCCTCGCCGACCGCGAGAACATCCGCATCGTCGGCGATCGCTTCGTCTTCCAGTCGGAGGTGCTGTTCCCGACTGGCTCCGAGGAGATCAACGATGCCGGCAAGGTCGAGATGAAGAAGCTCGCCGACGCCATCATCGAACTGCAGAAGGAAATCCCGCCGGAGATCAGCTGGGTGTTGCGCGTCGACGGCCACACCGACAACAAGCCGTTGTCCGGCACCGGCCGCTATCGCGATAATTGGGAGCTGTCGACGGCGCGCTCGACCTCGGTGGTGAAGTTCCTGATCGAGAACGGCGTGCCGGCCAATCGGCTGGTCGCGGCCGGCTTCGGCGAGTTCCAGCCGCTCGATCCCGCCGACACCGACGAAGCGCGCACCAAGAACCGCCGCATCGAGTTGAAGCTCACTGAACGGTGATCGCGTATCACGCGAATTTGTTCGCCGGCTCAACGCTAGGGCGCAGCCGCAAGGCCGGCAAGGCCTGAAAAGATTATCTTTTTTTAATTACACTTCACGACTGGGCGCTCCTAGTTTTCCGCGCAGGGCCGAGAACCGCCGGCGATGCCTCCCATCGCGACGCGACGGAACCGGACGGCCCGGAAGGTCGGAAGGCGGAGCGGCGCGGCCGCTCCCTTCCCCAGCAGAAGGAAGCGCCGCCATGCGCTCTTCAATCTCTCTCAAGACTGCAACACTTGCCGCCATTCTCGTCTCCGCTCCGCTCGCCGGCGCCTACGCTGCCGGACATCACAAGGGCGCACTCGATGAATCCTCGCCGACCGACTTCACCGGTCCGCGCGTGGCGGGCCTTATGGCGCAGGTGCAGGGTGTCGACCAGGGCATCACCGACGCCAGGCAGGACAACACGATCACGCCGGCCGAGGCGCAGACGCTGCATATGCGCGCCGCCCATATCAGCCAGGCCGCCGCGAAAACCGCCGCCGCCGATCGCGGCAGGATACCGGCTGCGCAGTATCATGATTTGCTGCGCCGGCTCGACAATGTCGACCAGGCGCTGCGCATCGACAGCGGGACCGGCTTCCTGATGGGCGACGGCGCCGACGGCGGGCACTATCCCAACGGCTGATCGCTCGACCCGAGGAAGGGACACCTGGCGCCCGAGGGAACTCCGTCCCAAGGGCGTCCTTTTTACCAGCCCAGCCAGAGCGCGATGATGGCAAGCGCGGCCGGCACGGTCTGGATGAACAGGATCTTCCTGCCGACGGTCGCCGCGCCGTAGAGGCCCGCGATGGCGACGCAGATCAGGAAGAACATCCTGACCTGGAAGCCGGCCGCGCCTAGATAGAGCCCCCAGATCAGGCCGGCGGCGAGGAACCCGTTGTAGAGCCCCTGATTGGCGGCCAGCACCTTGGATGCCTTGGCGAAATCCGGCGTCAGCCTGAACGCCTTGTGGCCCTGCGGCGTATCCCACAGCACCATCTCCAGATAGACGATGTAGCAGTGGATCAGCGCCACCAGCGCGACCAGTATGTTGCCGATCATTTTCCCCCTCCGCTTTCGATGCCAGCATTGATCACGCGCGGGCTTGTCCACGCAAGATGGTTTGAGCACCCTGCGCGGCAGGGTTGCCAAGGCTGGCGCGTTGGTATCTTTTCGCGCCGTCCAATTCGCTAGCTGACCAGACCGGAGCCGCCATGTCCTTTCAGAAACTCGACGACCTCGGCCACAAGCTCGAAGCGCTGGAGCATGCGCTCGCCATCCTCGGCGCCGACGAGGCGACGCATATGGCGGTCGGCGGCGGCGAGAAGCGCGCCGAGGCGATGTCGGCGCTTGCCGGCATGCTTCACGCCCGGGCGACGGCGCCGGAGATCGGCGACTGGATCGCGGCGGCCGAGGAGGAAGCGCTGAACGAGGAGCAGCAGGCGGCGGTGAGGGAGTTGCGCCGGCAATACACCAACCTCACCTGCCTGCCGGTCGAGTTCGTCGAGCGCCAGACGACGGCGCGCATGCGCTCCGAGCAGCTCTGGCGCGACCTGCGTGCCAGGAACGATTGGGCGGGCTTTCTGCCGGCGCTGGAAGGCGTCGTCGCCCTGGTGCGCGAGGAGGCGGCGCTGCGCGCCAATGCGCTGGGCCTCGACCCTTATGACGCGCTGATGGAACAGTACGACCCCGGCAACCGCGCCGCCGACATCACGCCGGTCTTCGCCGAGCTGAAGAGCTTCCTTCGGGAATTCGTGCCGGAAGCACTGGCGGCGCAGGAGGCGCGGCTGGCCCGCCATCCATCGAAGCCGCTTTCGGGCAGCTATGCGATCGACCGGCAGCGCGAGCTTGGCCTCGCCATGATGGCAGCCGTCGGCTTCGACCTCACCCATGGCTCGCTGTCGGTGTCGCACCATCCCTTCTGCGGCGGCGTGCCGAGCGATGTGCGCATCACCACCCGCTACAAGACCTCCGATTTCCTGTCGGCGCTGATGGGCGTGCTGCACGAGACCGGCCATGCGCTCTACGAGCAGAACCTGCCCAAGGCCTGGGCGCACTGGCCGCTCGGCAAGGCGCGCGGCATGGCGGTCCACGAAAGCCAGAGCCTGTTCGTCGAAAAGCAGATTGGCCGCAACCCGGCCTTCTGGCGCTGGGCCTTGCCGGTGGTCGAGCGGCATCTCGGCGAGGCCTGGTCGCTCGACGATATCCTGCCGCATGTGCACCGGGTCGAGCGCGGCCTGATCCGGGTCGATGCCGACGAGGTGACCTATCCGCTGCACGTCATCCTGCGCTACGAGTTGGAGCAGGAACTGGTCTCGGGGCGGCTGGAGGTCGCCGACCTGCCCGAGGCCTGGGACGCCAGGATGCGCGACTATCTCGGCCTGTCGACGCTCGACAATCCGGCCGACGGACCGATGCAGGACGTTCACTGGCCGGGCGCCGCCTTCGGCTATTTCCCCTCCTACACGCTGGGCGCCATGATGGCGGCGCAGCAATGGGCGGCGCTGACCCGCGAGCATCCGTCCGCCGATGACGACCTCGCCAAGGGCGATTTCAGCGCCATCAACGCCTGGCGCCGTGAGAGGATCTGGTCGCAGGGCTCGCGCTGGTCGACGCCTGAGCTGCTCGGGCGCGCCACCGGCGAGAAGCTCAACGCCGCGTATTTCACCGAGCATCTGCGCAAGCGTTATGGCGTCTGAGCCCGCACGAAGCGTGACTACTCGGCCGCGCCCCTGAAAGCGCTGGCGCCGGTCTCGAACTGCAGCTTGGCCAGCCGCGCATAGATGCCGCCCTTGGCGACCAGGCTCTGGTGAGTGCCTTCCTCGACGATGCGGCCGCCTTCCATGACCAGGATGCGGTCGGCCTTCAGCACCGTCGCCAGCCGATGCGCGATGACGATGGTGGTGCGGCCCTGCATCAGCCGTTCCAGCGCCGTCTGCACCAGCGTCTCGCTTTCGGCGTCGAGCGCCGAGGTCGCCTCGTCGAGCAACAGGATCGGCGCGTCGCGCAGGATGGCGCGGGCGATCGCCACGCGCTGACGCTGGCCGCCGGAAAGCGTCACGCCACGCTCGCCGACCTGGCTGTCATAACCCTTGTCGAGCTTCAATATGAACTCGTCGGCAAGCGCTGCCTTCGCCGCTGCCTCGATCTCGGCATCGCTGGCGCCCGGCCGGCCGAAGCCGATATTGTCGCGCGCGCTGGCGGCGAAGATGGTGACGTCCTGCGGCACGATGGCGATGCGCTGCCTGATCGCGGCGGGATCGGCCTCGCGCAGATCGACGCCGTCGATGACGATGCGGCCCGTCTCGGGATCGTAGAAGCGCAGGATCAGCGAAAACACCGTGCTCTTGCCCGCGCCGGAGGGGCCGACGATCGCCACCGTCTCGCCCGGCTTCACCTGGAAGCTCAGGCCATGCACGGCGGCGCGGTCCGGCCGTGCCGGATAGGAGAACGAGACGTCGTCGAAGCTGATCGCGCCTTTCGCCTTCGCCGGCAGCGGCCGCGGATCGGCGGGCGGCTGGATCGCCGGCTTCTCGGCCAGGATCTCGGTCAGCCGCTCGGCAGCACCCGCCGCCTGGGCAAGCTCGCCCCACACTTCCGACAGCGCGCCGAGCGCGCCGGCGGCGAACACCGAATAGAGCAGGAACTGGCCGAGCGTGCCCGCCGACATCGTGCCGGAAAGCACGTCGCGTGAGCCGAACCACAGCACCGCCACCACCGAGGAGAAGATCATGAAGATGGCGAAGAAGGTAAGGAAGGCGCGCGCGAAGACGGAACCGCGCGCTGCCTCGAAGGCGGCTTCGACGGCGGCGGAGAAACGGCCGGTGACCAGCGTCTCGTTGGTGAAGGCCTGCAGCGTGCGCACCGCACCGATCTGCTCGCTGGCATAGGCGGTGGCGTTGGCCAGCGTGTCCTGCGCCTGCCGTGACTTGCGCCTGACCGACCGGCCGAAGGCGACCAGCGGCAGCACGATGAGCGGGATGGCGGCGATGACGAGGCCGGACAGTTTCGGGCTGGTGAAGACCATCATCGCCACCGCGCCGAGGCCGAGGATGACGTTGCGCAGCGCCACCGAGGCGGTGGCGCCGACCGCCGATTTCACCTGCGTTGTGTCGGCGGCGAGCCGCGACACGATCTCGCCCGAATGGGCCTTGTCGAAGAAGGCCGGCGACAGCGTCGTGACATGGGCGAAAACGTCGCGGCGGATGTCGGCGACGACGCGCTCGCCAAGCGTGATGACGAAATAGTAGCGCCCCGCCGATGCGGCTGCCAAAAGCGCCGCCATCGCCACCAGCGCTGCGAAATATTCGGCGATGAAGGTCGAGCCGGAGGACGAGAACCCGTTATCGATCATGCGCCGCACGGCCATTGGCAAGGCCAGCGTCGTCCCCGCCGCCACGGCCAGCGAGATGAGCGCGCCGACGACCATCGTGCGGTAGCGGAAGATGTAGGGATAGAGGCGCGCAAGCGGCCCGAGCGAGCGCCGGCGCCCGTCTGCATCGCCACTGATATCCGCCATGAGCGTTTCCTCTGGCCGCCTTCGGGCAGTGCGTGCAATATGCGCCCGCCGCGGCCTTGTGATTCAATTCCGGCTGATGTATAGGCTCGCCGACCGTTTTAGAAGCCGTGGCTCCTCAATAGCTGCGGCTTCGAGTTTTAAAAAGGGGCGCATCGACGCAGGCCATGGGCCCGTCGGCAGCGCCACAAGCCAGGAAAAACGACAATGAAGGCCGACATCCATCCCGATTACCACACCATCAAGGTCGTCATGACCGACGGCACCGAATACTCGACCCGTTCGACCTGGGGCAAGGAAGGCGATACGATGAACCTCGATATCGACCCGACCACGCACCCGGCCTGGACCGGCGGCCAGCAGACCCTGCTCGACCGCGGCGGCCGCCTGTCGAAGTTCAAGAAGCGCTTCGAAGGCTTCGGCCTCTAAGCCGGATACGCCAGCAGATTTTGAAAAACCCGCCCTCGAGGCGGGTTTTTTGTTGCCATGACAGCTCCCTTCTCCCCGTAGACGGGAGAAGGGAGCTGTCGTCAACTGTTTCGCAAATCGCGAACGTCGCCTACTCGCCCTCCAGCTCCCTCAGCGCCATGCGCTTGTAGGCCGCGACCAGCCTGTCGCCCTCCTGGCGGTCGACGGAGATCGCCAGCCGCATGGCGGCCTCGCCCATCTGCCAGACCAGGAAGGCTGTGGTTTCCAGTGCCACCGGATCGGCGTCGGGCCGCAGTCGCTTCAGCACCGCGACGAGGAATTCGGCATTGGCGCGGCTGTCGGCGAGCTCGAGCTCGCGCAGCGCCTTGTCGGCCTGGGTGCCCGACCAGATGTCGCGCATCACCGGCTCGGCCAGGAACAGCCGGTAGTAGATATCGACCAGTTCCGAGAATGCCCGCCGCAAGCCCTCGGCGTCTGCGACATCCTTGAGCGCCGCGGCGATACAGGCCTGGCTTTCGGCGGTGTAGCGCTCGGCCAGCGCCCAGACGATCGCCCGCTTGTCGGGGAAGAACTGGTAGAGCGAGCCGATCGACACGCCCGCCCGCTCCGCCACCTCGCCCATGCGCATCGCGTCGCTGCCTTGCGCGGCGATCAGCGCCGAGGCGGCGGCGAGCATGCGTTCGACCCGCTCGCGGCTGCGCTGCTGGCTCGGGGAGCGGCGTGGCGAGGCCACTGATCCATCCTGCTGATGCGGCGCGGCACCTCTGCCTTCCATGGAGCCCTCCGGAAAGACTCTGCGACAACTCGCTTGACTCACAAAATACGAGGGTTTATCACGTTTTGCAAATGTGAGGATTACTCATATTTGTAAACCGAGGAGATCGAGATGACTACAAAACCTGTTTTGATCCTGGGCGGCACCGGCAAGACCGGCCGGCGCCTGGCCGAACGGCTGACCGCCAGGAACATTCTCGTGCGCATCGGCTCCCGCGCTGGCACGCCACCCTTCGACTGGCTGGACAAGGAAACATGGGGCCGTGCGCTCGAAGGCGTCGGCGCCGTCTACATCAGCTACTATCCAGACATCGCCGTGCCGGGCGCCGCCGAAACAGTCGAGGCGTTTGCCCGGCTTGCTGTCGAACGCGGCGTCAGGCGCCTGGTGCTGCTCTCCGGTCGCGGCGAGCCTGAGGCCCAGCGCGCCGAGGAGATGTTGAAGGCCTCCGGTGCCGACTGGACCATCCTGCGTTGCGCCTGGTTCTCGCAGAATTTCAGCGAGGGCTTCCTGATCGAGTCCATTCTCGAAGGCGAAGTCGCCTTACCGGTCGGCAATGTCGGTGAACCTTTCGTCGACGTCGACGACATCGCCGACGTCGCCGCAACCGTTTTGACGGAGCCAGGTCATATCGGCCAGCTTTACGAGCTCACCGGCCCGCGCCTGCTGAGCTTCGCCGACGCCGTCGCCGAGATCGGTAATGCCGCCGGCCGTGACATCCGCTACCGGCAGATCTCACATGCCGAATTCGCCGAGGCGGTGGCGGCGCACAACCTGCCGCCGGAATTCGCCTGGCTGCTCGACGAGCTCTTCACGAAGGTGCTCGACGGCCGCAACGAGACGCTGGCCGACGGCGTGCAGCGCGCGCTCGGCCGCCAGCCGAAGGACTTTTCCGCCTACGCAACCGAAACCGCCGCCAGCGGCGTCTGGAGCAACTGAGATGATGAAACTGCTTCCCACACTCACCTTCATCGCCGCGATCGGCTCCGGCGTCGTCGGCGGCGTCTTCTTCGCCTTTTCCAATTTCGTCATGGCGGCGCTCGCCCGGCTGCCTATCCCAAGCGGCATCGCTGCAATGAATTCGATCAACGTCACGGTGATCACGCCGACCTTCATGACGGCGCTGTTCGGCACCGGTCTCATCTGTCTCGTGCTCATTGCCGCCGTTCTCTTTGGCTGGAGCCAGTCGGGTTCGTACTGGCTTATTGCCGGCGCCGTGATCTACCTGATCGGCAACCCGATCGTGACCATGGTCTTCAACGTGCCGCTCAACGACGCGCTCGCCGCCGTCGACCCGGCAAGTGCCAACGGCGCCGCCGTGTGGGCGAACCATCTGAATGCATGGGTGATGTGGAACCACGTCCGCACCGTCACCGCCATCGTGTCGATGGCCTGCTTTATCATGGCGCTGATTTGAAAGGCGTCTGGCTCAACGCAAAAGACCCGGCTTCAAGCCGGGTCTTTCGTTTTGTGGCCCTTGCGATCCGAGTGGCCGAGATCCCGGTCCGGATCGATGACGTCGCGGACCAGCTGCTTGAGCTTCGCGGCGTCGGGAAACCCGCCGTCGCGCTTGCGCTCCCAGACAAGCGTGTCGTTGCAGGAAATGCTGAAGATGCCGCCGGTGCCGGGCACCAGCGTCACTTCGCCGAGATCGGTGCCGAAGGTCGAGAGCAGCTCCTGCGCCATCCAGCCGGCTCTGAGCAGCCACTGGCACTGCGTGCAATAGGTGATGCGGACGGTGGGCAGCGGCTTGTCGCTCATCTCGGATTGAGCTTCGCTCATATTTCGGACTTAGGCCGCGCTGAGCTTGGCCATGGTCTCGTCGTCGACCTCGAAATTGGCGTAGACGCTCTGCACGTCGTCGTCGTCCTCGAGCGTGGCGACCAGCTTCATCAGCGACTGCGCGCGTTCCTCGTCAACCGGAACGTTGTTCTGCGGCTGCCAGATCGGCTTCACCGATTCCGCCTCGCCGAGCGAGGCTTCCAGCGCCTTCGACACGTCGCCGAGATTCTCGAAGGCGCAGTAGATGGTGTGGCCTTCCTCGTCCGATTCGACGTCGTCCGCGCCGGCTTCGATCGCCGCTTCCATGACCTTGTCGGCGTCGCCGGCCGATGCCGGATAGTAGATCTCGCCGGCCCGGTTCCACATGAACGACACCGAGCCGGTTTCGCCCAGCGCCCCGCCGGCCTTGGTGAAGGCGGCGCGCACGTTCGAAGCCGAACGGTTGCGGTTGTCGGTCAGCGCCTCGACGATCAGCGCCACGCCGCCCGGGCCGTAGCCCTCATAGCGTACCGCCTCGTAGTTTTCGCCGTCGCCGGCGGAAGCCTTGTTGATGGCGCGCTGGATGTTGTCCTTCGGCATCGACACGGCCTTGGCGTTCTGCACGGCAAGGCGCAGCCGCGGATTCATCGCCGGGTCCGGCGTTCCGGTCTTGGCGGCGACGGTGATTTCGCGCGCCAGCTTGGAAAACATTTTCGACCGCACCGCGTCCTGGCGGCCCTTGCGATGCATGATGTTCTTGAACTGTGAATGGCCAGCCATGGCACCCCTGTCGTGTTCGGCTAGAGCATCCTGAAGCCAGGTGAAGACACCTCGCTCTTCTCAAAATGCTCGAATTCAAAATTTCAGAGCGTCCCTGATACGCCTGTAGGGCATATGGCGCTCGCTGTCGGAATGGCCGGCTTATAGATAAATCGGCTCAATTCGTCCAGCCGCGCGTGACATCGGATGCGCAAGGCATCTGCCGCAGGCCTCGGAGTTGACGACGAAACCTGCTTCGCTTCAATGCCCTTCGCCGGACCTTGCCTTCTTGCGCCGCCGCGCCAGCATGTTGAGGCCCTCGACCAGCGCCGAAAAACCCATCGCCGCGTAGATGTAGCCCTTCGGCACGTGGTAGCCCATGCCGTCGGCGATCAGCGTCATGCCGATCATCAAAAGGAAGCCCAGCGCCAGCATGACGATGCTGGGGTTCTTGGCGATGAAGTCGGCAAGCGGCCCGGCCGCCAGCATCATCACGCTCACCGCCACGATGACGGCGATGTACATGATGGCGATCTCGTCGGTCATGCCGACGGCGGTGATGATCGAATCGATCGAGAAGACGAGGTCGAGCAACAGGATCTGGAAGATCGCGCCGGCGAGCGAGATCTGCAGCGTCTCGCCGAGCATCGTGTCCTTGTGATCCTCGGGATCGACCGTGTGGTGGATTTCCTTGGTCGCCTTCCACACCAGGAACAGGCCGCCGGCGATCAGGATCAGGTCGCGCCAGGAGAAGCCGTGGCCGAGCGCGGTGAACACCGGCGTCGTCAGCTGGACGATGATCGAGATGGTGGCGAGCAGCACCAGCCGCATGATCAGCGCCGCCGAAATGCCGAGCCGGCGCGCGCGCGCTCTTTGCGCCTCGGGCAATTTGTTGGTCAGGATCGAGATGAAGATCAGATTGTCGATGCCGAGCACGACCTCCAGCACCACCAGCGTCAGCAGCGCCACCCAGGCGGTCGGGTCGGAGACGAAGGCAAAGTGCGGCGCCAGGAATTCGATGAGCTGCATGGAGGTCGTCCCCTCTACGATCTGAAGCAGGTGTCGCCGCCAGTTAGGTACTGACGCCGCTCATATCAATGTCACGACCAGAAGGACGGTGCGGTTTCCTCGAGCCGCGGCCCGCGACGAAACGGCGCGATCTTCTCGGCCAGCCCGGTGCGGTCGGAGATGTCGACGCCGACGCCACACAGCGTCGCCGGCCCGCTCGCCGCCTCGAAGCGGCCTTTCGGCACTTTCGACAGGAAGCGGTTGAGCGGCTCCTCCTTGTCCATGCCGAGCGAGGAATCGTAGTCGCCGCACATGCCGGCATCCGACAGGTAGGCGGTGCCGCCGTTGAGGATCTGGTGGTCGGCGGTCGGCTGGTGGGTATGGGTGCCAACGACGAGGCTGGCGCGGCCGTCGACGAAATGCGCGAAGCACATCTTTTCCGACGTTGCCTCGGCGTGGAAATCGATGACGACGGCATCAGCCTGCTCGCCGAGAGGGCAGGCGGCGAGCTCGCGCTCGCCGGCCTGGAATGGATCGTCGAGCTCGGGATGCATGAAGACGCGCCCCATGATGTTGGCGACCAGCACGCGCGCGCCGTTCCGGGCGATGTAGACGCCGGAGCCGCGCCCCGGCGTGCCCTTGGGGAAATTGGACGGACGCAGGAAGCGCTCCTCGCGCGGCGCGAAGACCAGCGCGTCGCGCTGGTCCCAGACGTGGTTGCCGGTGGTGACGACGTCGGCGCCGGCGGCGAGCGTCTCGCGAAAAATCTCCTCGGTGATGCCGAAGCCGCCAGCGGCGTTCTCGCCATTGACGATAACGAAGTCGAGCTTGAAGTCGGAGATCAGGCCCGGCAGTTGCTCCCACACCGCCGTGCGTCCAGTTTTTCCGACCATGTCGCCGAGGAAAAGAAGTCTCATATGATTCCGTGCCGAAAGTCCGCCAAGCAAAAGCTGCATGACTTTCCGCAAAAGATCATGCGTTCTCAAACGCTTTTCTACAATTCCGGCGTGAACCGGCGCAACCCGCTCTCTGTCAGTATTTCCGGAATGATCACGTCGTGGTTCTCATCGGGGACCTGTGCCACCTCCTGGCAGTCGAAGGCGATGCCGATCAGCCTCGGCGTCAGCCCCTTGTCGGCCAGCTTGCCGATGGCGCGGTCGTAGTAGCCGGCGCCGTAACCGATGCGATGGCCGCGCGCGTCGAAGGCGGCGAGCGGCACCAGCATGACGGACGGATCGAGCACCGCCGCCTCCTCATGCGGTCCGACCGTGCCGAAGCCCATCTCGACCATCGGCGCCCCGCGCACCAGCTCGCGAAAGACGATCGTGCTCTTGTCGAGGATGGCCGGCAGGCAGAGCCTGGCGCCCTTTTCGCGGAGCGCGAACATCAGCGGCCGCACGTCGACCTCGGAGCGCATCGGCCAGAAGCCGGAGATGATCTGCCCCGGCTCGACGGCGATCTGGTCGCGCGCCGTCTCGGCCATCTCGAGCGCGATCTCCACGCGCCAGAATTCGTCGAGCGCATCGCGGCGCGCCAGCGCTTCCTTGCGCAGATGTTTTTTCAGGTCTTTGGAAGAGGTCATGCGCGGACGCTAGAAAAGGTCAGATCTGGAGGGAGCTTTAGGAGCGACGTTTTCTGACACATCATCCACGGGGAGTGGATCCTTTGCCGTCAGGTGACGATCCACACAACCGGTGGAGAGGTCGATCCCGGGTGCCTACAAAGTAGGTGGGCGCCGTGTGAGAAAACCCACGGGTCTTCCCAGGGACAGCTCCCTAAGGATCGATAAGGCCCCGGGGATAAGTTTCACCTGCCGGGAAGCGCAGACCGCCGAGACCAATATAGGCCGATGGCTGCCCGAGCGCCAGAGAAACGGCTGGCCGCACCGACGTTATTCGCCGCTTCCGGGACCGCCGAACGAAGCGTCCCCCTGCCCCGCTCTTGCGCCGCCGAGTTCGCCTCCTTACGGTCGCCGCAAAACGGCCAGGAGAAAAAATGCGTTTCGAAGGCACCGCGGCCTATGTTGCCGACAAGGATCTGATGGTTGCGGTCAACGCGGCGATCGCGCTCGAGCGGCCCTTGCTGGTCAAGGGCGAGCCCGGCACCGGCAAGACCGAGCTTGCCCGCCAGGTGGCGGCGGCGCTCGGCCTGGATTTCATCGAATGGAACGTCAAGTCGACCACCAAGGCGCAGCAGGGCCTCTACGAGTATGACGCCGTTTCGCGGCTGCGCGACAGCCAGCTCGGCGACGACCGCTTTAGCGATATCAGGAACTACATCAAGCGCGGCAAGCTCTGGGATGCCTTTGCCGCGCCGAAGAAGGTGGTGCTTCTGATCGACGAGATCGACAAGGCCGACATCGAGTTTCCCAACGACCTGCTGCAGGAACTCGACCGCATGGAATTCTTCGTCTACGAGACCGGCGAGACGATCCACGCGGCGCTGAGGCCGATCGCCATCATCACCTCGAACAACGAGAAGGAACTGCCGGACGCCTTCCTGCGCCGCTGCTTCTTCCACTACATCCGCTTCCCCGACATCGAGACGCTGCACCGCATCGTCGACGTCCACTACCCCGGCATCAAGCAGAACCTGGTGCGGGCGGCGCTCACGCAGTTCTACGAGATCCGCGACGTGCCGGGCCTGAAGAAGAAGCCGTCGACCTCCGAGGCGCTCGACTGGATCCGCCTGCTGGTCGCCGACGACATCGCGCCGGAGGACCTGCGCGCCGACCCCAAGAACATGCTGCCGAAGCTGCACGGCGCGCTGCTGAAGAACGAACAGGACGTCCATTTGTTCGAGCGCCTGGCCTTCATGGCGAGACGGCAGGGCTAGGCCGCCAGCAACAGTGCTTTCCCTGGCTGTGGACCTTTGCCGTCAACCGGCCTCCGAGGCAGCGTCGTATCGGAAAAGTTCGGAGGAAACGAAATGACCGAGATCACCATCCGCCCGCTCGCGCAGTCAGATCATGCCGACTGGCGGCGCCTGTGGACGGCCTACCTCATCTTCTACGAGACCAAGCTGCCGGACGAGGTCTACGCCCTGACCTGGAAGCGGCTGTTCACGGAAGGCGAGTTCGAGCCGAAAGGTTTTATCGCCACGCTGGACGGCAAGGCGGTGGGTCTCACCCATTATATCTACCACCGCTCCTGCTGGTCGCTGGTCAACAACTGCTACCTGCAGGACCTGTTCGCTGACCCGGGCGTGCGCGGCAAGGGCGTGGGCGCCGCGTTGATCAAGGCGGTGCAGGACGAGGCCGGCAAGATCGGGGTGAAGAACGTCTACTGGATGACGCACGAGACCAACGCCACCGCGCGCCGGCTCTACGACCATGTCGCGCGCCGCACGGGCTTCATCGAATACGACCTGCTATAGATGGCCGCATGTTCATCCCCTTCTTCCTCGAATTGAAAGCCGCGCGGGTTCCCGTTTCGCTCAGGGAATATCTGTCGCTGCTGGAGGGGCTGGAAGCCGGGCTGGTCGACTATGATGTCGAGGGTTTTTATTACCTCGCCCGCGCGGCCCTGGTGAAGGACGAGCGCCATATCGACCGCTTCGACCAGGTGTTCGCGCATGTCTTCAAGGGCGTCGAGGCGCTTGGCGGGCCGGACGCCGTCGAGGTCGCCAACATTCCCGAGGAATGGCTGCGCCGGCTCGCCGAGAAGCACCTGACCGAGGAGGAGAAAAGGCTGGTCGAGGCTCTGGGCGGCTTCGAGAAGCTGATGGAGACGCTGAAGCAGCGGCTGGAGGAGCAGAAGGGCCGCCGCCAGGGCGGCTCGAAATGGATCGGCACCGGCGGCACCTCGCCCTTCGGCGCCTATGGCTACAATCCGGAAGGCGTGCGCATCGGCCAGCACGAAAGCCGCCACCGCCGCGCGGTAAAAGTCTGGGACAAGCGCGAATTCAGGAATTTCGACGACGGTGTCGAGCTCGGCACGCGCAACATCAAGGTGGCGCTGAAGCGGCTGCGCCGCTGGGTACGCGAAGGCGCCGAGGAGGAGTTCGATCTGCCCGGCACCATTCACGCCACCGCCGAGCACGGCTATCTCGACGTCAAGACGCGGCCGGAACGGCGCAACGCGGTCAAGCTTTTGATGTTCTTCGATGTCGGCGGTTCGATGGACGATCATATCAGAGGCGTCGAGGAGCTGTTCTCCGCCGCCCGCGCCGAATTCCGGCAGCTCGAATATTTCTACTTCCACAACTGCCTCTACGAGCGCGTCTGGAAGGACAATCGCCGCCGCTTGGCCGAAACGATTCCGACCTTCGACCTCATCCACAAATACGGCCCTGACTACAAGGTGATCGTCGTCGGCGATGCCTCGATGAGCCCCTACGAGCTGGCGCATCCCGGCGGCTCGGTGGAGCACTGGAACCCTGAGGCCGGCAACGTCTGGCTCGGCCGCCTGCTGCAGCAATGGCCGAATGCGATATGGCTGAATCCGGAGAGCCAGAAGAACTGGGGCTACACCCATTCTATCGGGATGATCCGCGACACCTTCGGCGGCCGCATGTTTCCGCTGACGCTTGCCGGGCTGGAAGCCGCGACGAAGCAGCTTTCAAGGAAGCATTGAGCGTGGCGGTAATTCGCGGAAGTCGGCGCCGCCCCTCATCCGCCTGCCGGCACCTTCTCCCCGTATAGTGACGGGGCGAAGGGGGCCGGCCGCAAGCTCAACACTTCTTCCTGCGACGTTGGCGATTGGCGAAACCATCAATGAGAGCGCCCCTCTCCCCGTCACTATACGGGGAGAGGATGCCGGCAGGCAGGTGAGGGGCAGCGCCGACGACAATAAGGAGAGGCCAATTCGAAGCCAACGGATGCGCTGGTCAGTGGTGTAACAAACACCTATCTTGGTGCGAATATGGCTTGCAACCAACAACGAGCCGCCAAGGCCGAGGAGATCTTCATGGACACCCACGCCTATCCCGTCACCCGTACCGATGCCGAATGGCGCGCCCGGCTGACGCCCGAGCAATATGCCGTGATGCGCAATCATGGCACCGAGCGGCCCGGCAGTTGCGCCCTGCTTTACGAGAAGCGCGCCGGCACGTTTTCCTGCGTCGGCTGCGACCAGCCGCTGTTCGAATCCAAGCTGAAATTCGAGAGCGGCACCGGCTGGCCTAGCTTCAACGACCCGGTGCCGGGCTCGGTCGAGACCACGGTCGACCGCAGCTACGGCATGGTGCGGACCGAATGCCACTGCGCCCACTGCGGCAGCCATCTCGGCCATGTCTTCGAGGACGGCCCGCCGCCGACCGGCCTGCGCTACTGCATCAACGGCGTGGCGCTGAAATTCGAGCCGGCCGCCTAGTGCAATTCCAGGAAAAGTGCGCAGCGGTTTTCCGTCCGGAATTGCGTAAAAATAAATAGTTAGGGCGGGTCAGCGATCTCATGAAACGCTGAACCGCACTAACGGCCGTCGCAACCTCATCGTCTGCAAGGGCGGCTCCGGCCGCCCTTTTTCGTTTCAAGCCACGACTGTCGCGATCAGCCACAGCGCCGAGCCCAGCATCATCAGCGAGGCCTTGCCACCGCCTGACGTTTCCGCGGTTCGCCAGACGGCGAAGGTCAGGAAGAGATTGTAGGGCACCGGCGCGAAATGCACGCTCAGGACCAGCCAGAGCGGCAGCTTCAGCCCGAGCAGGATCAGCGCCAGCACCGACGATGCGATGTTGATGGCCGTGCCGACAAAGGCCATGTCGCGCCAGAACAGCCGGTCGAGCGGCACCCGGCCCCGCCAGCGCGAGCGGAAGAAGCCGGCCAGGCCAACGAGCTTGCTGGACACCATGCCGGCCGGATGCGAATCGTCCATCGGTTGGAGCCCCGCTTGCGATCATGCCGCTTCGAAAATGCCGGAGCCTGCCGTCAAAGCAAGCCCCCGCGACACGTGACGCGAATATGACACGGAAATCTGGCATCAATGCTCAAGCGGGCCGGAAACCTGTGTTCCGCATTGCCAGCCAGTCATTTTGCAGCGCCAGCATGGAGGAGTTCAAAATGAGCGATCATGTCTACAATGTACTTTTTCTCTGCAATGCGAACTCGGCCCGGTCGATCATGGGGGAGGCCATCCTGAACCGGGTCGGCGCCGGTCGTTTCAAAGCCTATTCTGCCGGCTCGCAGCCGAAAGGAGCCGTCAACCCCTATGCGCTGCAGCTGCTGGAAAGCCTGAAATACGACACGTCTTTCGCCCGGTCGAAAAGCTGGGAGGAGTTTTCCGGACCTGACGCGCCGGAGATGAACTTCGTCTTCACCGTCTGCGACAACACGGCGAATGAAAGCTGTCCGATCTGGCCCGGCCATCCGATGACCGCGCTTTGGGCGGTCCCGGACCCCGCCAAGGCATCCGGCACCGAGGCCGAACAGCATCTCGCCTTCGCCGAAGCCTATCGCATGCTGAGCAACCGCGTCGCGGTGTTCACCAACCTGCCGATGGGCTCGCTCGACAAACTGGCGCTGCAGCAGCATCTGGACGAAATCGGCCGCGACGAGGCCGGGCCAAACTGAAGCGCAGGCAGGTTGGGAGAGCGAACGACCGTCGGGCCTAGGGCCGGGCTTCCCCCAAAACCACGACGACGGCCTGCTCGAAGCGCGAGCATTCCGTCACCAGCCAGTCGGCCATCGCCGGCCAATTGTCCTCGGCGTAGCAATTCACCCGCCACATCGAATTGATGCCGAGGCCCACGCAACTCTGTTCGGATGTGAGTTTCAGCCTGCCTTCGATCGCCGGTTGAAACGGCTTCAGCCGCGACCACGATTCGGTAGCGCCGAACTTTTCGTTGCGGCCGAAGAAGACGCCGACATGGTTCTGCGCCGGCGCGACATACATGGAAAGGACCAGTGCGAAATCCGGCAGCCCGCGCTGCCAGAACCAGGGCCCGCGGCGCGCCAGCGAGGCCCTTTCCTCAGGATGCCGCTCGGCGAACAGGGTCCAGAAGCCGCGCTGGCGGAACTCCGAGGCGCGGCGGCCGCCAAAGTCGAATTCGCTCATGGTCTGATGCTCGCAGCAGCCTGCCTAGAGCAATTCCAGGAAAAGTGTGAAACGGCTTCCGTCCGGAATTGCGTCAATGCAAAGGTATAGAGCCTGTCTTACAGCACAGCAGCCGGCCGGAGCACAACTGATACATCCCGGTCGCCAAGGCGGCCGGTCAATCATGTCGTGGTGAATGTAGTCGATGCCGCTCCGCCAGCCATCGCGCGCGGCAATGCCTCCAGGCTAAAGCGAGGAAGCTACGGGGCGAGGCTCCAGACGCCTCGCCCGCGTCAGTCCGAAAGAATTGCGAAAGCGGACCGGACCGCGTTCTCAGACCATGCCGAGGGCGGCTTTGTAGAGGTCGAGAATGGACTCCTCCTCCTGGCGCTCCGCCTGGTCCTTCTTGCGCAGCCGGATGATGCTGCGCATCGCCTTGGTGTCGAAGCCGGTGCCCTTGGCCTCGGCGAACACGTCCTTGATGTCGTCGGAAATCGTCTTCTTCTCTTCCTCGAGCCGCTCGATGCGCTCGATGAAGGCGCGCAGCTGGCCGGCGGCAACAGTCTGGCTGGTCTCGGTGATATCGTCGGCCATTTTTCTCTCCGCGTCGTTTGGCTACCGGCGACTCGCGAAGGCCGGCCGGCAAATTGGAGCGGGTTCGATGCCCGAGCAGGCGCGGCGGGTCAAGACATTATCGGTGCGGCATGAACGGTTAGGCACGCCCCAAGGTGCGTTGAGATTCAGGTCAGGCCGAGTCGAGAATGGTGGCTTCCGAGAACCGGCGCGGAGCGTACTTGAAGTACGTGAGCACCGGAAGCGCAGGAAGCCGCCATTCGCAGGCCGGCATCACCTGAATGGCAACACACTTTAGCTGAATGCGATCAGCAGATCCTTGGCATCGATCTGGTCGCCGGCCTTGACCAGCACTTCGGCGACCACCCCGTCGCGCTCGGCATGCAGCGCCGTCTCCATCTTCATCGCCTCGATTGAAAGCAGCACGTCGCCGGCCTTGACCGCCTGGCCGGCGGCAACGGCAAGTGCCGAGACCACGCCCGGCATCGGCGCGCCGACATGCGCCTCGTTCCCGGGCTCCGCCTTGCGCCGCGCCTTGGCGGCTGACGCGCCATGCGCGCGGTCCGGCACCTTGACGCGCCGCGGCTGGCCGTTGAGCTCGAAGAACACGGTGACCATGCCCTTCTCGTCGACGTCGCCGATGGCAAGGCAGCGCACCACCAGCGTCTTGCCCTTCTCGATATCGACGAAGATCTCGTCTTCCGACTTCATGCCGTAGAAATAGGTCGGCGTCGGCAAGACGCTGACCGGCCCATAGGTTTCTTGCGCGGCGGCGAAGTCGGTGAACACCTTCGGGTACATCAGCCAGGAGGCGAATTCATACTCGCTGAGCCTGCGCTCAAGCTTTCCCTCGATGTCCTTGCGGCTGGCCTTGAGGTCGGCCGCTTTAAGCAGCGAGCCTGGCCGCACCGTGATCGGCTTGTCGCCCTTCAGCGCCTTCTTTTGCAGCGCCGGCGGCCAGCCGCCGGGCGACTGGCCGAGATCGCCGCGCAGCATCGAGACCACCGAATCCGGGAAGGCGATGTCGCGCGCCGGGTTTTCGACATCGGCGACGGTGAGGTCCTGGCTCACCATCATCAGCGCCATGTCGCCGACGACCTTGGACGACGGCGTCACCTTGACGATGTCGCCGAACATCAGGTTGACGTCGTGATAGGCCTGCGCCACCTCGTGCCAGCGCGTTTCGAGGCCGAGCGAGCGCGCCTGTTCCTTGAGGTTGGTGAACTGTCCGCCGGGCATTTCGTGCAGGTAGACTTCCGAGGCCGGCCCCTTGAGGTCGCTTTCGAAGGCCGCGTACTGGTTGCGCACCGCTTCCCAGTAGAACGAGATCTTGCGGATCCATTGCGGATCGAGGCCGGGATCGCGCTCGGTGCCCTTCAGCGCCTCGACGATCGAGCCGAGGCAGGGCTGCGAGGTGTTGCCGGAGAAGGAATCCATCGCCGCGTCGACGGCATCGACGCCGGTCTCGACCGCCGCCAGCACGGTGGCCGCCGACAGGCCCGACGTGTCATGGGTGTGGAAATGGATCGGCAGGTCGGTCGCCTCGCGCAAGGCCTTGAACAGCACGCGCGCCGCCGACGGCTTCAAGAGTCCGGCCATGTCCTTGACGGCGATGATGTGGGCGCCGGCGGCCTCGAGTTCCTTCGCCAGCCCGACATAGTATTTGAGGTCGTATTTGGCCCTTGCCGGATCGAGGATGTCGCCGGTGTAGCACATCGCCGCTTCGATCAGCTTGCCCTCGGCGCCGACCGCGTCCATCGCGACGCGCATGTTCTCGACCCAGTTCAGGCAGTCGAAGACGCGGAACAGGTCGACGCCGCCGGCAGCGGCTTGGCGGACGAAATGTTGCACGACATTGTCGGGATAGTTGGTGTAGCCGACGCCGTTGGCGCCGCGCAAAAGCATCTGCAGCAAAAGGTTCGGCGCGGCCTCCCGCACTTTGCCCAGCCGCTCCCAGGGATCCTCGGTGAGGAAGCGCATGGCGACGTCGAAAGTGGCGCCGCCCCAGCATTCCAGCGACAGCAACTGCGGCAGCGCCCGCGCATAGGTGCCGGCGATGCCGGCAATGTCATGCGTGCGCATGCGGGTGGCGAGCAGCGACTGGTGGCCGTCGCGCATCGTCGTGTCGGTGACCAGCACCTGGGTCTGGGCGCGCATCCAGGCGGCGAATTTTTCCGGGCCGAGCGCATCGAGCTGCTGCTTGCTGCCGTCCGGCACCTTGCCGTTGAGATAGGGCACCACGGGCGCCGCCGCATCGGCCTTGGGCATCGGCCGGCCGCGCGTTTCCGGATGGCCGTTGACGCTGACATCGGCAAGGTAGTTGAGCAGCTTGGTGGCGCGGTCCTGCCGCTTCACCTGCTGGAACAGTTCCGGCGTCGTGTCGATGAACTTCGTCGTATAGGAATTGTCGGCGAAGCTCGGGTGATTGATGATCGCCTCGAGGAAGGTGAGGTTGGTTGCCACGCCGCGAATGCGGAACTCGCGCAGCGCGCGGTTCATGCGAGCGATCGTCTCGGCCGGCGTCGGCGCCCACGCCGTCACCTTCTCCAGCAGCGGATCGTAGAAGCGGGTGATGACCGCGCCCGAATAGGCGGTGCCGCCGTCAAGCCGGATGCCGAAGCCGGTGGCGCCGCGATAGGCGGTGATGCGGCCATAGTCCGGGATGAAATTGTGCTCCGGATCCTCGGTGGTGATGCGGCACTGCAGCGCGTGGCCGTTCAGCCTGATGTCCTTCTGCGCCGGCACGCCCGAGTCCGGCGTGCCGATGGCGAAGCCGTCGAGGATGTGGATCTGCGCTTTGACGATATCGATGCCGGTCACCATCTCGGTGACGGTGTGCTCGACCTGGATGCGCGGATTGACTTCGATGAAGTAGAATTTGCCGGTATCGGCGTCCTGCAGGAACTCGACCGTGCCGGCGCCGATATAGCTGGTCTCGTTGGCGATCCTCAGCGCGTACCCGCACAGCTCCTGGCGCAGCGCTTCGCTCAGATAAGGCGCCGGCGCCCGCTCGACGACCTTCTGGTTGCGGCGCTGGATCGAGCAGTCGCGCTCGAACAGATGCACGGCATTGCCATGCGTGTCGCCGAGAACCTGCACCTCGACATGGCGGGCGCGTTCGATCAGCTTCTCGAGATAGACCTCGTCCTTGCCGAAGGCGGCCTTGGCCTCGCGCTTGCCTTCCATCACCTCGCGGGCAAGGTCGGCTTCGGCGCGGATGGCGCGCATGCCGCGGCCGCCGCCACCCCACGAGGCCTTAAGCATCACCGGATAGCCGATTTTCTCGGCAAGCTTCTTCACCGCTTCCATGTCGTCCGGTAGCGGATCGGTGGCAGGCACGACGGGCACGCCGACCTCGATCGCCAGATTGCGCGCCGCGACCTTGTTGCCGAGCCGGCGCATCGTCTCCGGCTTCGGGCCGATGAAGGTGATGCCGGCGGCGGCGCAAGCCTCCGCGAATTCCGGGCTTTCCGAAAGCAGGCCATAGCCCGGGTGGATGGCGTCGGCTCCCGACAGCCTGGCGACGCGGATCACCTCGTCGATCGACAGGTAGCTTTCGATCGGCCCCATGTCCTTGGCAAGATGCGGTCCGCGCCCGACCTGGTAGCTTTCGTCAGCCTTGAAGCGGTGCAGCGAGTACTTGTCCTCCTCGGCCCAGATCGCCACGGTTTTGAGGCCGAGCTCGTTGGCCGCGCGAAAGACGCGGATGGCGATTTCGGATCGGTTGGCGACGAGGATCTTCGTGATGGCCAAGGACAGGGCTCCAAAGGCTGGGAGGATGGGGGCTGGAGCAATGATTAGCGTGAAAATGCTGCAGTGCAAACGGATTCGCGCGACACCTAAACCGATTTAAATAGTTCGTTCGCGCCAACCTTGTTCGAACAAAAGAAAATGCCCGGCGCGTAGCGCCGGGCATTCGCAATTGAGGCCGTTTTGCCGGCTTATTGCTCGAAGTAGGTGTACTTGCCGTCGTCACCCTTCTTCCAGGTGTACAGCACGTAGTCAGGGCGGGTGATGTCGCCCTTGGCGTCATAGCCGATGTCGCCGATGGCGGTCTTCCACGGGCCGCTCTTCTTGATCTCGTCCGCAACCTTCTGCGCGTCGTCAGCGGAACCGACCTTGGCGGCGGCAGCGGCGACGATCTGCAGGGCGGCATAGGAGTAGAGCGTGTAGGCTTCCGGCTCGAAACCGGCGGCGCGGAACTTCTCGACGAGTTCCTTGGCGTTCGGGTTCTTGCGCGGATCCGGAGCGAACGTCATCAGCGTGCCGTTGACGGCGTCGCCGGCGATCGAGGCCAGTTCGTTCGAGACGATGCCATCGCCCGACATGAACTGGGCCTTGAGGCCCTGGTCGGCCAGCTGGCGCATGATCAGGCCGGCTTCGGTGTGCAGGCCGCCATAGTACACGACGGAGACGCCGGCTTCCTTCATCTTGGCGATGAGGGCCGAGAAGTCCTTGTCGCCGACATTGATGCCTTCATAGAGGGCTTCGGTGACGCCATTGCCGTTCAGCGCCTTCTTGGTTTCGTCTGCGAGGCCCTGGCCGTAAGGCGTCTTGTCGTGGATGACGGCGATCTTGGCGTCCTTGAAGTTCTTGGCGAGATAGTCGCCGGCGACCTTGCCCTGCTGGTCGTCGCGTCCGCAGGTGCGGAACGTGTTCCACAGGCCGCGCTCGGTCAGCTGCGGGTTGGTGGCCGAAGGCGTGATCACCAGGATGCCGTTCTCGGCATAGACTTCCGAGGCCGGGATGGTGACGCCCGAGTTGAAGTGACCGACAACATACTTGACGCCGTCGGCGACGAACTTGTTGGCGACCGAGATGCCCTGCTTCGGATCCGACACGTCGTCGCCGATCTCGAGCTTGATCTGCTGGCCGTTGATGCCGCCTGCAGCATTGATGTCGGCGGCGGCCTGCTCGGCGCCCTTCTGCAGCTGCGCGCCAAAGGCGGCGTTCGGGCCGGTGATCGGACCGGCGACGCCGATCAGGATGTCAGCCCACGCGCTGCCGCTGAACGCGACAAGCGCGGTCAGAGCCACGGCGGACAAGAGTGACTTTTTCATATAAACGCTCCCATTTACGGAGTGGGCGTGGATGATACTTTCATGCGATGCCCACCCTTATCGCAGAAAGCATAGTTTGCCGATTTTCAGGCACTTGTCACGCCGTTTCATCCCCGAGACGGCGTTAATCATGAACGTCAGCCTTTCGGCTTCCAGCTCAAAAGCGAGGCTCTTTCGTAGAGCCAATTATACTGTGTCACCATCTGGTTGGTGCGCGTGTATTGATAGCCAAGGAAGCCCAGTATGATCAGCACGATGGTGTCGACGATATAGTAATGCAGCGAGAACATCGTGCCGTCGAACAGCGCATGATGGATGAACCGGATGCCGATGCCGAGCCCGAGCATGTAGAGGAACAGCTGGAAGAAGCTGCGCCATGTCTGCGCGCTGGCCTTGCCGGTCATCCAGGCGGCCCAGCCGCCGAGCAGGCAGGTGACGAACAGGAACTGGAAGATCGAGGGTTCCTCGTAGAGAATGCCCTGCATGATGAAGTCTCCCTAGCACGATCCCGAAAAGGTGCAGACTTTTCGGACAACGATCATGCGACAAACAAACAAGGTGGAGCGGAATACCGGATGCACATATTCCGCTCCAATCTCAGTGGTGGCCGCCTTCGAGATAGGCGGCGCGCACTTCCGGATTGGCGAGCAGTTCCTTGCCGGAACCGCTCATCGTCACATTGCCGTTGACCATGACATAGCCGCGATTGGCGAGCTTCAGCGCGCCGAAGGCGTTCTGCTCGACCAGGAACACGGTCAGCCCTTGCATGCGGTTCAGCTCGCGGATGGCGTCGAAGATCTGCTTGACGATCAGCGGCGCCAGGCCCAGCGACGGCTCGTCGAGCAGGAGCAGCTTCGGCCGCGCCATCAGCGCGCGTCCGATCGACAGCATCTGCTGCTCGCCGCCCGACAGCGTGCCGCCGCGCTGGCCGATGCGCTCTTTGAGCCGCGGGAACAGCGTGAACACCTTCTCGACGTCCTCGTCATAGTATTTGAGGTTGTCGAGGCTGGCGCCCATCTGCAGGTTTTCCATCACCGTCATGCGCGGGAAGATGCGGCGTCCTTCCGGCGACTGGGCGATGCGCATGCGGGCGATTTCGTGCGTCGGCAACTGTGTGATGTCGGTGCCGGCGAATGTGATGGTGCCCGCGCGGGCGCGCGGCGCGCCGAAGATGGTCATCATCAGCGTCGACTTACCGGCGCCGTTGGCGCCGATCAGCGCCACGATCTCGCCCTGGTTGACGGTGACGTCGACGCCATTCAGCGCCCGGATGTTGCCGTAGTAGGTCTGGACGCCCTTGATATCGAGCAGCGTTGTGCCGGCCATTACTTGCGCCCTCCACGCGGCTTGGGTGTCGGGGATCTTCCGGTCGGCTTGGCCGGGGCCGGCGAAGCGGGCTTCGCGGCGGCAACGGGCTTCACAGGTTTGCTCGCAACGGCGGCGCGCGCGCGCGCATCGACCTGAGCTGCCTTCGAGGCGCCCCTCGACACCGTGACCCGCTCGCCCTGGTCCGCATGCTCGACAGAATCGGAAACCGGGCCCGCCATCATCGAAGCCGAGCTTCCTGGCCCGTGCGCGGAATCGGGGCCGGTGTCGAGCTGCTCGATCACGGCCTCGTCGCCGACTTCGGTCAGCACCGTCTCGACCTCCTCGTCGTCGACGCCGAGATAGGCGGCGATGACGCGTGGATCGGTCCTGACCGACTGCGGACTGCCGTCGGAGATCTTGCGGCCGTATTCCAGCACCACGACATGGTCGGAAATCTGCATCACCACCGACATGTCGTGCTCGATGAGCAGGATCGAGGTGCCGGTGTTGTCCTTGATGTCGTTCAGCAGCTCGTTGAGGGCCGCCGATTCCTTCGGATTGAGGCCGGCGGCCGGCTCGTCGAGGCACAGAAGCTCGGGGCCTGTGCACATGGCGCGCGCGATCTCCAGGCGCCGCTGCGCGCCATAGGGCAGGTCGCCCGCCGGATCGTCGGCGCGATCGACCAGGTTGGCCTTCTCCAGCCAGTGCTTGGCAAGCTCGATCGATTCGGCCGAGGCCTGCCGGTAGCTCGAGAAGCCGAACAGGCCGAGGAACGTGTAGCCGGAGGCCTTCATCAGCTTGTTGTGCTGAGCGACCAGAAGGTTCTCGAGCAGCGTCATGCCGGAGAACAGGCGGATGTTCTGGAAGGTGCGCGCCACCTTGGCGCGCGCCGGGATCTCATGGTTGGGCAGGCGCTCGAGCAGATAGCTTGAACCGTCTTTCCGGTTGAGCGTGATCATGCCTTCCGACGGCTTGTAGAAGCCGGTGATGCAGTTGAACACGGTGGTCTTGCCGGCGCCGTTGGGGCCGATCAGCGCGGTGATCTCGCCGCGCCTGGCCTGGAAGGACAGGTCGCCGATGGCGATGAGGCCGCCGAACTTCATGGACAGGTGCTCGACCTGCAGGATGAAGTCGCTCGAGGAAGGGGTCGCGTTCATCAGCCGTGACCCTCCTTGGTGAAGGAGCCTGAGACCGCTCTTCGCTCCTTCAGGAAGGCTGTCGGCTCGCGACTGCCGACGAAGCCGCGCGGCTTCCATAGCATGACGACGACCATCGCCACGCCGAACAAAAGCATGCGGTAGAGTTCCGGCGTGAAGTCGGGACCGAAGCCGGGAATGAGGGTTGTGTCGCCCCATCTCAGGCCGGTCTTGAGGAAGTCCAGCTCGCGCAGGATCTCGGTGCCGCCAATCATCACCGCCGCCGCGACCGCGATGCCTCCCAGCGAGCCCATGCCTCCCAGCACGACGATGGCAAGGATGATCGCCGATTCCAGGAAGACGAAGGACTCCGGACTGACGAAGCCCTGGCGGGCAGCGAAGAACGACCCGGCGAAGCCGCCGAACATGGCGCCGGTGGCGAACGCCGTCAGCTTGGTGGTGGTGGTGTTGATGCCGAGCGAGCGGCAGGCGATCTCGTCCTCGCGCAACGCTTCCCAGGCCCGGCCGACCGGCAGCCGGCGCAGCCTGATGGTGACGAAGGCGGTGAGCAGGCAAAGCAGCAGGATGAGATAGTAGAGGAAGATCTTGTAGTAGGCGCCCGACTGGGCGATGCCCAGCACCTTGGAGATGTAGTTCGGATCCGAGACGTTGAACGATATCAGGCCGAAGAAGGAGACTTTCGGAATGCCGGAAATGCCGGCCGAGCCGTTGGTCACCTCGCGCCAGTTGATCAGCACCAGGCGGATGATCTCGCCGAAGGCAAGCGTCACGATGGCCAGATAGTCGCCGCGCAGCCGCAGCACCGGGAAGCCGAGCATGACGCCCCAGAAGGCGGCCATGCAGCCGGCGGCCGGCAGCAGGATCCAGAACGACAGGCCGAAATGCGTGCCGAGCAGCGCGTAGGCATAGGCGCCGACCGCGTAGAAGGCGACGTAGCCGAGGTCGAGCAGGCCGGCCAGCCCGATGACGATGTTCAGCCCCCAGGCAAGCATCACGTAGATCAGGATCTGGATGCCGAAATTATCGACCCATTTCAGCGAGCCCTGGAAGCCGAAAAGCAGGACCATCGCGATCGGGTACAGGAACAGCACGGCGATGCCGATCTTGTTGAAGTTGCGGCGCACGAAGCTGGGTTCAGCCGCGACGGCGGGCGCCGCAGCCTTCTGCGCCTTGGCGCGCTCCAGCGCCGGCTGCCCGAAGCCGACATAGAGGAAGCGCCCGACGGCGGTGAGGATCACCACCAGGGCAAGCAGGCCCCAGCGCTGCACCAGGATCAGTTCGTTGGAGATGTTCTGGTCGGTCCTGAGACCGATGAACAGCACGAACAGGCCGAGCGAGACGGCGCCGGCATAGAGCGCCTCGCGGAAAGCGCGCTGGATGGGAGTGGCGACGGTATCGCTCTCCGGGGACACGGTAACGGCCATGAGCTCAGACCTTTTCGACTTCAGGCCGGCCCAGAATGCCGGAAGGCAGGAAGATCAGGACGATCGCCAGGATCGAGAAGGCGGCGACGTCCTTGTAGTCGATGGAGAAATAGGCCGACCACATGCTCTCGATGAAGCCGATCAAGAGGCCGCCGAGCACGGCGCCGGGCAGCGAGCCGATGCCGCCGAGCACCGCGGCGGTGAAGGCCTTCACGCCGGGCACGAAGCCGTCCGAGAACACCACCACGCCGTAATACATCAGGAACAGCGTGCCGGCGACGGCGGCCAGCGCAGCGCCCATGATGAAGGTGATCGAAATGGTGCGGTCGACGTCGATGCCGAGCAGCGCGGCCATCTTGCGGTCCTGCTCGCAGGCGCGTTGCGCCCGGCCGAGCGCCGTCCTGTTGACCAGGTACCAGAACAGCGCCAGCAGCACCACGGTGACCACCACGATGATGATCTGCTTCAGCGACACGCTGATCCCGTCGAAGCTGTAGACCTTGGACACCAGCGGCGGGATCGGCTTGTTGCGGGGGCCCTGCGTGACCTGGACGAAATTGGACAGCGCGATCGACATGCCGATGGCGGTGATCAGCGGCGCCAGCCGGAACGAACCACGCAGTGGCCGGTAGGCTACCTTCTCGATCGTCCAGTTGTAGAGGCTGGTCAGAAGCATCGCCACGATCATCATGATCAAGAGCGCGATGACGACCGGCACCGAATAGAACAGGGCGCCGAGGATGAGGAAGACGATGAGGGCGGTGAAGGCCCCGACCATGAAGATGTCGCCATGGGCGAAATTGATCATGCCGATGATGCCGTAGACCATCGTGTAGCCGATCGCGATCAGGCCATAGATCGATCCCAGCGTCAGCCCGTTGATAAGCTGCTGGACGAAGTACTGCATACTGCCGTGGCTCCCCTGGAATGTCGCCCGCTTTCGGGTCGCACTCCTTTTCGTATTTCCCCTAGTCGTAAAGTTTCGAGCCCGGATTGCAACGTGATTTTTCAATCGCCTCGCGTGTTTTGGAAGCACGCCGTCCGATTGCCCGTTTTACGCCGTCCGACCCCTGGACTATCGCGGACCCTATCATTGGCATAACGCAATGTCTTTGACGATTCGGCCGTATGATGCGCTTCGTTTCGAAGAAATCGCCGTCAAGATTAGGTGATGGAGCGATTCCTTGCGTCGGCGAAGGTCGCCCGTCTCGCGCTCCTTCGCCTTTCGCCAGGTCGGGATTCTTTGACATATGACATTCGTGTGACGGCTCGGCCGTGGGCGAGCGCCGGCCTGCTCGTTGGGGTTGCTTGCGGGGCATGAAGTTTCAGTAGGCGGAGCCGCCTTCTCCGCTCAGGCTGTGCCGCTCGGTGCCGCTCAGCGGCGGGTTGAAGACGCTGACCAGCACCATGTCGCCGGCGGCATCGGCGCGCAGGTAATGATCGTCATGCGCGTCAAGCACATAGATGGTCCCGGGCTCGATGCGATGGATCGCGCCCGACATATCCTCGACTTCGCCCTGGCCCGAGATGCAATAGCAGGCCTCGAGATGCCGCCGGTATTGCAGGCGCGACTCGCTCCCTGCCCGCACGACTGTATGACAGACGGTGAACCCCATGCCGTCTCGCTGGGTCAGCAGCCGGTGGCTGGTGCCGTTGCCCCAGTCGACGAAGAAGTCAGTTTTTTCTACATCGGCCAGTTGCCTGGTGAACATGGTATCTCTCTCTATGAAAGGGGCGTGGGACGACCACGACGACGGAATGATCTGGCTTCGCTCTGTTTTGGCTGCTATTTTCTGGATCAACATTCGAAGCTTCCTTCAGCATGTCGCGACCCGAGGCGGGTTTCAAATGACCGTTTTTCGTTAGACACATTAGAAAAATTTACAAATGGACTATCTGCCGCTGAACGCCATCCGCGCTTTCGAGGCCGCCGCGCGCCATCTCAGCTTCTCGGCCGCCGGCGAGGAGCTGCATGTCACCCATCCGGCGATCAGCCATCAGATCAGGCGGCTGGAGGAATGGTTGGGCGTGCCACTGTTCCACCGGGATGCCCGCAAGGTCCGCCTGACCGATGCCGGCCTGACCCTGCAGCTCTCGGCGAACGCCGCGCTCTCCGACCTTGCCGCCGCCTGCCGGCGCATCCGCAGGAACGCGGCCGTAGCATCGCTGTCGGTGGGCTGCATTCCATCCATCGCCAGCCGATGGCTGGTGCCGCGCTTGCCGGACTTCACCGAACGCCACCCGGAGATCGCCATCCGCGTCGCCTACGCGAAAGCCGAAGACCGGCTCGAGGACGACGACAACGACGTCCTCATCACGCTTGGCGCGGACCCGTCTCCCACCGCCGCCAGCCTCAAGCTGTTTTCGCGCATGAGCCGGCCCGCCTGCAGCCCGCACTATCTGGCGCGCAAGGGCCGGCTCGGGTCGCCGGCGGAGATTGCCGCGGCGGACCTTCTGCATGACGAGACCCGTCAGGGCTGGCGCGAGTGGTTCTCGCAAGCCGGCATGGCCGGGGCCGACGTGGGCACCGGGCCTGTCTTTGCCGATTTCAACATACTGGCGACGGCCGTCATCGCCGGTCACGGCGTCGCCCTTTGCCCGATCGAGGTTTTTCGCGAGGAGCTGCGGCGCGGCGATCTCGTCGTCGTCTCCGACATCGCGACCGACACGGACAAGGGCTACTATCTGACCATGTCGGCGCAACCCTCGGCCGCCGAAATCACCTTCGCCGACTGGTTCCGCGATCAGGTCTCGACGAACGGCGAGGAAGCCTGACGCCCTCGAGCAGCGACGGCGTCGCCTTATTTGCTTTTTACGCAGTTCCGGACGGAAGGTTACGGCGAAGGCGCCGAACTTAACCGCTACACACTTTTCCTGGAATTGCTCTAGGTGACGACGAACCCGTGCGCGAACGGATCGCGGTCGTCGATGAAGATGGTGTTCAACCCGGTCATCCGCGCCCAGCCGCCGATCGAGGGGACGATCGCCGGCTTGTCCGCGACGACGACCTCCTTTTCGACCCTGCCCTTGAACAGCGAACCGATGATCGATTCGTGGACAAAGCTGTCGCCGGCCTTGAGCTTGCCCTTGGCGTGCAGCTGCGCCATGCGCGCCGAGGTGCCGGTGCCGCAAGGCGAGCGGTCTATCGCCTTGTCGCCGTAGAAAACGGCATTGCGCGCATCGGCTTCCGGATTGGTCGGCTGGCCGGTCCACAGCATGTGCGACAGCCGGTTGATGCCGGGGTTCTCCGGATGCACGAAGGAGTACTTCTCGTTGAGCCGCTGCCGCACCACCGGGCTCCAGGCGATGAGGTCGCCGGCCGAATGGTCGGCCATGTCGCGATAGTTCGCCTGCGGCTCGACGATGGCGTAGAAATTGCCGCCATAGGCGACGTCGACGCTGATCTCGCCGAGGCCGGGACACTCGACCGTCAGCCCCTCGGCATAGAGGAAGGAGGGCACGTTGGTGATGCGCACCTCCTCCACATACTCGCCGACCTGCTTGTATTCGGCGATGACCAGGCCGGCCGGCGTGTCGAGCCGCAAGATCCCCGGCGTCTTCGGCTGCACCAGCCCATGCTCGATCGCCATCGTCACCGTGCCGATGGTGCCGTGGCCGCACATCGGCAGGCAGCCCGACGTCTCGATGAACAGGATGGCGATGTCGCAGTCCTCGCGCGTCGGCGGATAGAGGATGGAGCCCGACATCACGTCATGGCCGCGCGGCTCGAACATCAGCCCGGTGCGGATCCAGTCGTACTCGGCGAGGAAATGCGCCCGCCGCTCCATCATCGTCTTGCCCTCGAGCAGCGGCCCACCGCCGGCGACCAGCCTGACCGGATTGCCGCAAGTGTGGCCGTCGATGCAGGAGAAGGTTTTCTTGGCCATGATGATGCTTCCTAAAGCAATTTCAGGAAAAGTGTGAAGCGGTTAAGTTCGGCGCCTTCGCCGTAACCTTCCGTCCGCAATTGCGTCAAGACAAGAGAGACCGGTCAGAACCGCTGCGGACTGAAGGGGGCGAGATCGACGGGCGGAGCCTGCCCGAGAACGAGATCGCGGATCAAGCGCCCGGTTGCCGCTGCCTGGGTCAGGCCGAGATGGCCGTGGCCGAAAGCATAGAAAGCGTTCGGCGCGCGCGCCCGGCCGATGACGGGCAGCGAATCCGGCAGCGACGGGCGATAGCCCATCCATTCGCGCCCGCCCGACGGATCGAGCCCCGGCAGGAAGCGCCTGGCCTTTTCCAGCATGGCCTTCGACCGCGCGAAATTAGGCGGGCGCTCGATGCCGCCGAGTTCGACGGCGCCGCCGACGCGCAGGCCGGTTTCCAGCGGCGTGATGACGAAACCGTGCCCGGAGAAGATCAGCTGCCGCCTGACATCGAACGCGGCCTTAGGCAGCGTGGTGTTGTAGCCGCGCTCGGTCTCCAGCGGGATGCGCTCGCCGAGGTCCCTGGCCAGAAGATGCGACCATGCGCCAGCGGCGATGACGAGCTGGTTCGCCTTCCGGGTCGAGCCGTCGGCAAGCACGATCGTCGCTCCATCCGCGCCGCCCACGATCCGCGCGACGAGCGCGTGCTCGAAGCGGGCGCCGAGCCGTGCGGCGTGGGCCCAGACCGCCTTGCCGAGCAGCTTGGGGTCGGAGACCGTTTTCCAGCCCGGCACGAAGGTGGCTTTGATGAAGCGCGGCGAAAGCCCCGGCTGCAGGGCAGCCATCTCCGCGCCCTCGACATGGTTGAAGCCGATGCCGTAGCGCTCACGTGCCGCCCAGCCGGAAAGCGAGGCGCGGAACTCGGCCTCGCTCTCGTAGAGTTCGAGCGAGCCGTCCTCGCGCAGCATCGGCCTCGTCCCGGAGCGGTCGAGCAGGCCCATCCACTCCGCTTCGGCAAGCCTCATCATCGCGGCCTGTGCGGCAAGGCTGGTCTCGTAGCGGGCGCCGCGCCCGGCGCGCCAAAAGCGGATCAGCCAGGGCAGCAGCTTCGGCAGATAGGCGGGCGGAATGGTGAGCGGGCCGAGCGGATCGGCAAGCCATTTCGGCAATTGCCGCACCATGCCCTTATGCGCCAGCGGCAGCACGTCGGTGAAGGCGAAGGCGGCGGCGTTGCCCGAGCTCGTTTCCTCGCAGATGCCCGTGCGATCGAAGATCGTGACGTTTCGCCCTGCCTCGGTCAGGTAGGTGGCGGCGCAGATGCCGATGATGCCGCCGCCGATGATGGCGATGTCTTGCCCTTCTCCCCGTTCACGGGGAGAAGGTGCCCGAAGGGCGGATGAGGGGCGGCGTCCCTCCTCGGTCTCATCGGAATTTTCCTGCACGCGATGCTACCCCTATTCGGCTGCCACCAGCTTGTCCGCCGATCGAGGAGACGCCTGCAGCGCCGGCAGTTTCGGCCGCACAGCCAGCGCATCCATGACGATCTTTTCCACCGCCTTGCGGCGCTCGCCCGACAGCGGCCGGCGCGGCATGCGAACGCGATCATTGGTATTGATCGCCAGCACTTCAGCAAGCTTGATGTTTTGGACCAGATAGGTCGAGACGTCGAGGTCGAGCAATGGCCGGAACCAGCGATAGATCGTCAGCGCCTCCTCGCGCCGGCCCTGCTTCATCAGCTGGTAGATCGCCACCGTCTCGCGCGGGAAGGCGGTGACCAGCCCCGCCACCCAGCCGATGGCGCCGACCGACAGTGCCTCGAAGGCAAGATTGTCGACGCCGGTGAACAGGTCGTAGCGGTCGCCGAACCGGTTGATGATCTCGGTCGAGCGGCGGATGTCGTCGGAGGATTCCTTGATGGCGACGAAGCGCGCGTCGGACGCCAGCTCCTCCATCAGGTCGACGGTGACGTCGACGCGGTACGCCAGCCTGTTCGAATAGATCATGACCGGCAGGTCGCCGGCCTCGGCCACGGCGCGCAGGGCGGCGGCCGTCTCTGCCGGGTCGGTATGGTAGATCGGGCTGGGCACCACCATCAGCCCGCTGGCTCCGGCCTGCGCGGCGCGACGCGCGATGCTTGCCGCCTCGCGGGTGCCGGGCTCGTTCACAGTGAGCAGCACCGGCTTGCCTCCGGCGACCTGCTGCGCCGTCTTCAGCACCTCGATCTTCTCGTCATGCGACAGCATTGGCCCTTCGCCGAGCGAGCCGCAGACGATGATGCCGTCGCAGCCGGCCTCCATCTGCAGCGAAAAGCAGCGCTCCATCTCGGCATGATCGAGACGGTCGTCCTCGGTGAATTTGGTCGTGACGGCGGGGAAAACTCCAGTCCACATGGCATCATCTCCAATCTGATATATCAGTGATATATCTAACAGGAAACCGGCTGTCAATGCGGAATCTGCTATGATATATGGAAAATATATCAGGAGGCCCAATGGCTCTATTGGAAGATATATCTCGTTTCGAGCCGGCGGCTGCGAAGGCCTATCGCGCGCTCGAGCACATGATCGTCACGCTCGAACTGGCGCCGTCGAGCTTTGTCACCGAGGGTGCGCTGATCGAGCGTCTCGGGCTCGGCCGCACGCCGGTGCGCGAGGCGATCCAGCGTCTGGCCTGGGAGGGCCTGCTCGATGTCCGGCCGCGCGCCGGCATCGCGATTGCGCCGCTCCATCCCGGCGACTGGCTGCGTGTCCTCGATGCCAGGCGCGGCGTCGAGGTGGTGCTGGCCCGCTCGGCCGCGCGTTTCGTCACCCGCGAGGCAGCCGACCTCTTTCACGACGCCGCCCTTGCCATGCAGAAGGCGGTCATCTCGGGCAATGTGCTGGCCTTCATCCAGGCCGACAAGGCGCTCGACGAGGCGCTCGCACTGGCCGCCGACAACCCCTTCGCGGCGCGGTTGGCGGCGCCCTTGCAGACCCACAGCCGCCGCTTCTGGTTCCGCTACAAGTCGGATACCGGCCTGGCCGAATCGGCCGAACATCATGTCGCGCTGATCCGCTCGATCCTCGACGGCGACGAGGAGGGGGCGGCCAAGGATGCCAAGCGGCTGATGGCGCTGCTGCGCAGCCATGCCGAGGTGGCCGCCACCCGCTGAGCGATGCTCGATCTCAGTATCGCGCGCTATGGTCGGCCGGCGCCGCCACGCTTTCCCAACTGTTGCCGGCGGCGATTATGCAGCTCGTGCCGGTAACGTCAGTGACGATGATGGTCCACGTTCCGCTCTGGCCGACAAACATTTCCATGATCGCGACTTGGCCGATCAGCCCGAAGGCAAACTGCCGTTCCTGGAAGTTCTCGCTCAGGTGGGTAACCAGAGCGCTGTGTTCGGCACAGTTTTGATATTGAGCGCCGGCGCTGTTCGTACCCATCGCCAGCGCGCTGGCAAGAACCAGGTTTCTCACCCAACCCAACAGGGATTTGCGTGCCATGGGGCACCTCCTTTTGCCATCGCGTCCCGGCAAAAGGAGACAGCCTCATTTTGCCGGAGCGGCCCAGCCCGGTTCCGACGTCATCATCGCGTCGTTCCTTTCTGCGTTCCGGTCTGCCACCAATGGGAACCTTCCGGATGTTCCCATTATGTTCCATATATGGTGACGGCGAAGGCAAAGCACAAGCGGGCACCCTTTCGGGCGCCCGCAATCCATTCGAAATGCCAAAAGACCCGGCCGCGGGCCGCCTCCCTACGACAGCGGGAACGACGTCCGCTCAGGTGCCCGGCAGGGCAGCCGCCATCATGGCTCCGTCCCAACCGTCGCCCGCCGTGATGATGCAGCTCAGGCCGTGCGTGTCGGTGGCCAGGATGGTCCAAGTGCCCTTTTCCGACACGAAGATTTCGAGAATCACATTCGGGTTGACCAGACCGCGCGCGGCCTCGCTTTCATGGAACTTCTCGCCGAGCGCCTTGATGACGTCGGCACGCGCGGCGCATTGTCCCCCCGCAACGGCCTGCGCGACACCACCGCATATCGCAAACACCGCAAAGCACGTTCCCGCCAAAAGACGTCGTGTCATCTGACAACTCCTTGCGCCAGACGAGAACCCCGGCAGCCACCGGCGCTGTTGGATTGGCCTGCAAGTTTGCAGGAATACAACCTAAGACGGATCGAGCCCGCTTGGTTCCATCACATCGGTGTTTTGGCGGATACCGGCCGCGATCGGAAAGCGTAAAGGCCCGGCGATGGCCGGGCCTTTATCAGTCGGTCGTCGGATCTGGATCAGTTCATCGTCGGGATGACGAACTCGGCACCATCCTTGATGCCTGCCCGCGCGCCCGCAGCCGCATCGCGGCGAGGACGCGCAAGCAGTAAACCGTCCGGCTAGTTCATCGTCGGGATGACGAACTCGGCACCGTCCTTGATGCCGGACGGCCAGCGCGAGGTGACCGTCTTGGTCTTGGTGTAGAAGCGGAACGCATCCGGGCCGTGCTGGTTGAGATCGCCGAAGGACGAGGCCTTCCAGCCGCCGAACGTGTAGTAGGCGATCGGCACCGGGATCGGCACGTTGACGCCGACCATGCCGACCTGGACTCTGGATGCGAAGTCGCGCGCGGCGTCGCCGTCGCGGGTGAAGATGGCGACGCCATTGCCCATCTCGTGGTCGTTGGCGAGCTTGATGGCGTTCTCGTAGGTCGGCGCGCGCACCACGGAGAGCACCGGGCCGAAAATCTCTTCCTTGTAGATGCGCATGTCGGCGGTGACGTTGTCGAACAGGCAACCGCCCATATAGTAGCCGTTCTCATAGCCCTGCATCTTGAAGCCGCGGCCGTCGACGACGAGCTTCGCGCCTTCCTTGACGCCGATGTCGACATAACCCTTGACGCGCTCCAGCGCCTGCGCCGTCACCAGCGGGCCGAAATCGGCCGAGGAATCGGTGGACGGGCCGACCTTCAGGCTCTCGACGCGCGGCACCAGCTTTTCCATCAGCCGGTTGGCGGTATCGTTGCCGACGGGAACCGCCACCGAGATCGCCATGCAGCGCTCGCCGGCCGAGCCGTAGCCGGCGCCGATCAGCGCGTCGACAGTTTGGTCCATGTCGGCGTCGGGCATGATGATCATGTGGTTCTTGGCGCCGCCGAAGCACTGCACGCGCTTGCCGGCGGCGGTGCCGCGCGAATAGATGTAGTGGGCGATCGGCGTCGAACCGACGAAGCCGACGGCCTTGATGTCGGGATCGTCGAGGATGGCGTCGACCACTTCCTTGTCGCCGTTGACGACGTTGAGGATGCCGGCAGGCAGGCCAGCCTCGATGAACAGCTCGGCGATGCGGATCGGCACGCCAGGATCGCGCTCCGACGGCTTCAGGATGAAGGCATTGCCGCAGGCGATCGCCGGCGCGATTTTCCACAGCGGGATCATCGCCGGGAAGTTGAACGGCGTGATGCCGGCGACGACGCCGAGCGGCTGGCGCATCGAATAGACGTCGATGCCGGGGCCGGCGCCGTCGGTGAACTCACCCTTCATCATGTGCGGCGCGCCGATGCAGACTTCAACCACTTCGAGGCCGCGCTGGATGTCGCCCTTGGCGTCTGCGATGGTCTTGCCGTGCTCGCGCGCCAGGATGTCGGCCAGTTCGTCATAGTCGCGCTGGACCAGTTCGAGGAACTTCATCAGCACGCGCACGCGGCGCTGCGGGTTGGTGGCCGCCCACTTGGGCTGCGCCGCCTTGGCGTCTTCGACAGCGGCGCGCAGTTCCGCCTGCGAAGCCAGCGCCACCGTGCCGCGCACGGAACCGTCCATCGGCTGCATCACGTCCTGCTTGCGGCCGCTGGTGCCGGCGACACGCTTGCCGCCGATGAAATGACCGTAGTCGATCATGGTTTCTCTCCCTGTTTTGGTGATGAGGCATTGTCCGCCTTTGCGGCGGCGATGGCAACGCGAGCGGAATCGCAACCGTTGTGCAGGAAATGGACAACGGCAGCCGACTGTGCATTAATTCTCGCAAATAGCGAGCTGCCGTGTCGTGAAGGATTTTTCAGGGTGAGTTGTCATCAAGGTCACTCCCATGAACTGGGATGACGTCCGCATCTTCCTCGCCGTGGCGCGCGCCGGCCAGATCCTCGGCGCGGCGAAACGCCTGGAGCTCAACCATGCCACCGTCTCGCGCCGCATCGCCGCGCTCGAGGACGCGCTGCGCACAAAACTCTTCCGCCGCCTGACCACCGGCAGCGAGCTGACGCCGGCCGGCGAGCGTTTCCTCGACATTGCCGAGCGCATGGAAAGCGACATGATCGCAGCGCGTGCGACCATTGCCGGCGAAGGCGACGATGTCTCGGGCACGGTGCGCATAGGCGCGCCGGACGGTTTTGGCGTCGCCTTCCTGGCAAAACGGCTGGGAGAACTGACCGCCCTCCACCGCGAGCTCACCATCCAGCTTGTGCCGGTGCCGCGCTCGTTTTCGCTGTCGCGGCGCGAGGCCGACATCGCCATTACCGTGGAACGCCCGACCGAAGGCCGGCTGGTGGCGGGAAAGCTGGTCGACTACACGCTCGGCCTGTTCGCCTCGCGCGCCTATGCCGAAGCCAATGGTCTGCCGGCGACAGCGGCCGAGCTCGGCCGGCACACGCTGATTGGCTACGTGCCCGACCTCATCGTCAGCCCTTCGCTCGACTATGCCGCCGAGTTCAGCGCCGACTGGAGTTCGAGCTTCGCCATCTCCTCGGCGCTCGGCCAGGCCGAAGCGGTGCGCTCCGGCGCCGGCATCGGCATCCTGCACACTTTCGTCGCCCGCTCGATGCCGGAGCTGGTGCCGGTCGATATCGTGGCGCCGATCCGCCGCGCCTACTGGCTGGTCTATCACGAATCGGTGAGGCCGCTGCGTCGCGTCCAGCTCGTCGCCAATTTCATCAACAGGGCGGTGGAGCGGGAGCGCGGCCTGTTTAGCTGATTTCACAAGCCTGCAACGCAGTTCGTGTTTCAAGGCGTGTCGAGAATGAACGAATTCACCACTCGTTCAGCCTTGTCCGCCAGCGGCGCCCACATCCGCGCCACCTGCTCGGCGCTCTCGCCCATCACGCCGCAGTTCACATAACCGTAGCGCGCGCCCGGACGGAGAACGCGAACCTGGAATGGCCATAAAAGGTGGCATTCCCGCTGAGAACCGTGAAGTCCACGTCGGCCAGGCGGACGGGGTAGCCGTCGGGAAACCTTGCAAGGCTATCATTGCTGAAATCGGCTGTGCTGAATGAGGTGCCTATTGTCTTTTCCCAATTATTCATCGACCAGCCCTCCATGAATTTGCCCGTATCGGACGGCGAGCCCGGTGCCGATTGATCGTAAAATGAAGCCGATACCATGCAGATGAGATCGGCAAATTTCACGCTCAGCCGTATCTCTTCTTCGGAGAGCGGCTCGTTGATCCATTCCTCTGGAAAGGTCAGAGAAAACCCGTTCTGCTGGTCGTGGACGGTCTTGTCCGCGGCGCTGACCACGGAGGCGTAGAACAGAAATCCAACACTGGTAGTCAGAAAGCAGAAACGCATCACGATGCTCGCGAAATGCCAAGACGGGAGCTATGCCCGGGTGGATGGGACAAGGCGGCATATCACAATCGGGCGATACACGCGGCCTTTTACTTGCCACAAAACCGGCCAGTGTGGCATCAGGCACGCGGCCGTCGGCGCGGGAACGATAGCCCGCGTGGGAAAGTCATTCAGAAAGCTGGCGCGGATAAAATGCGAGCCGTTCTTGCCATCCTGCCGCTGGCCTTCCTCTCGGCTTGCGCCAACCCGTGGACGAAAGTGCCGGAGGCTGAACTTCCGAAGCCGATCCGCACTGCGATGGCGCGCCCCTCGGCTTTCGTCTTCGGCAATTATTGCGGGCCGGGGACCCGCTCCGGCGATCTGTCGCTGCGGCCGGTCGGCCGCCTCGACGCCGCTTGCCAGGTCCACGACGCCTGCTACATCGCCCGCCGCAACCATTGCGACTGCGACGGTGCGCTTGTCGCCTCGGCGAAAGTGATCCGCGACGACAAGACCGCCCCGAGGACGATGCGCAACGAGGCCGAGCTTTTGATCGCCACTTTCGCCGTCCCGGTCTGCAAGGTCTTTCCGCAAGGCTTCATGCCGCCGCGCGACCCCGCTCAGCTCAAGGCGATGAACGGGGCGACCGGGTGAACGTAAGGTCCGCGGCAACAAAAGCGCTGTTCGGATTGGCGCTCGCGGCGATGGCCGGCTGCGCCGGCATGCCCGGCCGCTCCGCCTGCGCTTTCTTTCCGGGCGACGATGCCTGCGACCGGCCGCCGATCTCGGCCGACAGCACCGGCGCCGCGATCGCCACCACGCATTACTTCAATGCCGGCGACAGCGCCTACGAGAAACGCTTCCAGGCGCTGCTGGCCCAAAGCCGGCTCGACGCGCTCGACCGCACGAACGGCACCGGCCGTTTCGGGCATGACTGGCGCGACATTCATAACAGCCGTTTCCAGGCGACCTACCGGGCGCTGCAACAGCTGGCAAAGCCGCTCGACACGACCGCGTTGACGCCGGCGCGCGGCAAACCCGGCGAGGGTCATTTCACCGGGCGCTGGCGCATGTCGCGGCAGACACTCTATCTCGATGCCGCCGCCCGGCCCTCCGGGCCCAAGACATTCAGCTTTTCCGGACTGGAGGCGCGCTCGGTCGAGATTGTGCTCAGCCAGGCCGGCCAGAAGCCCCTCGACATCGGCGGCACCTGCGACGGGCCGTTGGCGATCCGCGCGTCGGGACGATCGAGCACCATCGCCGCGGGCTCGGCATTCCATCTCACCCTGCCGGCGGGCGAGGCATCCGCGAGCCTCTATCCCGGCGAGGCGCTCAGCCGCTGCGACCTCAGCGTCAGCTCCGGCCTGGCGCCGGCAGGCGCGCCGCTGACCATTTTCCGCGAGGAGGTTGCCGACCCTTGGGTCGCCGGCCTCGACAGCCGCTACGACCGCTGCCCGGTGCCCGATCCCGATGGGCTCAAGGAGCTCGACCGCGTTTTCTACGCCGGCCGCTGGCTGTCGCAGACTTGCGCGCTGCCACTTGGCAAACCGCTGCTGCTGCGCAAGTCGCGCGACGGCTTCAACGCCAAGGTCGAGGCGCTGCTGGGAGAGCGGCTTCCCGACAGCGCGTTCGACAAGGCCGATCCCGAGCTGCCGCTCGATTTCTCGCACGCGCCGAAACTCAGGCTGATCTATCTATCGTCGCTGGAGTTCAAGGCGGACTTTTCCGGCCGCATCATCGAGCGGCTGATCCGCCATCATGCCGCCTCGGGCACCAAGGTGCGCATCCTGGTGACCGATGTGCTGGAGCGCGAGAAGGACGACGCCCTGCTGCACCGGCTGGCGGCCGAATTCCCCAATGTCCAGCTTCAGGAATACCGCTGGCGGGCCGACCATGGTGCGCCGATCGACGAGCAGATCTCACAGTTGCACAAGACCCATCACGTCAAGATGCTGGCGACGCTGGCCGAAGATCCCGGCCGCTCGCGCGTCATCATCGGCGGCCGCAACATCCATGACGGCTTCCTGTTCCACAAGCCGGTCGACCTGTCGCGCTATCCGGACCTGCAGCAATACGGCAGGACCGACGGCTTCTCGCTGAACTACTATTCGAACTGGAGCGATTTCGACGTCGAGATCGCCGATCCGTCGACCGTCGAGACGCTGGCTGCACATCTTTCGACCGTGTGGCTGCGCGACGCCGACACCAACATCTCGCGACCGTTTTCGATCCCGGTCCGCGCCAGCGGCCGGCCGCCGCAAGGCGTCGCCCGACACTTCATCTCCGTGCCCTATGAGGACGGGCATGCGCTGGAGAGCTATTTCGTCGAGCTGATCGACACCGCCGAGCACCATATCCAGATCGTCAACCCTTACCTGAATTTGACGCCGAAGCTCGCGCTGGCCTTCGACCGGGCGCTGGCCAGAGGCGTGAAGATCGACATTGTCGGCCGCATCGACCTCAAGGGCGACATCGGCGGCAAGTTCCTCACCGCACTCAACAAGCTGTTCGTCGAGAAGTATGGCGACCGCATCGACATCCGCGAATTCAAGGCGCCCGACGTGGTGCTGCATTCCAAGATCATGATGATCGATGAGAGGCTGGTGACGATCTCATCGGTCAACCTCAACAACCGCAGCTTCTTCCACGATTCGGAGAACGGCATGACCGTTCTCGACCCCGCCTTCTACGCCAGGATGAAACCGGTCTATGACGACTATCTTGCCCATGCAAAGCCGGTCGCCACCAACGTGACCATCCCCTGGGCCTACCGGCTGCTGTTCAGAGAGGGCTGGGTGAAGCAGGCGTTTTAAGGCAGGTCGCCCCAAAAGCGCGCTGCGGTCCTGGGGACACCTGAAGGAGCAGTTGCCCTACTTCAGGTAGCGTTCCGGCCCGAGGTCGTGGGCGTTGATCTCGGGCACCCGGCTGGAGATGATGTCTGCCAGCACCTTCGCCGAGCCGCAGGCCATGGTCCAGCCGAGCGTGCCGTGGCCGGTGTTGAGATAGAGGTTGGACAGCTCGCTGCGGCCGACCAGCGGCGGCCCGTCCGGCGTCATCGGCCGCAAGCCGCACCAGAAGGTTGCGGCCTTGAGATCGCCGCCGCCCGGAAAGAGATCGCCGACCGAATGCTCCAGCGTGCGCCGGCGCGATTCGTGCAGCCTCATGTCGAAGCCTGAAATCTCCGCCGTGCCGCCGACGCGGATGCGGTCGCCGAGCCTGGTGATCGCCACCTTGTAGGTCTCGTCCATGACGGTCGAAACCGGCGCCGCCTCGGCATCCTTGATCGGCACGGTGATCGAATAGCCCTTGACCGGGTAGACCGGGATCGGCCGTTTCAGCCAGCGCATCGCCTGCGCCGAGTAGCTGCCCATCGCCATCACATAGGCATCCGCCGCCCTCCAGCCCGTGCTGGTATGCATGTTGTGGACGCGGTTGCGGCTGCGGATGATGCGCCTGATCAGCGTGTCGTATTCGAAGGTCACGCCGCGCGCCACGCAGAGCTCGGCAAGGCGGTCGGTGAACATCTTGCAGTCGCCGGTTTCGTCACCCGGCAGCCTGAGGCCGCCGACGAACTTGCCGCGCACGTTGGCCAGCGCCGGCTCGGCCGCGATGCAGCCTTCGGGATCGAGGACTTCATAGGGGACGCCGTATTTCTTCAGCACCTCGACATCGCCACCGGTGCCGTCGAGCTGCTTTTGCGTCCGGAAAAGCTGCAGCGTGCCCTTGGAACGCTCGTCATAGGCGATGCCGGTCGCCTGGCGCAGCGCCTTCAGCGTGTCGCGGCTGTATTCGGCAAGCGGCACCATGCGCGACTTGTTGAGCGCATAACGCTCGGCCGTGCAGTTGCGCAGCATTTTCAGCAGCCAGGTCCACATATGCGGGTCGAAGGCCGGGCGCACCACCAGCGGACCATGCTTCATCAGCAGCCATTTGATCGCCTTCAGCGGAATGCCGGGGCCGGCCCAGGGCGAGGCATAACCCGGCGAGACCTCGCCGGCATTGGCGAAGCTGGTTTCCAGCGCCGGACCTTTCTGGCGGTCGAACACCGTCACTTCGTGGCCGGCCTCGGCGAGGAAGTAGGCGGTGGTGACCCCGATCACGCCGCCGCCCAGCACGAAGATCTTCATCGCTTGCTCCCTCAAAGGCCGATCATGCCGCCGAAGGGCCCGGATCGTCTTCCTCTGTCTGCCGGATTTTGCCCGTCTCGCCAAGGGGCCTGCTGGTCGCTGAGGCGCTGTGGACAAGGGTCAGGCCCTGCGACAGACGTCCGCCGACGTTCCGAGCTGCTCGTCGCGCAGCCTCAGGCTGGTAAGGTACGTCTTCGACCACAATCCACTCGTTCCTGCCGTCGGGCCGTTCGACCAGTAGGCTCTGGCCTTTCCTCATGCCGAGTAGGCTGAGGCCCCGCCACGTGCTGACGGAGAGGCCGGCCCCTATGGAAGCGAATGTTTCGCTCTGCACCAGCGTTCGCGTCTCCGCCGGGCCGCCATCTATGCAAAAAGTCACGCGGCTGGCCAACGTCACCAAGTCGGGCCCGACCAGGTCGACCGGAACAATGCTGCTCTGCGAGAGCTTGCGCTCGAGCACTGGCACGATCGGATCGGCAAAGGCGCGCCTGCGCAACAGCATCACCTCAATCATCCCCAAATCCTTCGTCGTGACGCAGTAGATGGTCTTGGTCATGACGGCCTCCCGGACGGGAGTTGCTCGACAGCGTCGATTGTGCCCGACAGGACCCGGCCGTCACGGCTTTGCCAGTGCACCGACCCGCCGGCACGCGCTCCGATCAGCGCTGTTCCGAGCGGCGTCAGCACCGAAATGCGCTTCTCGGCGATGTCGGCTTCGCCCGGATAGACCAGCGTGACGCGTTGGCAACTTCCATCGCTGTTGCGCATAGTCACTGTCGAGCCCATCCGCACTACATCTGCCGGCATGGACGCCGCTGCCGCGACCCTGGCGCGGTCCATTTCCGCGAGCAGACCCTCGGCAATGTCGGGCGCCCGGTCGAGACAGGCTCTGGCTAGGCCGGTCAGCCTGTTATGATCGGCGTCGCTGCGAGGAGCAGGTTTCGGTAACGTGATGGAGTTGTTGCAGGCATGGCAAACCTCATGGCTCGGCGCAGGACGACTGCGCTGGCGCCAGATCAGGGGCGGCGGACAAAGCCGGCAGCCGCACAAGGCCGGCCGACTCAATGGCGATGTATGGAATTCAAATGCCCCGGTTCAGGCGGCCGCCAGCTTGGTGGCCGGGCCGGGGCTACGCTCCCGCGATGGGGCAGACCCTGAAAAAGGTTCTGGTATGGGCGAGGTTGCTCATCCCGGAACCCTTGCCGAGAAGCGCCTGCTTGTCAAGCAAGGCACTCGTTCAGCCGGTATAGCGCCGGTGAAAGCGCGGCCCGAGGCTGGTCAAGATCTCATAACCGATCGTGCCCGCATGGCCGGCCGCGTCGTCGACGCTTTGCGACGGTCCGAGCAGCTCGACCAGGTCGCCCGCGCCGAGCTTGCCTTGCGGCAGCGCGGAAATGTCGAGGATGATCGAATCCATCGACACCCGCCCGACAAAGGGCAGCCGCACGTTTTCGAACCAGGCGGCCGAGGCTGCGCGGCGATGCCAGCCATCGGCATAGCCGAGAGAGATCGTCGCCAGCCCAAGCGGATCCTCCGCGCGATAGGTGTGGCCGTAGCCGACGCCGGCGCCTTTCTCGACGCTTCGCGTCTGCACCACCTTGGCCTGCAGCCGCACCACCGGCAGCATCGGATTCGGCTCCGCCGGCGTCGGATTGATGCCATAGAGCGCCGCGCCGGGGCGCACGAGATCGAAATGGAAGGCCGGTCCGAGGAAGATGCCGGAGGAGTTGGCGAGCGAAGCCGGCGCCTCGGGGAGCATCTTGCGCAACCGCTCGAAGGCCAGCCACTGCCGCTCGTTGGCCGGATGCGCCGGCTCGTCGGCGCAGGCGAGATGGCTCATGACGAGGGTGACCGCAACGCCGTCGAAGGAAGTCGGCTCACGGCTCAGCGCCTCGACCTCCGCCGGCGGCATGCCGAGCCTGGACATGCCGCTGTCGACCTGGATCGCGGCCGGCAGCTTGCGGCCGGCAGCCAGGCCGGCCTCGCCCCAGGCCTTGAGCTGCGCGGTGCTGTTGATGACGGGAGCAAGTTCGCCTTCGACCGCCTCGTTTTCCGAGCCGGGCGGCAGCCCGTTCAGCACATAAATCGCCGGTCCGGGGCCGAGCGCCCGGCGCAGCGCCACGCCTTCGGCGAGCAGCGCAATGAAAAAGCTCGTGCAGCCTTCCGCCGCCAGCGCCCGCGCCACTTCGGCGGCGCCCAGCCCATAGCCGTCCGCCTTGACCACGCCGGCACATTGCGCGGCGCCGAGTCGCGCCTGCAGCCGCCGGTAGTTTTCCCTGATGGCGCCAAGATCGATGGTCAGGATCGCCCCGGCTGTGGCCTCGCTAGGCATGCAGCTACCCGCGTCAGGCGCTTGCGGCAAAGGCGCCTTGTCGCCACTCATCGAGGCGACCGCGCCAGGGTTGCGCCTGTTGCGAAGACGCGCGATTGCCGACGCCGGCGCCGCCCCTCATCGCCCTGCCGGGCAATTCTCCCCGTATAGTAACGGGGAGAAGGGGCTGGCCGCAGCCTCGGTTGTCTACCTCTAGCGTTGGCGATTAGCGAAATCGGCGCGGAAAGCTTCCCTCTCCCCGTCACTATACGGGGAGAGGATGCCGGCAGGCAGGTGAGGGGCAGCGCCGGCGCTCCCCTATGATGCTCTTGCCATGCATGGTTCATGTCAGCCTCTGGTACTTGCGGCGTACCGGCATCAATATCAAGAGTGCCCGATCCCGAACAGTGCGATCGAACGCGCCTCTACGGGACGAGATGCCGGAACGCCGCCACCACCTCTTCATAGACCTTGCGCTTGAACGGCACGATCAGCCCGGGCAGGTCCTGCATCGGCCGCCAGGCCCATTTGTCGAACTCGGCGGTGTGGCCGCCCGGCGGCGGGTTGATCTGGATTTCGCCGCTGTCGCCGTGGAAGCGATAGGCGAACCATTTCTGCGTCTGGCCGCGATAGCGCCCCTTGAAGGCAACGCCGACCAGGTGCGCCGGCAAATCGTAGTTGATCCATTCCGGCGCCTCGGCGAGCAGCGAGACCGAGCGCATGCCGGTTTCCTCATAGAGTTCCCGTCCCGCCGCATCGAGCGGTTCCTCGCCCTTGTCGATGCCGCCTTGCGGCATCTGCCAGAGCTGCGTCGTGCCGGCGAACTCGCTGTCGGGCTCGGCGATGCGATGGCCGACCCAGACCAGCCCGTCGCCATTGAGGATCATCAGGCCGACGCAGGGACGGTAAGGCAGGGTCTCGGGATCGATATTCTTGGCCATCGTCGGACCTTCTGCGCTGCGGCGTGACGTCTGAGTAGTGAGTAGTGAGTAGTGAGTAGTGAGTAGTGAGTAGTGAGTACCTATAGCTGGCAGAATCAGATCACGGCACCGAAACCCTTCACTATTCACTATTCACTATTCACTATTCACCCTTTTTGCGGATCGATGGCTACCGCCGAAATCGGCACGATCTCGATGCCGCGCTTCCTCGCCTCGGCCACCCAGGCCGAAACCGTATCGACGGTGAGATCGAAGGCCGAGCCGATGCCGACGGCCGTGCCCTTCGCCCGCGCGGTGGCTTCCAGTTCGTCCAGCTTCTTCAGGATCGCGCCACGATCCTGCACAGCGTCGATCGATGTGTCGCCGGCGACGAAGGGCACGCCGTCCTTCAGTGCCAGGTCGGGCGCCAGGCTGCGCGCCGACGAGCCGTCATCGACATAGGCGAGCCCCCTTTTGCCGAGCTCCGCCATGAAACTCGCCATCGCCCCTGGATCGGCCGAGAAGCGTGCGCCCATGTAATTCATGACGCCGGTATAGTTGGTCGTCCGTGACAGCGCCCAGTGCAGGTTCTTCAGGTTCTCGTCCGGGCTCGCCGCCACCGTCAGCGTGTTGCGGCCGGGATTGACGTTGGGATAGTCGAACGGCTCGAGCGGTACCTGCATGACGATCTCGTGCCCGCTCTGCCGCGCCGCCTGCATCCAGCGGCCGATGCTGTTGCCTTGCGGCGCGAAGGCCAGCGTCACCTCGGCCGGCAATTTGGCGATCGCCGCCTGCGTGCCGGTCTGGGAGACGGCGAGCCCGCCGATGACGATCGCCACGCGCGCGCCCCGCGATCCCGACCATGGCCGCGCATAGACGTCGAACGGCCGCCTGCCGTCGGCGGCGCGGACCGGCAGCGGGCCGGTGTCGCTGGCTTCGATCAACGCCTTGTCGGGGATATGCGCGATCTTCAGGTTCTGGCCGATCGCTGAAGGATCGCGGATGACGATGGCCGCCTTGGGCGGGCCGTCGCCTTCCTCGGTCTGGACATGGATGATCTGCGGTCCGCCGGCCTTGGGCGTTTCGACCTTGGGTGCCGCCGTCGCTGTCTCCGCGGCGGGTGCCGGGGCAGGCGTCGCGGCCGGGGCCGGCGTCACCTTCGGCGTCGACACCGCGACCTCTTGCGGCTTGCGGAACGGTTTTTCGCGCAAGGCGATCGCGCCGGAGACGCCGATCACCGCAAGCACGGCGAGCGTCGCCGCGACCGCGCCGGTGCTGATGCCGCGCGAGGCAACACGCTGCGGCCTGGGAGCCTGCCCGAGCGGTCGTTCTATGTCCTTGCCGATGTCCACCAAGCCGCAACCCCGAAGCGTTGGGACCGGCAGGTGGGCTCACCTCCCGGAACGCCACGCCAATCCAAGTCTCCTCGGCGCCTGCCACGCCTCGGGCGCGGCGCGCCGGCCGCGACCCCCGAATCAAACTGCCGGAACCTCGCGGTCCCGGCAGCATCGCATTGCTTCGATCAGGCGGCCAGACCTCTTGGCCTGGTCCGCCGAATCCTTACTGGTTGAGCACGGCCTTCTGCGGATTCGGTGGGAACGCCGGATCAGTCTTCTGGCCGCGCAGCAACTGCTCGGCATAGATCAACTGCAGGTCGTCCTTCGGATCCGGCGGCACATAGGCGGCCGAGCCGGAGCCGGTCGAGCTCTCGTCGGCGCCCTTGATATGGCCCTTGAGGTCCGATTCGCCGCGCGTCAGGTCCCTGCCCTGCAGGTCCGCCGGCAGCGGCTGCTCGACCTTGATGTCGGGCGTGATGCCCTTGCCCTGGATCGACTTGCCGGACGGCGTGTAATAGAGCGCCGTGGTCAGCCTGAGCGCGCCGTTCTCGCCGAGCGGGATGATGGTCTGCACCGAACCCTTGCCGAAGGACTGGGTGCCGACCACGGTGGCGCGGCGCAGGTCCTGCAGCGCGCCGGCGACGATTTCCGACGCGCTCGCCGAACCGCCATTGACCAGCACGATCAGCGGCTTGCCGCCGATGTCGTCGCCCGCCCTCGCGTCGAAGCGGGTGACGTCCTTCGGATCGCGGCCGCGCGTCGAGACGATCTCGCCGCGGTCGAGGAAGGCATCCGACACGCTCACCGCCTGGTCGAGCAGGCCGCCCGGATTGAGGCGCAGGTCGAGCACATAGCCCTTGAGCTTGTCGGCCGGCACCTGCTTCTTGATGGTGTCGATGGCGTTCTCGAGATCGTCGTAGGTCTTCTCGGTGAACGAGGTGATCTTCATGTAGCCGACGTCGTTCTCGACGCGGAACTTGACGGCCTTGACCTTGATGATGTCGCGCACCACCGTGAGCTCGATCGGCTTGTCGGCGCCCTGGCGCAGGATGGTCAGCTTAATCGGCGTGTTGACCGGTCCGCGCATCTTCTCGACGGCGTCGTTGAGGGTCAGGCCGCGCACCTCCTCGCCGTCGATCTTGGCGATGTAGTCGCCGGCCAGCACGCCCGCCTTGGCGGCCGGCGTATCGTCGATCGGCGTGATCACCTTGACCAGGTCGTTCTCCATGGTGACCTCGATGCCGAGGCCACCGAACTCGCCCTTGGTCTGCACGCGCATGTCCTGCGCCTGCTCGGCGTTCATGTAGGACGAGTGCGGATCGAGCGAGGCCAGCATGCCGTTGATGGCGTTCTCGACCAGCGACTTGTCGTCCGGCGGCGTCACGTACTGCGCCCGCACGCGCTCGAAAATGTCGCCGAAGATCGCCAGTTGCTTGTAGGTCTCGGAGCCCGCAGCGTTCGCCGTCGAGCCTGGCGCGCCGTAGACCAGGCTCATCGCTGACGCGCCCATCAGCGCGCCGGCGAACAGAAGCGAAAGTTTCCGCATCATTTCACGTCCTTCCAGAAAAACGGTCCGCCCACCATGGGGTCGGATCGACGGGTTTTCCATCCTTGCGGAACTCGACATAGAGCTCCGGCGTGGCATTTCCATTCTGCGAGGCCGAGGTGCTCGCCACCCGGGCCTCTCCCATCGCGCCGACCGGTTCTCCTGCGAGCACCGACTGGCCAGTCGCGACGCTGATTCTGCTCATCCCAGCCAAGACGACATGATACCCGTCGCCGGCATTGAGGATCAAGAGTTGACCATAAGAGCGAAACGGCCCCGCATAAAGCACATTTCCATCCGCCGGCGCGGTGACGATGGCTCCCGATTGTGTCGCAACCATGTCCCCTTGCATCACCGCGCCGTTACCGTCATCGGCGCCGAAGCGCCGCTTGATCTTGCCGGTCACCGGCAGCGCGATCTGTCCTTGCAGCGCCGAGAACGGCGCTGCGGCCGTGAGCCGGTTGCCTTCCGGCACCGGCAGCGCGGCCAATTCCGCCGGCGCCGGCGTCTTGCCGTCTCCTCCCGGAGCCTTGTCGCCATCGGCCGATTTGCGCTCGGCCGCCTTGGCCTGGTCCGTCGCCCTGCGTGCCTTGTCGGCCTCCAGCGAGGCGATCAGTTCCTTGAGGCTGCCCGCCCTGGCGGCCAGTACCTGTGAGCGTTGCTTCTCGGCGGCGATCTCCGTCTCGGTGTCGGCCTGAAGCTTCTGCTTGGCCTCGAGCAGCATGCTCAGCCGCTTCTTTTCCGCCGCCTGTTCGCCGACCGCCGTCGTCAGCCTGGCCCGCTCCGCCTCGATCGAGGTCGTCACCCGCGTCTGTTCCTTGAGGTCGGCGAGCAGCACCTCGGTCTGCTGGCGCAATTCCGGCACCACCGCGCCGAGCAGGATGGCGCTGCGCACCGACGACAGCGCGTCCTCCGGCTTGACCAGGATCGCCGGCGGCGGATTGAGCCCCATGCGCTGCAACGCGCCCAGCACTTCGGCCAGCACGTCGCGCCGCGCCGCCAGCGAGGCACGTATCTTCTGCTCTTCCGCTTTCAGGCCTTCCAGCTTGGCGCCGATGTCCTCGATGTCCTGGCCGAGCTTCTGCTCGGTCATCGCCGACTGGATCAACGCCGCGGTGATCGAGGCATGGTCCTTCTTGACCGCCGCAATGTCGGCGGCGAGCTTGGCCAGCCGCTCGGACGAGAGCGTGATTTCCTTCGAGACCTGTTCGTATTCGGCCCGGCTCCGGTCGGGATCGGGCGCTGGATCACGGGTGTTTTCCGCCGCCAGGGCCGGACGGAACGCAATCAGCGCGGCGACAAATGTCAGGCCGCAGCGGCTGCGCCAGGCGCGCGTTCTCGAATTCCAGCCTTCAGACATCAGGCCCAGACTCTATCCGCCGCTTCGTTAACGAACCATCAACCATGATGGAGAACCCACAACTACCGTGATGTCGGGCCATTGAGGCGGAAATTCGGAGAACTACGCATCTTCCGATCGCGCTTCCAGGGTCCTCAAGTTCCTCGGCCAGGCGTACAGGCACGTCCATCCGATCATGCAGGATGCTCATGACGCCGATCCGGCCGCCGGAAAGCTTGGGCCGAGCGTGCTGACCCTGGCGTGTCCTTTGGCCGCGACGTCAGGAACGATGGTAGGGGTGTCCAGCAAGAATCGTCGCGGCCCGGTAGAGCTGCTCGCCCAGCATCACCCGCACCAGCTGATGCGGCCAGGTCAGCGCGCCGAACGAGACCACCAGATCGGCCTGGTCGCGCAGCGACTGGTCGTGGCCGTCGGCGCCGCCGATGGCGATCACCAGCGCCTTGCGGCCGCTGTCGCGCAGCAGGCCGAGGCGGCCGGCGAATTCCTCGGAGGAGAAGCTCCTGCCGCGCTCGTCGAGCAGGATCAGCGCCGTGCCTTGCTGCAGCATCGTCTGCAGCTTCTGGCCTTCCTCGCGCCGGCGCTCGTTGGCGGTCTGGGCGCGGCCTTCGGCAATCTCGACAAGGCCGGCATATTCCAGCCCCACCGCCGGGCCGCTCCTAGCGAAGCGCTCGAAATAGCGGTCGGCGAGTTCTCTCTCGGGGCCGGCTTTCATCCGGCCCACGGCATGAACGGTGATCTTCATCCTTGCCTCGAAGAGCCGCTAGTGCATGTCACCCAGGGATTCGGGGACACGAACCCCAACGGTTACGGCTCAGTGAAGGGTCTCTTCCTCGAGGTCCGGCGCCTGCCACATCTTTTCGAGATTGTAGAATTCGCGGACTTCGGGACGGAAGACATGGACGATGATGTCGCCCGAATCGATCAGGACCCAGTCGGCGCTGGCCAGCCCCTCGACGCGCGCCATGCCGAGGCCGGCATCCTTGAGCGCCTTGAGGAGATGATCGGCGACAGCCGAGACATGACGGTGCGATCGGCCCGACGCTACGACCATGTAGTCGCCGAGGCTCGATTTCCCCTGGATGTCGATTGAGACGATGTTTTCGGCCTTGGAGTCTTCCAGACTGGCAAGGACTGTCTTGATGGCGCGGGACACGGCGTCATTTCCGCTGATCCCGGCCGGCGAAGGCACGATGTCGGCCTTCTTCCGCAGTGCTGTTCTCAGTGTCTTTCCTTTCGCAGCAAGAACAACCAAATCACCCGTGACATCAGGTGACACCACTTAGATAGGCAGAGTTCCGTTGCAGTTTCAAGACGGTGGCCCCGCGCTCGCCAACGCGACCCCCTCCGCTTGGTTCCGCAAAGCGGGAAAAAAGTCGGGAACCCATGGCGTCCACATGGGTTATCGGCTCGCCCACCAACCGGATTTCCCACAATGCCGATCGATCCCCAGGACACGCTCCTCTCCGTGCAGGCTGGCCTCGCGCAACTCAGCAGCCTGATCGTCTCCTACTCCTTCTCGGCCGTCGGCGCCGTCATATTGCTGGTCGTCGGCTATCTCGTCGCCGGCCTTGCCGAGCGCTCGATCTTCGCCGGCCTCGGTCACATCCACGGCTTCGACGCGACGCTGCGCCATTTCTTCTCGAAGATCGTCCGCTACGCCATCCTGATCCTCGTCGTCATCATGGTGCTCGGCCAGTTCGGCGTGCAGACCGCCTCGATCATAGCCGCCATCGGCGCCATCGGCCTGGCGATCGGCCTGGCGCTGCAGGGCACGCTGCAGAACATCGCCGCCGGCATCATGCTGCTTGCCCTGAGACCGTTTCGCATCGGCGAGTATGTCGAGGTCGGCCCCATTTCCGGCACCATCGAGGAGATCGGCCTGTTCGCGACCCGGCTGCGGACGGTCGACGGCGTCTATGTGCTGGCGCCCAATTCGACGCTGTGGAACCAGCCGGTGCGCAACTATACGCGCAACGGCGTCCGCCGCGGCGACGTCACACTGACCATCGGCTCCTGGAACGACATCGACCTCGCGCAAAAGACGATGCTCGCCGTCGCCGCCACCGAGCGGCGCGTCAGGCGCGAGCCGGCGCCAATCGCCTTCGTCGCCACGGTCGGCGACAGCGGCGTCGCCATCAGCCTGCGCTACTGGACTTCGTCCGCCGATTTCTTCGCCACCCAGATCGATCTCACGAAACGCGCCAAGCAGGCCTTCGACACCGAAGGCATTTCCGTCCCGGTGCCGCCACCGGAAGCATCGCACCAGGAACCGCCCTCAACCAGGCAGTAGCGCAAGCCGTCGACAACGCGCCTCAATTGCCGGGGCGAGGCTGCTCGTCCGGCGCGAAGGCGAGTTCCACCGGCAGCGGCGCCTGCGCGCACATCGGCGCGAAGCTGCCTGTCGCGGTGGCTGGTACCGGCCGTGCCGCCAGCACCCGCCACGACACGAACAGGCAAAACGCCGAGGCGATGACGATGCCGACATAGATGAACGTCCCGGTGCCGTAGACCGCGGAAAGCCCTGTCACGATGCCCGGCACCACAAACCCCGCCAGCGACCATGCAAACAGCATCGAGCTCGACAGGGCGAGCAGATCGTCCTTGCCGGCGCGGTCGGCGGCATGCGCGCTGGACAGCGAATAGATCGATTCCGACGCGCCATCCCAGATCAGATAGACCACGAGCAGAACGGCCAGCGCGCCGCCGTCGAAGGCGATGGCGAGCAGGCTGGCAACGAGGGCAAGCAGTGCCGCGCCGATCAGCACATAGCGCCGGTCGGTCCGGTCCGAAATCCAGCCGAGCGGTATCTGCAGGATCAGCGTGCCGACCGGCATCGCCGACAACAGCAGCGCCACGTCCGCCTGGCTGTAGCCCTTGGCGGTGGCATGGATCGGCGCGAAACCGGAAATGATCATCGACAGGCCGCCGACAGCGAGCATGCCCGCCACCCCGACTGGCGAGATCCGCCAGGCGCGGCCGAGCGCCACCGAAGCCGCCTGCGGCGGCGGCGGCTGCGCCAGCCGCGTCATGCCGACCGGCAGGATCGACAGCGCCGTGAAGGTAATGCCGATCAGCGGCGCTGCCGCGGTGCGGATGTCGATGGCGGCGAGCGTCGCATAGCCGACGCCGAGGCCGGCGACATAGGCGACGTAGAACACCGCCATGACGCGGCCGCGTATGGCATTGGGGACGGCATCGTTCAGCCAGCTCTGGGCGACGATGAACAGACCGCAGATGGCGAAACCGTAGAGCGCGCGCGCCGCGATCCAGATGAGCGGGATCGGGCCGGCGCCGATCGCCGCGTTGGAGAGCGCGATCAGCGCCGAAAGCACCATGAACGCGCGGGCGTGACCAACTCTCCGGACGAGAGGCCCGGTCAGGATGCAGCCGGCGAGCCCGCCGGCCGAAAGCCCGGTGACGATGAGCCCGGCCCAGGTCGGATCGAAGCCGTCGGCGCCGAGCCGCACCGGGATGAAGGCGAACATCAGCCCGTTGCCGATCGCGATCAGCGCCATCGACGCCACGACGCTGGCAATGGCGATCAGCGGCGCCGGCTGCTTGCCGTCATCTGGCTCGATGGTGGTGCGGTTCTTCTCCAGCATTCACGCAGCATCGCCGACCTGCCGGCGAAAGGCCGCCGCAAAAGCGACATGGCCGAACTTTCCCCTTCTGGGGAAAAGGGACGTTTCAGCTCCTTGCCGCCTTGCGGATGGCGCTCGACGACAGCGACGAGCGCGGGCCGTGGATGAAGGTCCAGGCCGGCGCCTTCATGCGGGCAAGGCGCGGCGCGTCACCCTCGTCGACGCGGGCGTAGTCGAAGGTCTTGGCGACCACCGAGGAGAGGAAGGACAGCGTCGCGCCGGGGCGGTCGATGACGGCGATCGGGAAGGTCATGACGATCTGGCGCCAGCGCTGCCAGCGATGGAAGTCGCGAAGCGAATCGGCGCCCATGATCCAGACGAAGTCGACGCCGGGATTGCGCGCCTTGACCAGCGCCAGCGTGTCGGCGGTGAAGCGGATGTGGTGAGCGGCCTCGAAAGCGCTGACCTTGATCTTCGGATTTTTTGCGATCTGCTCGGACAGTTGCAACCGCTCGGCCAGCGGCGCCAGCTCGCGCGTGCTCTTCAGGGGATTGCCCGGCGTCACCATCCACCACAGCTGGTCGAGCGCCAGCCTTCTCAGCGCGATCTCGGCGACCAGCGCGTGGCCGGCATGCGGCGGATTGAACGAGCCGCCGAACAGGCCGACGGCAACGCCCTTGCCGGCATGCGGCATGCGCAGATAGTGCGCGGGGACGGCGGGCTGAGGCGACGAAAGCACGGTGCTAGGCCCCCCTCTCTGCCCTGCCGGGCATCTCCCCCTCAAGGGGGGAGATCGGCAGATTGTCCGCAGGCGCAAATCTTATGACGTAGGCGATTGGCGAAGCCCTATGCGCAAGTTGATCTCCCCCCTTGAGGGGGAGATGGCCGGCAGGCCAGAGAGGGGGGCCTGGGCGCAAGCTTCAACCTCTAGCGGCAAATAGCATCAAGGCCTCACCTGTCCCGATCCGCGCACGCGGTACTTGAACGAGGTCAGCTGCTCGACGCCGACCGGTCCGCGCGCATGCATCTTGCCGGTGGCGATGCCGATCTCGGCGCCCATGCCGAACTCGCCGCCATCGGCAAATTGCGTCGAGGCGTTGTGCAACAGGATCGCCGAATCGATCTCGTTGAAGAAGCGCTCCACCGCTTCAGCGTCCTCGGCCAGGATCGCCTCCGTATGGTGCGAGGAGAAGCGCTCGATATGCTCGATCGCGCCGGTGACGCCATCGACCAGCTTCACCGCGATGATGGCGTCGAGATACTCGGTCACCCAGTCGGCATCGGTCGCGGGACTGGCCTCGGAGAACGCCTTCAGCACCTCGGTATCGGCATGGATTTCGCATCCCGCCGCGCGCAGCGCCTCGAGAATCGGCACCAGATGCGTTCCCGCCGCAGCACGGTCGACCAGCAGCGTCTCGGCCGCGCCGCAGACGCCGGTGCGCCGCATCTTGGCGTTAACGGCGATCTTCACCGCCATGTCGAGACCGGCAGAGCGGTCGACATAGACATGGCAGATGCCTTCGAGATGGGCAAAGACCGGCACCCGCGCCTCGCTCTGCACACGCTCGACCAGGCTGCGGCCGCCGCGCGGAATGATCACGTCGAGATTGCCGCCGAGGCCTTTCAGCATCTCGCCGACGGCGGCGCGGTCGGTGGTCGGCACCAGCTGGATCGCATCCTGCGGCAGGCCGGCCGCCTTCAGCCCCTCGACCAGGCAGGCATGGATCGCCGCGGACGAGTTGAGCGAATCCGAGCCGCCGCGCAGGATCACCGGATTGCCGGCCTTCAGGCAGAGCGCGCCGGCATCGGCCGTCACATTTGGCCGGCTCTCATAGATGACGCCGACGACGCCGAGCGGCGTGCGCACGCGCTCGATATGGAGTCCGTTCGGCCGGTCCCATTCTGCGATCACGTCGCCGACCGGATCCTTTAGCGCGGCGATCTCGCGAATGCCGTCGGCCATCGCCTCGATGCGCGACGGTGTCAGTTTCAACCGGTCCATGAAGGAACCGGAAAGGCCGGATTCCTCGCCATTCGAGACATCGATGGCGTTGGCGTCGAGAATCGCCTGCTCGTTGCGAAGAATGGCTTCGGCCATGGCGACAAGCGCGGCGTTCTTGGCGGCGGTGGTGGCAATGGCCAGCGGTCGGGCTGCGGCGCGCGCCTGGCGGCCGATATCGGCCATCAGCGCCGCAGTGTCGTCTCGGGATTTCTCATGCAGCTTCAGCATGGCTCATCCTCCGCTTCGGCCGGCCAATACTTGATCAACGGCCAATACTTGATCACTCGAATGGCTCACCACAAGGTCGTCGCGGTGGATCATCGCCGAGCGCGCCTCGTAGCCGAGCACGGTTTCGATCTCGGCCGTCTTCAGGCCTGCGATCCTTACGGCATCGGCGGCATCGTAGGCAACCAGGCCGCGCGCGATCTCGCGGCCCTCGGGCGATAGGATCGCCACCGTATCGCCGCGCGAAAAATTGCCGCTGACCAGCTTGACGCCCGCCGGCAGCAGCGACTTGCCCGATAGCAGCGCGCCAATGGCGCCGGCATCGACGGTGAGCCGCCCCGCCGGTTCGAGCTGCCCGGCGATCCAGGTCTTGTAGCCCTTCACCGGATTGGCGCTCGGCTTGAAGAAAGTGGCGCGTTCGCCGCGTTCGATCGCCATCAGCGGCGACAGCCTGGTGCCCGACGTGATGACCATGGCGGTGCCGGCCGCGTTGGCGATCTTGCCGGCGTCGAGTTTTGTCCGCATGCCGCCGCGCGACAGCTCGGAGGCGGCCGCGCCCGCCATCGCCTCGATGTCGGGGGTAATGCGGTCGACCACCGGGATGAATTTCGCTTGCGGGTCCCTGGCCGGTGGCGCCGTGTAGAGCCCATCGATGTCGGAGAGCAGCACCAGGAGGTCGGCGCCCATCATCGTCGCCACACGCGCCGCCAGGCGGTCGTTGTCGCCATAGCGGATTTCCGAGGTCGCCACCGTATCGTTCTCGTTGATGACCGGCACCGCCTTCATCTTGAGCAAGGTCGAGATCGTGGCGCGGGCGTTGAGGTAGCGCCGCCGCTCCTCGGTGTCGCCGAGCGTGAGCAGGATCTGGCCGGACTTCAGCCCGCCCTTGCCGAGCGCGTCCGACCAGGCGCCGGCCAGCGCGATCTGGCCGACGGCCGCCGCCGCCTGGCTCTCCTCAAGCTTCAGCGCTCTCTTTCCCAGGCCAAGGATCGTGCGGCCGAGCGCGATCGCGCCCGACGAGACGACGAGCACCTCGGCGCCGCCATGGGCAAGCCCGGCGATGTCGTCGGCGAGCGCATCCAGCCAGTCGCGCTTCAGCCCCGTGCCGCGGTCGACGAGCAGCGCCGAGCCGATCTTGACGGTGATGCGCCGGTATTTCTTCAGCGATTGCATGGTCACTGCCAGCGCGTGTCGACGGGCGCGGGAACCGCGTCGCGGGCCTCGGCCACGACAGCCATCAGCGCGCGCTGCACCGCTTCCACGCCTTCGCCGGTGACGGCCGACAACAGCAGCGGCGCGCGGCCGGCGGCGCGCTTCAGCGACGCCGTCTTCTTCTTGCGCGCCTCGGCGTCGAGAATGTCGATCTGGCTGAGCGCCACGATCTCGACCTTCTCGGCCAGCCCATGGCCATAGGCCTCGAGCTCGGCGCGCACGGTCTTGTAGGCCTTGCCGGGATTCTCTTCCTGGGCGGAGACGAGATGCAGCAGCACGCGCGTGCGCTCGACATGGCCGAGGAAGCGGTCGCCAATGCCGACGCCCTCATGCGCGCCCTCGATCAGCCCGGGGATGTCGGCGATGACGAATTCGCGACCGTCGATGCGGGCGACGCCAAGGCCGGGATAGAGCGTGGTGAAGGGGTAGTCGGCAATCTTCGGCTTGGCCGCGGTGACGGCCGCGAGGAAGGTCGACTTGCCGGCATTGGGCAGGCCGACCAGGCCGGCGTCGGCGATCAGCTTCAGCCGCAGCCAGATGCTGAGCTCCTCGCCCGGCAGACCGGGATTGGCGCGGCGCGGCGCCTGGTTGGTCGAGGTCTTGAAATGCTGGTTGCCGAAGCCGCCATTGCCGCCCTTGGCGAGTAGGAAGCGCTGGCCGACGACGGTGATGTCGCAGATCAGCGTCTCATTGTCCTCGGCGAAGATCTGGGTTCCGACCGGCACCTTGAGCGTGACGTCGGCGCCCTTGCCGCCGGTCATGTTGCGGCCCATGCCGTGCATGCCGGTCTTGGCCTTGAAATGCTGCTGGTAGCGATAGTCGATCAGCGTGTTCAGCCCGTTGACCGCCTCCGCCCAGACATCGCCGCCGCGGCCGCCGTCGCCGCCATCCGGTCCGCCGAACTCGATGAATTTCTCGCGCCGGAACGACACCGAGCCGGCGCCACCGTCGCCGGAGCGTATATAAACCTTTGCCTGGTCGAGAAATTTCATCGGATCTTCGGGTTTCTGCTATTGCGCTTGCGGGATTGCTCTAAAGCAATTCCAGGAAAAGTGTGAGCGGTTTTCCGTCCGGAATTGCGTAGGAAGAACGAGATAGGGCGGGTCGCCGTTTCCGGGAAACGCAGACCCGGTCCAATCAAGCGAGGCGAAGGGCGAGGGCGGTTTGCGACTAAAGCGCCGGATGCCCTTTTGCCAGGGACGCGGTAGCACTGTTGGCGGGCGGAGCTGGAGGGGCGCGGGAATGAAGCTTGTCACCTACAACATCCAGTACGGCATAGGTCTCGACGGCAGCTACGATGTCTCCCGCATCGCCGACGCCGTGCGCGGCGCCGATGTGATCGCCTTGCAGGAGGTCACCCGCAACAACCCCAGGAACAACAACCGCGACATGGTGGCCGAGCTCGGCGAGGCGCTGCCCGACTATTTTGCCGCCTATGGCAGCAATTTCGAGGTCAACATCTCCTCGCGCCTGGAGGCCGGCCGCGCCATCACGACCACCTTCCAGCTTGGCAACATGGTGCTGTCGAAGACACCCATTCATCTGTCGCGCAACCTTCTTCTGCCGCGCAGCCGCAGCCTGGAAGCGATGAACTTCCAGCGCGGCGCGCTCGAGGCGCTGATCGAGACACCGCTCGGCTTCATCCGCTTCTACTCCACCCACCTCGACCATCGCAGCCCCGTCGAGCGCCAGAGCCAGATCCGCTTCCTGCGCCAGCGCCTGTTGAACTATGCGTTGGAGGGCGGCGGTCTTTCCGGCATTCCCGAGATCGGCCTGCCGGACCTGCCCTACCCGGAAGCCTTCATTGTCATGGGCGACTTCAACATGCTGCCCGGCTCGGCGGAATATGCCGAGCTTGCCGGCCGCCCGGACCACGAATTCGGCATGCCCTTGACCGCCGACCTCGCCGTCGACGTCGCCGAGCGCCTCGGCGTCCCGGATCTCGCCACCTGGGTCGACCCGAAACGGCCCGACGATGCGAGCCGCCACAAGCGCATCGACTACATCTTCACCAGCGCCTCGCTCGCCAGATCGCTGAAGCGCTCGTGGGTCGACCGGCAAGCGGTGGGTTCGGACCATTTGCCGGTATGGGTCGAGCTGGGCTGAGCGCCCTCAGATGCGCCCAAGATGGGTCGAGATTCAGGTCAGGCTGCGCCGAGAATGGTGACTTCCGAGACCCGGAGCGGAGCGTGCTTGAAGCACGTGAGCACCGGAAGCGCAGGAAGTCGCCGTTCGCAGGCCAGCCTCGCCTGAATATCGGCCCATCTTTAGAAGTGGACCCAGTTGCGCAGACTGGTCCACGTCTTTCGATCGAGCCGGTAGCGCTCGACCGGCACCTGGCCGGCGACGATCGAGTTGAGCATGCCCTGGCCGGCATACTGGAAACCGCACTTGTGGATGACCCGGCGCGAGGCCGGATTGATGACCCGGGTCGAGGCGTGCAGCACCTGGGTCGAGGTGTTCTGGAAGGCGAGGTCGACCAGCGCGTGCGCGGCTTCCGTCGCATAGCCGCGCTTCCAGTAGGGTTCGCCGATCCAGTAGCCGAGCTCCAGCCCGCGATCGGTGGTGTTGAGCCCCGCGCAGCCGACGAAAGTGCCGGTGCCGGCAAGCGTCAGCGCGTAGACGATGCCCGCGCGGCGCGATGAGGCCATGGCCAGGAAGGCGCGAGCCTCGGCCTCGCCATAGGGATGCGGCATGCGGGCCAGCATCTCGGCCACGTGACGGTTGTCGGCGAGCGCCACCAGTTGCCCGACATCGCTGTCGCGCGGGGCGCGCATCACCAGCCGCTCGGTGGCCAGCACCGGGCAGTCTATCGCGTAACTTTCGTCGTCCGTGTCTTCCGCTTCGGCAACGATTTTCAGTCCTCCAGGCAAAGAAAAAGGGGAGATGGAAACCCATCTCCCCTGATCCTTTTCCTGGCCTGGCCAGACACCGGTTCCCGAGATGGGTGCCGGTGTTGTGGTGCGGAACCGGCTACTCCGCTGCTTTGGTAATCGGGTTCACCGAGACGTAGGTTCGGCCGTTGGCTTTTTTGTTGAAGGCGACTGCGCCGGCTTCGAGCGCAAACAGGGTGTGGTCCGTGCCCATGCCTACGTTGGTGCCCGGATGCCACGAGGTGCCGCGTTGACGAATGATGATGTTGCCCGGAATCACGGCTTCGCCGCCGAACTTCTTCACGCCGAGCCGCTTGGAGTGCGAGTCGCGACCGTTGCGCGACGAACCGCCAGCTTTCTTGTGTGCCATCTAACTAACTCCGATACGCCTCAAGGGGCGTTTGAATGGTCTTATGAACGCGTTCGCGTTCCGTTTCAAGTCCGATCCGGCGATCGTTTCGCCGGCTCCGCCTTACTTCTTCGCCAGCTCCTTGGCCTGCTCGCGCCAGTCCTTGATCTGGTCGGCGCTGAACGGCATGTGCTCGTCGATCTTGGCGACATCCTTGTCGGAGAGCTTGGCGAGCTGCGCGAAGGTGATGATGCCCTGCTCGTTGAGATCCTTGGCGGCGACCGGGCCGATGCCCTTGATCACGGTCAGGTCGTCCGGCTCGCCCTTCGGCGCCTTGAACAGCGGCGCGGCGGCGGCCTCGGCAGCGGCTTCCGCCTTCGGAGCGGCTTCCTTCTTGGCCTTGGCCTCCTTCGGAGCGGCTTCGGCCTTCGCCTCGGCGGCAACCTCTGCCTTGGTCTCCGGCTTGGCGGCGGCCTTCTTTGACGGCTTGGCGCCACCCAGCAGGATCTCGGCGATCCTGACGGTGGTCAGAAGCTGGCGGTGGCCGATCTTGCGGCGTGAATTCTGCCGGCGGCGCTTCTTGAAAGCGATGACGGTGCGGTTCTTGCCCTGCTCGACGACTTCCGCCGTGACCAGAGCGCCATCGACGAACGGCGCGCCGAAGGTGACGTTCTCGCCCTCGCCATGCGCCAGCACATTGCCGATCTCGACGATGTCGCCGACCTTGGCTTCGAGTTTCTCGATCTTCAGGAGATCGTTGGCGGCGACGCGATACTGCTTGCCGCCCGTTTTGATGACTGCGAACATTTTTTGCCTTTCGCTGTTCGGTCGGCCTCGATGAACCGCATCGAGCGGTTCGGCCGTCTTTTTGTCAGTCTGCGGGTTCAAAAAACAAGCGGCGCGGAAGACCCCTCCACGCCGATTGCGCGCGTTCCCTAACCGAAGGTCCGGTCAAAGTCAAGGCCAGTGGCCGACACCATGAACGTCGGGCGGTTAGCGGCGCCCAGGCCGGCCGCCGTCGTCCATGTGATAGGCGAACGTTGACGCCGCCGACTGGCCACCTGGCCGCCCCGCGGGAAGCGCTTGGCCGTGACCAAATCGACACCACGTCAAAGAAGCCTGACATCCGGCAGATTTGGCCTTGTAACCTTTACGTCCAGTCGTTATCTAGTGCGCCGCGCCGGCAACGGCCGACCATGACCGCGGAGAGGTGGCAGAGTGGTCGAATGCACCGCACTCGAAATGCGGCATGCTCGCAAGGGCATCGGGGGTTCGAATCCCTCCCTCTCCGCCATTTAGCTTCCATAATAATCGTTTCCTTTCAAAAGCTTCCTTGTTGCGCTTGACCAGCGCGAAGCGAAACTTATCTTAGACTGTGTAACAAACTGTGTAACATTAGAGAAAGATAATGCGACGTTCCGCAGCGCCAAAGCCGCATAAACGTGAAGGCATCTGGTATCTCGTCCGCAGGGTGCCGAAGGAATTCGCGGCGTTTGATCGCCGCTGCCTAGTACGCATTTCCACGGGCGTCGCCGTGGCTGACGATCCCCGCGGTGTACGGGCGCGAGATGCAGTGCAAAGCCTCGGCGCGGGGCTGGAGGCGTATTGGCGTAGACTGCGGGAAGGCCAATCCGCCGAGGCGGGGCTGCGTTTCGAAGCCGCGAGGAAGCGCGCGCGGTCATTTGGATTGGCCTATCGCTCTAACGAGGAACTAGCAGCGGGGCCGCTCGACGAACTCATGGCCCGTATCAAGCTGCTCCTCGACAAAAAATCGATCGAGGACGCGCAGGACGTCTCGGCCGTCATGGGTGGGGAGAAGCGGCCAGCGGTCCGCCTGAGCGGTCTTATCAAGGAATTCGAGACGATCGAGCAACAGAACTTGCTGACCATGTCGCCTAACCAAATCAAGAAATGGCGTAACCCCAAAAAGCGCGCAGTTGCCAATCTGGTTGGAGTCATTGGCGACAAGGAGATCGCAAGCCTCACTCGGGACGACGCAATCGCGTTCCGCGAGTGGTGGCAAAAGCGGATCGTTGAGGATGGACTTGATATCGGTACGGCCAACAAGGACATCGGCCATGTTTCGAAAATGCTGCGCGTCGTCGATCTGACTCACCAGCTCAAGCTGGAGCCGGTTTTTCGAAACCTGCGTCTTTCCGGCGCCGTCCCCGGGCAACGCGCTGCGTTCACAGCGGAGTTCATTCAGGAGAAGATACTCGCTGAAGGCGCGCTCGACGGACTCAATGACGAAGCCCGCCATCTAATCTATGTGATTGCCGATACCGGACTCAGGCTTTCTGAAGCGGCAAACCTCACCACCGAAACAATCCACCTCGATCAAGAAATCCCGCATGTGCGGGTGCGCCCCAATGGCCGTCGCTTGAAGACCGGTCATTCAGCCCGTGACATTCCCTTGGTTGGCGGCGCACTTGCAGCCATCAAGCTCCATCCGGACGGCTTTCCTCGTTATCGCGACAAGGCCGCGTCACTTTCAGCGCTCGTCAACAAGGTGCTCGCCAGCAAGGAACTTCTGCCGACTTCCGAGCATAGTCTTTATAGCCTGCGACACACTTTCGAGGACCGGCTGACGGCAGTTGAGGCGCCGGAGAAGGTAATTGCTTCTCTGATGGGCCACAAATGGATCCGGCCCAAATACGGCGCGGGACCTTCGTTAGCGCAAAAGCGCGAGTGGCTTCAAAAAATCGCTTTTACCCCGCCCGGGCGAATGTGATTGCGGCGCCATCCAGGCCTTGAGAACCAACCTCACGGCTCCAGCTGTCCGAGCCATTTAGGTTGAGCGTGGCCAGCACGCGCTGCGCTCGCTCGCGATTTCCGAGCTTCCGCCGCATTTGTTCGACCTCGTATTCCAGCCTTTCGAAGGTCGGTATATAGGCATCTCCATGCCGGATGACCAAGTAGGCGGCAACAGCTAGACAGCATTCTAGCTCCGTGGCCGATGGATCGGAAAAAGGGGCGACGCCATACCAAGACGAGCAACGCCTCTCGAGGGCTTCCGAACTAGGCAAACGGCCAGCATGTGGCATGGGATACAAACCTATGCCTGATCGACGAACCTAAAGTGCTCACGAAGCTTGACCGGTACGCGGGCCATCGGAGGGTTCTGCCTAAAACCGCCAAAAATTTTGAAACACCCATTCATCCGGCTCGAATTCAAAGGGATCGGCGATTTTTGGGTTATGGCTTGCAAGCATAGTTCAGCCCAGACAAGAACGCCTGATATCTTGTCGTTCACTGTCACCCTGCCAAATATGGTGCCGGTGACAACGGCAGTTTGGCGAGCAGAAGAATTCCCGAGACTGAGACGTTCTACGGCTTGGCCCATGTTCGCGCTCCTCCTCGATTGGAGACAGGATGGGCCATATGGAAGCGAATAAAAGGAGGTTGGTGACGAGTCTCGGTAGTGGAGTAGAAACGGGTGGAAAAGCTTGCGCTATTCGCCGTCGGCGCCGCTAAGCGCATTTGAGAGAAGGGGCAACGATCGCCAAGAGATGACGTCCGATCGCAAGCCGGCTAGAAATGCGACAGTGACGCGCCTTTTTTGGCACGACCTTAGCACCCGATCGGGCCTCAGCTGGTCGTCGTTGCGCAGCCGATCGGGTGCGATTTTTATAAAGCTCTCTTGGCTTTAGCTTTGAGAGCCCGTCATCGAGACAAATGCAAGGGAACGGTCCCGCCCCCTGGGGACATTCGACATGCCGTGGCAGCTTCCTATGGTGAGCCAGCGCATTCCGATACACGTTTTCCGCGCTCTACCGTTGCTCCAGCACCTGTGCTGAGGCTGAGCGCTTGATCAGGACCCGACCGCTGCTGTTGCGGGATGGTGACTGGGTTGAGGTCGCGAAAACCTTGACCGCGGGTACGTTGTTCATCCAGATGAGCGCTGAGCCGAGAAGCAGCCAAGAACGCTTCCCGTAATCGAATCCTACGGGAACCGCGAAACCAGCGTCCAAGGGACGCAATTCTCCGACGTCGTTCACTCAAGCTCATCTCGCAACTTGAACGCTTGTATGAAGCCGCTGCATGTGCGCCGGTGGACCGGATTGCTGCTATCCAAACCACGTGCTCAGTTTCGCCCCCGTAATAACTCTACCGTCCGAAACGGCTTTCGCGCGTCAGGTCCACCCCACATGAAAGTTCCGCGAGCAGCACGGACGGAGAGGCCGGTCACAACTCCTTCGCGTGCTCTTTTACTACCGAATCAAGTGCCAAATGGAGAGGCACTGCCTTAGAGAACAGGAAGCCCTGCGCGGTTCTGCAGCCAAGCTTGTACAGAGTTTGCCGATCTGCCTCTGTTTCAACGCCCTCGGCCATGACCTCGATCCCGAGCGTCCTACCAAGGTCAATCACCGCTTTGACAAGCAGCCGATTCTCCCGGGACTTGGCTAAGCCGCGAATGAAGCCCTGATCTATTTTCACTTTCCTGATCCGACTGTCCTTGAGCGATGCCAACGTCGAAAAACCGGTGCCGAAGTCCTCGAGCGCGATAGAAATGCCAGCATGTGAAAGCTGGCCGAGCTTTTCATCCACTCTGTCCGGATCCACTGGGGCTTCTTCGGTAATCTCGATGTCGAACATCGTTGCAGGGAGGTCTTTTGCCGCCAGACCATTAAGAATCATCTCGTCAATATCGCCAGCTTCCAACTCGCGCGGTGAAACATTCATCGCCACACGAACATCACGACGGTCAGCTTTGACCAAGCCCTCGATAAGAGCGCAACAGTCGGCGAATACCGTTTGAGTTAGCAGCTGAAGCATTCCAGTTTCGCGTGCCGCTGTCATGATCTCGGGCGGAGAAATGGGACCGTGAAGCGGGTGAGACCATCTTAGCAAGGCTTCAAAACCGACGACGCTTCAGTTTCGAGTCTTACGATTGGCTGAAACCAAGCGACCAAGCTTCTCATCGTTATCGCCGAATGAAGATCGCGTTCGATTGACTGGCGGCGTTGCAGTTCCCGGGCTAGCTCGGCACCGAACAGACAAAATTCATTCCTGCCGCGGCGCTTAGCTGTGTAAAGGGCGATGTCGGCCCGCAACAACATTTCCGTCAGTCCGGGGTTTTCAGCCAAGTAGATTCCTATAGACGCTCCAATGCGGACGGATGCGATCCCAGGATAGGGGCGAGCAAGCTTGGCTATGAGATTGGACGCGAGATTGGTGGGAGAAGGAGAATTCTTTCGCGAAGAAAAAACCAGCACGAATTCATCCCCACCGATGCGGGCGAGCGTTGAGCCCTCCGGTGCTTCTTCCTCTATTCGGCGGGCGATCCTGGCAAGCAGCTCGTCACCCGTTCTGTGACCGTAGGTACCGTTGACAGATTTGAACCCGTCCAGATCAATCAGCATGGCCACAAAGGGTCCATCGGTGTTCTCAAACTGATCGATTGCATGTTCGAGGCCCCGCCTGTTGAGGAGCGCGGTAAGATGGTCCTCCCTGGAATTGCGCTCCATTTCCGCGGCAAGCCGCTCGGCTTGATGTCTCAGGCGGCTCGCGTCACGGAAGCGCGCTTGTCCAACGAACGAGGATCGAACCAGGCCGCCCTCGAAAAGCAGGACGGCAAAAGCCAGAATGTAGTTTTCCGGGGCTCCCTTCGTCAGCAAACATGCGGCGGCAATGAGGAGTGGCGGTGTGATGAAGCATATCGCTGCCGCAGCATATGAGCTGCCGTACGTGACCGCGCCAGCTGAAATGCCCGCCAGAATTATTAGATGCAGCGATGCTTGAGACGTCGTGTATCCAGCCGTTAGGATGGCAAGGAATGACCAGGTGAATCCCGCCAGAAGAGCAAGCCTGCCAAACCAGCGAAGCCGCAGCCAAACCCGTGTCAGATCATCCTGGACTCCGGGTTCCTTCAGCTGATGACGGGCGAGTGCAAGGCGGGCGGCATTTATCGCATTAACGACCGAAAACCAGGCCGCGCCAGCAAGACCGTTCCCGGAAAGGGCCTGCACGGTCAAAATCAGCCCGGACAGCACAATGCTTATCGGCATTGAGACGAAAAGGCCTGCCCTCAGATCAGCGAGCTGGTCCTGAAGGATTCTCGCCTCCAGCGGATCTTCTTTTCCAAGGCTGGACGGGTCAGCTTGCTTACTCCTGCTTGTCCGCAGCCTATGCAGCCCCCCTGAAGGACGGGTTAATTCTTCAATCGGAGATCAGCGTCGGGGAGCAGGATTACTCCGGTGCATCATGCACTCTCTCCCATCGCTCGCCCAGCACGCGCAAAAATGCGACTGCTGGTGCAGTATCACCGCTGGAGCTCCGCCGATATCCCATGCCGGACAAGGGGAACATGTTGGGCAAAGCGAAGCCCCAGATGCCTTGCAAGCCGTGCCGCCAGGTGGTCTCTGGAGTAGAGTCCAATCAATATGTTCGTTGCATGGTAGAGCGGCGCCGCCGACAGGCGCAGCCGCCTTTCGTATATATGCAGCATGTCGGGGTCGCCAACATTGCGGCCGTCGCGGCACGCAGTCATGATTCCACGGGCGAGTTGCTTCTGGCTGCTGAGACCGATGTTGAATCCGTGAGCGGTCACCGGGTGCATGCCGATGGCAGCGTCGCCGATGAGTGCGGCGCTCGGCGCCCGGAATTTGTGCGCCCAGGTCGTGACCAGCGGATAGGTGTGGCGCTTGCTTGCCAAGGTCATTTTTCCAAGGCGCCCTCGACACCGTTTCGTCAACTCCGACAGGAACAAATCATCATCGAAGGCAAGCAGTCTATAGGCCTCGTTTGAGCGCAATGTGAGCAGCAGCGACGACATGCCCTCCGCGAGGGGCAACATCGCTATCGTCTGATGGTGATCGAACCATTCGATGGCGATCTGGTGGTGGGCGCGCTCGTGCCTCACTCGGCAAATCAGCATCGAGTGGCCAAGCCGGTTGATATCGGCGCCGATGCCTAGCAGATCACGCGTGGCGGACAAACGCGAATCCGCGGCAACAACCAGCCGAGCAGTTAAACGCGCGCCATTAGAGAGCGTTACGACTGCTCCTTCTTGGCTGTTTGTTGCATCGACGACCGAGTGGCCGCACAACAGCCGGGCGCGATCCTGCAAGCGGACGATTTTGAACAGCGCCTCGCGGATCCGGCAATTTGGAACCAAAACCCCCAGCGGTTCTCCAGAGTTGCTGGGAGGATCGAAACGAAGAGCGAATGCGCTCGAGCCGTTGAGCACGCGCGCGCCTTGAAGTGCTGATTTGTCCGAAGCCGGGATGACATCCCAGGCGCCGAGCTCGCGAAGGGTTCTGATCGAAGCGTTGGTCAGCGCGATTTCGCGACCATCGAAAGCCGGATTCGCCAGACTATCGAATGTGTTCTGTTCAACAACTGCCACCTTGAGTTCGCTTTGGGCAAGCGACGCAGCGAACGAAAGGCCGACCGGGCCGGCTCCAACGACAACGATGTCAAAATTATCGTCAGAGCCCATCAGCGTGCCGCCATCCGGTCGCCTATCCTCGTGTAACGGTGGAACTGAGCCGAGTGACATGAGCTCCGTGGCCGCCGCATTGCCTAAAGGCGCTGGGCCGGGAGATTCGCATCGATCGGCAACGAAGCACTCAAAGCGCTCAGAGGTGGATGCGGCTAACCGATCCCGCCCTTTGGCCGCGCAGCCGCGCAGATCGCCGCCAGCAAGCGAGACACTCGCGACGCTGGTCAGCCACGGCCGCGCCGCATCGATCGCCACATTCCACCTGGAACCCTTGCGCATACTACTCACGCTCCACGACGTCGAAGCGGGCTCTCTTGCGAGGGTATCGAACGTAGCGCTCTCTCTCGTCATCCCAGCCAAGGTAGCGGAAACTTTTATCCACGACCGCGCATATCTCATCAAGAACCTGCTGCATGGCTTCGATGTCGATGTCCTTGCAATTCAGTCGCCGATAGAGCAAAGCCCACGCGGCGACATAGTCGTCGAAATAGCGCGCGTCACTCGAACCAATGATCAACTTCGGACGGTTGATCGATCTCGAAAACGCACGTCCCAACCCCGATGATGCTCCGCAGCACGTTGACATCACGAGGATCTTCGGCGCTGGATGCGAGCCCTGGAACATTTCTACGAAGTCAGCCCAAAGAAGGCCACTTTCGACGCACACAACCCATCAAAGGCGAAAGCTGTTGATCGGCCCCCGTGTCCGCGCAGCCACGCGGATGGTCAGCCAGCAAGCGAGATACACACGACGCCGGTCAGCTAATGGCTGCGCCGTAAGCACAAGGCATGGCCGACCACACGACAGAAAACCCAGAACCGTGAAGGTGCTGATAATGACGACCAATCTTTCCGTAAGTCATGCATTTCTCCGTCGAAGACTGGTCAATAGAACACACCGATGAGTATGACCCTGATCTGGATCAGCCAGACATGACCAATCGGCACTGGCGGTTCACGGTCAGGTGATCGACCGTGACGTTCCACTTTGGAACCCGTGCGCACATGGCCAAGCTCTCGTCCGGCCACGCGAGGTACTCTCGTGGCATCAGCCGCCTCATACTGGGTGCAATGGGAGGCAGTCCTTCGCACGACAGAGGCTTTTCACAAATGTAGTGTGCAGCTTAGGTCAAGATGGTCATGGAGCATGGAGCATGGAGCATGGACAGCTTGTTCCCGACCGAGCCGGCTCGACTGACGAGCGCGATCCGCGCATCTTATGCACAGCGGATTGAAATCAGCGTTCCGGTTTGTCGTCCCGATCAATTAGTATCCGCTCGGCGGCTCCGTCGAGATCTTCGTATTGACCGCTTCGCAATGCCCAGACGAAGCCGGACACACCCAGTGCACCCAGAAAAAGGGCCACTGGTATGAGATAGAGCAACGTCGTCACGAGGATTATGCCGAATAGCTGACTGCGGAGCGTCCGACTTTTTGAATAACTTGCAGCGTCGCATTCGCCCCGAAGCCGTGCAAGCGCAATGCGTTTCCAATAACAAGCACCGATGAGGCAGACATGGCAATCGCCGCTAACAAAGGCGTGGCGTGCCCGAGGATGGCGATTGGTACTGCCACCGCATTGTAGACGATCGCAATCGCGATGTTCTGGCGGATCAGGTGTCCCGCCTTGCGCGAGACGTCCAGCGCGAGAGGCACTGCCAGAAGGCTTTCGCGCAGGAATACGAAGTCGGCGGCATTGCGGCCAATGTCGGCGGCGGTAGCTGGAGCGATCGAGACATGCGCCGCGCTGAGCGCCGGCGTGTCGTTGAGGCCGTCGCCAACCATCAGAACCTTGTGTCCGTCTTTCGCCAGGGTCTCGATGCGCTCGACCTTGCCGGATGGCAGCAGGCACGGAACGAAGTCCTTGACACCCAGCATTTCTGCGACTTCACCGCAGGCACCCGCAGTATCGCCCGACAGCATTTCCACTGACACCCCGGCATGGCTCAATTGCCCGATCGCCGCCTTGGCGTCTGCGCGCAGCGCGTCCTCAAAATCGAAGGTCGCGACAATGAACCCGTCTTTTGTCAGCACGGTTCCGCCATGTTTGCCTTCACCACCGGTCCGGGCTCTCCATCCAGCCCATCCGCGTCGGCCTAGCCGCCAGGTGCTTCCGGCTCCAGTGGCTTCGATTCCAAACCCTGGATGCTCGGTGACGGCATCAAATTTGTACTGCCCGCCGGGATGGGCAAAACCGGCTATGGCCTTTGAAAAAGGATGGCGGGAATGCGTAGCCATGTCTCCCGCGACTGCCAGCATGGCCGGATCGATCGACGATGCATTGACCAGCCGGGGCTGGCCGAGCGTGAGCGTTCCGGTCTTGTCGAACACCGCTGTATCAATCGTCGCCAGGCGCTCCATGGCAGAACCGTCCTTTACCATGATGCCGTTCTCAAACAGGCGCCGCGCGGCGACCACCTGAACGATCGGTACGGCGAGGCCGAGCGCGCACGGGCAGGTGATGATCAGAACGGCAATGGCGATGGTTATCGCCCGGTGCCAGTCGCCGGTCACCGCCATCCAGCCAAGGAACGTCGCGAAGGCTGTGAGATGAACCACCGGGGCATAGAGCGCTGAAACGCGATCGGCGATCCGGCGATAATGCGCGCGGCCGCCCTCTGCGGCTTCCATAAGACGAACCATTTCCGCCAGAAACGAATCCTTCGCGGCGGCTGTCGCCTCAATCGTCAGCGGGCCGGTAAGATTGAGCACGCCGGCCTGAACTGCTTCGCCCGGCGCCACGTTTTTCGGCGTGCTTTCGCCTGAGGCCAGCGAGCAGTCGAGATCCGACGTTCCCTGGATGATCTTGCCGTCGACGGGGATCCTCTCACCGGCTGCGATCAACAACCGCATGCCTGGTTCGATCTCGCCGACCGGCAAATAGTCGCGCGCGCCGTCGCTGCGCAGCACCATGGCGCCATGTGCGGCCAACTGGGACAGGCCTTTCACAGCGGTCCGGGCACGTTCGCGCATCACGTGATCCAACGTGCGGCCGATCAACAGGAAGAACAGCAGCGATACCGACGCGTCAAAATAGGCGTGATCGCCATGGTTGATCGTCTCGTAGAGGCTCATGGCGTAGGCGAGCGAAACACCGACCGCGATCGGCACGTCCATATTCATGCGGCCATGGCGCAAAGCATTCCAGGCCGAACGGAAGAAGATGCCGCCGGCGAAGGCGAGGGCAGGAATGGCGATCAGCGCCGAGACCCAGTGAAACAGGTCGCGGGTAGCACCTTCGGCGCCGGACCAGACCGAGACCGAAAGCAGCATGATGTTGCCCGCCGCAAAGCCGGCAACCGCGACCGCGCGGATCAAATCCGATAACGTCCTGTCCTTGTCGCCGACCTCGGAAGGGAAGAGATGCGCCTGGTAGCCTAGCCGCCCAAGCGCGACGACGAACGGTGGGACCTCGTCACCACGCCACCGGACAGAGACCCGTTTCGTCGACAGGTTGACGCGGGCGCTCTCGACGCGATCGAGCTTTCCCAGCGCCGTCTCGATCGTCTGGATGCAGCCTGCGCAATGAACCGTCGGTACTGAAAGATCGGTCTGGTGAAGATCATCGCCAAGCGATCGGCTCGCCAGCCTGATCTCCTGGCTGGACGGCAGGACCGATCCGGTGTTGACCAGATCAAGCGCCATTTCGGCGCCCGGTGCACAACAACTCATTGCAGCGCTCCATTGGAAATCATGATCCGGCGGACGTCGCGATACGGTTTGTCCAGACCGGCGTCGGCGTCGACTTCGACAATCCAGACGCCGTCCTTCGGCATGTGCTGGGCTGCGAATTCCTGGCCCGAGGCGGGTGCGAGGGTGACCGACTTGTCCTCCTTCTCGTACGCGGGATGGCGAAACAGCACCTTGACGCCGTGCAAGGGAACCGGCTTGCCGGCGACGTCGGCGAGGCCATAGCGAACTTCGCCCCATGCGATGGTCAGCTTGCCGGTCCAGCCAAGTGCTGCCTGCGCCCGTCCTTCCTCGGCCTTCTTGTTGAATTGCTGGCTCGCCACATAGGTGTTTTCGACGACGAGGCCAGTCCAGCTTGTGCTGGCGAGCGTTGCCATGGTCAGATTGACTGCGATGACCACGCCGAAAAAGGCCAGGATGATGACCAGCATGTGCCTGCCGGTGAATTCACGAGGCTTTTGTACATTGGCAGTCATCTGAGGGGCTCCGGCGCGTTGAAGGTGGCGGTGTACTCGTTCGACTCAAAGCTGGCTCTGTCCTCGACGCGGAACTTGAAGGTCTGTGCCGGAGCGCGGATCTGGTCCGCCGGCTGGCGAACGAAGACCCTCAGCATTTTCAGGCGGTCGGGTTCGACCGGAATGGCGAAGGAACGGCCTGCGGGGATGTCGTCGCCGACGACGACCATGTCAGCGCCTTCAAGGCCCTGCATGGTTACGACGATCGTCCTCGGCTCGGGGATCATGTTGAGCAGCTTGACGGTATAGCCATTGCGGATGGATCCGTCGGTCAGCGTGACGAACTGGGGATTGCGATCATGCAATACGTTCAGTTCGAGCCGATCGCGCGTCAGCAGCGAATAGAGCAGGCCGAGGCCGATCAGCGACCACAAGCCCATGTAGACGTAGGTGCGCGGCCGAAAGATCTTGCGGATGTGAAAATGCGCCACCTTGTCGGAGAACAGGCCATCAGCGGTCCTGATCAGCGATGGATTGACTGAGCTGGACCCGCCTGCAGTCGCCAGCATCATGTTGGCGTTGTAGTCGGAGAGCGTCGCATAGGCGATCAGCCCACGCTCCTTGCCGAGCTTGTCCATGACGCCGTCACAGGCGTCGATGCAGAGCGCGCAAGTGATGCATTCGAGCTGCTGGCCGTCGCGAATGTCTATCCCCATCGGGCAGACCGCGACACAGGCATTGCAGTCGACGCAGTCGCCCACGGGCTGGCCTGCGGCCAGCACCTTCTTGGCGTGGCGCGAACGCGGTTCGCCGCGCCAGTCATTGTAGGTGACAGTGAGGGAATTTTCATCGAGCATGGCCGCCTGGATGCGGGGCCACGGGCACATATAGGTGCAGACCTGTTCGCGCATCAGACCGCCGAACGTGTAGGTGGTAGCCGTCAGGACGGCGACAGTGATGTAGGCGACGGGCGCCGCAGTGCCGGTGAAGAGCTCGCCGAGCAGCGTCGGTGCATCGGCAAAGTAGAAGATCCAGGCGCCGCCAGTCGCCGCCCCTATGACCAGCCAGATGGTGTGCTTGGACACACGCAGCATGAGCTTGCGCGCGGTCCAGGGACCTGCGTCAAGTTTCATGCGGGCGTTGCGGTCCCCCTCGATCGCACGTTCGACGACGAGGAACAGATCGACCCACACCGTCTGAGGGCATGCATAGCCGCACCAGGCACGGCCGACAGTCGAGGTGATCAGGAAAAGACCGACGCCCGCCATGACCAGGAGGCCGGCCACATAGAAGAATTCCTGGGGCCATATCTCGATGAAGAAGAAGTAGAAGCGCCGGTTCGCGAGATCGAGCAGGACTGCCTGGTCCGGGGCAAATGGACCGCGAGCCCAAGGCAGCCACGCAGCCAGGTAGTAGATGCCAAGTGTGATCGTCATCACCAGCCATTTGAAGCGACGAAAGTTGCCCGAGGCGCGCTTCGGAAAGATCTTTTGACGCGCGGCATAAAGCGGCTTGCGGGTTTTGGCGGAATTGACAGTTTCTGTTTCGAGCCGTGTCAACTGCGTCTTATCACGCATGTGCAACTCCACTTTCCCAGCCAATGTCAGGGGCACCTGTCGTAAAGCCTCGCGGTAGGATAGCCTTGCCGGGTTGTGCAGATCGCATTAGGGATGGTGTCGAGGCCCGGCTCACGCCGGGCCTCGTCCGCTTGGCAGGGGGGACCGAAGAATAGGACTTCCATTCCTATTCTCCGCCGCCAAGCGAATGGACATAAACTGCAAGTTCCTTGACCTTGATCTCGCCGAGACGGCCAACCCAGGCCGGCATGACGCCCTGTTTTGGCGCACGGACCTGTGCGGCGATGGCTGTCTCACCGGATCCATAGAGCCAGATCGCATCGGTCAGGTCGGGGGCGCCGAATTCCCTGTTGCCTTTTGCATTGTCGCCGTGACAGGCGACGCAGTTCTCGGCAAAGACCTTGGCGCCGGGTTGGATCAGACTTGCATCGCGGACCTTGCCGGAAAGGCTGGCCACGTAGGCGCTGACTTGTGCGATCTGGTCGGCGGTAATGATGTCGCCGAAGGCCGGCATTTCCGACAGGCGCGTGTCCGGATCGGATGCGAAGCGGATGCCGTGCGTAATCGTCTGCTGGATCTGCTCGGCCTTGCCGCCCCATAGCCAGTCGTCGTCGTTGAGATTGGGAAAGCCCTTGGAACCTTGGGCGCCGGAGCCGTGACATTGTACGCAATTGACCTTGAAAGCGGCGCCACCGGCGGCGATTGCGAATTCGCGCAGGCCGTCGTCCGCGGAGATCTCCGAGACGCTCTTGGACTCCACCGCCGAGATATATTTGCCCTTGGCGGCCTCAGCCGCAGTCAGCTCGTTCCTGACCTCGTTGCGGCTGGAATAGCCGAGCACACCCTTCGTCGCCGAGTGCAACAGAGGCCATGCTGGATAGGCGATGGTGTAGCCTATCGCCCAGACAATGGTGACGTAAAAGGTGATAACCCACCATCTGGGAAGCGGGTTGTTCAGCTCCCGGATGCCATCCCATTCGTGGCCGGTGGTCGAGACGCCAGAGATTTCATCGATATGCTCGTCGCTCATGATCACTCGTCCTCGAGCGGAATGCGGGCCGCTTCGTCGGCCAGCCTTCGGCTGCCGGGGCGTAGGGCAAAGGCGATGCACCCCACGAAGAACAGCGCCATCGCAACCAGGCCCCAGCTGTCGGCAAACGCCCGCATCAAATTGTAGGTCATCAGCGTTCTCCTCAGCGGTAGCCGGCGGCTTCGTCGTAATTTTTGAAGTCGACCAGTGTGCCAAGCATCTGCAGGTAGGCGAGCAGGGCATCCATTTCGGTGACCTGTTGCGGGTTGCCGTCGAAGTCGCCGATCTTGGCTTTTGGGTAACGCGCCTCAAGGCCTGATGTGTCGGCATTGGGATCGGCCTGCGCCGCCAGATCCGCATTGGCGTGGACGATCATGTCATCGGTGTAAGGGACGGCTACAAGCCTGTTGGCGACCAGATGCGTTGAGAAATCCTTCACGTCGATCGGCGTGTCTTTCAGGAACCCATAGCTCGGCATGATCGATTCCGGCACCACCGAGCGCGGGTCGGTAAGATGCGCGACATGCCATGCATTCGAGTAGCGGTCGCCAACTCTGGCGAGATCCGGCCCGGTGCGCTTCGATCCCCACTGGAAGGGGTGATCGTACATGGACTCGGCAGCTAGGCTGTAGTGGCCATAGCGCTCAACTTCGTCGCGGAACGGCCTGATCATCTGGCTATGACAGAGGTAGCAGCCCTCGCGCATATAGATGTTGCGCCCGACAAGTTCGAGCGGCGAATAGGGGCGCATGCCTTCCACCTTCTCGATCGTATTGTCGAGATAGAAGAGAGGCGCGATCTCGACGATGCCGCCGACCGTCACCACGAGCAGCGAGCCAACGAGAAGAAGCGTGGCGTTCTTCTCGATGATTGCGTGTTTGTCCATCAAGCCCATTACCTGGCTCCTGATCGCGCAGGTCGGATGGCGACGGGGCTCGGCATCGGCTCCTCCTCGCGCTGGTGGCCGAGGATGGTCCTGGTGATGTTCCAGGCCATGATCAGCGCGCCGGAGAGGTACATGGCCCCACCGATGGCGCGCATGACATAGTAGGGGTGCATGGCGGCGACGGTCTCGGCGAAGGAGTAGACCAGGAAGCCCTGCTCGTCGTATTCGCGCCACATCAGGCCCTGCATGACGCCGGATACCCACATCACCGCGGCGTAGACAACGATACCAAGTGTCGCCAGCCAGAAATGCCAGGTGACCAGCCGCAACGAGTAGAGCCGTTGCCGGTTCCAGAGCTTCGGCACCATGTAGTAGATTGCGCCGAACGAGATCATGCCAACCCAGCCGAGCGCGCCCGAATGGACGTGGCCGATCGTCCAGTCGGTATAATGCGACAGCGAATTGACCGCCCGGATCGCCATGATGGGGCCTTCGAAGGTCGACATGCCATAGAAGGCGACGGCCATCACCATCATGCGTATGATCGGATCGGTGCGCAGCTTGTCCCAGGCGCCGGACAGCGTCATCAGGCCGTTGATCATGCCGCCCCAGGACGGCATCCACAGCATGATCGAGAACACCATGCCGAGCGTCTGCGCCCAATCGGGCAAGGCGGTGTAGTGCAGGTGATGCGGCCCGGCCCAGATGTAGAGAAAGATGATCGCCCAGAAATGGACGATCGACAGCCGGTACGAATAGACTGGCCGGTTCGCCTGCTTGGGCACGAAATAATACATCATGCCGAGGAAGCCGGCGGTGAGAAAGAAGCCGACCGCGTTGTGGCCGTACCACCATTGCGTCAAGGCGTCCTGGACCCCTGAAAAGGCGGAGTAGCTCTTGGAGCCCAGGAACGAGACTGGTATGGACAGGTTGTTGACCACATGCAGCATCGCGATGGTGACGATGAACGACAGGTAGAACCAGTTGGCCACGTAGATATGCGGTTCCTTGCGCTTCAGGATCGTGCCAAGGAACAGAATGAGGTAGGCGACCCAGACGATGGTCAGCCAGACATCCACATACCATTCGGGTTCGGCGTACTCGCGGCCCTCGGTGATGCCGAGCAGGTAGCCGGTCGCGGCCATGACGATGAACAGCTGGTAGCCCCAGAAGACGAACCAGGCCAGATCACGGCCGAAGAGGCGGGCGCGGCAGGTGCGCTGCACGACATACAGAGACGTGCAAAGCAGCGCGTTGCCGCCGAAGGCGAAGACGACACCGGATGTGTGCAACGGCCGCAAACGACCGAAATTGAACCAGGGCTGGATGTTGAGATCGGGGTAGGCGAGCTGCAGCGCGATCACCACGCCGACCAGCATGCCGACGACACCCCAGAACACGGTGGCGATCGCGCCGTAGCGGATCGGACCATCCATGTAAGCGGATGGGTCAATCGGAGCTGCTGGCTTGAACTCCGTGTTGCGCAACAGGATCGCAGTGAAACCAGCCACTGCGAAGAACAACACCCACATGTGTCGGCGGAAAGGTTCATCCACGCCGAAGCCGGCGGCCACCAGGGCCGCAAAAGCGAACACGCTTAGAAGGACGATCTCTGTGCCGAATTTCATTGCAGATCCCGATCTCGAATCTGGTGGATGCCAAATCCGCAGCGCACTAATCGCGCAGCCGCCGCCCCCTCGCCCTGATCTATGTCAGGCCGCAAGATTTTGTGTCGGCGGCGCAATCAGCAGGTGGCGAATGAACGAGGAACGCAGCGCGGGCTCACCCCCCTCATGGAAGGCGTTCCCTGGGTTGGGCGGGCGCAGACGCGATCGCTGAGGCGAAAGCTGAGGCCCTGCGCGCGTTGGATGCTATTGCCGATGCCCTGCCAAACGTTGTTCGGATCCCATTGGAAACGAACGCGATCGTTCCGCCGAGCCGTGGCAGATTAAGGACCATGCTTCGCCGGTATGTGCCGAAACACACCTGGCGATTGGTCACGTTCCTATCAAAGCCCGAAAGCTGTTTGTCTCGACCGTGACGCCGCTTCGTCGAAGGCGCGGCAACATCGCATTAAAAGGCAAACACGGCCCGCCCCGGAGTCATGCGACATGGCCTCGCCGCTTAGGGCCGCTCGCGTCCGCCGCCACAGCGCTTCTCCAGACGGCTTATGCTGTCCACCGTCACATGGCGTGCGTTCTCAATCCGAATCACCCCGTCAGCCCGCAATCGCGTCAGTTGGCGGCTCACGGTCTCGTTGGTGATTCCAAGGAAATCAGACATTTCGACACGCGTCAGCGGCAGATCGAAGGACGCCGACCCGGAAGCCGCATCGAGACTGGAATCGATATTCCGGGCCATCATGAGGAGAAAAGTCGCTACCTTTTCCGGAGCTGTCTTGCGCCCCAGCGTCACCATCCACTCGCGCGCCTCATCGAGTTCATTCAGCGTCTGTTTGAGCAGGCGATGCTCGAATTCCCGTGACGCCTTCATCATCCGTTCGACGGCCGCTCGCGGAAACGAACACAGCGTGACTGCTGTTGCCGCTTCCGCATTGATCGAGCTTTCCACCTTGAAAGGACGTCCCAGAAAATCCGGTGCAAACTGGAGACCGACGATCTGCTGGCGCCCATCCGACAGGCTCTTTGATAGCTTTACAACGCCTGAAAGCACGTTGGAGTAGCTGTCGACGTTCTGTGCCTCGCCGGTCAACTCCATTCCTGACTCGATCCGGCGACGCGAGCAAGTCTTGGCGAGCCCAACCAAATTGTCTGGATCGAGCGCACCGCAGACACCGCGACGCCGTGCCTCGCAAGGGAAGCAAAGAACAGGAATGCCGGAACTATGAATGTCTTGCCGAAAGGTCATGCGTTCGCCTTACCCGATCCTAACTGCCGGCAGGATACCCATCCAGGGTAGAGAAATCCTGCGGCGGTTTGTCCATGAGCGCGGCTGATCGAGATCAGGGTCTGCTTCAGCGATGCGTGCAGTGTTCCGGCGGGCAACACGGTGAACGCGAGATGCAATCGGAAATAGCTGTCAAACTCAGCGAGAACGTCCCACGCTACACCAGCTATCCGACGGCGCCGCATTTCCATTCGGGGATCGATGCTGCCATTTACCGTGGCTGGTTGGAGACGCTGGAAAGCGGCGACGAAATCTCGCTGTACCTGCACATTCCTTACTGCGACAAGCTCTGCTGGTTCTGCGCCTGCCACACCAAGCAGACGCACCAATATGAGCCGGTGGCCGCTTATCTGCGCTCGCTGAATGCCGAAATCGTCACGATTGCCGGTCTGCTGAGCGGCAAGGCACATGTCCGTGCAATCCACTTCGGTGGCGGTTCGCCAACTATTCTGAGGCCCGATGATATGGTTGCTCTTGGAGCGGCCTTGCGGGACAGCTTCGACTTTCTCCCGGATGCTACGGTCAGCATCGAAATCGAAACCAACGACATGGACAAGGCGCGCCTTGATGCACTTGCTCAAATCGGCGTAACCCGGGCGAGCCTCGGCGTGCAGGATTTCGATCCGCAAGTGCAAAAAGCAATTAATCGTGAGCAGAGTTTTTTGCAGACCAAGGCAGTCGTCGACGGGGTTCGTTCGCGGGGCGTCGAATCGGTCAATCTGGACCTGCTCTACGGGCTCCCGAATCAGACACGCGAGACGATCTGTTCCACGGTGGCGCAGGCACTGACCTTGGAGCCAGACCGGATGGCCCTGTTCGGCTACGCACATGTGCCCTGGTTCAAGAAGCATCAGACGATGATCGACGAGGCATGGCTGCCGAGTCCCACTGAGCGTTTCGCCCAATCTCAACTCGCGGCGCGGGCAATTGTCGCCAAGGGATATGAGGCAATAGGACTCGATCATTTCGCGAAGCCCGACGATGCGCTGGCCATAGCGGCCCGCGCAGGGGTTTTGCATCGCAATTTTCAGGGCTACACTGAGGATCGCTGCCCGACACTGATCGGACTTGGCCCTTCGTCCATCGGTCGTTTTCGCCAAGGCTACGTGCAAAACATGGCTTCGACTGCCGGGTACGGGCGCATGGTTGCGGATGGCGGGTTGGCTGCCGTCCGCGGCGTTGCCCTTTCCGACGACGATCGCGTCCGTGGCTGGATCATCGAGCGGCTGATGTGTGATTTTGCCTTCTCGGCAGTCGATCTGGTGGAGCGGTTCGGCAAAGCCGGCGAGCAGCTCCTTCATCGCTCGAGGTCCATCGCACTCCACGATCCTGCCCGAGCGCTTGAATTCGATGGTGACAGTTTCCTCGTACGGACTGAAAGTCGCCCCTTCATTCGAACCATCGCGGCCAAGTTCGATACATATTTCAAAGGGGGAACGGCGAGGCACTCGGTGGCGGTCTGAGCAAAGCACAGTGCGCTCGCCGTTTGGTCGATCGGCGAACCAGCTGCGTTCGTTTTGACCGCTCATAGGCGACTACCGCATCAAATCGAAAATGCAAACTTAGGCTGTTGCGCGGTATCTCCTTCCACATCCTCTCTTGCGCATACCTACATTCCAAGGGGTTTGATCCTATGCTTCGCGAGGAGCAGGTAGGTCGCGACAGCTAGGCAATGTTCCAGCTGCCCTAGCGGAGGAGTCACGATTTTCCGGCAAGCTCCGTCGGCAGACGTTCTTTTCTGGCCCTGGCAAAGGCTCGGTCGCCTTCCAGAAACGCCGCCAGCATGAAAGGGATGAGTTCTGCCACGGTTTCAGACTGACCATAGGTCTGACGGTAAAGTGCAGCATACTCCTTGAGTGTTTGGCTCAGCTCCGCGCTGACGGTAATGGTGATCTTCGAAGCTGTTCGGTCCGGAAGTTTTCCAAGTTTCAGGTCAGCCATGATAACTCCTGCTCAACTGGCGTATGGCCGCAGCACGATGTCCTTGTGCACGATGACGCGCAGTGGCCAACCTGGGCGGACGACGATGGTGGGCTGGATATTGAGGTTTTTTTCGGTGATGCGCTGGCCGGCTCGACTGGCGTTCTGCTGGGCTGATTCCCGGATCGCCTTGACCAGATCGCTCTCGTTTTCGCCGAGGCTGAATTCTGTGCCGACACCGAGCAATGTGGCAAGCGCCACTCCCTTGATCATCTGCCAAGTGTGGAAATCGACTTTGTCTTCCAGCCCTGCGTAGCCGGCGGTGTCGCTCGCGGGCAGATTGTCGATTTCGGCCGACGAGCCGTCGGGCAGCAGAATGCGCTGCCAGACCAGCAGCGCTCGCTTTTGCCCGAACGCGACGACGCTGTCGTAGACGCCGATAAGACGTGAGCCCTGCGGAATCAGCAATATGTTGCCCGTGACCGTGTCGTGCACATTTTCGGTGACTTGCGCGACGACAAGGCCCGGCAAATCGGAATTGATGCCGGTGATCAGGCTGGCGGCAATCACGCTGCCAGCCATCAGTTGATATGGCGAGATCGGCGTCTGAAGCGCATGCGGATTGTAGATCCCGCCAGTGCTCCGCTGGCTGAGAAAATCAAGCTTTCGCTGCTGATTGTTCTGGTCGCCTTCCGCCGCCGCCACCGAGGCTGACGCGCGTCCTGCTTCGGATTGGGGAAGCGCCTCAAATGGATGCTGAGCAGTTTGCACGCTCTCTCCGACATCTGTCTGTTGAGCTCGATTTTCGACGCGGAAAAGCACCCGCGATTCACGCGCTTCGATCGCCTGCTGCGCTAGACGCTGCTCCTCGGCCGAGATGTCTTGGCCCGGCACGATGCCGAGCTGGCGCTGCCGCTCGAGGATGGGGCGGCCGAGGTCGCCCGGCAAAGGTAGCCCAAGGACGGGAGGCTTTGGCTTCATGCCGGAATAGTCATGGGGAAGCGTATCGAGTCCCTCGGCGGTTGGTTTGCGCTCAGTGTTGTAGAGATCTTCCGCCTGATCCCTGATGCGAAGGGCCGGCCCCTGGAGGGCGATCATGGTAACGCCGAAGACAGCGCCGGATCCGAGCGCTGCGATAGCGATGATCACACCGCGCCTGAACCGCACCACGCGGCGGGGAGAGGCCCGAAGCTGCAGTTCCTCGGGATCCAGTTTCGGCGGGATGCCAGAGCGGGAATTTTCGATCATGAGCCCTCACCTCGCCGGCTGCCGCGAAAGAGCGAGATCCGCCGTTGCGGTTGCCTGCCGTCAATCCTGCTGATGCGGATCACCTGCTGCCGCTTGGTGCCGAGGCGAAGTTCGGCCGCGGCGAAGAGCCGATCGACGATGTAATAGTTGCCGCGCACGCGATAGTTGACGAGCTCGCTGCTCCCATCTGCGCCGACGATGAAGAGTGGTGGCGCCTCGCCCTGATCTATGCGACGAGGGAACTCAATATAGACCTTGCTGCCGTCGTCGAAGGCTCGCGTCGGTCTCCAGGGCGGTGTGTCGCCACTGATTGAGTAGCGAAAGCGAAGGTTTTCGAGCGCGATGTTCGACGCGACCGGTGTAACTGCCTCGGCTTGAGCATTGCGCTGGCGAAGCGCGATGATCTGGTCTTGGCTGTAGGTCCAGGAGATTGCCGCCATTGCGGTCTTCTCGGTGCTTTGAAGCTGCAAATGATAGGTCCGCCGGTCCGTCGTAATGACGACATTGGTGGCAAGACCCGGCGCGAAGGGTTTTACCAGAACATGGGTGCGCTGATTGTCACCGGTGCCGCTTGCGGTATCGCCAATGACCCAGCGCACGGTGTCGCCAGCCGACACGGCGGTTAGTTTCTCGCCCGGCTGCAGAGCGATGTCGGTCACGCGCTCCGGCGCGGCATAGAGTTGATAAAGCGCGCCATCGGTGAAGGGGTAGACTTGCACTGCATTAACATACCCGTACTTGGTGGGTTGCTGGGTCGCGGCTTTGTTGGCATCAGCGACGCGTTCTTCAGGAGGGCGCTTGTCCTCGGCCTTGCCGGGCTCGGGCTGCATTTGGCCAGGCAGCGGCAGTGGTTTTGGCACCTCGACAATTCTAATCGGCCTCTCCGGCGCTTTTTCGATCGCGGCCGGTTTGAAGTCGGCAGCGTCATAGGAAATCTCAGGCGGCGGCACCTTCTTCGATGCACAAGCGGAAACGACCGCTGCCGACACCGATAGGATCAGCACGGCACGAATCGGTGACATTTTACCTTTCATTGGTGGACTCCGTCGGAGAAAGGGGGGCTGGGACGGCGCTGTCGAGCTCGCGTGACCAGTCAATGGCATTGATGAAGACGCCGAGCGGATTCTTGCGCAGCTGATCCGTATTGCTTGGCGAGCGGATCACGATCGTGAGGATCGCAGTCCAGCGCATCGTGCTGGCAAGGCTTCCGCGCTCAAACACCTGCTCGGTCCATTTGACCTGGAATGAACTTTCGGAGGCTCTGACCACGCTGGTGACCTGTACCGAAACACTGCGCGTTCCGATCTGACCGAAGGGGTCGTTCGCCTTGGCGTATTCGTTGAGGAAGAGCGCTGCGCGATCGCTAGCAAAGTCGTACGCTGCCAACCAGTTCTGCCGAACCAAAACCGGATCGGTGGAAACGGAACGGACATTCTGGATGAAGCGGCCGAGATGCCAGGCGATCTGAGCATCCGAGGGCTCATAATTCCGGACCGCCGGCGCGACGGCGCGCGTCTCGCCGAAGCCATCGACCTCGACGACATAAGGCACGACACGGCTTTGCATCGACTGCCATACGAGTCCGCCGGAAAGCCCGGTCGCCAAGGCCAGGCAGCCAAGGGCCATGATCCGCCAGTTCCTGGCCTGCAGTCGAGATGAGCCGATGCGCTCGTCCCACAGTTGGGCGGCTTTTTGATACGGCGTGACCGGTTCGGGTGTTTTGCCGTAACGGTGCACGGGTCGCTTGAAGAGCATCTAGTCATCCTTGTCGTTGAGAGAGGGGTTGGCGCTGCCTCCCGGCCGGTCTCCGTCTCGGACAGCTTGCATGGCAGCGTGGCGATTTGCCCGGGCGGTCTGTTCAGAACGTAGGCGCCTTGCCCACGTCGGCGCCGAAACAGTGGCCGAACCGGCAGAGCGTTCGGTCATTGACGCTGTCGGCGCGCCGCCGGTCGCGGTCCACGCGGCATCGCGCCCGGCATCGGCGTTGCGCCCAACACTTGCAGTGGCGGATCGCGCTATGCGTATAGCGGCGCCGCCAGCTGCACTGGTTACACCATGCATTCCAGCAGCCACACCGGAGAGGCCAGCGTCGGGCGAGGTTGCGCGCCCGATCTGCCATGACGTGGAAGCAGCCGATCCCATTGTTGTGCCGGCTCGGATGGCGGCGAGACCGCCGCTGGTTGCCATACGCGCGCCAGCAAATGCTGTGCCTCCAGCAACGAGTGATACACCCGCTGCCGCCGCGGTCGTGCCGAGGGCGGCGCCCGCCCCAAGCTGCGGTGCGCCTGAGACAAGACCCGACGCGATCCCCGGCCCAAAAATGCCAAGGCCAAGCAGTGCCAGTGCGCCCAGTACCTGGGACATGGCACCGGCAAGATCCGGCTCCTTGCCTTGCAATGCGGAAGCGAACTCCCCGAAGAGCGTGGAGCCGATACCGACAATGACGGCGAGCACCATCACCTTGATGCCTGACGAGATAACATGGCCGAGCACGCGTTCGGCCAGGAACGCTGAACGGTTCCAAAGTGCGAATGGAACCAAAACAAAACCTGCCAGCGTGGTGAGCTTGAACTCTAGGATGGTGATGAAAAGCTGGATGGAAAGGATGAAGAAGGCGATGATAACCAGGAACCAGGCCATCAGCAGCACGAAGATGGTCAGTGCGTTGCCGAAGATTTCCGGGAAGCCCAGGAGCTGACTGGCTTGGTCAAGCATTGGCCAAGCACCTTCGAAACCGGTCGCGGCAATGCGGCCCGGGCGCAAGAGATTGTCTGCCGACAGATTGCCGGCCGACGCCTTAATCCCGAGACCGGCAAAAGAACGATAAACGATATCGGCGAGGTTCTTGAAATTGTTCAGAATGAAGGCGAAGACGCCAACATAGAGCACCTTGCGGACAAGCCGGCCGAGAACGCTGGTTTCGTCGCCGAGCGCCCACGCCAGGCCGGCAAGTGTGATGTCAATGCCGATCAGAATGGTAGTGAGGAAGGCGAGGTCGCCCGATAGCAGACCGAACCCGCTGTCGATGTAGCGGATGAAGGTCTCCATGAAGCGATCGATGACGCCAAGGTCGTTCATGCCGCTGCCTTTCTCGTCGTGATGAACTCGTGATTAATTGCCGGGATAAGCCGAGCCGGTACCCAAGAACCGCTTCGTCATCTCGCGGGCGGCTTCGTCTGACTGGGCCTTGCGGGCGGCATCCTCGGCCTCAGCTCGAAACTGCGTTGCGAGCAGCGTCTGGATCTGCATCTGCTGTTTTGTCGAAAGCGCCATCAGCTGGTTGGTGGCCTGGCTTGCCTGAAGCGCACCGGCCGCCCCTTGGCTGCGGTTGACGAGATCGGCGAGCAGATCGCCGTCGGCGCGGACGTTCTCGACGATTTGCGACTGGACACCCATGGTCTGGCGGAACGCCTGCATGGCGGTTTGCCAACGCTCCCGCGCAGCACTCGCCACATCGCTGACTTTGATCGTGGCGTCGTAGCTTTCCGGATATTGGCTGCGCCACTGGTCTTGAAGCTTGCCCAGATCAAAGCTGAGGCCACTCGCCTGGTCCATCAAGCCGTCGATGCGATGGAGCGAACCGGTGAGTTGGCCAACGGAAGAGAAATCCAGACGCTGAAGATTGCGCGCCATGTTCTGCAGCATGGTCGCCTGATTCTGCAGCGACTGGATTTGGTTGTTGATCTGCTCCAATGCGCGCGCGGCCGTCAGCACGTTCTGCGCATAATTGGACGGATCGAACACGATAAGGGCGTACGCGGGCTGCACATAGTCGGCCATAGGCTTGGCGATCAGGGAAACGGTGATCAGGCCGGAGAGAAGGCGTCGCCGCATCATGAGAATTGCTCCTTGTCTGGTTGAGGGAATTGCTTGAGAAGTTCGCCGGCCCAATCGAGGCCGCGCGCGATCAGGAACTGCGAGGCAAAGCTGCCTTGCCCGTCTTCGGACATGATCCTGTCGATCAGAGTCTGCGTGGCCGGATCGGAAGCACCGCAAAGCGCAAGAGCGATGGGGCCAAGCTCGAGCTCGAACAGACGGTTGCCGCGGCGCGATTGCAGATAATACTGACGCTTCGGCGTGGCGCGGGCGATCAATTCGATCTGCCGCTCGCTTAAACCGAAGCGCTCGTAGGCTGTGCGCGCCTGGGGTTCCACGGCACGATCATTGGGAAGGAAAATGCGCTGCGGGCAGCTTTCGATGATTGCCGGCGCTATGCCAGAGCCCGCGATATCAGCCAGCGACTGCGTAGCGAAGACAACCGACACGTTCTTCTTTCGCAGCACCTTCAGCCATTCGCGGATGCGGGCGGCGAACAGCGGATTGTCGAGATAGACCCACGCCTCGTCGAGCATGATCAGCGTGGGCCGTCCGTCGAACCGTTCCTCAAGTCGCTGGAACAGATAGGTAAGCACCGGCAGCAAAGCGCCTTGGCTGTGCATTAACTCCTCGGTCTCGAAACACTGCACATCCGACAAGGCCAGCCCATCATGATCGGCATCGAGCAGGCGGCCGAAGGGACCGTCGAGCGTGTAGGGCATCAATGCGGTCTTCAGCGCATTGGATTGAAGCAGGACCGAAAGACCGGTCAGTGTGCGTTCCTGCGCCGGCGCGGTGGCAAGGCTGGCCAGCGCTGACCAAATAGCCTCCTTCACCTCCGGCGTGACGGTGACGTTCTCGTGGGCAACAAGGCTGGCGATCCATTCGGCCGCCCAGCTTCGGCTAGCCTGGTCGTTGATGCTGCGCAGTGGCTGAAAGGCAAGGGAACCGTCCGCTCCTAGCGCGTGGTGTTCTCCACCCATGGCAAGTGTTGCAGCACGGGCCGAATTGCCTTTGTCGAAGACATAAACCTGGGCGCCGGCATAGCGCCTGAACTGCAGAGCAATCAGAGCAAGCAGAACCGACTTGCCGGCGCCGGTCGGACCAACAACCAGCATGTGGCCGACATCTTCGACGTGGGTGGAAAGCCGAAACGGTGTCGACCCACTGGTCTCGGCAACGAAAAGCGGTGGCGCTTCGGTTTGGGTGACTTTCGCGAGATGCTCGTTTGTCGCAGGACCGGCCCAAACCGACGACAGCGGCATGAGATGGGCAAGGTTCAATGTATGAACGAGCGGTTGGCGAACGTTAGCGTAGACATGGCCAGGCAATGAGCCGAGCCAAGCCTCGACCGCATTGACGCCTTCTCGGATCGTGGTGAAGCCGAGCCCATTGATGATGCGCTCGACCGCGCGAAGCTTCTCTGCAGCGGCTTGGCGATCCTCGCCCCACACCGTCACGGTGGTGGTGAGATAGCCGAAACTCACATGATCACCGCCCAATGCCTGAAGGGCTTCGTCGGCATCGAGCGCCTTGTTGTCGGCATCGTTATCGACAAGCGGGACCGGCTCGTTGGTAATGACCTCGCGTAGGATTGCCACGATCGATTTGCGCTTGGCAAACCACTGCCGGCGCAATCGCGTCAGCGTCTTCGTGGCTTCCGTTTTCTCGAGCGGAATGAAGCGCGTCATCCAGCGATAGGCGAAATCCTGATGATTGAGGGTATCGAGGATTCCGGGCCGGGTGAGGTTCGGAAAGCCGAGGATGGTCAGTGTGCGAAGATGCTGCTCACCCAGCATCGGCTCCAGGCCACCGGTAAGCGGCGCATCGACCAGGATTGCATCCAGATATATCGGCGTTTCCGGGGCCATGATAGGATGGCGACGAGGCGAAATCGTGCCGTGGAGGTAGGTCAACGTCTGAGCATCATCGAGGACGCGTACTTCGGACATGAAACCCGAGAAGAGATCGAGCACGCGGTTGGTCTCGTCACGGAACCTCGCCAGATCCTGGCGCCAGTCTCTTTCTCCTCGGGAATAATGAGAGTCGACGAGCGCGCTTTCTGCGCGCGCCTGGGCGTCCGGCGGTGGCATAAACACCAAGGTCAGATGATAGCGGCTCTCGTAGTGCGCTACCTTCCCCTCGAAAGCAGCGCGGCGTTCTTCGTCGACCAGCCACGACGCGGCGTCAGGAAAATGCGAGTTCGGATAGCCCAGCGCTTCTGTGCGCTCGGCCTCAAAGAACAATGCCCAGCCAGAGCCAAGGCGTCTGAGAGCATTGTTCGCCCGGGCGCAAATGCCGACGAGTTCAGCCTCCGTCGCACTTTCGAGATCCGGGCCGCGGAACCGCAACGTCCGCTGAAAGCTGCCGTCCTTGTTGAGCACGATGCCGGGCGCCACCAAGGCAGCCCAGGGTAGATGGTCGGCAAGCCGGTCGGCTTTGCTTCGATATTCCGAAAGGTTCAGCATGCAAGCCACCCCTTCAGACGTAGGTGGCGCACAAGCACGCTGGCGAAGTCCGGATCGCGTCTTGCGGCAAACACCGCTAACGAGTGGCCTGCGATCCAAAGCACCAGACCAGCAATCCATTGCTGCAAGCCGAAGCCAATGGCCGCGGCCACTGTACCGTTGAGGATCGCCACCGCGCGCGGAGCCCCGCCGAGCAGGATCGGCTCGGTCAGCGCCCGGTGGACCGGTACTGCGAAGCCCTCGATATGCTGCTCCCCGGCGGCCATCAGACGAGCGCCCCACCACCGAAGGAGAAGAAGGAGAGGAAGAAGCTCGATGCCGCGAAGGCGATTGACAGACCGAAGACGATCTGAATCAGGCGCCGAAAACCACCGGCGGTGTCGCCGAAGGCAAGCGTCAGGCCGGTGGTGATAATGATGATCACCGCAACGATCTTGGCGACCGGTCCCTGCACGGACTCCAGGATCTGCTGCAGCGGCTGCTCCCACGGCATGCCGGAGCCGGCGGCATAAACCGGGGCCGTGTTAAGAAACGCGAGCGCTGTGGACGAAAGAAAGCGAAGCTTCTTGCGCATGAGGAAGGCCTTTCAAAGCTGCTGGAGTTGCGAAAGCGTGAGCGGGGCAACGGCGTAATCGCCGCTGCCGTCGAGACCGGTGACCTCGGCGATTGCGTCGATGTGGCGCGACGAGCCGCGTCCCGCTATGAAGACGATCAGATCTATCGCCTCAGCGATGAGCCGGCGGGGAACGGTGACCACCGCTTCCTGGGCGAGTTGCTCAATGCGATAGAGAGCCGAGCGCGCGGAATTGGCGTGTACGGTAGCGATGCCGCCTGGGTGCCCGGTGTTCCATGCCTTCAGCATGTCGAGCGCTTCCGCGCCCCTCACCTCGCCCACGATGATGCGGTCCGGCCTGAGCCTCAGCGTCGAGCGCACGAGATCGGCAAGGGTGACCGAGCCCCGCCTTGTTCTCAGGGCAACGCAGTCCCTGGCCGCGCACTGCAGTTCGCGTGTGTCCTCGATCAGGATCACCCGATCGTCGCATTCGGCGACTTCAGCCAGCAGAGCGTTGGCGAGTGTTGTCTTCCCCGAGGAAGTGCCGCCGGCGATCAGCATGTTGCGCCGCTCGCGGACGGCCTTTTTCAGCGCATCGGCCTGCAGCGGCAGCATGATGCGTTCGGCAACATAGTCGGCCAGGGTGTAGACTTTCGCGGCGGGCTTGCGGATGGCAAAACATGGCGCCAACACCACAGGTGGCAGCAGGCCTTCGAAGCGTTCGCCAGACGGCAATTCGGCACTGACGATCGGGTTGTCGGCGTGCGCCTCGGCGCGCACGTGCGAAGCAACCAGGCGGATGATACGTTCTGCCTCGGACGGGTGCATGTGAACGTCGGTATCGACCCGACCTTCGCCTAACCGGTCGAGTCGCAGCGCGCCGTCGGGATTGACCATCACCTCGATGACGGACGGATCGGCCAGGGCTTCGGTGATTGCCGGACCCATGGCGGTGCGCAGCATGACACGCCGCCGGTGGTCGGCCTCGGGATGAGAGCTCATCCTTCCCCTCCCCCACCATTGTCTTTGCTAAGCGACTTTTTGCCGGAAGCGATCTGGCGGCCGACCTTCTCAACGAATTTCTCGAAACGCTCTTGGGCAATAGCCTGCGTTGCCCGATCCGGGACCGGCGTGTGGGCGTGAAGGGTGATCGAAAAGCGGATGAAGAGCGCCAGGCTCTCCAGGATCACCTCGGAATCGCGCCTGACGTGGGCAAGATCGCGGGAGAGCCGGTCAAGCCTTACGCCGTAGCGCCGATCGAACTCGCTCTCGCCACGCCGCTCGATGAACGCCTCGATCGCCTTCGCCACGATCGCTGATTTGGTCGTTGACGGATCGCGACTGAGGTTGTCCAGTTTCTCGCTGAGCTCCGGCTCAAGCAGAAACTGATGGCGAATGCGGTGCGGCTTCATGCGGCTCGTTCCGACGGCCCGGCGTTGCGCCGGCGACGGGAGAAGCATCGGCCAGACGCTCAAAATTGCTTATGGCCGTTATCTACGCTGAGGTGCGCTCTGCAACTCAGCGGACTTCAGAAGCCGGGAATGACATCGTCGCCCCTGCCCTCGTTGATACCGTAGGCGCGGGCCGCAGTGGAAATCCGATCCATGACACGCTTGTCCGCGAGCGCTTCGCTGTCATCGTCTGCGGGCTTGTACAGATCGGCCTGATCGGGCTCTTGAGAGACAACAACGTCTTCTTCGGGCAGGCTTGGATGGCGTTGCTGCTGAACGCCTCCCTCGTCTTCAACTGGCGCGTCGGCGCTTTCCTCGTCCGCAGCAAGTCGGCTATCGACGCTGCACACTTGTCCAGTCCAGCCGTCCGGGCGTGATGCAGGGCAGTCCGCATAGGGTCCGTCGTGCAGCACCGGCGCAGGCAGCACCCGATCTGTGAAATTCTGATCCTGATAATAGCGCAGCTTCTTGGCGCGGATCGGCGGCAACCCAGAAACCAGGACCAATTCGTCTGACGGCGGCAATTGCATCACCTCGCCTGGCGTCAGGAGCGGGCGCGCGGTTTCCTGGCGGCTCACCATGACATGTGAAAGCCAGGGCGCAAGCCGATGGCCCGCATAGTTGCGCATCGACCTAAGTTCGGTTGCGGTGCCGAGGGCATCCGAGATGCGCTTGGCCGTGCGTTCGTCATTGGAGGAAAAGGCAATTCGCACGTGGCAATTGTCGAGAATAGCATTGTTCTCGCCATAGGCCTTTGAAACCTGGTTCAAAGATTGTGCGATCAGATAGGAGCGAATGCCATAACCTGCCATGAAGGCGAGCGCCGTTTCGAAGAAGTCGAGGCGACCGAGCGCCGGAAACTCGTCCAGCATCATGAGCAGCTGATGCTTACGGCTCTTCTTCGGGTCCCCCTCCAGACGCTCCGTCAACCGCCTGCCGATCTGGTTCAAGATCAGTCGCACCAAAGGCTTGGTGCGCGAGATATCCGAAGGCGGCACGACCAGATAGAGCGACAGCGGTCGCTCTCCATCCACTAGGTCAGCGATGCGCCAGTCGCAGGACGAAGTGGCCGCCGCGACCGTTGGATCACGATAAAGCCCAAGAAAGGACATGGCGGTCGAGAGGACGCCTGAGCGCTCGTTTTCCGACTTGTTCAGGAGTTCGCGAGCCGCCGAGGCCACTACGGGATGGACCTGAGGGTTATGCCCCGTCCCGAGATGGTTTGTCGTCATCATCCGCCGTAGCGTTGCGGCAAACGAGCGTTGCGGGTCCGACAGGAAGGTGGCGACGCGGGCTAGCGTCTTGTCCTCTTCAGCGTAGAGCACGTGCAAAATGGCGCCAACTAGGAGTGAATGGCTGGTCTTCTCCCAGTGATTCCGTCGCTCCAGCGCGCCCTCGGGATCGACGAGGATGTCGGCGATGTTTTGAACGTCCCGGATCTCATCTGGGCCTTTGCGCACCTCCAGCAGCGGGTTGTAGCGTGCCGATCTCGGGTCGGTCGGATTGAACAGAAGGCAGTACGAGAATTTCGACCGCCAGCCGGAGGTCAACTGCCAATTTTCGCCTTTTATATCATGAATGATGGCAGACCCGGTCCAGGAAAGTAGCGTTGGAACAACCAGCCCCACGCCCTTGCCCGAACGCGTCGGCGCAAATGCCATGACGTGCTCCGGGCCGTCATGGCGCAGATAGCGATCGTTCAGCCTACCGAGGAAAACGCCCGCCGGCCGTAACAACCCTGCCGTCTCGACCTCATGAGTCGTGGCCCACCGTGAAGACCCATAGGTCGTAACCGACCCGCGCTGTCGCGCGCGCAAAAGCGAGCCTGCGATTGCGGCGGCACAGCCCAGGAATCCGCTGGCGCCTGCAAGCGTACCGGCTTTGTCGAAGACCTCCGGCGCATAAGCATCGAAGTGGAACCACCATTCAAACAGCTTCCACGGCTTGTAGATTGGCCAGCCGGCGAAGAGAAACCATGGTGCGCCGAGAGGCGTCTGGTAGGTCAGCATTTGAGCGCACCATTGGGTTGCCGTCCATACGCCGATAATGACAATTGCGCACACAACGGCGATCTGCCCGATCAGTAGCTTCGTAGGTGTCATCGGCTTGGCCCGCTGAACAACGCGACCTAGCATCGCGCGGTGCAGCCGGGACAGGAATGTTCCTCACATACGATTTGGGAGCAATGAACGACTTCCTACTATGCAGGTCGGTCAGCACGCGTGTTGCGCCTTCACGCGACACCATCCTCTCCATTCACCCTGAGGCCCGGCGCCGCCGACAGTTGCGTGACCGCTCCTCCGCAAAGTTATCTTCTGCGTTCAGGGAGCCAGGGCGCCTGGGCTGGCTGATGAACACCGTCCGCTCGCGCATGTGGGGTCGAATTGATTTGTGCCCAAGTGGAGGCAGGCTCATCATTCAACAGTTGCCGCAGTTCCCCTGGCTCGAACGCCATCATTGGTGGGGAGGCAGGCTCGTCTTCCAACAGTTGCCGCAGTTCCCCTGGCTCGAACGCCATCATCGGTGGGGAAGCGGGTTCATCCTCCAACAGCTGCCGCAGTTCCCCTGGCTCGAACGCCATCATCGGTGGGGAAGCGGGTTCATCCTCCAACAGCTGCCGCAGTTCCCCTGGCTCGAACGCCATCATTGGTGGGGAGGCAGGCTCGTCCTCCAACAGTTGCCGCAGTTCCCCTGACTCGAACGCCATCATTGGTGGGGAGGCAGGCTCGTCTTCCAACAGTTGCCGCAGTTCCCCTGACTCGAACGCCATCATTGGTGGGGAGTCAGGCTCGTCTTCCAACAGTTGCCGCAGTTCCCCTGGCTCGAATGCCATCATCGGTGGGGAGGCGGGTTCATCCTCCAGCAGCTGCCGCGGCTCTTCCTCGTGCGGCAAGCGCCTCCTTAGCCGGTCTTGCAGCGCCTGCCGATCGGCAACGAGGTTGTCGAGGGGCAGCGGCTCGTGGTCTGGCCGCTGCCCTTTCACCAATCGTTCAACCAGCGCCCACGTGCCCTCCAGGACAAATACGCCGCAATCATAATGGTTCGTCTGTCTGGCCATGGGGGCTGGCGCCAAGGTAGCATTCAGCAGTCCTGCGAGCTGTTTTGCAGGCACGTCGTTATATCCCTCTCGCTGGAGGGAGTCGTAGTGATAGGCGAACCGCCTTTCGGGGTCGCGGCGATCAACGAGCAGCAGCGACCAATGGGTGCCGGGGCTAGTAGCCGTGCCATTATTCACTGGCAAGAACAGGAAGTCGGCTGTGGCGTTGTTTTGATTATAGATGGACTGCAATATGCCTCGAGCGTCTTGCGGCGACGTGTGTCGCAGTAGATGGGATACGGAAGGATCCACCAGCCGAGTCCGGGCAGCGAGCGCCGGATTGATCCCCTGCAGTTGCCGCTCCAGCAAATTGTAATCTCTCTGGACATGGGCGTCGCTCAGCCATTCGGCGGCGCCGAGCACCCGCCCCGTTGCAACGTTGGACGGGGCTGTCGGATCGAGCGCCCCGATCTGAGCCCCAGAGGAACTGGTCGTCAGTGTGGTCACATCAACCAGTGGAAGGCCGCGGTAGGTGCCTGGCAGCTTAGCGGTTGCTGGCGAGGCGGGTTGGGGAGCTCTTGCCGGTGCCGCTGGCCCAGCTTCAGCAGCGGCCCCAACGCGCCTGGTGACTGCGTCTGCCGGATGAGCAGCAAGGACAGTTTCGCGCCCGAGCACAATGCGCGGCAGGATATCCCGGAGGTGAGCCAATGCAGAACCGATACTTAGTCTATTACCATAGGAGACAGCCTTGAAGCTCTCAACATCTTTATCCAGCGATTTGTCGTGAATCCGAGCGGCAATCCCAGGCTTGTTATTTTGACGCAGATACTGGCTAAAATGTCTAAGAAAATTTGTATAGCCGCCCACGGTATCTGGATTCCGTCCGGTCGCAGGCGCTGCCAGGTACTCCTTGGTCGAAGCGGCTCTGTAATCTCTAATGAGCTCGGCATCGTCAGGATAGGGGATCACGAGAGGGCGACCCATAATCGGGGCTCCGCTTGTCGACTTCTTGAGGTAACGCAGTGCGCCAGCCACGGTGGAGGAACCACCCGTACTCTCGTACTCCTTGAGATCCTGATCCAGCGACGAATGGTAAAGCCGAGCAGCAAACCCTGGCTTGTTGTTTTGAAGGAGCCACCGACTAAAGCCGAAAAGAGAATTTACATTGAAAGTGACCGTGTTCGCGCTGGCCTTACCCGCGTGGAATGCTGCCCTCAGCCCTTCGATAGCGGTCGCATCGTTGGAATAGACAGGACGCTTGTCGGAACCGTTGGGGACTACAATTGGACGATCCGGCTGCACTGTCGAGGACATCGAACCACCACCTCCGGGATGCGGTGCTGGGGTGGATTCGTGTTCATCCCTCTGCCTGACGAGCTGCGCCTCAGATTCCGGTGTAGCCACCTTATGAGGATCCTGCATCGGTTCGATCCCCTCCATCTCCTGCTGCAACCAAGCCAAAGCTTGGCGAGCGGCGGCTTCATCAACCGCGGAGGATGTCTCCACACCTCTGGCGGACGCCGGCAGAGCCTGCTCCGCCCGCCGTCGAAAGAGCTCTGGCGAGGCGGATTTCTCCGCCCACAATCTGGGCTGCGTAGCGAGTCCCCGTCCAGATTTATGTGGCACCGCCTCGCTTGGCAGCGGGCTGCTCCTGTCCCGTGCAGCTACCAGCCCCTCCGGGGCGCCCTGGTCGCCGTGGCGCCAGTTCAAGTGAGGGACGGCCTCTCCAAAGTCGGGTGCTTGGTGTTGGTGCGCGGTTGGGGCGAGAGACAACGGTAGATCGGTGCCCTCCTTATAACCTACCGGCAGGAGCTCCTCTGGCCAATCGAATCCCTGCTGTGGTGCGGTATGCTGAGCAGCGTCGCCACGGGGACGAGCCTCCATGCTGACCGCGTTTTCCAGATGACTCCCGAGTATAACGCGCGGCGGGTGCTTGCGGATATAAACCAGTGCAGATTCGATCGGAGCTCCACGAGTAGAGGAGGCGGCCTTGTAGCTCTCAACATCTTTATCCAGCGATTCATCGTAAATCCGGCCCGCAATCCCGAGCTTGTCATTTTGACGTAGGTAATGACTGAAATGGTTAAGAGCAGTTGCGTAGCCGCTCGCGGATCTGAAATGTCTAGTGAGCGCGGCGTCGTCAGGATGGGGGTTCAGGACAGCGCGACCCACAATCGGGGCGGCTCCGCCTATCGGCTTCATCAGTTGACGCAGTGCGCCAGCCACTGTGGAGGAACCACCCCTACTCTCGTACTCCTCGAGATCCTGGCTCAGCGACGGATGGTAAAGCCGAGCAGCAAACCCTGGCTTTTTGTTTTGAAAGAGCCAACGACTAAAGCCGAAAAGAGAATTTGCGCTGCGAGTGACCGTGTCCGGCCTGGCTTTACCCGCAAGGAGTGCAGACTTCAGCCCTTCGATGGCGGTGGCATCGTTGGAATAAACAGGACGCTTGTCGGCACCGTCGGGGGCCACAATTGGACGATCCGGCTGCACTGTCGAGGGCATCGACCCATCGAGATGCGGCGCTGGGGTGTATTCGTGCTCATCCCCCTGCATCGCGAGCTGCGCCTCCCGTTCCGATGTACCCACCTGATGGGCAGGGAGTTGCATCATCGCGCGAGCGCCTGAGTCACCAACCTGACCTGGTTGCCGCTCAGTGACAGCATGCTGCAGATTGCTTTGGATCCTCTGCCTCTTCGTTGGTCTCAACTCACCTTTGCCATGCGAGCCATTGACGAGGACATCCTCGCCTGGTGCACTCATCAACTCATCCGCCGCCTGCAATTCGCCCAAGTGCTGCTCAAAACCGGCTTGGCCGGCTTGTCCGCTTGCTCGTGCGGTACGGCGTGCTGCACCTGCAGCCAAGCTGCTACGATGAATGTCCAGTTTGTACGGGTGCACGCTAGCCTCACTTCCACAGATCACATGAGCAACCTACTCAGGCAAGCTTTCGAAAGGCTGACGAGGTCCGCCGCCGCGGAAGGCGAAGGCTGGTTTTCTGCTCAGCGGTTGACGGCCTAGCGTGTTGCGGCCGCGCCGGGTATCACGCCAATCAATCTGAATAGTCGATGCGTCAAACGAACCAGGATAGGATTTTCGTAGCGGGGCTGCTCTACTCACTCTTGTCCTGAGGTAGAATTCAACCATATCGCCGAGCAACTGGATGCCGATTGGATACCCGATCCGGAAAGCTTCAGCTCATATGTGACGCGAGGATGAGAATCGTGGCAGCTCCAGACCGACGGGCTGCCACCCACAGCGGCGATGACCGACGAGGGTCTTCTATTGCCAAGGTAATCGTCCGTTCGGGGACCTATGTGTTCCTATGCTCGTCGAGCGGATCGGGTGGGCCGCACCGCCGTAGCGTTACGGCGAGCGGAAGCGGCGTTGGGTGCGGCTTTTCCCCTGAACGCTTCACACCAGGCTGATAGGGGATCTTGCAATCGCACACACGCGGTCTGCAGGCGTGCCTATCAAGCAGTTTGCTCAGACCAACGTCGCGGCGAGCCTATCCTCAATACGCAGCGCAAGTCCTAGACTCCACGATCGTCCTTCGGTGCAGATTTGCTCGCGCCTCGCCCTGATTACAGCCGATAAGGCGAGCTAACAATTGCAAGAGCCACAAGCTACTCCAGCTCGATCGGTTTGCTGTTCCAGTCGGGCGGGGTCTGACCGAGAATGTTGCGAACGAAGAAGTCTAGGAGTTTGCGCTCGGTGTAGGTGCCTAGAGTATGGTGATTGGCACCAGGAACGTAGACAATGTCAAAATCTTTTCCTGCCTTGATGAGTCGATCGGCAAGCTGGAACGAGCAAAACGGATCGACATTATCATCCATTTCGCCGACCGCGATCATCAGCTTGCCCTGCAGCCTGTGAGCATTGTCAACGGCGGAGGATTGCGAATATTCAATGCCGACCGGCCACCCCATCCACAGTTCATTCCACCAGGTCTTGTCTATCCTGTTGTCGAAGCAGCCGTTTTTGGCGACGGCGACCTTGTAGAAATCGGGGTGAAAGAGCAGCGCGCTGACTGCACTCTGGCCGCCGGCGGATGCGCCAAAAATGCCGACGTTGGATATGTCGTACCATGGATATTGCGCGGCCGCCGCCTTGTGCCACAGAATGCGATCGGGAAATCCTGCGTCCTTCAGATTCTTCCAAGCAACATCATGGAAGGCGCGGGAGCGGTTGTTGGTGCCCATGCCGTCGATCTGAGCAACGACGAAGCCCAGCTGCGTGAGCGGCTCTGTCCACCGCGAGAAGGATTTTGGGACGAAGGAGCCGTGGGGTCCAGCATAGATATTCTCCACAACCGGGTATTTCTTCGTCGGGTCGAAGTTGGCTGGCAGGTGGAGCACACCCCAGATGTCAGTTTTGCCGTCGCGCCCCTTGGAATGGAAACTGAGCGGCGGCTGCCAGCCTGCGGCGACGAGCTCGGAAATGTCGGCCGTCTCGATCTGCTGGAGCTTGGCATTGTCGCTGGCGCGGTAGAGTGCCATGCGCGGGGGCAGATCGATGCGTGACCAGAGATCGACATAATAGCGCCTGTCAGGCGAGAACTCGATATGGTGGTTGGCCGGTTCGGGCGTCAGTGCAGTCAGTCCCTTGCCGTCAAAGCCGATGCGGTAAGCATGGACCCAATAGGGGTCCTCCTGCGAGTTCATCCCGCTCGCCTCGAACCAGATCTGACGCTTCACCGGATCGACATGGTTGACCCTCCGGACGACCCACTCACCTCGGGTGATCTGGTTTTCGAGCGCGCCTGTCCGGCCGTTGAAAAGATACAAATGCTCATACCCGTCGCGCTCTGATGCCCAGATGATCTCCTTCCCGTCATCGACATCGTAACGGAAGATTTTTCCGGCATCCTCCTGGCCATGCCCCAGCGGCAAATAATCCACGAATGTCTCGCTGGTCTCATCGATCAGGGAGCGCCCGCGGCCCGAGGCGGCGTCTACCTCGACCAAGCGATAGAGCTGATGCCCGCGCTGGTTATATTCGAAAGTGAAGCCGCGGCTGTCCGCCCACCACCGGAGAGGGGAAAGTTCGAAGACGTTCGAGAAGAGGGCACCGTCAATCACGATCTGGCGCCGGCCGGCAATGTCGAACAGGACTGGTTGGGGCAGCGGAAGGACATCGCCCGGCCTGGGATAGAATATTGTTGAATATTCCCGCTCCAACTGGTCCGTCGATGAATTGAGGTAGCGGACCTCTCGCCTATAGCCGGGGCGAACAAGGTAAGCGGCGAGGTGGCGCGAGTCCGGCGACCAGCTCAGCGTCGAAAAGACGTAGCAATTGCCTTCGGCTCCGTCCCGGCTCAGAGGAACATCCTGCAATCCGTCCTCGCTGCGCAGGAAAACGTTGCAGTTCTTGATATAGGCGATCCATTTGCCGTCGGGCGACGCGTTGCTCTTGTCGGGGTTGTTCTCCGCTGGCGGCGTGTAGCGGTGGCTGAGCTCCCTACGGTCCCCTTTCCTTGCATCGAATGTGGTGCTGGTACAGTCATAGCTTGCAAGGTCGCAGCTCCACCGGGTGTCTTCAATCTGGAAGTCGAGCCTGCGACCATCCTCACTCAGTTCGAAACGGTCGAACGGAAGATTGCCGGCTTGATAGCTCTCATGGCTCACCTTGTTTAGCGCTGCCGCCAGACGCGCCTGATCGAAAGCGGGCCGCTTGAAACCCGTGGCAGCATCGACCTGCATGAACTGCTGCTCGCCGTGGCTAGTCCGGCGGTAGACGAAGGCTTCACCCCCGGTCAGCCAGAAAGGCATTTTGGGGACATTGACAGTGAGCCCGCCATATCGATCGTTGATCGTAAGTGCGCGCTTGAAATCGGCCGGCGCTAGCGTCGGGTGTAAACTTTTCGAACCCTTGGCCAGCGTCTGAGTTGCCGATCGCCATGCCGCGCGCGTCAAAGCGCCGATCCTGGACATACCTGTTCACTTCTTTCGGTTTTCGGAATGCTAATTTTGAAGTTGGGTTCTCGTCGCCGGTCTGCAGCAGCGCCGAGCGTCGCCTTGGAGGAGAGCCAGCACGCGGGTGCAGCCAGGCACGCGCAACAGGGGCGCTCCTTGGACATCCAGGCACTGGTTCGGGTGCCGATTGAAGAGTTGGCGTCCGTCGCCGAAACAACCAGGAAAGAGCGTCCATGCAGCCCTGACGCGACTAGTTCCCCGCGAGTATGGCCGCTTGCTTTTCTGCATCATCTGAAAGGTCCTGCTCTAGTCGGGCCGGATGTCACCCCGGCAGATTGTGCTATTTCGACAATCTCCGAGCGATTGCCGCCGGCCCATGACGAGGTTTACCGATAGGGCGCAATATGCGTGCCAAAGGAAAAGCGGTTTAATACACGGCAATCCGCCTATGTCGCATCCCCAACATCGTCGCACACCGGACAATGCCGGACGATATTGTCCCGGGGCGTCAAATTGGTTTGATGGTGACCCAACAACTGGCGGATGACGATCTCGAAATGCGCGACAACGGCCTCGGTGGACACTGTCGCCGCGCCCAGCACGCTGGCCGCCTGCCCGGCGATGTCCGCGCCCAGGCGGATGGCCTTGGCCACGTCGACGCCATCGCGGATCCCGCCCGACGCGATCAGCTTCACCGTTGGCAGCGCCCGACGCACCGCCTGCACGCTGGTCAGGGTGGGAATCCCCCAATTGGCGAATGACATCGCCACTGCACGGTCGGCGGCATTGCGGGCGCGCTCGCCCTCCACTGCGGCCCAACTGGTGCCGCCGGCGCCGGCGACATCGATTACCGCCACGCCCGCCTCGACGAGCGCACAGGCCACCGAGGCGGACAGGCCGCCCCCACTTCCTTGGCCACGATCGGCACGCCCACGATGCGCGCGGCGCCAGCGATCAGCGCCAGGACGCCGCGCCAGTCGCGGTCGCCCTCCCGGCTGTACCGCTTCCTGCAGCGGATTGAGATGGACGATGAGCCCATCGGCCTCCAGCGCGTCCACCGCGCGACGCGCCAGGTCCAGGCCGTCGGCCTCCCGCAGTTGCGCGGCGCCGATATTGGCCAGCAAGGGAATGTCTGGCGCCAGGCGGCGCAGCGCGCGCGTTAGCCCCTGGGAGTTACGGGATTGCAGGCTCACACGCTGCGAACCGCACATGGCGATCCGCAAGGCTTGCGCTGCCTCGCTCAAATGCCGGTTGATGGCCTCGGCCCGTGGCATGCCGCCGGCCATAGAGCTGATCAGCAGCGGCGCGCGCATAGCCTTGCCCAGCAGCGAGGCGCGCAGGTCGATCTGCGTCAGGTCCAACTCGGGCAGTGCGCAGTGTTCGAAATGGATGTACTCCCAGCCAGCGGCCACCGTGGCCGGCGCCGTTCGCCGATCCAGCACCAGCGAAGCGCGCAGCTGAGCGCAGCCCTCGAATCCGGAGAGAACGCACGGTACGCCGTGCCCCAGCGCCTGCTCCACGGCGGCGAGCTGCTCCGGCGCGATCAGGCCAACGTCGTTGCAATCGTCTAGCCAGAACAGCAGCGCCAGTTCGCGATAGAACGCCACGATCAGCGTTTCGTTCTGCGGATCACGGCCGGTGCGGGCGCTGGTGTCGCGCAGGCTCGGGTGAATGCGTTGCAGGATTGGGGGACGCGTGACGCAGTCAAAGCTCCCCTTGCCAAGCACGGAGCAGGCGAGTGAGAGAGCAGATGAATAGGCGTGTCGCCAATATTTTCGCATTGCTATAATCGATTATAGTTGTGAGGAGCAATTTGAGACCATTTACTTGCGGCTCAAGTCACCCATAAAAGAAGGCAAGCACCGATTCGGTAGCTTATCCCCTGTCTTTCGCGTACTCGCGGCCGTGGCGCCGGGTGAACGATTGAAGACCGCCGGTCTCACTCGCAGGTGGGCGCCAGGGCGTGGGACGGTTGGCAAGCCACAGGAGTAGGACAATGTCGAAGGATTCGGGTAAGGGCGATAATCACGGCGGCGGGCCGGGCAAGATCGAGATCACGATGGTGGTGAACGGCCAGCCCACGCAGGTCGAAGCCAATCCCAACCAGCCGCTTCACGTCATTCGTACCAAAGCCCTTGAGAACACGCAGAATGTCGCCCAACCAGCCGAGAATTGGGAATTGAAGGATGAGGCCGGCAACTTGCTCGACGTCGACAAGAAGCTTGGCGATTTCGGTTTCCCGAATACTGTGACCCTGTTCCTCAGCCTGAAGGCGGGCGTCGCAGGTGCCTAAACCCCAAAGTGTGGATCCGGAGGTCTCCCGAGCGAAGTTTGATCGGGAGATCGGCCGGTTCCGGCCATATGCTGATGTCTATCGGGCTCAGGGCTGCTTCTTGATCGAGGCGACCTTTCCGCGCGCTTTCTTCATTTTCGCAAGCCTCAAGTTAAAACCACGGGTGATCAGCGCAGCGAGCGAGGTCGACTTCACCGACTACGACTTAAGACCACCGTCCGTGGTCTTCGTCGATCCGTTTACGCGTCATCCGATTGCCCGGAAAGATCTATACCTGAAAATGCTTAGACGTCCGCCGCTGCCCGGAACGCCGCCGGAGATGATAGGAGCTCTCATCCAGCAGAACGCCGTGCCGCTGACGGACTTCATCCAGGCCAACAGTCCCGAGGACGAACCATTCCTGTGCATGGCGGGCGTCCGGGAATACCACGACAATCCAGCCCATTCAGGTGATCCATGGCTACTTCATCGGGGTTCTGGCGAAGGCTGTTTGGCCTTCATCCTGGACAAGATCATCAAGTACGGAATCATTCCTATAGAGCAGTTGCAGATTCAACTCCCACCGGCAATCGTAGGAATGGTGGTATCCCCTCAGGCGATACAAGAATGACTGGTTTGAGAGATGTAACGATCGTGACTCTCCCGCGCGGCTGCATCTCGACCACGCATGGGCATCTGCGCTCAGTTGGTCGCGAAGGCAATGAGGGGATGGCGCTCTGGGTCGGCGTTCAGCAAGACCGGCACTTTGCCGTAACAGAGACGGTTATCCCGGCGCAGCGTCACATTCGGACAAACGATGGCGTTTGCGTGATCGTTGCGGCCGAAGAACTGCACCGGCTCAATGTCTGGCTCTACAAAAGCGGCCTGAAACTCTTGGCCCAGATTCACAGCCATCCGGGCCGCGCCTACCATTCGACGACGGACGACGCTTATGCGGTTGCTACCACGGTTGGGTGTCTGTCGCTGGTAGTGCCGAATTTCGCCCGCGAGCCTTTCGATTTTGCTCGGGTCGCCGCCTATCGGCTTGACGAAAAGGCCAAATGGAATGCGCTCCCTCCCGCGGCACTGTCGCGAATGATCATGATATCGAGTTGAACAATGGCATTCGCTAACTTCATCGATCGTGCCGCCACGGCGGCATCTCAGGTCCTGGCCGATTTTCATCTGGGAGACTTCAAAGCAGCTCTTGAAAAGCAGGTCGTGGCAGTCGCCTTCGACCATCAGGCCGCTTCCTGCGCCGAAGGCCAGGCGACACTAGATCTTGCGGTGAGATTGCTCGCTAGGCTCTACCCGGTTCTGGCGATACTCCCGCTGGACAGCGCGGCGAGCTCTCAAGCCCAAGCGCTGGAGCGCTTGGCAAAGTCGATCAATCCAAAAGTCGGCATCCGGCGTTCCGGCAAGTCTGCCACCGTCTGCGTCGTTGCAGGGGTAACGCGCCCATCACTCCGGTGCCCGATCTTTTTCGTGGGATCGGACGGTTGGGCGGCAAAGCTGTCGCGTACGGACCCGGTGGGCTCTGGCCCAAGTCTGCTGCCTTTTGGAGCTGGCGCCGCCAGTTGCTTCGGCGCCGCCAACGTCTTTCGAACTATCTTCGCCGCCCAGTTGACCGGCGCCGAGTTGGACGAAACCATCGACCTCTCGCTATGCAGCTACGACAAGACCAAAGCCGGGGAGGCTGGCCCGATCGACTTCCCAGTCGACCTTGGCGAAACCCACCTCGTTGGGCTCGGTGCGATAGGCCATGGCTCGCTTTGGGCGCTAGCGAGACAACCCGATCTCAAGGGTCGTCTGCATGTAATCGATCACGAAGCGATCGAACTCTCAAACCTGCAGCGCTACGCATTGGCCGGCCAGGCGGAGATTGGTATGTCCAAGGCGGTTCTTGCAGCCACCGCCCTTAGATCGACTGGCCTTGAGGTCGAGGCGCACCCTCTGACGTGGGCAGAATATGTTGCGCGCCGGGGCAATTGGGTCTTAGACCAAGTGGGTGTGGCGCTTGACACCGCCGCCGACCGTCTGGCTGTCCAAGGTGCACTGCCGCGATGGATCGCAAACGCTTGGATGCAGGAGCACGATCTCGGTATCTCCCGGCATGGTTTCGATGACGGCCAGGCTTGCCTTTGTTGCATGTACCTGCCATCCGGAAAATCCAAGGACGAGCACCAGCTGATTGCCGAGGAACTCGGAATACCGGAAGCACACGAGCAGGTGAAAACGCTCCTGCAGACAAATGCCGGAGTTCCCAACGACTTTGTAGTTCGCGTGGCTACAGCGATGGCTGTGCCGTTTGAACCGCTAGCCCCGTTTGTCGGCCAGCCCCTGCGCTCCTTTTATCAGCAGGCTATCTGCGGCGGTCTGGTGTTCCAGCTTAGCGAAGGAAGTCGCCGCGTTCGAACTGTGGTTCCGATGGCCTTTCAGTCGGTGCTTGCCGGGATTATGCTTGCCGCGGATTTGGTCAAGCATAGTGCGGGGTTTCCCATGAGCCCGACGACGAGCACTCGGGTGAATCTTCTGCGCCCCCTTGGCTCTCACTTGCACGATCCGAAGGCCAAGGACTCCAGCGGCCGCTGCATCTGTAGCGACGACGATTTCATTGCCGCTTACAGGCGCAAATACGGAGCGCGTTGATCAGGTAAGCGATGTCTCGGCCGCCTAAGCAGACGCGCACCTCTCCGTAGACGCAGGGGGCGCGGCTTGTGGGCGTGACCATGGGCGCCATTATGACACGCTTGGCCCGCTCCTTTGCCGGCCTATCGTCCTCCGCGCATGATCCCGTGCCGACGTGATGATCCAGCACCAGCCGCCATGGCACCAGAGGCTGGTCAAACCTCCGTTGTTGGCCGGTTTGGACAGTGCTGCATCAGGTCTCGACCGACGTCTCGACAGTCAGGGCTGCTTCGACGGGTGTGAAGATGTCAACATCGACCCCAGGCGCCCGAATCGTCACAATCAGGGCGTACCGAGCCAGAGCGTCGACGCGTTCCAGGTAAGGCTTCTCCTTCCACCAGCCCCCGACCGGGAACACGCCGATCGCGTCACGCTCGGCGAGATCGGCGGCGCTGCCCGACCAGAAATCGGCGTGCAACGAGCCGCGATCGCGGAAGGTGCCGAGCAGCCACTCTTCTCCGCCTCCAGCAGGCGCCCCTTCCTCCTCGTCCCGAGCGGCCTGATTGATGCGGGCTCGGAATTCGTCGACTGTCTCGGTCGCTGACTTTACTCTGAACCGAAGACCATGGGACGCGTAACGATGCCGGCGGGTCCATCCGCGTTCACCGGGGTTGGGTTCGATGAAATAGGACAGCGTGACGCGGAGCTCGACCTGGGCAGCGCCGAGCGCCGCGAGCTGCTCCTTCGGCCAAGGCAGGCGATGCAGCTTCATGTCACGCGTTTTGGCAGCCGCGCCGCCCTCGCGCTGGAAAGGCTGAAGCTCATCTTCAACGATAAGCGTGAGGTCGTTCACCGTTGACAGAAGCGCGCGCCCAAGATCTGGCACGCCGTAACCATAGCGCCGCACGAGCGCCTGGATCTCGCCCTTCGCTCCGTTGCACGCATCGATGCGTGCGCGCATCGCCGGAGTCCATTCGGCCGAGTGGACGATCAGGGCGCGAACCGATTCAGGCCACAGCTCGGGGCGCGCTGATAGAATTAGTCCCGCCATCCGTGCGGCATGGGCCGTTGCCGCGCTCGTATCTCCGAGGGTGGTGAAGTGGCGCAGTTCGGGTCGACAGAAAGTGGTCAATATCTGCAGATCGTCGATCGGCTCGCCGGGCAACACACCGTCATGGGCGAGATTGCCGCCTTCGAAGACGACCTCGGGCTTCACCGGCCACTGCCTGTCCCAAACGACCGAAGTGCGACTGCGCGGCGAGAGCTCGCCGACCGGCGCGATCGGAGCGTAGCCCGAAAAGTCGGTGTCAATGATATCGACCTTTTCTGTGAAAGCGCCGACCGTCAGCGCATTCCAGGCCTGAGAAGGATCATCGACTGCTTCCAGATCGTTGCGCGTCAAATGCTCGGCCGGCATGAGGTCATCGCCGATGTTGCCGGCAGAGAGAACGATCAAGCGTCGCTGTTCCTCTTCGAAACAGAGTTGGTCGATAGCGGCAGACCACGATGTGGGCCTTCCACGCGCCGGACTGGCGCTTGTCACAGCCATTGCGATCGCGCGGCGGCGCTCCGGCGCCTGCACCTCGGCGCGGGCGATCGCTTCCGCGGTGATCGCGCCATAGAGTTCTGGATCGTTTGCCTCGTCTTCTGGCGGAAGGATACGAACACTCTCCAGCCGAAAGGGCAATGGAACTGGATCGCCTCCGACCAGGAGCGGGACCAGATCACCGTACAGGCCGACACCTGCCATTCGCGTCCCGTGGCCGCTCCACGCAGGTGTGTCGTCGCTGCCCCATGCCGGTTTGACGGTGTGCCAGTCTTAAACGGCAAGTGCGGGTTCGATCAACGGGTGGGTGCGACGCACGCCGCTGTCGAGAATGCAGACCGCAATATCGGATTGAGGCGGTCTGACGCGCCCGAGAAGCTCGTCGCTCCAGTCCCTTTGCTCCGCGCCGCCAAGGCCCAGGAAGAAGGACGGCGTATCCTTCGCGCGCCGCAGCTCGGCGACGACATCGCTGTGCGCAATCATGCGGTCGAGCATTGCCGTGCTGGCGAGGGCCAGCATGACCACCCGCTCCGGAAACCTAACCGCATGCGTGCGCAAAGTGATGTTCAGGGCTTCGGCAATGTGCTCGAAGTTCTCGCGGCGACCGTCGCGCAGCCAGACTTCCCACCACACCTGCTCGTCAGCGGCCTGGGGGAAGAGGTCGTCGTGGTCGGTAAACAACGATCGTGCAGTCGCCAGCCTGACTGTCTCCATGCGGGAGACGAGCGGCTCGTTGCGCGGTCTGCCGCGGTCAGTATCAACGTCTCGATACGCCTCGACTTTCCGCAAATAATAGGCTTGCGCGCTTTGCGGCAGGAACACCGACGCTGTGATGGGAGCACCGGGTTGAGTTGGCTCATGGACGGCGACCAGCTCCATGTGCTGGCGACGATCGGCCAACTGGTCGAGGGCCGCCCGTCCGGACATGGGCAGATCGATCGCGAGGTAAAAGCCAGGCGTGCCGACCGACAGCTGGGGGTCACGCGCCGCAATCTGCTGGCGTGCACTTTCGACCGCTTGTTCGATGGATTGCGTCAAGGCCGCAGCATGCGACGCCCGATCACGCGCCGGCAGCGGCGGTGCATGTATAAGTTGGTTGGGCCGCCGATAGGCTTCCCGAATGCCGTTGTTGCGAAGGTGGATATGGGCGCGGTCGCGCGGAAAATCGTCTGCCATTATGATCTGTGCTGTCGCTACTCAAACAGCGACGCCTGCCGGCGTTCCTTCAGAGCGTCGATGAGCGCTTCCGAGGTGATCCGCTTCCCCCCCCGCAATATGATGGTTTTTGCAGCGTCGTCGGCCGCGCGCGTGATCTCGGCCTGCGACAGTCTCTCTGCCTGAGAGATCGCCTCGTTCCAGGCAAGCCCTCTGGTGTCGAAGCGGTCGAGTCGAGCCCGAAGCAGCGCCTCTATAATCGGCCGATCGGGCACGGCGTATTCGATGACATCGTCGAAACGGCGGAACAAAGCTCTGTCGAGCAGCTCGGGATGATTTGTTGCCGCAATAATCAGGCTGTGGCTGTCGTCTTGCTCGAGAAACTGCAGAAACGAATTCAGCACGCGCCGAATCTCGCCAACATCCTGGCGTTCGCCTCGACGCGCGCCGATGGCATCGAATTCGTCAAAGAAGTAGACGCCCCGCGTCGCCTGCATTGCATCAAAAACAAGCCGCAGCTTTCCGGCAGTCTCTCCCATGAACTTGGTGATCAAACCATCGAGGACGATCGTGAAAAGGGGCAGATGAAGCTCCCCGGCCAATGCCGATGCGGTCATCGTCTTGCCTGATCCTGGCGGGCCGACCAGAAGCAGTTTGCGACGGGGAACAAGCCCGTGCTCGCGCAAGCTTGCTTGTTGGCGCTGCTCTCCCAGCACGCGGTGCAGGCGCGAGCGCAGACTGTCCGGCAAAATCATGTCGGTCAGTCGCAGGTCCGGATAGCGCACATGCAGGAGCCCTGCGAGCTCGCCCTTTGGCTGAAAAAGGGGAACCGGCCGACTGCTCTTGACAATCCGGGCGTCCCTGCTCTTGGCTGCGTCGACCAGATCCTTGAGCTCCTGAGCAAGCTTACCATGGCCTTGACGTGCCTCATGCGCAGCAAGCTGCATCGCGATAGAGAGGAAACGATCCTCGTCGCCGGCAATGTGGCTTTTAAGCAGCGTCACGATATGGCGGGCCGTGGTCATGGCTCTCTTCTGGGGTATCCGTTTACTTGGCGAAGCGCATGCAACCTAAACGCTTTCAACGGCGATTTGTATCGCGCAATGGTGTTTTTTCTCTTGTCGATGTTCGCCCGTGGCAACTTCAGCGGTGAACTGTTGCGCCGCGGTCATAGGCCAGCCGGAATAACGCCGGCCAGCAGACAACAGTCCGCATCTTCGAGCGCTCGAAGTCTGGCCACTCACGCAGCGTGTCGGGTCCGAACGCTCCAAAGCCGCCCCGCCTGGCAGGTCCATGCGACCGATTGCGGGCGTGCGGCCATAAGGTCTACGCGGGCTCGCATGGCTGCCCGCGCCGCTGGCTAAAAAGCTGTACACCATCTCACGAAACACCAGGTCCGCTCCTTTGCCGGCCGACGGTCCATGAAATCCCCTCCCCACTTACGACACCGGAGACCTCCTTGCCCACATGGCGCTCAAGCACCGGCCGCCATGGCACCAGCGTGAACTCGCGCGACTTTTCAACGACGGCATATTTTCCGCTGGCAAGCTCGACGGAGCGGCGGAGCGTACCCTCTACTCGTCCTCCGGATCGCGCTTCGGCATAGGGCAGGCCAAGTTCCTCCGACAGTTGGCCAGCAACACGGTTCAGTTCTCGCTGGCGCAGGATCGAAAGCATGTTGGCTCGATAGACGATCCCATCCTGTTCTTTATGCGCGAGGCCTTGCGCGATCAGCCACTGCCGCCGGCGAGCTTGCGCCTCTCTCACGTCGCGGCCGAAGCCGGATCCGTGCAAAGGCTCGGGTCTATCGGCAACCAGCTCCCGGTCGAGCCAGGTGGCGCCGTTGAAGCTGACCTGTCGCTCCAGCGCCATTGAGGAGAGCTTGTCGGCAACGACAGGCTCGGCCCTGGCCCGCTGGCCCTCATAATTCGCGACGCGATCGAGATGGTCCGGCGCGATGAGCCAGGTGCCGTTCGGCTCTCGCTCGACGCCGCCGGTCGCGCGGCGGATCGCCTCCAGCCGCCGCACATGCGTTCGCGCAAAGCTCTCGGTGGCGGATGGGTCATGCTTCAGGTGCATATCGACGTCGTAACGGCCGCCATGCGCGGCGGCGATTTCGGCGATGGTACGATCGACCTGCCTCGGCTCGGTGTTCCTTGGCGCGACACGCACGATGCAGCCATTAGGCATCGTTTCCATCGCCTCGCCTCTACCGATGTTGATCCAATGGCTCTTACCGTCGACGGCGTCGACGATCATGTAATGGCGGTCATTGATCTCGTCGGCCAGTCCACGCGCGACAACGCGACCGACGAGAGACTGGACGGGCTCGCCGGATCGATCGTGGATCACCCAGTCGGCGGCCCTGCGGGCAAGCCCCTTGCCGGTCAGTTCGCGGTGCATGGTCTTGATGATGTCGCCGCGTTCGCCGGTGCGGCGCAGCGTGGCTTCGAGCTCATCGTCGAGGCGCCAGGAGCCAGCGCCGACCTCCGCGGCCAGACCCATCCGCTCGAGCTTGCGCAGCCGTCCCTGGTGCAGCGTCTGGCGAATGGCGTCGGGACCGCCCGGCGAGACCAGGCCGTCATCATCACGCATGCTGAGCAGCCGACGGTCGATGCTGGTGAAGCGTTCCTGCTCCATTTCCCGGCGCAGGCGAAGCTCAATCTCGCGGTCGGTTCGCGGACCGAGATCGAGGCTGACCAGCTCGGCCGCCCGCTCGCGGATGCCAGATGAGATATATTCGCGCGCGATGACCAGGTTCTCGCCACGGTCGTCCCTGCCACGGACGATGATGTGGCTGTGCGGGTGGCCGGTGTTGAAATGATCGACCGCGACCCAGTCGAGCTTCGTGCCGAGGTCTTCCTGCATCTGCGCCATGAGCCGCCGCGTCAGCGCCTTGAGGTCGTCGTACTCGATGCCGTCTTCGGCAGCGACGATGAAGCGGAACTGATGGCGGTCGCCGTCCGCGCGATCGATGAACGCCTTGCCGTCGACGCGGCCGCTGTCGGCGCCGTAGAGCTCGCCAGGTTCACCTTCGCGGGTGACCCCGTCGCGCTGAAGATAGCGTAGATGGGCACGCGCCCCGTCCGCGCCCTTGCCGGCGAGCTTGACGACCCGCGCCTTGACGATCACCCGGCGCTGGCGGAAGGCGGCATACCGGTCGCGCGATTTCAGCAGTGCGGCGGCCGCCCCGCCGCGCCCTGTCCGGCTTCCTGTGAAGCGACCACCGCGTTGCGGCCGGCCGCCAGCCCGGTTGATCGCCGCACGAACCTGGCCGGCATAGCGTTTGCCGGCCTTCGAGCCGCGCGACCCGATTTTGCCGAGCTTCGGCCTGAACTCGTCATCCTTAATGCGAGCCTCCCAGACATATCAAGCAAAATCAGACACTTACACGTCAAACCCTCTTGGCACCGGCGGCAGCCTCCCGGAAAAACGATGTGCAGACAAAGATTTAACCGCCTCCTGGAGGCGGTACCTTTATCTTGCCTTCCGCGCCCAGCCCCGCCAGACGCGCCCCCGTCCGCCATGGCTAACGCACCGGCTCCTTCGGCTGCGCGCCGTCCTTGCCGAGCGGCACGAAGAGATCGCCGTTTCGCACGCCTGAGTGAACACCGTCATGAATGAAGAACAGCGACCGTCCGAGAGGAGCGATTTGCGCCTTTGGAGCGACAGATTGGCTTTCGAACGCCTCGATGTCGGCCGCCGAAACTCCGGCCGCCTTGAGTTGGTCGAGGTACTCGACGGTCTCTTCTGGCAGCGGTTTGCCACGCTTCAAATGCTCGTCGTAGCGCTCGGGACCGGCATTGTAGGCGCCAAACAGGCCAGGAAATCCGAAGCGGTCATACATGGCACTGAGATAGGCCGTGCCGGCCAGGATATTGTCGCGCGGATCGTGGGGGTTAGGCCCAAGGCCGTGTTCGACCCGCATCTCTTCATAGGTGCCGGGCATCACCTGCATGAGGCCCATGGCGCCAGCGGGGGAGGTGATGGGGCGGCCGCCGCGCATTGTCTTGCCGCCGCTTTCGGCAGCCATGACGGCATAGATCCAGGCTTGGGGAATATGGAAGCGCCGGCTTGCTTCCGATACCAACGTCTGCCACTTTCGCAGCTGCGGACTTTGGGAGATGGCGACCGGCTCAGCGCCGGTCGAGGCGGAACAGGCGCATGGCGCAATGGCGATCATGCCCAACAAGAGGAGGGTCACTCGGTCCATAGTGGTACGAGCCTCCCGATGACATTTTGAGTGGGAACAGGCCCGAAATAGCGGCTGTCGAAGGAGCGGTTTTTGTCGCTGCCGAGCAGGAAAACCTCGTTATCCCCGAGCGCTCGGCAGCCGTTCCACCATGGCAAAGGTCGGCCTTCGGCGTCGATTTTGAGCCGGCGCGCGACGATGTCGCCGCCGATGATGATGGCGTCATTGAAGGCGCAGACATTATCGTCCGGCAGCGCTGCAAGACGTTTTGCCAGCGGCACATTGCGAGGCAGATAGCTGCGCTCGGCGGCGAGATACGCCGCGTATTCAGGCGGGCGCACGAGCACGAGATCGCCACGCGCCAGCGCTCCCGCAGCGATGCGGTAAAGGCCGATCGGCGCGCTGGCCGAGGCGTTCCAGACCAGCCAAGGGGCGGGCTTTCCCAGCGCCGTGAAGCCCAAAAGACCGAGACCGGCCGCGGCCAAGGCGACCGTCTTACGGGCTCGAACACGCCTCAGGCGGCTGCCGATCAGATGGATGGAAGGGCGCCGCCTCATGAACGGCCTCCCGTGCCGCCCTGGCCGGAACCGGCCTTGCCATCGCCGGCGATGGAGTGCTGCGGGTGTCCTTTCGACCAATGGTCGAGTTCGTCGATGTGATAGCGGACATAGCGGCCGTGCTTGCGGAATTTCGGGCCGCCGCCCTTGAGCCGCATCTTTTCGAGCGTGCGCTGGGAGAGCCCGATATAGAAGGCGGCTTGGGCTGTGCTGAGAAACGGGCTGCCCTTTTTCGCGCGGGCCGCGCGTTCGTTTTCGTCGTCCATGATGATCCTCGTTTCGCTTCGGACAAGCGAGGGCGAGGATGGGCGAGGGAGATCGTCTCGGGGACGGGCGAAGAGTCGGGGGAGAGTTTTCGCCGCCCTTTAGGGCGGACGGGGTTTGGGTGGAACTCCTGGGAATGAGCCCCGCGCCGGGGCTGCGGCGCGAGGCTCTTATCTCGGCCGGTCAGTCGGCCGGGTTCCAGATGATGGCGTAGGTGTCGTGATCGTCCTGGCCGGCGGCTCGGCCGAGATTGGCGTAGAGCTTGCGCGGTCCGAACTCCGGCGCTGCAATCGACAGGCTCACATAATCCTTGCCGGAAGTCTCGCCGGTGCGGATCCAGCCAGCGCCGACTTCGACCCCTTGCGTAAGCACCCGGAAGTCGGGATGGTTATCGGCGCTCTTGGCCTGGTTGGGGACGATATCGATGTCGGCGCGGACGCTGAGCGTCTTGAACTGGCCCTTGTAGGCGCCGTTTTCCTGCTTGTTGACGTAACCGATCGCGGTCATTTCGAAGTCTCCTTTTGTGGTTTCGCCGGGGACCATCCCCTGCGATGGCGCACCGTAATGGGCGCGTCAGGACCGCCTGAATCCGACAGGGCCGCAGCGACAGTGAAGGACCCGAGCGGGCAGCTTTTTTGTGAGCGAAGCGGCGCGAGGAAGCCGCCGCAGGCGGCGGGGAAAAAAGCTGATGGCGCGAGGGTTTCGGGCGGCCGGACCCGCCCATAGGTCGACAAGCCAGCCGCAGGGATGGTCCTTGGAGAGAGCATGGAGACCGCTCGCCAAGTGCGGTCTGTCAGCCAAGCAGGACGCCGGGATGAAACGGCCTGCAAAGATGCTGCGCCCTTATGCCGGATCGAGATCGTGCCAGCGGGTCGGGCGCCAGAGCAGACATCCGGCATGGTGCGATCTATGAAAGCAGGGCTCGCCAGCGGGAATTTGATACGCGAGGGGGCCAAAGTAAGGCTGGATGAGAAGCCGGTGCTACCTGCAGGTCCAGTGTCATGTGGCGGCGCTCGGGAAACCGCTACGCAATGTAACGCGCTCTTATGAGGCGAACAGACCGGCCCCAAAACCGATCGACCGGTGGTCGGCGCGAAACGCGTCATGCCTGTCCGAAAGCTGACAGTGGCAGAAGACGCATGTCGGGTTCCGCACAATTGACCATGCTGGATTTGTGAGGTTTTCAGGGAGAGCCATGCGTTCACTTCCCAGTGAGCTTTGGCACGGCATTTGCTCTTGATGTGGCAACACGGATCGAAGGTTGACTGCATGCACAAGCGCGAGATGAGCAATGCTCTCCTTTCCTGGAGGCTTGGCAGCAGATTCGATTTGACGTTGCGAGGAGCTTCAGCCGCTCGCGGCGGAAGTGATCTCAAATCTGAAGGCACCGTTGGGGCCGCAGCCATCAAACACATCTTTCTCTTTTTCGCAGCTCGTCTTCAACGCGATGCGGACTTCTTCGCGTCGACGGCGGCCGAAGGTGGAGAAGGGGCTCGACTTGCAAAAAGGAGTTGTCAATGACGTCTTACGTTCGCACCAACAGCCCGGCGCAGGTGCGCTCACTGTCCACCTTTGGCAAGCATCTGCAAAGGAGCGTGCTGACGGCGACGCTGCTTGCCGCGGCTTCGACGGGAAGTGAAGCGCAGCCCTATGTTCGTGCTGACGGCAGCACGACTGACGACTTGGAAGCGGCGCGAGCAAGTTGGCGTCATGACGCCGAATTCAATGGAAATGTGGGGCTCGCAGCCATCAACGCGGATGCCGCGTATGCGTTGGGTTCCACCGGGGAGGGGGCCAGAGCTCCTCGCCTGCCCTCGTCCGTCTTGACGAGTGCCCGCTTACAGCCTACCTCACTATCGCGTTAGCACTCGTCCATCGCGAGTGCTAACAAAAACCCCTCAACAGCGCACCAGGGAAAAATCCGAAAATGGCAAAGTCGAAGTTCCGCCCGCTGCATGACCGCGTGGTCGTTCGCCGGGTCGAATCCGAATCCAAGACCGCTGGCGGGATCATCATCCCCGACACGGCAAAGGAAAAGCCGCAGGAAGGCGAGATCATCGCTGTCGGCTTCGGCGCTCGTGACGAAGCTGGCAAGCTGGTCCCGCTGGACGTCAAGGCCGGCGACCGCATCCTGTTCAGCAAGTGGTCGGGCACGGAAGTCAAGCTCAATGGCGAAGACCTTCTGATCATGAAGGAATCCGACATCATGGGCATCATCGGCTCATATCAGGCCCTTTCGTCAACTGAATTCCCGGGCTCGATTGAAGCCCCTGCCAGGAGCTAAAAATGGCTGCCAAAGACGTAAAATTCTCCCGCGATGCCCGCGAGCGCATGCTGCGCGGTGTCAACATCCTCGCTGACGCGGTGAAGGTCACGCTCGGCCCCAAGGGCCGCAACGTGGTCATCGACAAGTCGTTCGGCGCCCCGCGCATCACCAAGGACGGCGTCACCGTCGCCAAGGAAATCGAGCTTGAGGACAAGTTCGAAAACATGGGCGCGCAGATGGTCCGCGAAGTTGCTTCGAAGACCAACGACATCGCTGGCGACGGCACCACGACCGCGACCGTTCTGGCGCAGTCGATCGTCCAGGAAGGCCACAAGGCCGTTGCCGCCGGCATGAACCCGATGGACCTGAAGCGCGGCATCGACCTCGCGGTAACCGACGTCGTTGCGACCCTGATCAAGAACGCCAAGAAGATCAAGACCTCCGAAGAGGTTGCCCAGGTCGGCACCATCGCCGGCAACGGCGATGCTTCGGTCGGCAAGATGATCGCCGAAGCGATGCAGAAGGTCGGCAACGAAGGCGTCATCACGGTTGAGGAAGCCAAGACCGCCGAGACCGAACTCGAAGTCGTCGAAGGCATGCAGTTCGACCGCGGCTACCTCTCGCCCTACTTCGTCACCAACGCCGACAAGATGGTTGCCGAGCTCGAGGACGTCTACATCCTCCTGCACGAGAAGAAGCTGTCCAACCTCCAGGCCATGCTGCCGGTTCTCGAAGCCGTCGTGCAGACCTCGAAGCCGCTGCTCATCATCTCGGAAGACGTCGAAGGCGAGGCTCTGGCCACGCTGGTCGTCAACAAGCTGCGTGGCGGCCTGAAGATCGCCGCCGTCAAGGCGCCGGGCTTCGGTGATCGCCGCAAGGCCATGCTGGAAGACATCGCCATCCTCACCGGTGGCCAGGTCATCTCGGAAGACCTCGGCATCAAGCTCGAGAACGTCGGCCTCAACATGCTCGGCCGCGCCAAGAAGGTGTCGATCTCCAAGGAGAACACCACCATCGTCGACGGCGCCGGCAAGAAGGCCGAGATCCAGGGCCGCGTTGCCCAGATCAAGCAGCAGATCGAAGAGACCACTTCGGACTACGACAAGGAGAAGCTGCAGGAACGTCTGGCGAAGCTCGCCGGCGGCGTTGCGGTGATCCGCGTCGGCGGTGCGACGGAAGTCGAAGTCAAGGAAAAGAAGGACCGCGTCGATGACGCCCTCAACGCGACCCGCGCGGCCGTCGAAGAAGGCATCGTTGCTGGTGGTGGCGTCGCGCTGCTGCGCGCTTCGGCCAACATCAAGGCCACCGGCGTCAATGCCGACCAGGCCGCCGGCATCAACATCGTGCGTCGTGCGCTTCAGGCTCCGGCCCGCCAGATCGCGGCCAACGCCGGTGCGGAAGCATCGATCGTTGCCGGCAAGATCCTTGAGAACAAGGGCGCGACCTTCGGCTACAACGCCCAGACCGGCGAGTATGGCGACATGATCGCCATGGGTATCGTCGATCCGGTCAAGGTTGTCCGTACGGCTCTTCAGGACGCGGCCTCGGTCGCCGGCCTGCTGGTCACCACCGAAGCCATGATCGCGGAGGCTCCGAAGAAGGAGTCGGCTGGCGGCGGCATGCCTGGCGGCATGGGCGGCGGCGGCATGGGCGGCATGGGCGGCATGGATTTCTAATCCAGCTCTGGCAGCTTTCGCAACGAGAGGGCGGCATCAATGCCGCCCTCTTTTTTTGCGAACCTCGGTCCGATGAACGATCGACGCCAACGCCGGCCATCGGCGTTAGGGCAACCTCAAAAGAACTGTCGAGTTGGTTGCGCGCGGCTTTGCGTCATCAGAGGCGCAAGGCGGTCGCGTGTGAGGATTGCGCGCTCCCATAGGCGGTTTCGGCATGTGCCTCGCCTTCGACATCGACATTGCGGCCAAGCAGGAAATCGGCGGCTTTCGAGGCATGGCTTGCGGCGCGGAAGATGGCGCGGTTGTCCTCGCGCAAAACCGTCAGCCATGAGCCGATGTAGTCGGCATGGCGCACGCTCGGCTCGATGCCGAGACTGCTGCAGATGAAGGCTGATGCGATTTCGGCGACCAGTTCCTCGCGCGCATAGGTGTTGGACCCGAAGGAGCCGGACAGGTCGCGCGCGAGTCGCCTCGGGTGGCCGGTCCAGTGTCCAAGCTCGTGAAAGCAGGTCCGGTAATAGTCGATCTGGTGGAAGAAAGCCGGCTGCGGCGGCACCTGTATGGTGTCGCTGCCGGGCATGTAGAAGGCGCGCTCGCCGCCGATGCGAAAATCAGCGCCGGTTGCATGAATGAGCGCCTCGGCCTGCGGGACCATCTCGCGCTCAGGCAGAGGCTCGCCGGCGGCGTAAAGATGTTCGGGCAGATTATCGCACTGCGCGACATCGAAGACGGTGAAGCGCTTCAGGAAGGGCACCGCCTGCGGTTCGTCGCCATCGGTGTCGGCGCGTTGCTTTTCGTTCTTGGGAACAAAGCGGTCAGCGTGAACGATGGTGGTGCCGTGCTCGCCCTTCCTGACATTGCCGCCAAGCGAAAGCGCCTGCCGGAAGGTGAGCCAGTTCTGGCTGGGGAAACCGCGCTCGATGACCGCGCCCCACAGGATCAGGATATTGATGCCGGAATATCGGCGCTGGGTGGCCGCATTCCGCGGCAGGCCGAGGCCTGTCCTTGCCCTGCCCCACGGCTTGACCCATGGCACGGTGCCGCGCTCCAGTTCGGCAATGATGCGGTCGGTGATTTCCTGATAAAGGCTGGCGCCGGTGCGCCCGCCACTGTCTGCGCCAGCCTGTCGGCTGCCGCAACGTTTGTTGTTTGCACGCATCGTGATGTCCTCCGCTCTACAATCGCGCGCCCTCCCCGGAAGCGGGGTGGGCGGCAAAAGCGACCGGAAAGGCCCGCCGTCGGAGGCGGACTGCATCAGCAGGACCGGAACGGAGTGGAGGACCCGAAAGCGACAAGCGAAGGGTTGCGGGACGCCGCGGCGGGCCTAGAAGGGAGTGCTGCCCACCCTGCGCCAGGGGGAAGGCCACAATAGAAAGACGCCGGCCGACAGGCCGGCGACCGTCAGCAGCCGAAGGCTGCCCCGCGCCAGGGGGCGATGCCGCAGGGCCAAGACCGCCTGAGCTTGCCGAAGAAAAGCGGGCTCGGTTCACGAGCACCCGGCCAGCGACTTCAGGCGCGGGCGCTCAGGATTGTTGTTGGCGCCCACGGCAGCTGGATGACCGCAACAAGATTACGAGGAGCGACAGCAAAGCCAGCTGCCACAAACGGCACGCTCCGGCAACAACAGCGTGGCCGGTCTACAGATGCTGCCCCGCACGAGAGCCAGCACGCTTTGAGCGCGCATCGGCGATGCAAGCGTTGCAAGCTGGCCATGTCCACAAGGTCGGCGACCACTATATCGCCGACCACCAACGCGGGCGTACCGTCTAAGTGCAGACCTTTCGCGAGTGCGCGGACCGCGCATTTCATCTGCGATGGCCGGATCTTGCATTCCCGCTTGAGCTGCTCAACGTCAAGGCCTACACGCGCTGCGATCTTGAGAGTGACCCTTCAACTGGGGGAAATCATAAGGGCGCGGTGGAATTCGTCGAACTTTCCCTGTTTTCTCGAGGCGAGTGCGGCGAAGGCTGGGAATTGGGAATCCGGTCCCAGGACCGGGAACTGTTTGATCACAAGCTTCAGATTGGGTTCATGCTTGAAGGCTTTTTGGTAGTTGATATCAGCCAGTCTGCAATGCGGACAGTTGTGGTAGTCATTGAATATGACCAGAACGGCATCGCCTTGCGGGTTGCCGGCGATTGGCGAAGGAGATCGTTGTCGAATGCGCCGCTCCACTTTTGCCTGTCGGTCGACCACGCCTGCCGGTGCAGGTTCGCGCTATATTGGCTCGCCAGCAAGGCGAGGAGTAAAAGAAGAGCTGCGACAGTGATGGCAGTCGGCTTAGACATGAGTCTCCAATCCATGGACGGCGTGGCAGCAACGGCCGCCTTTTTGGTGTAAAATGGGTCAGTTTTGATCGTGCCCCGCAGTTGCTACAGGCGCACAGGTGCCGGTGCGATCTGGCGGTTTCTCAAATACGGCTTTGCGCCATCGGGTCCACCCCAATAGCTGAGCGTCGTTCGCACGGGGAATTGTGTTCACCACGCCGGGCGACTTGACCGTCCACCGCCGGAGCGCTGAACGGTCCGCTAGTGAGGCGCTCCCCGAATCGTCGTTTATCCCGCTCGCCCCGGACCGGGTGACAGCCAGCGTTGCCGCTACGCTGCGGAGAAAAACCGTCAGCGCGTGGCATTCGGACATAAGCTGATCGACGCCAAGAATAAGCCCCACGGAGGTGACCGGTGCGGCCGGAACAAGAAAGAGCGTTGCAGCCATTGTGACGAGGCCTGCACCGGTAATGCGGGTTGTTCCGTTCGAAGGGAACAATGCGACAAACAGCATGAGGATCCGGCAGCCGATCGGGAGATCAGTTTTCGTCGCTTGGGCGATGAAAAGGGCGGCGAGCATCATATTCGTGCCGTCCAGATTGAATGGAATGAGACCCACGACCGAATGCGTGGCGCCGGCCCTTTCCATCTTCTCCATGAGCGAGGCCAGCGCGGCCTCTGAGGAGGACATTGCGAGCAGCAGCTCGTCCTTGATGTATCGGACGAGAGAGAAGAGCGAGCGGCCGTTGTAGCGGCAGACCGCGCCGAACAGGACCGAGAGGAACAAGACTTGCAGGATGTCGCCTTCCGCGAAGGCATTGGCAATCGTTGACGGGATGATGTTCATCAGGAAGCTGGTCACGGACTGCTCGTGAGCCGTGGCCACATAGCCCTTAACGGCTTGGACATCGAGCGAGGCCGGATCGATGTTGAGGCCGGCGCCAGGCTGAACGATATTCGCGACAATCAGCCCGACAACAAAAGCGAGCGTCGAAAAGGTGAGAAAATAGACCATCGCCTTGGCGGCAACTCGGCCGACCTTCTGCAGATCGCTCATGCCGGCAATGCCGGTCGCCATTGTCAGGAAGATGACAGGTACGGTGATTATCTTGACGACATCGACGAAGGCATCGCCGAGCGGCTTCAGGCTGTGGCCGGTCTCCAAATGGAAATAGCCGATTGCGGCACCCAGGATTATGGCGGCAAGTACCTGCACGTAGGTCCGGGCAAAATGGCGCTTGCGGGGCGCTGCGATCGCGCGGGGAACTCTTGGAACCAACACCGTCTCTCTCCTTGACCGGATCGGGGTGGGGCTCCTCCCTCTCCCATGCAGTGCTCCGGTCGAACGCTGCGCCCACTTCGGCGCAAACGATGTGCCAAATAGCAAAGAGGGGAAAACGCGCAGGACCTCACGCAATGCTTGCGATTCGCTCTCCCACACTCGTGCAGTGGTTGCCTGTCGCAACTATGGAAGGGTCGATTCTTGGGAACTCCAAAGGCCGCTCTTTGCGTCGAGCAGCTTGGCTGCCTGGAAGGTTCCCTCTTTGCCTTGCGGTCTGCGAGCTGAGTCCAGATCGTCATCATTTGGCTGCGCGCCGCACGGGGCTCGAAAGATTCAATCGAGGACGGGTCCTCTTGGAAAACGGGGGCAGCGTTGGTCAAGCCCTTCCACCCTGCTGTCCCAATGGTGTTCAGAAGCTCAGTTCACGATCAAGCGATGGATTGTTGATGGCGTTTCAAAAGCGCGGCTAAACGACGACAAGAGTTTGGTGCTTGTGGAGGGAACAAAAAAGGCGGCCTTTGCAGGCCGCCGAGTGTCGAGGGATGTGTGCTTCAGAACGAGGACGGGG
>NZ_SRSR01000060.1:0-957 GCF_004792275.1 Mesorhizobium sp. M4B.F.Ca.ET.143.01.1.1
TGTGGAGCCTCAACAGGTTGTCCTCGGTTAGAGCGAGGCGACTGATAGGTGTTTTGGACTTTAGGCTCCCGTGGGGACGGTGCCAATTGTATCTGTGCAGCCAGACCGGCAACTCTGCGGCGCGGTGATCTGAAGTCGGATAAGCGATGGCATAAGCCCATTCGCGCAGTGCTGTCTGGATGAAGCGCTCGGCCTTGCCATTGGTCTTGGGTGTATAGGGTCTTGTCCTGACGTGCTTGAGGCCGAGATCGCGGCAGGCCTTGGCGAAGGCCTTTGATCTGTAGCAGGAGCCGTTGTCGGTCATGACGCGGGCTATCGTGACGCCGAGGCTGGCGTAGTAGGCCACCGCCGCCTTGAGGAAGGCGATGGCGCTTTCTTTTTTCTCGTCGGGCAGGATCTGCGAGAAGGCGATGCGGGAGGCGTCGTCGATGCAGACATGGACGAACTCCCAACTGCTGCCGCGCGAGCTGGCATTGCCGGTGCGCTTGCCGGTAATGCGATGACCGATGCGCTCGAAACGACCGAGCTTCTTGATATCGATATGGATCATCTCGCCAGGATGCTCGCGCTCGTAGCGTCGGATCGGCTCGGCCGGTTCGATATCCCGCAACCGCGACAGTCCGGCACGCTTGAGAACCCGGCTAACGGTGGCGGGCGAGACGCCGACCTCATGGGCGATGTGCTTGCCGGTCCAACGTTGCCGCCGCAGCGCCATGATGCGCTCGGCGATCAACGCAGCGGTGGCCTGCGGCATATGGGCGGGCCGCGAGGAACGGTCGATCATGCCGGCCCGCCCTTCGGACTTGTAGCGCTCGACCCAGCGCGCCACGATCTTGGCCGACACGCCGTAGACACGCGCCGCATGGGCTTTGGAGAAAGCGCCTTCTATCACCGACAGCGCCATCTCCTCTCGACGCAGCGGTGTGAGACGGGCATTCTTATGGATGTTCATTCGGA
>NZ_SRSR01000061.1:0-869 GCF_004792275.1 Mesorhizobium sp. M4B.F.Ca.ET.143.01.1.1
TGTATTCGCGGAGCGTCTAGATACCTGAGTAATTCGTCCACACCGCCTAATCCGGTGAAGTCGATTTCGGCGGCCACATATCCCGACGCGGCGACCGCCATTTGCGTGAGCTTGTTTACGAAGAGGCGTCGGTTAGGGCACGGGTCTACAGCTCCGGGAGAGGATCGGCTTGAAAAGAGCTGCCGTTGGTGTGGCGCGCGAACGCGGTGATATACATACGACGCTTGAAACCGGCGAGCTCTTAAATGCGATGCACGATCGCCTGAGGCGTCCCTGCGGGGACGAGAGCCTAGCTATTCCGCTGATCGGGGTTGCACCGCTGGCTTAGCAAGGTGCGTCGTTCCCATTGAACGCTCGTCCCGTAAAGTCCCATCATGCGGCGAACCAATATTGACCACGAAGAACCGTGTGGCTAGTCAAAAGCTCACGAGGGGAATATCCGCTGCAAACGGCCGCCGTCTCCTCGATCGCGCTCCTCGATCGCGCCAAGATCGGCTGCACAACGCAGCGCACAGCGGATGGGCCGGCCAGAGGATAGCGGTATGCTGGGAGGTGTCCCCACCGAGGCTACCGAGAAAGCTGAAGGCTCTTGGAAGCGGGAGCTGCGCCAGGCCAATGAGATCCTGCGCAAGGCGATGCTTGGTTTGCGGTGGCGGAGTTCGATCGTCTTTAGAGACGATACTCGCCTTCCGCGGAGAAGAGGTTGGTCGAGCCGATCCGTCGATCTGAGGTGCTGCCGAACGCCGTGTCACATGGGATTCACTTGTCGCTGAGCTACCTGCAAGTTCCTTTTTTTGGCCTTATCCAAGTTCCTGCCGACTCCGTGCTTGTCTTCGCGGGTTCACCGTGGTTCCCGGTTACCAGCACGT
>NZ_SRSR01000062.1:0-852 GCF_004792275.1 Mesorhizobium sp. M4B.F.Ca.ET.143.01.1.1
AGGTTTTTGCGGTGAGGATGCGAGAGGAGATGTAGCATCGCCGCTCGACCCTGACCTCGGCGCCGGTCTCGATGCGGGTCTCGACCATGGCGATGGTGCTGAGGCCCTTGAAGCGCGGCTCGTCGGGATAGCGCCTTCTGCCACTCATCCAGTCGACACGCTGTGAGACGAGATGACGGCGCGTCTCGATGCGGCCATGGCCCTTCTCGACCTCGGTGAGCGCATCGATCTCATCGACGGGAGCGGCGTCGAAATAGAGCTGGATCTCGGCATGGGCGGTCTTCTGATTGTCCTTGGTGGCCAAGAGATAGTCACCGCCGAGATCGACGATCGTCTCGGCGATGTCGGACTGGCAGCCCATGGCGTCGATGGAAACGAGACTACCCGCCAGCGCTCCGGACGCGGCCAGTTTCTGCAGCAGCAAGGGAATGGCGGTGATCTCGTTGGACTTGTCGGCCACCGCCCGTTGCCCCAGCACGAGGCTGTGGGTTGTCGCATAGGCCGAGACCAGGTGCAGCGCCGCCTGTCCACGCCCGCGATCGTGGCTGCGGCGTGAGGTCTTGCCATCGATGGCGATCTGGCCGACTGCTTCGGGCAGACGCTCGGCAACGAAGGCAAGAAAGCAAGAAGCGAACAGGTCCGGTCCGATCCGGTTCATCACCACCCGCAGCCAATCCGCGCAGGGAATGCTGAAATGGTAGGGCTGCAGACGCCGCAGGAAGTCGAGATGCCTGTTCCCCCACAGAACGATGTCGTCATAGTCGTCGCAGGCCGCCATCGTGCCGCAGACAACCAAAAGCAGCACCTCGCTCAGCGGATACATCACCTTGCAGGACTGGCGATTGTCCTTGA
>NZ_SRSR01000063.1:0-737 GCF_004792275.1 Mesorhizobium sp. M4B.F.Ca.ET.143.01.1.1
AATCTCCCTGCTTGTGTGGCGCGCGCAATCCCCTGTAACCTGCAATGCAGATTGCGATTGAGTTGGACGGGCGCAGGTGACCAGCCACGGGTAACTTTCCTCCAAGATGGATTAGTAGTTACAAGCGCGGTGTGAGCGGCGGTCGTCCTTAGTTGGTTGGGCGTCCATAAAGGCCGGTTTTTTCTAAGATTTTAAGGGTGGTTCGTCGACCGTGAACAATCCGGGCGCTAAGCGGCGACCGACTTCGACCGAAGTTGAAGCAGGGCGATCAAGAGCGACAAAAAATCCTTCATCCACCTGAGCAGGAGGGAGAAGTTGTAGCCGGCGGCGGCCAGGATGGCGTTGAGGGCGTCGCCCTGCTGGCCGGCGAGGTAGTTGCGGCCCATTCTGTGTTCGCTCTTGATGTGGCCCATGACGGGCTCGACCGCCGACCGCCGCCGCATCTGGCGCTTGATGGCTGGGGTGACGCGGCGCTTCTGGCCGGCGGTGAAGACCCTGAACTTGTGGCTCTGCGGTGCGTTGTGGCCGCGATAGCCGGCATCGGCGAGGATGCGGCCGATCTCGTTGCCGATGGTCTTTTCCATGTCGGGGATGACGCTTGCCAGCGTGTGGCCGTCATAGATCCCATGAGGAGTGGATAGCGGCCTAAGCTCTGCCAAAGTGAGGTTGCTCAATATCCCCACTCTGGAGACAATCATGCTTTTGAACACTGACGGCCCCAACACCCAAGCCGCTAT
>NZ_SRSR01000064.1:0-714 GCF_004792275.1 Mesorhizobium sp. M4B.F.Ca.ET.143.01.1.1
CCCCCAAAGTGATATAGCCGTCGATGGAAGCAACCAAAGGCTGCTTGCCGGAAAGGACGCCAGGCACATGGCTGTTCGCGAGCCAGGCCTCCTCGGCAAGCTTGCCGGCGCTCGGATCGTTTTCACGAAAGGCAAGAAGTGCCCGCGTGTAGAGCCATGCAGCAGCGCCATCGTCTTCGTGCTGTTTGAGAAGCTTCCTCAGGGCCTTGATATCGTCGCGCGCCAGCAAATGCCCGGCCAGCGCATAGCGGATGCCCTGATTGTCATTCGGATTTAGCTTGAGCATTGCCTGATAATGGTCGATGGCCTCCTGATGCTGACCAAGCCGCCAGAGTACCGCGGCAAGACCTGCCCGCGCCCGCATGTAGGGGCGCGTCTCGAGAAAACCCCAGAAGCGACCGGCATATTCCTTAAACCCGTCAGGGCCCAGCGCCTCTTCACCCGCCGCGACGCCCTTCTGGTAGTAGTCCAGCACTTCCTCGACAGACCCCGCCTCTTCTTCGGCCAACAGCACATAGGCGTCGGCGCACAACGGCGAGACTTTAAGCGCTTTCCTGGCCAGTGTAATACGCTTGCTGCGACTGGTTGCTTCCCAAGCCTCATACATGATGTCTTGCGCAGCGTCCGTCGGGTCGCTCCCACGCCCTCCGCCGAAAAGACCTGCCATGAACCCCTCCATGCCGCGCCGGTCCGGCATCGGAGGCAGAGCATTGT
>NZ_SRSR01000065.1:0-713 GCF_004792275.1 Mesorhizobium sp. M4B.F.Ca.ET.143.01.1.1
GGGGTATTCGGCTTTGTCCCACGTCTTGAACGGGTGTTTGAGGTGCTGCTTCGCGCTGATGATAAAACGTGGTCTGCGTGAACAGCCACAAGCATCAGGAAAGGAAGCGCAGCATGAGGCATTATCCCGGACTGGACGTCTCGGTGAAAGAGACGGCCGTCTGCATCGTGGATGAAGGAGGCCGCATTTGCCGAGAGATGAAGCTTGCGAGCCATCCGAACGATCTTGTTGAGGCGTTGAAGAACCCCGCCTGGAATCTGGCCCGGATCGGGCTTGAAGCTGGTCCCTTATCAAATGGTTGTTCAGTGGTCTGGCGGGAGCCGGACTACCTGCAATCTGCATCGTAACCCGTCATGCGAAGGCCTTTCTCAAGGCGCAGGTCAACAAGAGCGACCGCAACGATGCGCGCGGCATCGCGCAGATGATGCGGGTTAATTGTGTTCCGGCCGATGCACGTCAAGACGCTGATGAGCAGGAACGTCGGGCGCCTGTTGACAGCCCGCAAGTTGCTGCAGGAAAAGGCCATCGCAATTGAGAATGACATTCGAGGCCTGTTGCGTAACTTCGGTCTCAGGTTGGCATTGTCGGCGCTGCCAAATTTGGGGATCGCATCCAGGACCTTTCCGGCGACATCCCGGAGCTACGTGACATCATGGAGGTGTTGCTCGCCGCCCGGCAGAAACTTCGCGAGCAATTCAAGGGTGACACGGTTT
>NZ_SRSR01000066.1:0-663 GCF_004792275.1 Mesorhizobium sp. M4B.F.Ca.ET.143.01.1.1
GCTCGACACCACCCAGGAAGTGCTGAACGGCTATGTCAATGCCGCGCAGTGGCAGGACCCGCAGGCGACCAGCTATGTGGCGCTTTCGCTGGCCAACATGGCCGCCAGCGGCATTCCTCCGGGCTTCAACGTCATCACCGGCGCGCTCTACGAGAAGGACACCGCCGGCGTCTACGACAAGATCCTGTCCGGCAAGTAATCCGCGACCGATGGCCGTGACCGCCGTTGCGGTCGCGGCCATTCTTTCGCCTGACCTGCCGCCGCGCGGGCTTAAAGCATGTCTCCCGAAAGCGGGACCCGGTTTCGGGACAAAGACATGCGCAAATCAAAACACTGAAGCGCATGCAGCGAATCTGAAAGATCGCGACGCGCTTTAGGGTGTTTTGCAGCGAGGGATTGACGAGCCCACCGCCGGCGCCGCAGGCTCTTTCGTTCGACCTCGCGATCTATCACTTCTTGCCGGGAAGGCCCTTGCGCTTGGTCTCGGCGAATTCCTCGAGCTGCTTCTCGCTCATCGATTCGTACATCTCGCGCGAAGCGCCTTTGAGCTCACTTTTCTTGATCTCACCGCGTTTGGCGGAAAGCGCTGCGCCGGCGGCTTTTTGCTGGGCCTGTGATGTGGCGGGCATGGCGGTTTCTCCTTTGCTGGGGAGCAATTCCAGG
>NZ_SRSR01000067.1:0-638 GCF_004792275.1 Mesorhizobium sp. M4B.F.Ca.ET.143.01.1.1
AACAAGACCATCGGCGAGGACGCGATCCGCGAGCTGATGGCGCAGGTCGACGCCTACATCCCGACGCCGGTGCGTCCGCTGGACAAGCCGTTCCTGATGCCGATCGAGGACGTGTTCTCGATCTCGGGCCGCGGCACGGTCGTGACCGGCCGCGTCGAGCGCGGCGTGGTCAAGGTCGGCGAGGAACTCGAGATCGTCGGCATCCGTCCGACGACCAAGACGACCTGCACGGGCGTCGAGATGTTCCGCAAGCTGCTCGACCAGGGTCAGGCCGGCGACAACATCGGCGCGCTGCTGCGCGGCGTTGATCGTGAAGGCGTCGAGCGCGGCCAGGTTCTGGCCAAGCCGGGTTCGGTGAAGCCGCACAAGAAGTTCGTGGCCGAAGCCTACATCCTGACCAAGGACGAAGGCGGCCGTCACACGCCGTTCTTCACCAACTACCGTCCGCAGTTCTACTTCCGCACCACCGACGTGACCGGCATCGTGACGCTGCCGGCCGGCACCGAGATGGTGATGCCTGGCGACAACATCACGGTCGACGTCGAGCTGATCGTGCCGATCGCCATGGAAGAGAAGCTGCGCTTCGCCATCCGTGAAGGCGGCCGCACCGTCGGTGCCGGCATCGTCGTCACCATCAA
>NZ_SRSR01000068.1:0-623 GCF_004792275.1 Mesorhizobium sp. M4B.F.Ca.ET.143.01.1.1
CTGGCTTCAGAATCACCGGCAGGCCGATCTCGGCGGCAGAGATTTCAACCTCCGCTGCATTCGCTGCTAAGCGATAAGCAGGTATTGGAATGCCGGCCTCCGCGAGGAGCTGACGTTGAGTAAATTTGTCGCAGCATTGTTCAATCGATGCGGGGTTCGGTCCCGGTAGATCGAAATGCAGGCAGAGCTTGCCAACTGTCGCGTAGATCGACTCGTCGTCGCCCGCAAAGCCAGTAATGCCAGCAATGTCATACGTCGCACGTAGCCGCGAACATTCGTGAATCAGCGCATCGAGATTGTCTGTATCGACACGGATTGTCTCGACACTTTCCGCCGCAAGGTAGTCATACCGAGCAGGATCAGCCGACAGGGTAATTGGATGGAAACCAAGACTCTGGGCCGCTTGGACGTATCGCAGACCAATTACCCTATGACCTTCAACTAGGATAAGCGCTCTCGTTGCTCTTGGCATCCATTTCTCCATTGCGAGCTGCGGCGGTCCGGGCGTAAACAGGGTATTAGCCTCTTTCAGCGCGCCTGACCTCAGATTTAAGATGAACCTATAACCTTCAGGGACTTGCGCTCGCAAAGATTCTATAAATTTATTTGAAGCATTTGTTGCA
>NZ_SRSR01000069.1:0-594 GCF_004792275.1 Mesorhizobium sp. M4B.F.Ca.ET.143.01.1.1
CGCTGATTTCCTCGCCCGGATCGCGCTTCTGGAGGCGGCCGTTGCTGCCCGTGACACCACCATCGCCGAACGCGATGAGCAGTTGCGCAGAGAGCGCGCCGAGACCGCACTTCGCATCCAGTGCCTGCAGCTGCGGATCGATCGCTTCAACCGCAAGGCCTTCGGCCGCTCGTCCGAGAAGCTCGGTCAGATGCTGCTCGAACTCGAAGATCTCGAGACCGATGTCGCCGCCAGTGGGCCCGATACCCAGCTGCCCATCGTCGCTGACACCGACAAGGTCCGGATCTTGCCGGTGCGCAAGCTCAACCCGAACCTGCCGCGCAAGCGGGTGGTTCGCGAGCCGGCTTGCGCATGCTGCCCGGGCTGCGGCGGCGATCTGCGCACCATGGGCGAAGATAGCGAGGAGATGCTCGACCTGGTCGCCCAGGCCTGGCAGGTGATCGAGACCGTTCGACCCAAATACAGCTGCCGGACCTGCGATAAAATCATTCAGGCGCCGGCACCCGCCAAGGCCATTGCACGCGGCAAGCTCAGCTACGCCGCGCTCGCCCATATCATGATGGCCAAGTGGGGTTATCATCTGCCGTACTACCG
>NZ_SRSR01000006.1:0-19381 GCF_004792275.1 Mesorhizobium sp. M4B.F.Ca.ET.143.01.1.1
ATCTTGGCCGACACGCCGTAGACACGCGCCGCATGGGCTTTGGAGAAAGCGCCTTCTATCACCGACAGCGCCATCTCCTCTCGACGCAGCGGTGTGAGACGGGCATTCTTATGGATGTTCATTCGGATCCTCCGATGGATGCTGAAGCGTGGTAACTCCAGTCTCCTCGGTCCGGTCCGAATGGACAACCTCCCGAAAGCTCACAGCTAGCCGATCATGTGCCCGGGGAGCATCCAGTTCGAAAGCTTGCTCTAAGCGGCTTGGTGACTTGGCCGAGGTCACCCAGGTGGAAATGACCAACACTTGGGGTAAGCCTAGTGGCGCTCCCCTCGATGATGTCTGGCGGGGTGGTTAGCCGCCTCCGTGGGACAAGATCAGTCTACACGAATGGGCTATAGCCTCTCCTCGCCTGCCTCACTGGCCGTCCTTCAGAGCCGGCCACACGAGCTTTTGTCTTTCAGCAGGGCGTTTTTCTCGCCAGCTACAGAGCCACACCGACGCCATTAATGAGCGTCCAGTCGACGGGTTGGATGGCCCTGTCCATCTTGCCCAGCACCTTGGCTTAGCATTTGCCGGTGCGGCGGAAGCCTTCAAGACGCAGTTCTTGACCTTCTCCAGATCAGCCTCGGATGGATATCGGCAAGGGTTCAGCTCGTCCTTTTGAACTTGCGCATCTTCGTGTTGGCCAACCCCAGGCCGCCCGACATATTTGCGGTCTATCCGGCACCTCAACTTCGAACAACCTTGCGGCAAGCTCTTGGGATAGCCCACGCTCGTGCCTCCACCACCCGCTCAGCAGAGCCAGATTTGTCGTTGATGGCACGGAACTTGCGGAGTCATTCGCAGATGCGTCACGGACCGAGAGTGTCGTCCCATGAATTCGATCACCAAAAAGGCCGCCCGACGTTGCTGGGACCGCCTGCAATTACCTTATCCCAGAATTGGGAGCAACGGCTTCAAAAGGGATAACTCATCACCTCAATTTTGTCGATCGCGCGGCCATCGAACCGCAGCCATCGATCAGACTTCCGCCTCGTTGCACTCATTGCGACCGCCTTGGTGCTTGCGACAACCGCTCAATTCTGGCTGCCAGGATAACCACATATGGCGACGGAACTTCCTGCTTCAAAGCAATATAGAGATCGTCGATCATCCCCCCATCAAGGCCTCGATCGAGGACACCGCGTTCGGCTTGCTTGGTTCGCAGTGAACAGACCGCACTTCGACGAATGCGATCGATGCGACCGCGCCGAGAACTCTCCCGCATTGTCGACGGTTGGGTCCGTCGGCCCTCCGATGAGGCCTCGGATGCGTCGGGCGCCGAGGCCTCGACTGATGCCGACTGGCCGCCGCCGGAAGGTCTCGCGGCTTTGATCCCCGGCGATGTAGCCACCCCTGCTGCAACAGCTCCTAGCCGGAGAACTCATTCATGACCGAATCGGCGACAGATTTAGTGGACGCGGCTTTGTTCGACCGAGATCGGCTTGACCCAGAAAGTCCCTATCAACGTTCTGGCCCTGCATGGGGTGCCATCATTTCGCTTTCCTTCGGCACCTTCGGGCTTGTGACGGCAGAGTTTCTGCCCGCCAGCGTTCTGACACCGCTCGCGCATGATCTCCGTATCACCACGGGCACGGCTGGACAGGCGCTAACAGCGACCGCAATCGTCGCGGCGATCTCGGCACCGATAATCGCCATCGTGACAAAGCGTCTGGACCGCAGGGTCGTCATCTGGGCGATGACGCTCCTGCTGATCCTGTCGAACGTTCTGGCAGAGGTTGCGGGGTCGCTGCCGGTTTTGCTGGCGGCACGCGTCGTCCTTGGCATATCGCTTGGTGGTTTTTGGTCTATTTCGGCAGCGTTGGCGATGCGGCTGGTTCCAAGTCACCTCATGCCGCGCGCCATGTCGATCATCCTCACCGGCGTTTCTGTCGCCTCCGTCTGCGCGGCTCCAATCGGCGCTTATGTCGGTGACATTTGGGGATGGCGAGCCTCGTTCAAGGTCGCCGCAATCGTGAGTGCCGTTGCGCTGCTCGTGCAACTCGTAACCATTCCGCCACTGCCTCCGATCGAAGTGCGCAGATTCCGCAGTCCGCTGGATGTCGCGAAGAATCCGGCGATGAAGGTTGCGGTGCTAGTCGTGCTATTGGTCGCTTCCGGCCATTTTGCCAGCTTCGCCTACATCCGCGCCTTTCTCGAGAGCGTTCCTGCGCTCGAAAAGAAGTCAATCCCGCTCGTGTTCCTTGCTTTTGGCACGGCCGGCGTCTTCGGCAATTTAGCCGGCGCATTCCTCACCAAACACAGTCTCAAGGCGGTCGCGGCCCTGCCGCCCCTGCTCATTGCCGTAGCCGCTGTCTCGCTCCTGACTATGGGAGCATCGGCCTTGACCTCGGCAATTGCAGTTGCCGTATGGGGCTTTGCTTTTGGCGCGGTCCCGGTCGGATTGCAGACATGGATGGTGCTACGCGCCGCTCCGAAACAGGCCGAGAGCGCTGGTGTACTGATGGTCATAACCTTCCAAGTGGCCATCGCAGCCGGCACAACTTTCGGTGGCCTATTGGTGGATCACACGGGTATTGCCAGTGTCTTTGTCTACAGCGCGGTTGCCACGTTCCTCGCTGTCTTGACAGTATTTTTGCTCGGCCCGAACCGCAAAACCTGACCGCCTGGTGGGGAGTGACGGTCGGCGGCGTTCACGCTATTGCCACCTCTGAGCTCGGCCCAAAGGCCGCGGCTTCGTCGTAACCATGCGGTCGATGGGGCAGCGCCAAATTGCTTCCTGCTCATCGCGTTGCGATAATACAGCGCGCTTATTGCGTCATCGTGTCCCCGGTCTCGGCTTCAATGCCCGGCTACTGGCTGCGGAGGCAGATGGGCGCCGGCGTCCCACCGACGACGATCGGTCTTTTCTCATGTAGCTGTCGGGGAAACGAGGCAGGTTTTCCGCCAGAACCCGCCAGTCGTCGCGCTCGCGTTCGCCTTCCTTGCGCGCACCGAACAACTGGATGATGATCTTGCCGTCGGACCCATATGCTTCGAGCGAGGTGACGTGACTGTCATTGGTCGGCTTGCGCACGGCCCAAACCTCACGGATTTGGTGGGTCCTGAGATGCAGCCGGAACGTTTCGTCCAGCACATGGATGCACGGCCCGATCTGCTTGACCGACTTGATTAAGCCGGAATGGGTCTGGATAGAACCTCGGTTGCCGACGAAGCACATGATCGGCAATTCGTCTTCGGCCGCACGCTGGAGCACGGCGCCAACTGCGGCATTGTCGAGCAGCCAAGCGTAATCCTGGCCGACCATGCGCAAAGCCTGGCAGCGGCTGAGCTTGAGCGTCTTTAGAAGGTTGACGTCAGTCAGCCGGCTCCAGTGCTCGCGTAGGTCGTCCACCGTGCCGGCCCAGTCCGCAGTCCTCGCGCCCAGGTCGGCTACTCTCGCCTTAAGCGACATGGTCGGCTCCTGGTTGGCGGATACGAGCTCGGCCACCAGCTTTCGATAGGCATGAAGGTTGGAGACCGGCCTGAGATGCACCTTATGCACTGCTGCGCCGGTGGCGTCGAAGAATTGCAAACTGCGCTGGATTCCGCCGCGATGGCGCCTTTCAACAGCGAAACCATACCTCCAAGCTTGCGGGAAGACGCGAAGGTCGAATTCGTCACCAAGGACCATGGCGTGATTGTTGCCGGTTATCACTCTGTTGAAGACGCCAATCTTTTCGTGCACGGCACCTTGATTGCGGGTCAGCGCCGTCACTTCGCCCACGAATTCGAGGCCCGTCAGAACGTGATTGACGCGCGGGTCGATGCGTGCCGCGCCGAAACCGCAATGGGCCGCGACCAGTTCCGCTTCCGAAATGGCCAATTGGGCTGCGAAATCACGCGCGGGAATGTTCGGACAGACTTCCCACGCACGCCGGATTTCGTTGGGCGACCGCTTCTTGCGCTGATCCATGTTTTTACCCCTGCCCCGTTCTTCTTTTGACGATCGATCGAAAAACGGGCCTCAGGGGTGTGCACGGCGGACGCGATCGATCGTCAGGCACATGCCAGTCGAATCCTGTCTCCGGGCGGTCAGCGGCCAATCGCCGGTAGAGAGCGATTGTTGGGTGGTCGGCGCCAATCGGCCGATCGAGCATTCGGGTACCACCGGCGGTGCTGCTTTCCCACTCAAGGCGGGTCTGATGGATCATATTGCTCTCCTTCGTTCTTCGATTGCGAGGGCAACCCAAAGGTGAATCGGCCGGCAATTTTGCCGCCGCAACGAAGGCTTCACAAAAATCGTGCCAGTTGCTCCGCGGCAAGCTCTGAACATCTTTGGCTCTGTTCATTGCTTTACGCGTGAGTGCATCGCGAACTCAGGCGCCCTTCCTGTGACGCGGACGCGACAAATCCGACAGTAAGTGTCGGTTGTCGGACGTCTCCCCAGCAATCGAGCATAAGAGACGTCGGGATGTCCTACGGTTTTTGACACGTCTTCCCTTTGGCACGGTCCATGCGAGATGATCCGCGAAAACGTCGGACCGAGGAGAAATCGAGCCATGATTACGCTCACCGACAACGCTGTTGCCGCCATCAAGGCCGCTCTTTACCGCGCCAGCGAGCCGGCGGAAGGATTTCGCATCATGGTCCATGCCGGCGGCTGCGCCGGCTTCCAATACTCAATGGGCCTGGAGAGCGTCTCACGTGAGGGCGATGCGATCATCGAGCGAGATGGGCTCAAGGTGTTCATGGATAGAGGCTCCCAACCCCATGCAGCCGGCATGACCGTGGACTTCGTCACTGGGCTCGAAACATCCGGCTTTGTTTTCGATAACCCCAATGCGCGTGAGACGTGCGGCTGCGGCAAGTCCTGCAAATGATTGCGAGGGAACAGGCTATGTTCGACTATAGCGACGCCAAGGAATACTGCGTCGAACCGGCACCGCCGGCGCTCTGGAACCGGCCGACACGCACTGTCGGCCCGGAACAATTGCGTTCGGTGATGCGCCAAATCGCGATCATCGATCGTTGCCGTGGGCAAGCAAACAAAATTGCCCGAAACAGCTGAATTCCCGGCAGATGCCGCCACCAAAGGGCAATGTCGACAGCGACCGGTCAGCCAAGCCATCGCTCGCCCGGCCGCCCACCTTACCAGATACGATATGCGCCAGAGGTTCAATGGCCCGCCTACCCTTGAATCATTTCAGCAGTTGAAGGATCACTCCCATGAACCCTGTCTATCTCGACAACAACGCAACGACGCGGGTTGATCCTGCAGTCGTTGGAGCGATGTTGCCTTTCTTTACGGAGCAATTTGGCAATCATTCGTCCATGCACGCCTATGGCGCATCGGTTGCTGAAGCCGTGAGAAAGGCGAGGCAACAGTTGCAAGCCCTCATCGGCGCGGGATTCGAGGACGAGATCATCTTCACCTCGGGCGGGACTGAAAGCGACAGTACAGCCATCCTTTCGGCGCTGGAGGTGATGCCCGACCGAACGGAAATAGTGACTTCCGCGGTTGAACATCCGGCCGTTCTGAAGTTGTGCGCGCACCTTGAAAAGACGCGCGGCGTCAAGGTGCACATTATCCCAGTCGATCACCACGGCCGGCTCGACCTGGACGCCTACAGAACCGCTCTCACTCCACAAGTGGCAATCGTCTCGATAATGTGGGCGAACAATGAGACCGGTACGATCTTTCCCGTGGTTAAGCTTGCCGATCTAGCCAGGGAAGTCGGCGCGCTTTTCCACACTGATGCAGTGCAGGCGGTCGGAAGGCTTCCGATTGAGCTGAAATCGACCGCGATCGACATGCTGTCGCTCTCCGCCCACAAGCTGCATGGTCCAAAGGGGATAGGCGCGCTTTATGTAAGACGTGGCGTGCGCTTCTCCTCCATGATCAAGGGTGGGCACCAAGAGCGCGACCGGCGTGCAGGCACTGAAAACACACCCGGCATAGTCGGACTGGGCATGGCGGCCGAACTCGCCTTGAAATTCATGGACGAGACAAAACGAATAAAATGGTTGCGCGACCGCCTTGAGAACGGGATCATCCAGCGCATCCCAAACACATCCATCAACGGCGATCCGCAAGAGCGATTGCCAAACACTGCAAACATTGGATTCGAAGGTATCGAAGGCGATGCAATTCCAATTGTCCTGAGCCGGCTGGGAATCGCCTGTTCCGCCGGGTCCGCCTGTGCCTCTGGCTCACTGGAACCGAGCCATGTTCTGATCGCTATGAACGCGGCATGTGGGGCAGTCCGCTTCTCCTTGTCGCGTGACAACGGCGAAGATGACGTAGACCGCGTGCTTGAGGTCCTGCCTGCGATCACCGAGAAGCTACGGGCCGTTCCCAGTGCTGGACTGTGCGGGCGAGGTGCAGAACAGCTTCATTCCGGCCCGGGTCCGAGCGGCACAATAGCCGACGAGCCGTGAGGTCTTCCTCAACGTGACGACCCTGCGCAATGGAGAGCAGTCAAACTCGGGGTCGCCTTCACCACTTCAGAAAAGCTTGAGATCGCCAAGTCTCTTGCCCAGCCGCCGTGCCAGAGGTCGGCACGCCGTCAGCAATGTCACCAATGCATCGACACCACAATTACGCGCCGGGAGAATACAATGAACTGCTCCGCTGATAGCCGCCCGATCGATCGCACCGATATCCTAGCGCGACTGAAGGGCCTGTCGGCCGCGGAGGACTTCTTCGCCTGCCTTGGCGTCTCCTACGACCCGAAAGTGATGAATGTCTCGCGGCTCCATATCATGAAGCGCGTGGGCCAATACCTTGCCGAAGAAGATTTCTCCGGTCTGCCTAACCAGGTAATCGCCGCGCGGGTGCGCGCCAAGCTGGAACGCGCCTACGAAGATTTCGCGACTTCCTCGCCGCTCACGCAACGTGTGTTCAAGGTGCTAAGGGACCACGATCCAAACATATGTCCCGCACCTGGCCGCGCCTTCGTCCCGCTCGACTCTGCACTGAAGCGGTTCGGAAAGTAATGAGCCCGACACGGCTGCGACGCGACAATGTCGAGAAGTCGACAAATCCAGTCCTCATGACGCCTCCTCGGAAGCAAACGAAGCCACCTTCTGGAATAGAGGCAGGAAGACGACTTGGCATGAACGATGCAGGCAATGAGGCGAACCGCCAAGCACGAATCCGGACTGGGAGCTTAGAGAAACCGCCAATGCATATCGTAATCTGCATCAAGCAGGTGCCGGATTCGGCACAGATCCGCGTGCACCCGGTGACGAACACGATCATGCGTCAGGGTGTTCCGACCATCATCAATCCTTACGACCTGTTCGCCCTCGAAGAAGCGCTCAAACTGCGCGACGTTCATGGTGGCGAGGTTACTGTGCTCACAATGGGTCCGCCCATGGCGGAGGACTCGCTGCGAAAGGCGCTCGGTTACGGTGCTGACCGAGCAGTTCTCTTGACGGACCGCTATTTTGCCGGATCCGATACGCTGGCGACTTCCTTTGCTCTTTCGCAAGCAATCGCAAAAATTGGGGAGACTTTCGGCAGGCCGGACATCGTCTTCACCGGCAAGCAGACGATTGACGGCGATACCGCCCAGGTCGGACCGGGCATAGCCAAGCGCCTAGATTTATCGCAACTTACCTATGTCGCGAAGATTGCCTCCATCGATCTCGATACGCGAGAGATCGAAGTCGCGCGTCGCGCCGAAGGCGGCACCCAGTTGCTGAAGAGCAGACTCCCTTGCCTCATTACCATGCTGGAAGACACCAACGAAATCCGCCGGGGCTCGCTCCAGCAGGCTCTGTGCGCGGCGCGCAGGCAAGTCGTGAAGTGGACTGCAGCCGACGCCGGCATTGACGATCTCACCCGGTGCGGTCTGCGTGGCTCGCCTACAGTCGTCAAGCGTGTTTTCGCCCCCACCGCACGGGCAGAAAGGGCGGCGCAGATCGACACCGCGGAAAGGGGCTTGCAGGACATAGCCGATGAACTCATCGCCGATATCTTAACCCGCCGGCCGGCGCTGGAACATGAGCTGGCCTTCAACAGCGGCACGTGACGGCCAGGAGCAGAAAATGTCGACCGCAAGCCAAACCACCCCTCGCATTGCCCCCGGCCGTGCCGGTGTAAAGAAAGAACTTCCCGACCATTTCAAAGACTACCGGCACGTGTGGGTCTTCCTCGAGCTCGAACGCGGCAATGTGCATCCTGTATCATTCGAACTGCTGGGCGAAGGCCGCAAATTGGCCGACAAGCTTGAAGTCCAGCTCGCGGGCGTCGTGCTGGGACCGCCGGGCGAGATGGTCGAGGACGCTGTTGCCGAGGCCTTCGCTTACGGGGCGGATCTTGTCTACATCGTCGATGCGCCGCCGCTCGCCGACTACCGGAACGAGCCGTTCGCCAAGGCGCTCACGGATCTGGTCAATACCCATAAACCCGAAATCCTCCTTCTCGGCGCGACCACACTGGGCAGGGATCTTGCAGGCTCGGTAGCGACGACCCTGCAGACGGGGCTCACGGCCGACTGCACCGAACTTGATGTAGATTCCGACGGTTCACTCGCCGCGACCCGTCCGACTTTTGGTGGCTCATTGTTGTGTACGATCTATACACTAAATTACCGGCCGCAAATGGCGACGGTGCGACCAAGGGTCATGCCTATGCCGCAACGGGTGGATAAGCCGGTCGGGCGTGTCATGCGGCACAAGCTGTCGCTCGTTGAGGACGATATCGTCACCAAAGTCCTCGGCTTCCTACCGGATAACCAGTCGGCAATGGCAAATCTTGCCTATGCGGATGTCGTGGTTGCGGGAGGCCTCGGTCTCGGAGCGGCGGAGAACCTTCAGCTTGTGAAGAATCTTGCCCGAGCGATCGGCGCCGAGCATGGCTGTTCGCGCCCCTTGGTCCAGAAGGGCTGGATGCCGGCTGATCGACAGATTGGACAAACTGGCAAGACCATTCGACCGAAGCTTTACATCGCGGCCGGAATTTCCGGCGCCATCCAGCACCGAGTTGGGGTCGAGGGGGCCGATCTCATCGTCGCGATCAACACCGATCCGAACGCGCCGATTTTCGAGTTCGCCCACCTCGGGATCGTCACGGATGCAATCCGCTTCCTGCCCGCACTGACGGAAGCCTTCACCCGGCGGCTGTCGCCGCACAGTCGAGACAAGCTTGCGAGTTGAGGGAGAGGACATGATTGAACAATTCGATGCCATAGTGGTCGGAGCCGGCATGTCTGGAAACGCAGCTGCTTACACTTTGGCAAGCCAGGGGCTGAAGGTACTGCAGTTGGAGCGCGGGGAATATCCGGGCTCTAAGAACGTCCAGGGTGCCATAATGTACGCGAACATGCTGGAGAAGATCATCCCGGACTTCCGGGATGATGCGCCCCTCGAGCGGCACCTGGTCGAACAGCGACTTTGGGTGTTGGACGACACGTCTCACACCGGAATTCATTACCGGTCGGACGACTTCAATGAGGCGAAACCCAACCGCTACACGATCATTCGCGCCCAGTTCGACAAATGGTTTTCCCGCAAGGTGCGCGAGGCTGGCGCGACGGTCCTGTGTGAGACGACCGCGACGGAACTCGTCCGTGATGGCAATGGCAAGGTGATCGGCGTCCGCACAGACCGGGCTGGCGGAGTGGTCTTCGCGAATGTGGTCGTTCTCGCAGAAGGGGTGTCGGGATTGCTTGGCACTCGCGCAGGCCTGCGCGAGATGCCGAAGCCGGAGACCGTGGCGCTTGCCGTCAAGGAAATGCATTTCTTGCCCGAAGAGGTCATTGGCCAGCGGTTCGGGGTCAAGGGCGATGAAGGCTGCGTAATCGAGGCCGTGGGCACGATCTCTCGCAGCATGGCCGGGCTCGGCTTCCTTTACACCAACAAGGAGTCGATATCACTCGGCATCGGCTGCCTGGTCTCGGATTTCGCCGCGACGATGGAGAGCCCGTCCGCCCTCCTGGATGCGATGAAAAACCATCCTTCGATCCGGCCGCTGATCGCTGGCTCGGAGGTGAAAGAATATGCCGCCCATCTTATCCCCGAAGGTGGTTACAAGGCCATTCCGCAGCTCTTCGGCGACGGTTGGGTCATCGTCGGCGACGCAGCGCAACTGAACAATGCCATTCACCGTGAGGGTTCGAACCTTGCCATGACCTCGGGTCGTGTCGCGGCTGAGGCGATCATCAAAGTCAAAAGCCGCAACGGTCCTATGACCAAAGCGAACCTTGCGCTCTACAAGACGATGCTGGATGACTCCTTTGTGATCAAGGATCTTAAGAAATACAAGGACATGCCAGCCTTGCTCCACACCAATTCCAGCAACTTTTTTGACAGCTATCCGCGGCTGATGTCGCATGCCGCTCAGAACTTCATGCGTGTCGACGGCACGCCGAAGATCGAGAAGGAAAAGAACACCACGGCCGCCTTCATCAACGCGCGCTCGCGCTGGGGGTTGGTCAGCGACGCGGTCCGCCTGGCATTGGCATGGCGCTGAAGAGGGTACAAGATGACGATCGCAGTGACGAAGGTTCGTGTCGAGGACAAACTTTACCAGAACCGCTATCTGGTCGATTCCGGCCGCCCCCATATTATAGTGCGACCGCACGACAAGCCAAGCGCGAACTTGCTTGCGTTGACCTACGTCTGTCCGGCGAAATGCTATGAGTTGAATGACAAGGGTCAAGTCGAGATCACCGCCGACGGCTGCATGGAATGCGGCACCTGCCGGATATTGTGCGAGAAAGGCGGCGACATCGAGTGGAACTATCCGCGCGGCGGCTTTGGTGTCCTGTTCAAGTTCGGATGATCAGCCGGGACCGTGCCAAGAGCATGCCGGCAGCGAGCAACTGCGGCACACCATGAGCCTCTCCATCCACTTGCAAAGAGCTAGTGAATATTGGCCTTTCGCAATTCAAATTTCCTTGACTCGTTAGCGGTGTCCTCAGGCCACGGCGCTGCCCTGTGCGCCGGACTTACCACCGGTCACGTGGTCGAGCCCCTTTGGGACAACGCCCGGCCATCGTGCCGGATGGCAGCCACAACGGCCGGTGAGCAAGTGGAACGGCACAACCCATGGCAAAGACGTATGTGCTAGTGCATGGTGCCTGGCATGGCGGATGGTGTTGGCGGGACGTGGCTGCCAATCTTCGCAAGATGGGATGCCACGTGACCACGCCGACCAGGTGTCGGCGAACGCGCACGTTTGCTGTGCAAGGACATCACGCCCGACACATTCGTGACCGACATCGTCAACCACATTGTGACGGAAGAGCTGAGCGATGTGATCCTTGTCGGTCACAGTCTAGGCGGCATCAGCATCACCGGCGCCGCCGACCGGATACCCGACCATATCAGCCATCTCGTTTATCTCGACAGCGCCATCGTCGAGAGCGGTCAAAGTGTATTCAGCACCATGCCCCCCGACATCGTCGCGGCCCGTCGAAAATTGGTTGCGGAGGAAGGACGGGGTATCTTCATGCCGACTCCGCCGCCAACAGCATTCGGCATTCCCGAGGGACACTCGCTCACGGACTGGGTGCGGCGCCGGATAACACCGCATCCGGCAGGCACCTACGAAAGCGGACTTAAGCTCGAGCACCCGCTCGGCAACGGCAGACCCCGAACCTATGTCGTCTGCACTAATCCACTCCACCCGCCGATGGCGGGAGCGCGAGAATGGGTCGCGAAGCAGGATGGCTGGGCGTGGCAGGAACTCGCCACTGGCCACGACGCAATGATCCTCGCGCCGACGGAAGTTGCTCTCCTTCTTAGCGCAGTCGGCTGAGGAACCAAGTAGGGTGAGCGGCGGCCGATTCTCAGGCCGTGGCCTTGAGCTCTGGTGCACGGATAGGCCCAACGGGTCGTTCCGGTGGCGCCACCGAAACCACTAGGCGGGAGTGGCCTGTCCTGCCGACGTCGCAAGCTTGCGAGCGTTCCGCCGCGGCCGCAGCCCGTAGCGCCGGGCAACCTCCGAGATCACCGCGTCGGCTCCAGGGTCTCGGAATGACTCCGTGCCTTGTCGTCCATCGACCAATGCCGCCGACCAACAGCGCCGTTGATCACCCTCGAAAACGCCGAGGCTGCCGCTCAGGGTCAATCGTAAGTTCAAGTTCAGACACAAGCCGATCTCCGATCCACCTCAGAATCGGCAGGCCCACAGATCGCGGGTCCTCCTGGAAGGACACAGCGCTTACCCTTGAAATATGGAGAACCATGGCTTTGCGCCGTCGGCAGTTGAGCTGATCTCGCAATGCTATTTCCCCGGCAACGTCCGAGCCGGAGAACTGCGTGCTTGGCGTTCTCCTCTGGAAGGAACCAATCTTTCGGAACGTGGCAATGTCATCGACGAGCTCTCACGGGCCAGCACGATGCCGGTTCGGCGCATCGGCGCCCCCTGAACACGAGATAGCCACTTGCGATTCTAACGATACGGCCGGACGGGGGCTGAGACCGCGGCGGACGGAGCGTGACGGCTGATCGACACAATGGAGAAGGCCGGCTGGGTTCAGGCTAATGCGGCTCGAATTCTCGGCCTCAAGCTGCGACAAGTCGGCTAGGCGATACGCCGGCATAGTATCGAGGTGAAGGAAATTCTAAGAGCCTGATGAGCCAATCGTCAGGCCAGTGGTCTTGCGCGCCCTGTGCGCGACAAGGAGTGCTTCGTGCTTCTGAACGGATTTGGACTTGCACTGTCGCAAGCAGGACAAAATTGTGTCGCGCCGGCCTGACACAATGCGATATCGACCCGAATAGTGAACTGAAGCCGCTTTTTTCAGTTGGTATGGCTCTTGCACCTTGAACCGCGACGTTACCAGCAACGGAGCCGTTTGATGTCCTCACCGACAGTTTCGATTGAGGGGCCGACTAGCACGACATCCGAGGGTTTTCTGGCAGCCGCGAAATCCGGTGGCTGCGCATCGTCCTCCTACGGCTCGTCGCCGACCAGCCCGGGCGAAGGGGATCCGGCTATTTGGGAAAGGATCAAGGATCACCCCTGCTTTTCGGAGGAAGCGCATCATTATTTCGCGCGTATGCATGTGGCGGTCGCGCCGGCTTGCAATGTCCAGTGCAACTATTGCAATCGCAAATACGATTGCGCCAACGAGAGCCGGCCTGGTGTTGTGTCTGAGAAGTTGACGCCCGACCAAGCGCTACGCAAGGTCATCGCCGTTGCCAACAAAGTTCCGCAGCTTTCGGTTCTTGGCATCGCTGGGCCGGGGGATGCCTGTTACGATTGGGAGAAAACGAAGGCAACGCTCGACCGCGTCATCAGGGAAATCCCCGACATAAAGCTGTGCGTCTCCACTAATGGGCTCGTGCTGCCGGACCATGTCGCCGAGCTTGCCGAAATGAATGTTGATCACGTGACGGTCACCATCAACATGGTCGACCCGGAAGTCGGCGCGAAGATCTATCCATGGATCTTTTATGAAAATCGCCGCTACTTCGGCATCGAAGCCGCTCGAATCTTGCACGCGCGGCAGATGCTGGGCCTGGAGATGCTGAGCGCGCGCGGCATCCTCACCAAAATCAACTCGGTGATGATTCCTGGAGTGAACGACCAGCACCTGTTTGAGGTGAACAAAATGGTCAGGGAGCGGGGCGCGTTTCTGCACAACGTGATGCCTCTGATTTCGGACCCGGCGCACGGTACCCACTACGGACTCATCGGGCAGCGCGGCCCAACGGCAATGGAGATGATGGCTCTTCAGGATCGACTTGAAGGTGGCGCCAAGTTGATGCGCCACTGCCGGCAGTGCCGGGCAGATGCTGTCGGCCTGCTCGGTGAAGATCGTGGCCAGGAATTCACGCTGGACGGGATTCCCGACGATGTCGCCTACGATGCTGGCAAGCGTCAGGCCTATCGGCAGGTGGTCGCACACGAGCGCCGTGATCATGAGGCGGCGAGGAGCGAGGCCATCGGTATGGTCAAGGCAACAGACTCCGAAAAGTCGCTTCTGGTTGCGGTGGCCACTAAGGGAGGTGGACGGGTCAACGAACACTTCGGCCACGCGAAGGAATTCCAGGTTTATGAAGTCTCGCCTAGAGGGATCAGCTTGGTCGGGCATCGGAAGGTCGAGCGGTATTGCCTCGGAGGCGGGGGCGAAGACGCCATCCTCGAGGGCGTCATCGCAGCGCTCGAAGGCATACACATAGTGCTATGCGCCAAGATCGGAAATCGCCCGAAGGAACAACTCTCGCGAGCTGGACTGCGCGTAACCGACGCCTATGGCCATGACTACATCGAGACCGCAGTCAGCGCACTTTACGCGGCAGAGTTTGGGATCAGACCACTAGCGGCGACGGCCTGAGCCGTCTCGTCCGATAACCAGGAGTTAGAATGGCTTTAAAGATCATCGCATCCCAATGTACCCAATGCGGGGCCTGCGAGTTCGAATGTCCTTCGGAAGCGATCAAGTTCAAGGGCGACGCCTATGTGATCGATCCAAACAAGTGCACCGAATGCAAGGAGGCCTTCGATACGCAGCAATGCGTGTCGGTCTGTCCGGTACCGAAAACCTGCGTTCCCGCTTGATTCCTACCGAAACGGTCGGGTTCGCCGCACGACGACGCCTGCAACCCGCGACCACAACAAAAGCCTCGAGAAAGGAATGGACAGCATGTGGTCCAGACGCGAACAGGAGGTCGAAATCGGCAGACCGCCACGGTTCATGCAGGGTGAGCGGGTCCGTGCGATACGCCACATAAAAAACGACGGCACCTATCCCGGCAAGGAGATCGGCGAAAACCTCGTGCGGAAGGGCGACGAAGGCTACGTGCGCGACATTGGAACCTTTCTCCAGCAATTCTTCATCTATGCGGTCGAATGGATCGATCGTGGCACGGTCGTCGGCATGCGAGCGCGCGAACTCATTAGCCTCGACAAAGTCGAGGTTCCCTGCGGAGCTGAAGGCATTTCCAACGGGGGAACAGCCGGATGAAAGTAATGATTCGCAGGACCGCTACTGGCTTGTCGGCTTATGTCCCCAAGAAGGATCTCGAAGAGCCGATCACCGAGATTGAGAACGCTGACTTATGGGGCGGGACCGTGACGCTCAGGAACGGTTGGCGGCTCATGCTGCCCGACCTTCCGCGCGACACGCGTTTGCCGATCACCGTCGAGGCGATGAAGATTTCCGACGGGGCCTGATGCCGGTGGGTTCAGTGGCGGAGAGGAAACGCGTATGAACACGATGCTGAGCTGGGACCATCTCGTCGTCGTCCGGGGCAGTTTTGCCAAAAAACTGATTGACCTGCTGAACGGCGCTCTCAAGGCCGATCGAGTGATCCCCTATCTCGGTCCTGGTCTTCTGCAGCTTAACCCACCGGAATCACCTGTACCTTGCACCCCTGAAGATGTCGCCGCGGCCCTCAACAAGCGGGCGCCTGCCCCTTCCAGGATTCGCACCAATATGTGGTCGGTCGCGCAGTTTATCGAGCAGCGCCGACATCGTCGGACTCTCCAAGCGTGGATGGCGGAGATATTCGCAGCCCCCGCCGAGCCGACCGTTCTTCACGCCTGGCTCGCAACCCTTCAACTGTCTGTCATCATCGACAGCTGGTACGATGGCGCCATGCGAGCAGCCCTTGCAGAGGCCGGCCAAACAGACGTTGTCGAGATACAAGGAACGACGCGCGCGACCGGAATCGGTAACATCTGGACGAGAACTTACGATTTGTCAGGAACAGAACTCGAGGCCGAACAAGTGGCTAGGACGGTGCTCTATGCGCCGCACGGCAGCGTCAGGCCGGCGGCAAACTTCCTCGTGGCTGATTCCGATTACGTCGAAGTCCTAACCGAAATTGATATCCAGACGCCGATCCCGGACGCGGTGAAGCAACGGCGCGTCAACCGGGGTTTTTTCTTCGTGGGCTGCCGCTTCAACGATCAGATGCTGCGCACATATGCCAGACAGCTGATGAAGCGCTCCACTGGCCCACATTTTGCGGTGATCGATTCGGCTACGCTGACCAGAAACGAACGTCGTTTCCTTGCCGAAGGCGCAATCACGGTCATCGACATGCCGATCCGCAACGCCGCGGCTCGCCTCGTCGGGGTCGATGCTAGCCAGGATTAATGGCCGGCGATTGCTGGTGAGTCGCTGCTTGCCTCCAAGGGCGAAAACTCAGTTGGGAATACATTCGTGAGTAGTAATGCTAGTGGCAGCACAACGTAGGCTCTGAATTCGTTGGGCGATGTGAAAGGGTCCGCTGCTGCGGGACGTGAGCACGTTGCGGCGGCATTACGCACATGATCTTGTGACCCCCGTGGCAAAAGAACTGAAGCGCCCGAGTCGCGACAACATATGCAGCGCTCAATGGCTTCGACAAAAATTCGGCACAGTTTCGACAGTTCGCATGCACCTCCAGGGTCAACGAGGTTGATTATGCCTGTTTATGTGGGTCGGCCACGCGAGCAGGAATTCCCACTACCTTTGCCCCGGCGGGAACATCTCGTGTGACCACGCAGCCAGCGCCTACCACTGCATTATCACCAATCGTGACGCCAGGCAGAATGATTGCTCCACCGCCGATCCAGACACGGCTGCCAATGTGAACAGGACGCCCGACCTGCAGGCCGGCCTGCCGCTGCTCGGCATCATGTGGATGATCGGCGGTATAAATCTGCACAGCAGGCCCAATTGCCGTTCCTTGCCCGATTTTGACCTCTACCACGTCAAGAATAACGCAGTTGAAGTTGATGTAGGCATTGGCTCCAATGCGGATATTGAATCCGTAGTCGCAAAAAAAGGGCGGACGGATGACCGTTCCGCGCCCAACCTCTCCCAGCCGCTCGGACAAAAGCTCATGCCAATGCCCCGTGGTCTGCCCCAGCGTATCATTGTACCGCTTGAGCCAAGCCCCGGTGGCCAACAGGTCAGCTTGGATCTCCGGATCCGCCGCATTGTAAAACTCGCCTGCGAGCATCTTTTCTTTTTGGCTACGCATCATAGTCTCCCGTCAGGTCGTGTCCCGTACAGTGATGCAGGAACGCACATCAAACTGCCTCGGCAACTTTGTAACTCGGTCTTGCCGGGCGCGCGGTCGGTCACGAGCCGGGGCGACAGTTTCGTCTCGACCAACTTCCGCGAATTTGGATATCGCAGATCAACCGGTCGCAGGGGCCAATACCTGACGAGGTCGGCAACTGTCCAGCGGTCGAACTCACTTTCATGCCCATCTCAGATTGCGTGATATCGAGCGGTAAGCCATCAGCTAATGTATCGACCAGGTCCCGCCAGCGGAGATCTGCGCGTCGCCTCTACGCATGCTGGCGTGTCACCAATAATACATCGATTATTTCTGGATCCAGGCACGTCGAATTGATTTGCCTTGCGGTGTAGAGCGAAGTTACTAGCCATAGGATTACTCCTTTTTAGTTTGTCAGTCGCAGAGCCCCAGTATGACTACGTGGTAGAAAGCACACGGCCGGAATCTTGGCAGCGCTGTTCACACCCACTTCGTAAGCCTGGCCGATGGGCTCGCCAGAGCACCAATGCTTGACCTGCTCCAGCTCTTGCTCGGCGGGTTGTTTCAGAGACGCTTGATCTCGATACCGCGTTTTCTCAGCACGTAGCCGATCTGGCGCGGGGTCAAACCGAGCAGGCGCGCCGCCTTTGCCTGCACCCAGCCACACTTTTCCATGGCAGCAATGACCGTATCGGCATCGGGCACCCTACCACGACTCGTGGCAGGGCCTATCGGCGCTTGCCCGTCGCCGACGGGCGGGGCGGCACAGGCGGCGGAAGGCTGGATCGTAGTCGACTTCTCTGACGTCGGCGGTCCGTTCTTCCACAGCGCCGCGGCCAAGCACTGATCCGCGTAACAGGCAAAGTCAGTTCTGAGGATTGATGGACCCGTCGCCAGAACTGCCGTCCGTTGAACGCAGTTTTCGAGCTCTCGGATGTTGCCTGGAAATTCGCAGTTCATTAGCACCTCAATCGCTTCGGGAGCGAAGGTCAGCGTGTGATCATTCTCAGTATTGAAATTCTTGAGAAACTGAGCGGCCAAGAGCGGAATATCACCTCGCCTTTCGCGCAATGCCGGCACGCGTAAAGTGACGACGTTGATGCGATAATAGAGGTCTTGCCGGAACTCCTTGCGTTGAACTGCCGTTTCCAAGTCCCTGTTCGTTGCGGCAATCACGCGAACATCAACTTTAATGGTGTGGTTGCTGCCGACGCGCTCAAACTCCTGCTCCTGCAGGACACGCAGCAGCTTAGCCTGGAACGAACCTGATATTTCGCCAATCTCGTCCAGAAACAATGTGCCTTTGTCGGCAGCCTCAAAGCGCCCCTTGCGCAAACTGCTCGCGTCGGTGAAGGCACCCTTCTCATGACCGAACAAGTCAGATTCCAGAAGCGTCTCGGTGAGCGCCGCGCAATTGACCTTGATGAAGGGCTGCTTGGCGCGAGGCGAGAGCTCGTGAATGGCTTTGGCAACCAGCTCCTTACCGGTTCCGGATTCACCTCGCAACAGGACCGTAGTCTTCGCCTTGGCCACCTTGACAAGGTGCTCACGCAGCTTGCGCAGCGCCTGACTATCGCCAAGCATCTCCTTGCTGATCTTTTTACGTTCCATTTGGCAGCCCATCCCACTCCGCCACCCGCCGGTAGAACTGCACTGGACGGTGAGCTGTGTTGTATTTCGTCATCATCATTCTCGATCTCACCTTTGTTGCTTCGAAATTTTCGGCGCGCGGACGCCCTCGGCAAATGGCAATGGCGCCTGAGCATCGTTGCCTTTCACCAGGACGAGCGTCTTCCTCCGCGCGGGCGCTCGCAATATGCGGTTTGCGCAGGCCTTTACTCGACCGGTCGCTGTTCTGTCCGGCTTCTGCCGCACCGCAGCCTGCAAACTCATCCTTGACAAGAAAGGAGGGGAGTCAACCGAGCTCTCCTTGCATTTATGCAAGGAAAATTGTCAGTTTGATAGAATTCTATCAAAACGGCAGAAACGCCCCGCCCCAGTTTGGCTGTACCTGCGGCGTTCAGCGTACGTGACGACATGTGCGGACTTGTCCCAATTGCCATCCGAGTTGTGCGGAACAGTAGCTGCTGCGCTGTTCGCTTCAACCGCGTGAGGCCGGAGACAGTAGAGACGGCGGCTCGTCGAGCGAGGTTTCATTGTTCGGCTACTAAACCGGCTGTCCTTTGGTGGGAGTTGGTTTCGCCCAAGTTCTGGGCCTGGGGGCGTCTAGCCCGTTTCGCCGCACAGGCTCCTTCCACATCGTCGAGGCCGAGAAGGAGGGACCCCACAGCTCTCCCTGTATCACAATGCCCCGCCCCTCAAGCAGCTAGATACGACAGGTGACCTCAAATGAGGCGTCTTGCATGGCTTCTACACCTGCCTGAATGCCAGAACTGCGTTCGTACCGCCCATGGCGAAGGCGTTGCTCATGGCGACGCGCACCTTG
>NZ_SRSR01000006.1:19481-458559 GCF_004792275.1 Mesorhizobium sp. M4B.F.Ca.ET.143.01.1.1
CAAGCAGCTAGATACGACAGGTGACCTCAAATGAGGCGTCTTGCATGGCTTCTACACCTGCCTGAATGCCAGAACTGCGTTCGTACCGCCCATGGCGAAGGCGTTGCTCATGGCGACGCGCACCTTGCGCTCGCGCGGCACATTGGGTGTGATGTCGAGGTCGCAAGCGGGATCTGGCTCGCGATAGTTGGCGGTCGGCGGCACGACGTCCTCTTGGATTGCCATCACGCAGGCGATCATTTCAAGCGCGCTCGCTGCGCCGAGGCAATGCGCGTGCGTGGACTTGGTGGAAGAGATGGACATCGAATAAGCGTGGTTTCCAAACACACGCTTGATCGCCGCCGTTTCAGTCTGATCATTGCTTTTGGTACCGGTGCCGTGCGCGTTGAGGTAGTCGACGTCCTCGGCATTCAGCCCGGCATCGGCAAGGCAGGCGCGCATCGCCGACGCTGGCCCCTCGACAGATGGCGCGGCAATGTGGAAGGCATCGGCGGAAAGGCCGACGCCGGCGATCTCGGCAAGAATTGTGGCACCACGCCTCGTGGCATGCTCGTAGCTTTCCAGCACGGCCATGCCCGCACCCTCGCCCAGCACCAGGCCCTTCCTATCGGCGGAGAAGGGCCGGCAGGTATCGGGTGAAAGCACGCGCATTGCTTCCCATGCTTTCAGCACGCCCCATGCGAAGGGTGCGTCGCTGCCTCCGGAAACCATTACGTCGGCCCGGCCCAGCTTGATCTGGTCCACCGCCGAGGCGATCGCATGGTTGGCCGAGGCACATGCGGAGGTCACCCCGAAGACCGGCCCGCGCAAGCCGAGGCTCAAGCTAAGATGGACGGAAGCGGCGCTGGGCATCACCTTTACTCCAGTGAAGAGTTCAGCACGGATTGCGCTACCCAAAAGCAGTGAGCGGTAAGTTTGTTCTGTTGCGTATGAACCGGTAAATCCGACGCCCACTGTCGCGCCGAAGCGATGGGCATTCCCCTCGTCCCAGGAAAGTCCGGCCTGCCGCATGGCTTCGCGCGCTGCAAGCACGGCGAGCAAGCTGAAGCGGTCCATGGAGATGAGATGCCCCCGGTTGATGTCGTGCTGGGGCAGCGCCTTGATCTCAGCGCCGGTCATGCCCTCCAGGTCATGAAGCTCGGAATTGGCGATCGGGCCGATGGCGGAGCGGCCTTCGCGCATCTCTTTCCACATAGAGGCGGCGTCGGTGCCCAGTCCGCACAGGCCGCCCACTCCGGTGATAACGACGCGCCTGTCCATTCAAGCCTCCTTCGCAAGCAAGCCGCGGACGGCTTCCACGACGTCGCCGACATTCTTGAGATTGGACCAGGCATCGGCCGTGTTCATGTCGATCTTGATGCCGTAGGCCTGCTCCACATCCCAGAGGACGTCCGCCAAACCCAGCGAATCAAACCCGAGCGCGTCCAGTTCCGTGGCGATTGTTATCTCGCCGACGAATGACGTAGGCATTCCCTCACCGCTCTCCGACTCGGCGCGTTTCTTGATCAGGGCAATGACGTCCGTTGCGAATTGATCGGCCATTCTGTTTCCTGTCTTTCTTTCCCGCGTTTCGACCTGGACGCGGCTCAGTTCCTGAGGCGCGCCGCGTCGCGAAAGCCATCACGCTTGGGCAACTGACAAAGCCCAATGCTCATAAAGCCGGATCAGGTCCGGCCGGTGTGTGGCGTAGGTGCAGTATGACGATGTGAGCCGCTACACCGTGCGCGTCTCCCAGTCTGTCCATAGGCTCGGAAGAAGTCGGACCCGGTCAGTTGCAACTCCCTTTCCCAGCACTCCACTGCCCGGTAGAGCGCATGAAAAATCTCCTTTCGGGCGGTTTCTTAAGACGCTCGCCACGCCATGAGGCAGTGGGGGCATCGGTGTGCGTCAGGTGCTTCTGCCCATGCAGGATTCCAGAACATTGATGAAATCGTTTGTTTCGATGAAAGGCATCCACACTTTGGATAGTTGACCACGCGTTTCAAAGATCGTGAACTACATCTCGTCGTTGTGCTCGACGCACTCCCGACAGAGCGCAACCTCATGGGCGCGGCATGCAGGATTAACCGAGCCCAGCCGGTCATGAGTGCGGCCGGCGCTCGGCTGCTCGATTATTTGCGCGATAAGCTCGCGACCATGTCCGCGGAGGTATTCAAACTTAACGCTGCGTCCGGGAGCTCTTGCCCTCCAGTTCGCGACGCTCTCCCGCCCATCCAGTGCTCGTTTATTTCGTCGGATAGTTTGACCCGGCTCTACCGAATCGCCGCTTCAGGATCATTCTTCCCGATTTCGTCACGCTCGTATTTTCTGCCGCGTCCTACACCGATTGGGCGCGAACAAAACTGAGCGCCTTGGAACCCGAACCCGTGCGTCGTGACCGGGAGCATCCGGGGCGAACTCATCCGCTCGGGGGCATCGCATCACCGGACGGCGACAGGCACGGTCGACCGGCATCTCGGCATCGGCTGGGAATTCGTCCATGGTCTGCATTGGCGACGACGCTTCCTGAGGCCACGTAGCCCTTATGCCAAGCTGGGCGCCCGGTTTGCGGCATCCGTGCCTACCCTCTTCGGACCTCGTGGGTTCCAACCGGCGACGAGGCGTGCATAGGCGCCCTCGGCCTGCTCCACCCAGCGGCGCTCTTCTTCCCGGTGGCTCTTTATGTTGTAGGCGTGCGCTCCCTTTTGGCCGCGCACAGCCTTGCTCCCGGCCTTGAGTTCCACATCGCGCAAGCTTCTTGGCATGCAGGGAGGGTCGAGCCTACGCGTAACTCTCGCCCTTCTCAACAGATGACAGATCACGACAGAGAGTTTGCGTGCGGTTGCCACGGCCGCGACATGCTGTCCGCGCCGGGCTCGCACGCCGCAGGGAGAAGGCTCGCAACGGTCCGGGAGCACGAGCGGCCGCCCAGGCCGCCTCGACGAGCATGCCGCGCGCATGACCACGGCCCTGCTTGGTGATCCGCCCATGGTAGGCCGGACCTGGCCGGACTGCTGGACGCTTGGGTTCAACCCGAGATAGGTCACGAGCTTCTGCGGATCGTCGAAGCGCGACACGTCGCCGATCGCCGCCCTTCATCGCCAGCGCGACGGTGATGTCGACGCCGGGAATGGTCATCAGCCGCTTCACGCCTTCATCCTCGAGAGCCGAGCGGACAAGATCGCGTTCGATGACCTGGAGGTCTTCGCCCAATCGGTCGAACTCGCGCAGATGCCCATCGATCGCGAGGCGCTCGTCCTGCGGTACGACCTGCTCGATTACCAGGTCCGACCCTTGGCGCCGCACAGGTCGGCATGCGGGCAGGACGGATCAGGTGGCTATGAAGGATCGACTGGATGACGCTCTTCAATCGAGATCTCTGTCGGACAATCTGATTGCGCCGTGTCACCTGTCGACGCAGAGCCTGCGTCGGCTCGTCCGCAATCCAGACTTCTGGCAAGAAGCCGCTGGCATAGAGCTGCGCAAGAACGTCGGCGTCGATCGTCGTTTTGATCTTGGCATAGGCAACGATAAACACCTGTTTCGGCTTGGCGATCCCCACCTTCTTCACATGCGGCGCAATCACAGCTGCAGCGGACGTCGCGCTGCCGGTGGCCTCGATCACCCCGACATCGTTCGGCGACAGCTTCGCGGCGAACGCCGCCAGCAGATCGCGCCGCATGTCGACGCGGCCGAGTCGCCTGAGCCTGCCCTCCTCCCATGCCACTGCTTCGGCGAAGGCGCGGTGAATATCCAGTCCGATGATAAGCATGCCCGTTCCTCCTTCTTGGCTCGGTCAAAGACGGGAGCTGGCGGGCAACACGACATCTACTGATCCGCGCTCGCAGCGCATCCGGGAAAGTCGCCAGGGGCGGCCATGTAACGAGCTCGGGCTCTCAGCCCACGGTCTATTGACGGCCTGCCTGCACCTTTGTGCTCCCGGTGCCCCACGTCCCGGATGGGCTCACCATAAGGGCGTTCCAAAACAAGAACAGCAGGACGAGAAGACACCACAGATCACATACCGGATAGCGGCAAGGCCAAGCGCTTCGTTCAGATAGGCTTGCGCCAATGGGCTTAGGCCGAGCCTACAACAGCTCTCAAAAACGCTGCCGGACTGCTGCATTGGCTCGCCGATACAATTGGCACAGGCCTCACGGCAGCTTAGGATCAAACCGCCCATCAGTCGCCTCGGACTGGAAAGGTGCACCCTATTAGATTCCACGCCCAGCTAGGTCGGGGCCGCCGAAGACGCTGGTTGATAGCCCGGCGCCATCGGCCCGGCGTTTCAAACTGCCAATCTCTGACCTGCACAGTACGAACGATTGCTCGCTTCGGCAGATCACGCGGCTCATATGTCGGACCTTAACGTCATCCATCATAAACTTTTTGCGACAAAAGATTGCAAGAATGCTAAATTGTTAAAGTCGTTTGTTTCGGTTAAAGGCATCCATCCCATGGATGGCTGATGACATGCGTTTCAAAGGACTTGATCTAAATCTCCTCGTTGTGCTCGACGCACTCCTGACGGAGCGTAATCTCTCGGCGGCGGCACGCAGGATCAACCTGAGTCAGCCCGCCATGAGTGCGGCCGTCGCCCGACTGCGCGATTATTTCCGCGATGAACTGTTTACGATAAGAGGTCGCGAACGATTTCTAACCCCGCGTGCGGCAGCATTTGCCCCCGCAGTTCGCGACGCTCTCCAGCACATCCAGTGCTCGATTATTTCTTCGGATCCGTTTGACCCAGCTCGAGCCGATCGCCTCTTCAGGATCATTCTTTCCGATTTCGTCACGCTCGTGTTTTTCGAAAAGCTTGTGGAGCGTATTTCACGGGAAGCCCCCGCCGTCAGCTTCGAACTGCTGCCTGTCGACGATAGCCCCGATGAGCTTCTCCGGCGCGGTGACGTCGATTTTCTAATTCTACCGGATATGTTCACGTCGAGTGTGCATTCAAGCATTGCGCTGTTTGACGAGAAGCTCGTGTGCGTAGGCTGTCCCACAAACAAGCAGCTGCCACAGCAGCTTACATTCGAGAGATACATGTCGATGAGGCACGTCGCGGTCAGGTTCGGGCGTACGATGAAGCCGTCTATCGAGGAATGGTTTTTGCTTGAGCATGGCCTTAAGAGACGTGTCGAGGTCGCCGTGCAGGGCTTCAGCATGATTCCACCTATGGTGTCCGGCACAGCTCGTATAGCGACCATGCCCTTACGGCTGGTCAGGCATTTCGAAAAAACGTTCCCCCTGCGGGTTATCGAACTTCCGCTGCCATTTCCCACATTCACCGAGACCCTCCAATGGCCGGCCCTCCACAATAGCGATCCGGCAAGCATCTGGATGCGGGAGATAATGATACAGGAGGCATCTCGGATGGCTGCCCCGCTGTGAACCCTCGGAAAATTCAGGCGCACCTATAGTCACTACACCTGTCACCATCTACTTTGACGACAATAGCCCTCGCCGGATAAAGTCGATGCTGGCGGCAAGTGCGCCTGCGAGATCGTCCAGAGAATGGACTTCCTCGATCAGCTCGAACGAGAAAGGTCCCGCGTAGCCGCCATCCAGCAGCGCCTGAATCTGGCTGCCATTGTCGGAACCTGCAAGAAAGCGATCGGGGTAAATCCAGAAGGTCGGGTCGTTTACGCTTGAAATGTGCACCAGGCCGGTAAGCTCGCAGAACAGGCATGTCTCCCCGGCCAGGGTGTGGTGGAACGTGTCGTGCACGAGGCGAAAGACGGACTGGCCATCAACCGCGGCAACGGCCTCGGCCGCTTCCTTCATTGATCGAAGCGAGCAGGTTCGGAAACCCAGCGGCTCGATGAGACCGATCAGACCCCGCGACTGGAGGATTGGCTTGATCTCGTTTAGAGCGAAACGAAGATTGTCCTGGCGCTCGCTATTGGTGGGCCACGAGCTGCGGTTGGCCGGCACCAACACGAGCGTCTCTGCCCCGCACGCCGTCGCATAATCGGCGAGGTTGCTTGCCTCGGCCTGACGCGTTGGAGTCCAGTCGTTGAACCGCTGCAAGGCGTTGACAGAGATGATCGTGACGCCCGCTTCGGTAGCGGCAAACCGAACGTCCGCAGCCGGAATGCCGCGTGCGACAGGATTGCTGAAATGAGGGTAACGGATTTGGACGTCGGTCAGGCCTTGGTCACGGGCAAGCGCGAAAAGCGCACTGACGTCAAGGCGGGGCGCCGCCATGTGATCGAGTGCAAAGCGGGGCGATACCTGGCGCATTGCTTGACTTTCCTTCCATGAAGCGCGGCTGCCATTTCGGCATCCGGCTTCTTTCAAGACGGAACCACGCCGGTTCACAGATCGGACAGAGACGGCCGAGTCAATCGAGCTTTCCTTTCATCGGTGAAAGGAAAATGGGCGCTCATGATAGAAATCCATCAAGGTCAAATATTTTCCGGAAGATAAATGTCGAACGGCAGAAATGTCTGCCCCGGGCTCTCCGCGACGCCGGCTTTGATGGCCCGCTCCATTGCCATTATCAGCTCCTGGCAAAGTCGGCGCATTGGCGTGCCGACCGCCATCGTCAAGATGTCATCCGCAAGCGCCCCACGTGACTGCGGCGTCATTTCACTCACGATCGCGACGAGATCCTGACCGCTCCCCTCTTCTCGGAGCGCGGAAATTGCTCCCTCTATACCCCCGCCGGCCATATAGAAGCCGACGAGCTCTGGTTCCCGCTGCATAAGATCCAGCAATTTTTCGTAAGTGAGCTGCCGTTCATCAAGGTTCACGAGCGGATCAAGCACCTCGAATTTGGGCGCGTTCTCACGAAAATAGGCACGAAAGGCCGTTTCCCGCGTCGCATGCGCCTGGAAGCGATGGCTTCCGACAAACACCGCCACCTTGCCGGGCCGTTTTGCGGCCTTGGAAAACACCCAAGCGGCAGTCCGTCCGACCTTGCTGTTGTTGAGGCCGATGTAGCCCTCGCGCACGCCATCGGCGAAGTCGGATAACAGCGAAAATACCGGGATACCTTTCGCCTTGAGCTCCTCGACTGATGCTGTGATTTTCGGGTGATCGGCCGCCACCATGGCGATCGCCTGGCAGCGGCTTCCAAGGTCCTTAAGAAGCGGGAGCAGGTCACGCGGCAAATGTGACTGCGCGAACTCGATGATCGGAAGGCCGTGGAAGGATTTAGCCATACTGACCGACTCTTCAATATTGCGAGCGAAATCTTGGTAAAAATCGTGGGCAGGTTTTCTCAAGATGAAGCCCAGCTTGTAGTGCGGCAGGTGCTGCTGCAAGCGCTGTTTGATGAGACCGGCAGCATGATAGCCGATCGCGTGCGCGGCCGCATGGACCCGCTGGGCGGTCTCCTCTCGCACCGGAAGGCGGACGTTCAGAACCCGATCGACTGTTGCTACGCTGACTCCGGCTTCGCGGGCGAGATCGGCAATTGTGACGCGCTTTCCCCTAGCGATTCTGATCGGCCGGTCCTCCGTCATCCGGTGCGATCCCGCGACGGCTTGGGGCGGCAAGCTGAAATAGTTACCACACCCCACGGTTGATAACGCATTCGACGAACAGCGCTCCATGCGGACCCAGATGAGTTTCCGTGAACCGTTCGTTTGCTTAGGGGCTTCATGGTGTTGTATTACTCTCCGCGTTAGTACACTATTTCCAGCGCTCTTTGGAGGCCGGCAATTCGACTGCTGTGAAGGCCGTGACTTACACGTCGCGCTATTGCTTGCTTGCGGGGAGCCCGTTTGATGTAACCCTAACCGCGGAAAGCGGCTTCCATCCGGGACTGGTCCAATTCGCCTTCCCAGCGAGCGACAACGAGCGATGCCACCGCATTACCGACTAAATTCGTCAGCGCGCGGCATTCCGACATGAAGCGGTCCACGCCAAGAATTAGAGCCATTCCGGCAACGGGAACACTCGGCACGACAGACAGAGTAGCGGCCAATGTGATGAAGCCGGCGCCGGTGACGCCTGCCGCACCCTTCGAGGAAAGCATCGCAATTAGCAGCAGGAGGATCTGATCGGCAATTGACAAATCTGTGTTCGTCGCCTGCGCGATGAAGAGGGCGGCGATCGTCATGTAGATATTGGTGCCGTCCAGATTGAATGAGTATCCAGTAGGGATGACGAGACTTACGACCGAACGCGCGGCGCCGGCCTTCTCCATCTTCTCCATGAGCGAGGGCAGCGCGGCCTCCGAGGAGGACGTTGCCAGGACAAGCAGCAGCTCGTCCTTGATGTAGCGGACAAGAGAAAAGATCGAGAAGCCGTTGCAGCGGCAGACCACGCCGAGAACCCCGAACACGAAGAGGAAGGCGGTCAGATAGAACGTCGCGACCAGTATCGCGAGGTTGGCCACCGAACCGATTCCGTATTTGCCGATCGTAAAGGCCATAGCGCCGAAGGCGCCGATGGGTGCAGCCTTCATCAGAATGCCGACGAGCTTAAAAATGGGGGCGGTGAGCGCCTGGAGAAAGGTAACGACCGGCCTGCTCGTCTCTCCGGTCATCGCCAGAGCAATGCCGAACAAGACCGAGAAGAACAAGACTTGCAGGATGTCGCCTTCCGCGAAGGCACTGGCAATCGTTGACGGGATGATGTTCATCAGGAAGCTGGTCACGGACTGCTCGTGAGCCGTGGCCACATAGCCCTTAACGGCTTCGACATCGAGCGAGGCCGGATCGATGTTGAGGCCGGCGCCAGGCTGAACGATATTCGCGACAATCAGCCCGACAACGAGTGCAAGCGTCGAGAAGGTAAGGAAATAAACCATCGCCTTGGCGGCAACTCGGCCGACCTTCTGCAGATCGCTCATGCCGGCAATGCCGGTCGCAATTGTCAGGAAGATGACAGGTGCGATAATCATCTTGATGACTTTGATGAAGGCATCGCCGAGCGGCTTCAGGCTTTGGCCGGTTTCCGGATAGAGGTAGCCAATTGCGGCTCCAAGGACCATGGCGGCAAGTACCTGCACGTAGGTCCGGGCAAAATGGCGCTTGCGGGGCGCTGCGATCGCGCGGGGGACTCTTGGAACCAACATCGTTTCTCTCTCCCTGACCGGATCGGGGTGGGGGCTCCTCCTTCTCCCATGCTGCGCTCCGGTCGAGCGCTGCTGTCATCTCGGAGCAAGCGCCGTGCCAACTGGACGCCTGTCCCGTCCAGCGAGATTGGTGCAGTTGCGCACTGGAACCCTCCACCTTGCCGGAATTCTGCACTCGAGGCTCGCCAAAGATCGCGTCTGAGGAAGTGCTTCATCAGAGAGGGAATTGACCAGGTCGCCTTGCGCCCGTGCCCTTTGATGTTCGCCGCAGATCGACTGCCGGTTGCCTTGGTGACTTTGGTTTGTCAGTTTTGGAACGGAATGCGCGCAAACTGCAGGATATCCTACACGCCCATCAGAGCACGCGGTACAAGCGATTAAGCGTAGGAGCGCATTGAATCTCCGAGGTCAAAAAATCTTGAATAAGGTCCGCGTGCGAAGTGAATCCGCAACTCGTCAAAGTTCTCCACCGTTTGATCAAGCGGTCGCGTTTCCTGGCGCTGCAAGATGGCGTTATCTGATGGCTCAAGCGCTGGAACGCCCAGGAAATCCCAAACCGCTCCCAAGCATTGGGCAGGTTCGTGAAGTAGGCTCTCGTATTCCATTACAAGCAGGTTGGTCGACGTGAAGGAGTCCATAACGCGAGCGTGAAAATCGTCGGCGGCTTTGAAATAAGCCTCACAGTCGGCGATTGACAACCTGACGCTCGGTGGCCGAGCGGTATCGTTGTCCGAGCTGAACTTCAGCCACTGACCGCTTTCCCTGGCCTGCACAAAGGATCGGAGCGATTCCAATACGTTTCGGCGAACAACGAGGATGACCTTGAGTGCTGGCCAACGAGCTAATTCCGCAAAGAATGCTGGACGCTCGCGAAACTGAGGTTCATTGATCTTGCAGCCAAGATGCGTCACATTCTTGTAGTCGCGCATAGGGCAGCGCACATAGGCAAGCTCAAGAAGCTCGCGATCCGTGCCTAGCAGGCGATCCGTGCTGGGCCAATTGGGATCATATTCGTTTAGCAACTCACCGTTACTCAGAACGGTCGGATGCTCGTTTAGCAATTCTTCTAAATAGTGTGTTCCGGTCCTTGGCATAGCAAGGATCACAAAAGGCTCAGGAGTTGGTTCGTTGTGGGTCATTGCATGTGTATCCAACTAAATAATGGCCGCGACGGTCTGGGGACGCGCACAAGAAGCTTGGCTGCTATCGCTTGAACGCTCCGGGTGGGTCCGCGCGCCTCACCACCCAGCCTGTACTCCGAGGTGTGGTCGCGAAGATGGGCGCGTGCCTGCAGCGGCTGGGTGGCGCCCGGCTTCGGCGTTGTTGTACCACTCGCGATTCCTGGCACACGCATGCCTCCGGGCCGCTGGGGGCAGTTTGCAATCCGGCATTGCGGACCTCCTTCTCGTTGATGGGCGTAGGTAAGCGTCAACGCATTAGTCGTCGATGAAACAGTCCAGCCGACAGAAAAAAAGGCAATACAGCGAACATGCAAAGTGCGCCTATATGCAGCCCTACATTGTCGCCCAGGCGGCCGAGCATCACCGGACGGATTAGATCGATAGAATTCGCCAGCGGCGAGAAGGCCGCAATCTGCTGAAACACTCCTGGCAATTGGCCGACTGGAAAAACCGCGCCCGAAAGGAACAGCATGGGTGTGATGACAAGCGTCTGATAGAAAATAAAATAGTGATAACTGGGCGCGAGCGCGATGACGAGCATGGCCAGGCTCGCAAAGGCGAACCCGGTGAGAGCGATGACCGGCAGCACGTAGAGAACCGACGTCCACGCGGCATAACCTAGCGCGGCGGCAACAATCGCAATTGTCGTACCGGCCAGAAAGGCCTTTGTGGCTGCCCAGGTCAATTCACCGAGAACGATGTCGCCGAGGGTAAGTTGTGTGTGCAGGATTGCTTCCCAAGTGCCCTGATCGCGCATTCGACCGAAAACCGCGTAAATTGTTTCGAAGGTTGATGCTGTCATCGCGCTCGTCGCAACCATGCCGGCTGCCAGAAAGGCGATGTAGGATGCACCTTCGATGCGGCCTACCAACAGTCCAAGGCCAGTGCCGAGCCCGAAAAGGTAAATCATCGGATCAGCAAGGGTGCCGAGCATTGAAGCAAATGCCACCTTCTTCCATGCCAGATGATTGCGGCGCCACACCGCGATCCAGTTCCAGGCGTTGGCGGGTAGAGCGGCCGCAAAACGTTCACCCATTGCTCACTTCTCCATCTCACGTCCGGTTAACCTCAAGAAAACGTCCTCCAGACTGGGTGGACGCTCTAGAATACGCAGACCCGCTCGACCGCGAAGCTGGATGCGCACATCCTCCGGCTCAGGCGCATAGCAAAAGAGCGTCTCGCCGCTTACCTCGACACGCTGAACGTACGGTCTGATCAGCGAAATCAGCTCCTGTGGATTGCCGCCGAAGATCTCGATCACGTTGCACCCAATGTACTCGTCGATCAGCGCATGAGGACTGCCCTCGGCGATCTTGCGTCCCCGCTCGAGAACACACAGCCGATCACAAAGCCGCTCAGCCTCTTCCATGAAATGGGTGGTCAAAATGATCGTTTTTCCGCTCGCCAGCAGGAAACGAAGTCGCTCCCAGATCAGATGGCGGGCATGCGGGTCGAGGCCGGTCGTGGGCTCATCCATCACAAGCAACTGGGGGTCGTTGATCAGAGCACGTGCCAGCGTCAGGCGCCGCTTCATCCCGCCGGATAGCAGGCCGACACGTGAATCCGCCTTGCTCTCAAGGCGAGCGAACTCGAGGAGCCGTGGGATGACGGCGTTGATCTCTCTTGTACTCATGCCGAAGTAGCGCCCGAACACCAACAGGTTCTCGCGTACCGTAAATTCCAGGTCGAGATTGTCGAACTGCGGGACCACGCCTATGCCCTTGCGGGCCAAGCGGCTGCGTGCCGGCACTGGTAGACCGAGGACTGTTATATCACCCGCGTCAGGCCGGGTCATACCGAGGAGCATACGCGCAATCGTGCTCTTGCCTGCGCCGTTCGGCCCCAGCAGACCGAAGCACTCTCCCGATGCAACGGTGAAGGACAGCCCGTCCACAACGAGCTTGTTTCCGAATAATTTGGTTACGCCGGTAAGGTCGATTGCTACATTGGACATGCGTCTATCTCAAGCGGAATGAGTCCGATTGGCCACCGGCAGCTTACTTGCGAATTCTGGTTCAGAGCAGGCCACCGCCTTGAGATGGCACCTTTGGAAAGTCGCGGCCGGAGCGACGCGTGTATCGCTTCCGCCAAAGAATAACGTCAAGATGCCACGTGTCGCTTCCAGATAGTTCCCGTTCTGACCATAGGTAACTCGAAAGCTTCACCCCGTGTCGACTGACACAACTTACTCGGTCACTCGGCGCTGCAAGGCCGTCAGACTTCACCAGCTGTGAGCGAAAGATCTGCAGTATGAAGTGACTCCGCAATTCCAGAATTGCCCGCAGCATTTGCTCCGGCAAGCGGCATCGCGCTTGTGATTTCCTTTGTGCTCCTGTTGGGCAGGGGAACACTTTTACGCGACAGCCAATCGCTATTGCTCAATGTACACAGGGCGTAAGCCTTCAAGGGGATCAACAGGAATATCCTGATTAACGCGTGCATTGAATAGCCGATGAATCGAAGCTGCCGAGTGCGGAAAGATAACACCGTAGATCTGATTATGGTCATCGTGACAATAGCCAGCACCGTCCACCAATTTACTGTATGTGAAAATAGTAGCTCACCGAGCGCCGTTACTACCGCGATGCCGAGCAACAATGGGCCGAGATTCTCTCCCATCACATCCAAAGTTAGATAGCGATCCAGGCCACGCAGTAGACCTCGCGCAAGCATCGTGTCCCGGAAGGTGCTTCGTGCCCAGCGGAGTTGTTGGCGCAAATAAGGTCCCATCTTGTCCGGAACGACTGTCGCCGCGACGGCACCTGGAACGTACTCGGTTCGAAAGCCTGCTTTCAGCATGAGGATCGTAAGATGACGGTCTTCACCGAAGTCGCTTGGTTTCCCCCTGAACAGCTGCGTCTCGTATTGATCCAGCAGAGAAAGGAGACAAGACCGGCGGTACATTGCACATGGGCCGCAGCAGCACATGACCGCACCAAAGCGACCTTGCGCCGCGCGCTCCTCATTGCAAGCCAGCCAGTATTCCATATCGATCAATCGGGTCAACCAAGTGTCGCTGCGGTTGTATGCCGTCAGCTGGCCCATGGCCGCTCCGACCATGGAATCCCGCATTTTTACTGCAAGCTTTGTGATGACGTCGGACGCAAGTGTCGTGTCAGAGTCGACGCTGAGCACGAAATCTCCAGATGAGCGGCGGATGGCGGCGATCTGCGCCTTGCGTTTGCCAACATTCTCGCGGAGCAGAATGAAATTGAATCTCGGGTCGCCCTCGTAGGCGTGATGTACCGGGATGACGGCATTACGATTTCCAGAACCGTCGTCAACCAGATAGACCTGAAATGTTCCGGCGTAATCTTGATTTGCAATGGAAGCTAAACACGCCGCGAGTGTGCGCGGGTCCTCATTGTAGCAGGGGATAATGACATCCACGCTCGGCCAACGGTCGGATCCGAACAAGCTTTCCGACGGCGGCGTAACATTTTCCGGTTGGGAGTAGACCGCTTGCATGCCTCTGTAAACAGTCGAGAGCACCGCATAAGACGAAACGGCAACAGTACTGGCTGTGGTGAGAAGGTCCATAGGATCTCTGTTTGTTCAGGGGTGTTGAGGAAGTGATCGGATTACAAATCCGCGGCCGTGCAATTCTGGAATTAGGCGTGACAACGCTGTCACCGTCTGGTCGCGCAGACTGGCTTGATTGCCTGGTTGCAATTCGTCGGGAGCGCACCCGTCGTGCAACAGCACGATTGCGCCCGGCCGGATATCGGCGAGCACTCTGTCGACGATGGCGTCAACGCCGGGGCGAGACCAGTCGCGTGGATCAATGGACCAATGGACGGGCGCCAATGCCGCACCCGCTGATGCAGCGATTACTTCTTCGGTCCAGATGCCATACGGTGCACGAAAGTACCGAACCATGGCCTGCGGGCAAGCCATCCCTATGACTCTGTTTGCCTCAACTATCTGGCAGTCGACTTCGACGGACCCGCATTTGGCCAGGTCCGGATGAGTCATCGTGTGGTTGGCTATACCGTGCCCGTCTGTAATAATTCGGCGAACGAGTTCCGGCTCGTCGGCCGCGTAGGCCCCAACAACGAAGAAGGTCGCCGTCACCTGATGTTGCGCCAGCACATTGAGTATCTGCGGTGTGAAAAATGAATTGGGACCATCGTCAAACGTCAGATAGACGCTGCGCTCTGCAGTGCCATCGGCATTGTCACTCTGCCCTTCGCATATGTAGTCCAGAGGCTTCATAGTTCCGGACCGTTCCGGTCGATCAGGGTACCGGACGGCCACTCGTCCATCGAGCGTCCGATCGGCGAAACCAACACGAGTACGTCTTCCAGGCGCGTGGGCGGCAGGTCGGGATGCACATCTGGACGGGTCGATCGTACGCGAACGCCCGACACAATGTTCGCGAGGCCGGCTCTGCAGAATCTTTCGACATGGTTTCGCAGCGCGTGCCGAACCGTGCCGAAAGCGAATGGAACACCCAACTGATGGAGCACTGGGTACGCCACGCGCATCGAAAAACCGATTCCGAGCCCTTCAAGATCCGGACGAACCGCGTACAGGCCCAATTCAGCGACGATCAAGTCGACCTCGCCAACTTTGATGAAGCGCCGCAGCATGCCGATGTGAGCCGCTACCCCATGCGCGTCGTAGCCGATTGCGCGGAATTCCGGCCTCGCGCCGGCCCAACTGCGGCCGCCTTCGAATGGCTCCGCGTTGAAGGCGCCAGTCCGTCCATAGGTCTTTCGAAAAAAGTCGGAGAGTTCGACATGGTCGGCCAGTTGCAGCTCATTTTCCCAGCACAACTTCCAATCGACATTCGGGCGCATGGAAGACCTCACCTTGGAGCTGTCTGGTTGAGATAAATGTCCAAGCATTGGTTAAATAATTGGCATCGCACCAACGGGGCGTAACTTGTGGAGACCGCCGAAAGACCAAGCCGTAATGCAGATGCGACTGACTTTGTGCGCCCCGCACACCAGATGATGCTCCTCGGATCCAACGCAACCATGGGAACTACCTATCTTTCCAACTTGAAGCGCCTCTATGGGACCTGCAGCAAAAACGGTAAAATCCTTTGTTTAGATGAAAGGTATCCACGCTTTGGATAACTGGGCGAATGCGTTCCATATGGCTGGTCAATTATCGTCGTCACGCTCGAGGCACTTCTGACGAAGCGCAAAGCTCACGCCCGCGGCACGCGCGGCCGTTGCCGGGCCGCGCGATTATCTCCGTAAGAGCCGAGCGGAGCTCAGACACGACGATTGATCAGAATCTGATTCGCGGGTTCAGTATCTCTTTCGTGTATCCAGCTCTGGGCTGTCCTTTGGCGGGAGTTAGGTTCGCCCAGGTTCTGAGCCTGGGGCGTCGGCCCGTTCGCCGCACAGGCTCCTTCGCACATCGTCGAGGCCGAGAAAGAGGGGGCCACACAGCTCCCCCTGTACTTTCCACCACCCGACACCAGCGCTCACCCAGGGCGCCGGCCTTGCTCACCTCAACGGATAGCGCACTCGCGCCGCTTCACGATTAAAAGAATTCTACAAGCAGATGCCTGTTTGATCGTGAGACGTCCGCTGCCAATTCCCGCATCGCAGAGGCAGCCAATAGCGCTCGCTTCACATAGTGGTCCGGCAAGCAGCTAGATACGACAGGTGACCTCAAATGAGGCGTCTTGCATGGCTTCTACACCTGCCTGAATGCCAGAACTGCGTTCGTACCGCCCATGGCGAAGGCGTTGCTCATGGCGACGCGCACCTTGCGCTCGCGCGGCACATTGGGTGTGATGTCGAGGTCGCAAGCGGGATCTGGCTCGCGATAGTTGGCGGTCGGCGGCACGACGTCCTCTTGGATTGCCATCACGCAGGCGATCATTTCAAGCGCGCTCGCTGCGCCGAGGCAATGCGCGTGCGTGGACTTGGTGGAAGAGATGGACATCAAATAAGCGTGGTTTCCAAACACACGCTTGATCGCCGCCGTTTCAGTCTGATCATTGCTTTTGGTACCGGTGCCGTGCGCGTTGAGGTAGTCGACGTCCTCGGCATTCAGCCCGGCATCGGCAAGGCAGGCGCGCATCGCCGACGCTGGCCCCTCGACAGATGGCGCGGCAATGTGGAAGGCATCGGCGGAAAGGCCGACGCCGGCGATCTCGGCAAGAATTGTGGCACCACGCCTCGTGGCATGCTCGTAGCTTTCCAGCACGGCCATGCCCGCACCCTCGCCCAGCACCAGGCCCTTCCTATCGGCGGAGAAGGGCCGGCAGGTATCGGGTGAAAGCACGCGCATTGCTTCCCATGCTTTCAGCACGCCCCATGCGAAGGGTGCGTCGCTGCCTCCGGAAACCATTACGTCGGCCCGGCCCAGCTTGATCTGGTCCACCGCCGAGGCGATCGCATGGTTGGCCGAGGCACATGCGGAGGTCACCCCGAAGACCGGCCCGCGCAAGCCGAGGCTCAAGCTAAGATGGACGGAAGCGGCGCTGGGCATCACCTTTACTCCAGTGAAGAGTTCAGCACGGATTGCGCTACCCAAAAGCAGTGAGCGGTAAGTTTGTTCTGTTGCGTATGAACCGGTAAATCCGACGCCCACTGTCGCGCCGAAGCGATGGGCATTCCCCTCGTCCCAGGAAAGTCCGGCCTGCCGCATGGCTTCGCGCGCTGCAAGCACGGCGAGCAAGCTGAAGCGGTCCATGGAGATGAGATGCCCCCGGTTGATGTCGTGCTGGGGCAGCGCCTTGATCTCAGCGCCGGTCATGCCCTCCAGGTCATGAAGCTCGGAATTGGCGATCGGGCCGATGGCGGAGCGGCCTTCGCGCATCTCTTTCCACATAGAGGCGGCGTCGGTGCCCAGTCCGCACAGGCCGCCCACTCCGGTGATAACGACGCGCCTGTCCATTCAAGCCTCCTTCGCAAGCAAGCCGCGGACGGCTTCCACGACGTCGCCGACATTCTTGAGATTGGACCAGGCATCGGCCGTGTTCATGTCGATCTTGATGCCGTAGGCCTGCTCCACATCCCAGAGGACGTCCGCCAAACCCAGCGAATCAAACCCGAGCGCGTCCAGTTCCGTGGCGATTGTTATCTCGCCGACGAATGACGCAGGCATTCCCTCACCGCTCTCCGACTCGGCGCGTTTCTTGATCAGGGCAATGACGTCCGTTGCGAATTGATCGGCCATTCTGTTTCCTGTCTTTCTTTCCCGCGTTTCGACCTGGACGCGGCTCAGTTCCTGAGGCGCGCCGCGTCGCGAAAGCCATCACGCTTGGGCAACTGACAAAGCCCAATGCTCATAAAGCCGGATCAGGTCCGGCCGGTGTGTGGCGTAGGTGCAGTATGACGATGTGAGCCGCTACACCGTGCGCGTCTCCCAGTCTGTCCATAGACTCGGAAGAAGTCGGACCCGGTCAGTTGCAACTCCCTTTCCCAGCACTCCACTGCCCGGTAGAGCGCATGAAAAATCTCCTTTCGGGCGGTTTCTGTTCTGCCCATGCAGGATTCCAGAACATTGATGAAATCGTTTGTTTCGATGAAAGGCATCCACACTTTGGATGGTTGACACGCGTTTCAAAGATCGTGAACTACATCTCGTCGTTGTGCTCGACGCACTCCCGACAGAGCGCAACCTCATGGGCGCGGCATGCAGGATTAACCGAGCCCAGCCGGTCATGAGTGCGGCCGGCCGGGTCGGGCGATAGGCAGTCATGCCCTGCCCTTCCTGCGGGTCAAGCACTCCGAAAAAACATTTCCCCCATAAATGCTAGATCTTCCGTTGCCTTTTCGCGGGCTTCTGCGTGAGGTGAGGCACGCCATCCATGGCATGTGGCACACGCACGCGATGCCAGTGCACGGTCGTTTTCTCGGCAAGGCCGTTCTCTACCTCGACCCGCACGCGCTCGCCCTGACGGACCCGGATTTCCGGGCCTGGAACGGGCCTTCGGCGCGCAATCGAGCCCGGTTCACCCGGCCCAATGGCGTCCACTTTGGGGGCGCATGCACTGCAGACCCGCTGGACCTGATCCGGGAGAGGATGGGCGCGGCGATTGGAATAGCTATGAAAGCGCATCGGACCGTGGAACTGCGCGCGCAGACTTTCGGAGGAAGGCTCGCTTTTAAACGTTATCGTGCAACTCTGACCGTTCTTCGCCTTGGCGGGTGCCGCGGAAGAATCCCGGGTTCTGCGAGCGCTGCGAGAACACCTGCGGTCGATCCTGTACCACAATCTCGCGAAGCTCGATGCTCTCTACAAACGATGTCTTGGATTCTCACGCCCTTATTTCAGCACTTCGCTCGCTTGCCCGACTCGGCCGCGGTCAGCCTTCACCGCCAATTTTATTGGCGCAGCGACGTTCCTATCGGTTCAGGCGAAGCTTCTTGAACCTGCCGCTCTCTCGTTGCCCTGGCACGATTAATCGTCCTCTCAGTCTGTCATTGGCGGAGTCGCTCCTGAGGCGCGCGCCGGCGAGTTCGAGGAGCGCGTGGCTATCTCCTCGGTCCAGCCGGATTCCGCTGCGCGCTCAGCCAATTCCTGGAAGGCCGATTCCAAGGCGAGCTGGCATTGAAGGCCGCGGTCCGGATGGTCGACTAGCTTGGTTCCACGATCGCAATGCTTGATCGCTTCATTGCAGGCCATGGGCTCTCGCCCTCTCCTTTTGCCACACGAGGCGCCAGCTCACGTGTTGTGCGCCCCGGCAACCGCTTTCACCAGCCGCTCCAGCGATCCCGCGCGCTCCAGCTCCGCAAAGAATGATGCGGCGTGACGCTACCCAGCCGGTGCTTCTCGGCCATTTGCACACATAGGGATAGTCGACCATGAAATCGGACCGAGGCGAGGCGTTGGACGTTTCAGTCTTGGTCTGAATGCGCCGCCCACGAGCCGATCGGCCTTCTCGATGATTTGGCGCACCCTCGTTGTCGACAAGCCATGTTCCTGAGCCAGGTCGGCGAAACTCTTGCCCTTCAGAAAGCCGTCGACCAGGGCTATGTTCCTATCGACGGTCGGCTAAATCCCAGCAGGCGCGCGCAGTTTTCCGGCATCATTCCGTTTGTTCATCCGCTTGTCCGCGCCCCCTGCAAATCCTACCGGGCCAAATCGGTGCTTGGAAGACCCACTCATGTCATGGCCTCGGGAAAGTACAAGGCCGACGGTTATGTGAATACGAAAGATGCTGGCGATCACCATGATCGTTGGTGACCGCTGACCTCCCCAATGTCGGCTTCGACGGCACACCGGGAGCTCTCGGCAATGTTGAATAATTCCGTTTGAAGATGGTTGACTTCGTCGTCGAGGCTCGATCCATCAGGATCGGTATCGACGATTCTATATTTGAGAAACCCAAATTCGTTTGACTCGCGCAATTCGCTGTACGGCGTATCATCGCAAGCGCGGGATTCCGACATCCTGCGAAGTGCCCGCGTTGCTGGAATCGATTTTGCGGAAGTAAAAAGGCCCCGGCGCTGGGTCGGCGCGCAGGGCCTTCAGGCATGTACGAGCTACCAGCATGTCCAGTTATGATCGTGCGCTATCATAATGAACAAACGGTGAATGATCGCTATCCGAGGTGCAGGGCGGGCGAGATGGTGGGGCGGTGGGGGACCTGTACCGCTGCAGCGGGGCCACGAGCAGCGACTCGAGCCATGCGCCACGCTGCAGGACCTCGATTTCGGGCCAAGCCTCGAGCCCGCAACTCGCCTTGCTTCTCGGAAATCATAAGGCTTTGTGGGGCGGTTAAGCAGCGCGATATGGCCGCGGCGATACGAAGTTTTCATCTTTACCCTGTTCAGACGGTCAGGCTGCCTTCGCCGCCGGCTTGGCTGCCTTGACATGGGTTATACTGCGGCGACCGTCGACGCCGATCGGAACGTCACCGTCAACCGTAGCGCGACGCACAACCCGGTGCTGGTCGCCATAGTCGTTGACCGCATAATGCTGGTTAGCACGGTTGTCCCAGATAGCGACGTCGCCTACTTGCCAGCGCCACCGCACGGTATTTTCCGGGGCAGTGACGTAGGACTGGAACACCTCGTAGAGTTTGGCGGAATCGCTCTTGGAAAGGCCGACGAGGCGCTGCACGAAATTGCCGAGCAGCAGCGACTTCTCCCCGGTTTCCGGATGGACGCGCACGACCGGATGCTCGGTCTCGTAGATCGTCGATGTGAAAACTTCCTCGAAGTGCTTCTTCTCTTCGGCTGTGGCGCGCGGGCGCACGGCTGCGTAGTCGTAGGCATTGCTATGAATAGCCCACAGATTGTCCGCCAATATTTTGAGCGGCGCCGGCAGATTCTCGTACGCGGCGTGCGTGTTGGACCAGATCGTGTCGCCCCCCGCCGCCGGAATGACGACGCCACGTAGGACCGAGAATTTCGGATAGGCATCGACGAAAGTCACATCGGTATGCCACTGGTCTGCCCTGCCACCGCCACGGCCGGAATCGAGATTGAGGATTGAGGCCGTGCCGGCTGCCGGCCCCTGCGTGGGATGAGGTACAAGGTTACCCAGACGCCGCGCGAACAATTCCTGCTCCGCATCGTCGAGATGCTCCTGGCCGCGGAAGAAGATCACCTTGTGTTTTAGAAGAAGCTGGTTGATGGCTGCTATCGCTGCGTCCGAAAGGTCTCCACCAAGGCGAACTCCTCTGATTTCAGCTCCAACACGGCTGGTCAGCGGTACAACGTCGGAGTCAGGAATTCTCTTCGTCAAGCTCGAAAGCCAAAATCCCGGCGGATCGATCAAGGATCGCATTGCGTTGTCGATGATCGTTAATGCCGAACAGCGTGGCCAGCTCGCGCCGGGCGGTACAATCATCGAAGCGACCGCTGGCAACACAGGGCTCGGCCTGGCCTGGCGGCACGAAGCGCGTGATCGCGTGTCCAAAAGCTGACAGCGTCAGACAAATGTCAGGTTCATTACAACCAACATCTGGGCACTGACGAGGTTTTTCGAAGCAATGGGCGCTAACTGCGCGCTGAGCGCGTTGGCATGGCTTTTGAGACTGAGTGACTGTGACTGCACTTAATGGGGCAAGACGAGCGATGCGCTCCTCCCTGAACCCGTGTGCCGTCTCTGAGAGGAAACCAGCTCGTGCAGAAACCTTTGGAAATAGCTTTGGACCGCAACGTGGTATTGCAGATGGAGTCCCCGGCTCCTTCGATTAGAGTCGAGAACTGGCTGCATGGCGAGCCCCTCACGAGCTTTGAGCCCGGCAAGTGTACATAGTCGAATTTTGGGCAACTTGGTGCGGCCCATGTGTGGACGGGATGCCCCATCTGATCCAGCTGCAGGGCGTCGCCAGGCGCGCCATCTGGACAGCAGGAGCTGGACTATGGGCAAGGTAACAGGCTTTCTCGAAATCGACCGGCAGGTGCACAAGTACCAGCCGGCCTCCGACCGCATCCGGCATTTCCGTGAATTCACGCTGCCGATGTCGGACAAGGAGGTCGAGAAACAGGCCGCGCGCTGCATGGATTGCGGCATTCCGTTCTGCCACGGGCCAACGGGCTGTCCCATCCACAACCAGATCCCGGACTGGAACGACCTCGTCTACAATGGCGACTGGGACAATGCGATCCGCAACCTGCATTCGACCAACAATTTCCCGGAATTCACCGGCCGCATCTGCCCCGCACCTTGCGAGGAAGCCTGCACGCTGAACCTCGAGGACATTCCCGTCGCCATCAAGACGGTCGAGCAGGCGATCGCCGACAAGGCTTACGAGACCGGCCATATCAGGCCCTATCCGCCGGAGAAGAAGACCGGCAAGCGCGTCGCCGTCATCGGCTCCGGCCCGGCCGGCATGTCGGCTGCCCAGCAGCTCGGCCGCGCCGGCCACGACGTCCATGTCTATGAGCGCGAGAGCCGGCCCGGCGGGCTGATGCGTTACGGCATTCCCGACTTCAAGATCGAGAAGCACTATATCGACCGGCGCATCGAGCAGATGCAGGGCGAGGGCGTCACCTTCCATTGCGGCGTCAATGTCGGCGTCGACAAGCCGGTTGCCGAGCTGCTCGCCGAACATGACGCGGTGCTTTATTGCGGCGGTTCCGAAACGCCGCGCGCGGCCGGCATTCCCGGCGACGATCTCGGCGGCGTGCATGACGCGATGCCCTATCTGGTGCAGCAGAACAGGCGTGTCGGCGGCGAACCGATCCAGTCGGTGGCGTGGCCGTCGCATCCGATCCTCGCCGGCGGCCAGCATGTGGTCGTCGTCGGCGGCGGCGATACCGCGTCCGACTGCGTCGGCACCGCCTTCCGCCAGGGCGCGGTCCGCGTCACCCAGCTCGACATCCGTCCGCAGCCGCCGGAAAAGGAAGACAAGCTTTCGGTCTGGCCCTACTGGGCGACCAAGATGCGCACCTCGTCCTCGCAGGCCGAAGGCGCCGAGCGCGAGTTTCAGGTGGCGACGCTCGAGTTCATCGGCGAAGACGGCCAGCTGACCGGGGTCAAATGCTGCGAGGTCGACGAAAAGCGCAAGCCGATCGCCGGCAGCGAATTCGTCATTCGTGCCGATCTCGCGTTCATCGCCATCGGCTTTGCCGGGCCAGCCGCTCGCGGGCCGGTGTCGGAACTGGCCGGCCAGATGAAGATCGCCATTGACAGCCGCCGCTCGAAGAATGTCGAGGCCAATGACCGGGACTACAGGACCAGCGTCGAAAAGCTCTATGCGGCGGGCGACGTGCGGCGCGGCCAGTCGCTGGTCGTCTGGGCGATCCGCGAGGGCCGCCAGGCGGCGCGCGCCATCGATGAGGCGCTGATGGGATCGAGCGTGCTGCCGCGCTGAGTCCGTCTCGAGACCCTACTTGTGCGGCCACCTGAAGGCGCTTTCCGCCCTTCCGCTGCCCCGGGCAGCTTACGGACTGATCGCCGTGGTCGTTTCGGTTGTGGCCCCGGCCGCAGGCTGCCGCCTTGGCGGCCAAGAAAAATCGTCGGCGCGGCCGGGCGAAGCAGCGCTGGGTTTAAGTGCTTGGGGTGACACGGCGTGATCTCCGCCGTTGGCGGGAACAGGGCAGTGCAATAGTACTGCCCTGTTCCTTTTGATCAGAGGCCAGTGCGGATTTCTTCGGCAAGCGCCCTCAACGTCGTCTCGACGTCATCGCCGTTTGCCATCTTCTGCATCGCCACGGCCCATGCGTTCATGGCTTCGCCGAAGCCGACACGCGGTGTGAAAGCCAGCGCGGCTTGATCCTGTATCTTTTTGAAGCTGTCAACGAAGTTGTTGAACTCGGGCTGCGAAGCGTACTTAGTCTAGGTATCGTCCTGCCAGGTCGACGTGCGCGGCGGATTGACGAGCTGGCCAGCAAGGGCACCCTTGAGCGCCACCTGCTTGGAGGTGGCCCACGGGATGAACAGCCAGGCCGTGCCCTTCTTTTCGGAAGCCGCGTTCATGGCGAGAGCCCAGATCCAGATGTCAGAATCCAAGCTCGTGGCGCTCGGTGCGTGCAGCGGCGGAGCGAAGGCGATCTTGCCGGATGCCGGCTTCCCCGCAACATCGTTCCAGAAGCCGAACATTTTTGAGTCGATCGTCATCGCGGTGCGGCCGGACGAGATGCCGTCCACGACCTGGTTCCAGTTATCATTGGCGAAGGAAGGAGCCGCGCACTTCTTGATCATGTCCGAATGTAGTCGTATCCAGCATCGGTAAGCTTCGGATCACTCAGGTATTTGTCCAGCAGGCGCCACTCGGAGCGAGGTCCTACGCGGGCTGAATGCCAGTGCCGAACACATCCCATGCTGGCGACTTCGTCGTCAGTTGGATCGTCATCTTGTTCCAGTAAGAATCGTCTGGGTAGAGTTCCGGCGTGACCTTGATGCCGGGTCAGCTTCTCGAACTCCGGAAAGTTGCGCAGCGAGAGCATCCGCATAGGGGTGGATGTCGTAGGCCCAAGTTATGCTGGTCCCTTCGAATTGACGCCAGTTCACGGTGTCGGCAGCGGCCGAATTAGTGAGCGATGCCGAAACGGCAAGAAACGCCAAGTCAAAAGCAAGCTGTTTGCGTAGCGACGCGCACCTGTAACGAGTACGGGGAATGAGCGACCCATGTAATCCTCCCTGGGGCATTTTGCCAATTTTTGGGTCCACTCCTCCATCCCGAGTTTGCTCATAGCCACAATAAGCGGTTTCCAACGACCTCGCTCTGAATGCACCAGGCCAACTGGGTAAAAACGGGTAACCGGCACTTAAAGGCGATGTAGTATCGCCACCAGAAATACTGCTCCGTGGTGCTGGCCTTTGCCTGGGGGCGCAACACGGCAACTACCCGCTCAAAACGGTTGGTCCTCTACCTCTTATTCACCGTCGCTTTCCTCGCGGCCTAACCCGGCCGGAATATCCGTTGCCAGAAAAAGGCCTCGCGGCCGGTTCGAGGCGCATCCCTCCTCCGAAGCAGCACGCTCAAGTATCGTCACAAGCCCCGAGCGCTTCGCGTTCGGCGATGTCCAAATTCCGACAATGTCGGATACAGTCAGATCTACTGGATTGCGTTTGAATGGTTTTCTCATTTGGCACAGTACATGCGGGTCATCCGCAAAACACGTGACCGACCAACAAGAGTTCGCATGATCACCTTACCACAACATACAGCCGCCGCGGAACAATCACTTGGCCCCTGATCGCCCGCCCCGGCACCACAACCGGAGTCATCGATGTTCTGACAGGCTGCCCAAGGATACCTGCTGCAACAGGGCTTGCCCTGGTGACGACCACTCCGGCTCCGCCGGTTACCGACGAGGGCAAAGTGACGGATTTCCTGCTTTTCAACGGCATGGAGGTGGCTGTCATTCCCGACCACCGCGCCGCTCGTCACCGATATGGTCTGGTGCAGGATCGGCAGCGCGGATGAGCCGCCGGGGATATCTGCATGTCTTCGAGCATCTGATGCTCAAGGCGCCTCATGACGAGCACGGCTCCGTCGCCTGGAGAGATTGAACCCAAAGGGAGATTCAGATGTCTGAAGCGAATCAGGAAAAGTTGGACGCATTCTTGGGGAAAATGGTCGGCGATCTCGGTGCGATCGCAACGGGCGCGGGAGTCCTGCTGGGGGACAGACTCGGCCTGTTTAAGGCATTGCGCGAAGGCGGCAAGATGACGGCCGCCGAACTTTCGACACGCACCGGCACCCAGGAACGCCTCGTAAGGGAATGGCTTTCCGGGCAGGCGGCGGCGGGTTACGTCGACTACGATGAAGCGAGCGACAAATTCTATCTCAACGCCGAGCAAGAGCTGGTGTTCGCTGATGAAGACAGCCCGGCCTTCATGGCAGGCGCATTCGAGTTCCTGTCCGCGCTGTGGCTCGATGAAGAAAAGGTGAGGCAGGCATTCCAGTCCGGCAAGGGCGTCGGGTGGCACGATCATAGCGCGTGTCTGTTTCGCGGTACGGAACGGTTCTTCCGTCCAGGCTACAATGCCAATCTGATCGACTCCTGGCTGCCGGCCTTGGAGGGCGTCGTCGAGAAGCTCGAACGCGGCGTGGACGTCGCGGATGTTGGATGCGGTCATGGTGCATCGACCGTGCTCATGGCACAGGCCTTCCCCAATTCGCGCTTCGTCGGCTTCGACTATCATGCCCCCTCGATTGAGCGCGCCCGCAAGGCGGCCGAGGTAGCCGGCGTCGGCGTTAACACGCGGTTCGACGTGGCGGCCGCCAAGAGCTATCCCGGAACGTATGACCTCGTCACATTCTTCGATTGCCTTCACGACATGGGCGACCCGACGGGCGCCGCCACCCATGTCCACGGATCGCTCAAGCCGGACGGCACGTGGATGATCGTCGAGCCGTTCGCGCATGATCATCTGGCGGCGAACCTCAATCCCGTCGGCCGCGTTTACTATGCCGCTTCCACTTTCGTGTGCACGCCCGCATCCGTGTCGCAGGAAGTCGGGCTCGCGCTTGGAGCCCAGGCCGGTGAGGCGAGGCTGCGCAAGGTTGTGACCGGCGGCGGCTTCAAGCGATTGCGTCGCGCCGCGGAGACACCGTTCAACATGGTGCTGGAGGCCCGCCCTTAGCGTGGCCGTCGCCAGAAATTGCAGCTCATCGCATTTGATTGAAGATCACCGCCAAAAATCCGGACGCATCGGGGACATTTTCAAGGCGCCTGGGTTCACGCAGAGGTCGCTGCCGAGTTGTGTGCCAAGAGTCCCATACGTTGCGGCTCAGAAAGGACCCGACGCACGGCTACGAACATGCCCATAGTGATGGCCGCTATAATCACATATGCCCACCATGGCGCGTTCACAAAGCTGGTAAGCCACGTCGCACCGAACGCGCTTACGACAAAAACGAGAGCCTCGATAAAATGACTGAGCCTGTACACATTCAGTCGTCTCATCCTCATACCACCCATCCAAAGACTGAGCTTGTTGCGCTACTGCGACAGAGCCTAACATATTGGAGAGCGCTCACTATTTCTATGCTAAACAGTCTCGCCTGAGTATATGTTTTGAGTCGCTAATTATGGAATTCTGCCAGTCTGCATTTCCCCTGATCTGATGTAGAGCAGCTTCTAAGTGGGAATTAGTCCCCCATCGACCGGATCGGGCGACACGAACATGCGCTGAAGGCTTGGCGGAACGGCTACTGGGACCATGATGCTACTCGAATGCAAGATCGTGTCAGAACGTCCCGGGAAGGCTGCAGGCAGGGGATGTCAGGTCAATCAGCCTATAGATATGATACCGCCCATTCGCTGAGACTTCACGATGGGCATAGGAGGTGGGAATTCGTGCCTTGAGATGGACGCGGCTGTCGGAGCAGGCGAGCACGGCAGCAGCGATGGCCTGAACCTTCGGGCCGCTGACAAAAACGTTCACCACCGCACGCGAGCCGAACCCGTCGAGATACGTCTCGAAAGCATCGAGGTGGGCCATCAGCCCGAAAGCCTGGATGTCGCGAACTTCGCCATCTTCGAGCCGGTGGGTTTCACGTACCTTGGCCACCTGTTGATCGAGCAAAGCATCGATATGCGCATTCTTCTCGCTTCTTGGGACGAGGAGCGAGATCCGTTCCGGACTGACGATATCGATCAATCCGTAGAATACGTCGGCATCTCCTCCGATCCCCACGAGCAGGACTTTCTCTTCGCCCATTCCTCCGCTGCCTTGAAGATGAGGGACGGTGACGTATCGGTCCAAGCCGCTGGAAAAATCCTCTTTGCCGATCGCGTTCCCGTAGATACCTTCGGCGTACCCGAATTCGAGAGACTGAATCGACATTTTCTTGAATGCCACCGCAATCAGCCATTGGATGTAGATTCGCGGCATCGTCGAGCACTCGACGAAAACCTTCCGCAGGCTTCCTTCGTATGAGCCACATGAAGCGGCCATCTGAGTGAGCAGGTGATCGAGGAGATTGATGTTCTTCTGATACTCGATGGAAGGCTCGAGGGTGATCGCAGTCACTTCGACGCCCCATCGGGTACCCATAGCGATGAGCTTTCGCCGGTTTTCTTCGACGGCTGGGACGTTCGCTTCCTTCAGAGCAAAGTCCAGAACCACGATTTTGCCGACCTTCAGGTCAAGATGGTTTTCGAACGCGGCGAAACGCGTTTCCCATCCAAGCGCGACGATCGCGATATCTGCCTCCATCGTTTCGCAGGTACCTGCATCTCTCGCCTTCTCAGTGACGGCCAGATGGCCGAAGACTCGATACTCGACAGTTGAAGCGGTCATTCGAGATCGCTCTCGAAAAGCGAGTGCTGGAATTCGGTCTTGAGTGCGGGCCGCGCGACGAGCTCCTTAAACACCGAGTCGGCCCAGTCTTCTGGGAGCCGATGCCTGGTAAAAAGCAGGTCGACCATCTGCGCCGCAGGGATTGTGTTGATTTCGTACGGGCCGCGATAGGAGAACCCGAAGTAAGGTGCAAATCGCCGATGCAATCTGATCAGCATCTCCTTCGATGCGGGGTCGGCGCGGTCCACCTCAAAGTTGCCGGCGGCGGAGACCTCCCGGATAAACCCATCCCTTTCCGCCCGACGCAGGACCTCGTCCAGTTTTCCGCTGGGTTGCTCCAGTCGGTTCACCAGCGAGCGCATTTCCTTTAGATCAACCCTGAAAATGCCTCTCTCTGTCGTTCCTAGAGCATTTTCTTCGGCAAACTCTGTCTGGAGGCGAGCGGTCAGGTAACCCAACGCCCGCACCATGCGCACGCTCTCTTCTTCGTACGGATGTGAAAGCGCCTGAAGTCCATCAAGCTTCCGTTGAGAGGCGGCGTTCACAGCCTGTCTCTGCTGTTCGAGATGAATCTGTAAATCCGAGTTGATGAATTCCACCAGTTTTCGTGGATCACTGGAACTCGGAACACTGCGGCGGAAGATCTCTCCCATTATATCAAGGAAATCGCGTATACAGACGTCGCTCAATGATGTGATGATCTGGTGCCCTACGTACGGGTAGTCATGCAGACGCAGCATCTGGCACGCTTTCAGAAAAGCCCATCCCTGTTTCCGGGCGATCGACCTCTTCAGATTTGAAGCATCCGCCTTGCTCATGGGCCGGCGCTTGATTTCCGGGTTCATGAGCGCGAGCGCCAGCCCTTCGGCATAAGGGCGCGCTTTTCGATCAAGAAGGAATTGCTGCTGATCCGCCGTCCTCAAATTCACGGAGAGGAATTCACGTGCTGCATCAGCGAGTGCCACAAGCTCTTCTCTGCCCTCGGAATGACCCGATATGATAACCCGCTCGATGATGTCATTGACGGAAAGCCGCCCCAGCCGGTTTTTGAGCGAAAACGCGCTGAGCGCATCGTTGCGCTTGAGATCACTCCGCAGATGGTCAGGAAGCGCATAGTAGAGCCGAAGCGACGACACGTTCTCGCACAGCGTGGCGAACTCCCTCGGATCGACTGAATCAAGATTCTCGACGTCCCGGTCAGCATTCGAGAGCGACTGGCCGGGTATGATCGTCCGGATCGTGTCGTAAAGGCCGCCGATGTAGGCGAGGACCCATTTCACATTGCCGCGCGTCTTCCTCACCAAGGTGTTCAGGAACTGCTGTTGGAGCGGTGTCAGTGCCTCACAGTCGTCAATCAGGATCTTGAAGAAGGGCGCCCTGTCACCGGCGAAAGATGGGCCATTTAAAAGTGGGGTGATCGCGGTCGCGACCTTGTTAATGATCGCGCCAGGGTCTGTCGCTCTGAAGCCGGTCGCTCCCTCATCGGCGGCAAAGAAGAACGCGTTGAAGCATTCGTCGACGTACCGGGTTATCCCACCCCGCAGCTCATCTATGCTGAAGAAGTCGAGACGGGCAGGTTGGGGTATGAAGTGCAGCACTTCGCGATGCAGTGCCAAGGCGACGTCCCTATCTTCAGAGGCCCGGTATTTCAAGTGGCTGTCGCGTCTGAGCTGGCTGATGCTCTCGAGCAGGCGTTCGACTATCTTCAGCTCCAGATAGTGAGAGAAGATTACGAATTGCCGCGGGATCACGGCGGCCGTGTCGAAGCGTATCCGCTCCGGAATGAGGTTCAGAACCGCGTTGTCGATTAGGGGCGAAAATGTCTCATTGAGCTGGAAGAAGACGCCATACCAGCCGAGCTTGCCGACTTGGTCCGCGAGACTTTTGTCTTCGAGGATATGAACTGTGGAAAGCGAGCGAAGAATACTGGTCTTGCCGCTGCCTCTCGTCCCTGCGACGAAGACCGGCTTGGCGGCGGCAGAAATCAAGGCCGACTTCTGACTGAACCACAGTATCGGGCGACTTTCGTACTCGATCCTGTTGGGGCCGAACGGATTCTCCATCTCTATTCGTCCCTTACCTTAATGCGCCAAGCCGAGTTTGCCTTCGTGAGGCCGTCTATCTCGACGAAGCGCGCCGCTTGGAGCATCAGAAGAGAGTCTTCCAAATCTAGCCCGAGCTCGGCGGAGGCGGCAATCTCAGTGATCTCGTCCCAGAAGAGTAACCCATTCCCGCGCCTGGTGGCATGGTCGCGCAGTCGGCGCATCAGGTCAAACGTGTCGTTGTTCAGAAAGGCCTTGCCGTTGGACATAGTCGAGATGAAGCAATGTTCGCCTTCCATGACCGTCCCGTCGGCGACATTGGTGCGGTAGGGTATAAGTCGGATGCCGACGAGCTCTCCCTGATCGGTCGTGAAGAAGACGAGCTCATTGAAACCTGACTGTATCTCTGGTGCTGAGATGCAGATCAATTTGCCGTCCGGAAACCTTGGATCGTTGACGATCTCGACCGGATCGGCATGTATGTGTCCATGCAGGTAGACGATAGGCTTGTTGCCCTGCAGCAGCTGAGTTCTGACAAATCCGCTGTTGAGCATCTCCGCGTATGGCGTAATGCGCGGAGTCTTTTGTGGCAGCAGATTGTGATGGCCGATCATGATGCCGTAACGCATGTCGGGCTGCTGGAGCAATTCCTGTAGGCCTGCAAGCATCTCACGCGAGATGTATGGCGTGTCCATCTGACCGTAATACTCGTCGTCGGACGCCTCCTTGTCTGGATCGCTGGGAGGTGTCGCGGGCGAATGTCCCGAGGTGTCCGGCGAGCCGAGATCTACAGGTTCTGTAGAAGGACCGAGTGCCTCGAGACGATCACGAAGGAACGCGGGAAGGTTCTGAAGCTCCCAACTGCCTATCGCTGTGTTGACGAGGATGAAGTTTGCGCCTGCGGATCCTGTCGGAAGTCTGAAGTGCACGGGTTGGTCCACGGGAACGGTCTGCCAACCCAAGCGGGCGGCTAAACTCGCCATTTCGCTGAATTTCTCAGTCGGTCCAAGTTCGCGCGCGTCATCACGGTTCACATCGTGATTTCCCGGTACGAATATCAACGGAAGCGCCTTTGAACTGCGCCCCTGTGCGCGGCAGAGCAACGTGAAATGCTGGAATGCCGAAGCAATGAAAGTCTTGTCGCCACGGCTCGTGAAATCCCCCATGAAGGCGATCGAATCCAAGGGCTTCGAAGTCGTCAGCCGCCGAAGCTTCGTCAAGACGGCACGCAGCGAAGACGCGCGTAGCTTCTGCGTTATTTTCGGAGCGAACTTGCTATCCTTGGCATCGATGTTGCTAGAGGAAGGATGCCAATCCGGATAGTGAATATCGCCTACTTGAAGGATTCGCACCCGTCGCATAACTCGCCCCCCCGCCGAGAGCCATAGACTAATCCGTTCGCTTTTGCCAAGCGCGAAACGATCATCCGACCGCATCGCCTGGAAAGCGCGTTTATCTTTTTGTTGGTAATGGAGAGGCACGACGCAATTGTGCCCCCGGTTGCTTGTCTGCCCACCAAATGGGCACTCAATCTGGGCGCATGGCTTATGATTTCTCGAGTTTGTCCCATAACGAGTTTGAGGATTTGGCCCGCGACCTCGTAGGTCGCGAGATCGACAAGCGTTTCGAGGCCTTTCCCGAGGGACCGGACGACGCGATGGATGGTCGACATGCCCTTGCCGGCGGCGACATTGTGCAGGCGAAGCACTACCAGCGGTCAGGCTTCTCGGCGCTGAAATCCAAGATGAAGAGCGAGCGCACAGCCATTGATGGCTTGGCGCCCTCGCGATACTTCCTCGTCACGTCGGCTTCGCCCGCGGCAGGCGGACACCGGCATGCGCAGCAGGATGAAGCCAGTGAGGGCCAGTAATACACGACAATAGTCATTAGGCTAGAGTACAGTCGCCTTGGGAGGCTGTTCGAATTCAATCCGGCGCTTTTCGGCATCCTTTTTTCGTTTGGTGGTGTCGATACGATATTGGTCAATTCCATCAAGATCGCTCTTCATATCGTTTGGTGTTGGAACTGGAATGGCCTTGGCGGACGCCATGTCATGTCCAGAACGCTCCGAAACTCGCTTCATGGCCCAATAGATTCGCTTGTGGTCTTCGTCCTCGACCACCACACCCTTCAGGCTCTGTGTCTTGACATCGCTGTTAAATCGCTCGACGACTTTACCGAGCAGGATTTCTTCAACGAGCCTCTCCCAGGTTTCCCGAAGATCGCTGTAGAAATCCTTCGCTGACCTTCGCCAAGCATCGGTGGTGAAATCAGTGGCGCCGTCGAAGCTCTTCAGGCGCGTCTTGAGAGTCTCGATGCGCTTCGTGACAGACTGTGCGATCCACGGCTCGTCAGTTTCGCTAATCAAGCCAAAACCGGCAGATTCGGACTTGTTGATGTAGTTTCGAACAAGGGGAATCGGCGGATTGGCCTGCGCAGCTGCGTCAACCACCTCGTTGAAGAACAGAAGATTATGGGTGAAAATAATAATCTGACGTCCTGTGGCCGCTTCTTTTACGAGCCTTGCCGCGACCCGCCTGATCCGAACATGGTCGAGAGATGACACGGGGTCGTCGATGATCATGCCTTGACGCGATGTGTCTCCTCCGACCTCGGCTAAGAAACAGGCCAGGGCAAGCGCGCGCTGCTCTCCTTCGCTTAAGACCTTGCTGTTTGAGATCGCTTTTGCCGCGTTGAGCCCGACCTCGAAATAGCTCTGCCCATCTTGACTACGATCATTAACTGCGAACGGGATGTGCGTTAACGCCAGAGTCTCAATCTCGGCGACGACGCGCTTTTCGAGATCCTGCATGACGAGGCTTCGTCGAAGCGACGTCATCTGCCGTGACACCGAGCCTGTTTCGACAGCATCGCAGCATGAGAGAAGCTTGCGCCGCTCTTCGAGATTCGCCAAGCGCGCGAGAACGATGGTGAGATCGTCGCCCAGTTTTTTCCGATCCTTGAGTGTATCGCGACGAGCTCGATCGGTAGCGCGGTTCCCGTCGTCGGCCGCTGCCTTGTCGTCCGTCAGCGCTTCGGCCTCTAGCGCCTCCGCCTCCGTTCGGAGTTTCGATGCAACTGGCGCCGCAAGTTGCGGGAACGCAGCGTACTCGGACAGCGCAGCCGCAACGACAATTGCATCACGCCTTTTACCTGCCTCGACATAATATGCCGAGATCAGGGCCACCATCGCCTTGCGTGCGGCGGACAGATCGCCAAACTCTCCGAGAGCCGCCTCAACCGCCTCCCCGGTCGCAATGGTGAGTCCTTTGATTTGGCGCAGGGCCTCTTCATGGGCAATAGATGCGACTTGCGCCGCCTTATTTGCGGCGCCCGTTACGAAGTCATTGAAGGATTGGATCCGCCCCGCGGCGTCCGCCGTCATCGGCTCCTGGCAGAGCATGCAACGATCGCCTTCCTGATCTGGCAAGTGCTGATGATCGATGCCAGTGACGCTCGCTAAATAGGCTCGTGCATGGTCGAACATATACCGCCAGGGAGAAAGCCCAACGCCGCTCAACGGCATAGTCGCGAACGCTCCTGAGGCGGCAAGTTGTGCAGCCTGCGCTGTAGAATCGGCTGTTGCATATAGATTGCGATAAATCTCGAGGGCCGCCGCTGAGAGAGCCGCGTCGATCTGTTCAGATGCAGTCAGCAGTTTTTCCAAGGCCGCCTTGGCACGCCGACGCTTTGTCGCCATCGTTGAAGGGTCGCTTGCCAGAGCCTGTTCGAGGCCAGCGAGATCAGCCATGTCCTGCTCTGAGAGGGCAGCGAGGTTTTTGATTTCGGCTGCGGAAGGCATCACGTCCTTTGACTTGATTTCGAGACGAGCCAGCAGCTTTACGACCGCGCCGGCAGCTGTGTACCCACTCGGCAATGGTGTCTTTAGGTTCTTTTCGATCGCTTTGATTTCTTCCCGGAAGTCGGCTTCGAGCTCGGTGCGGTGACGTCCATGGCTTTCGAGAAGCGCGATGGCTGCGGGCAGAAAACCGATACGGTTTTGCTTATCGACGTAGAGGCGAGCGTTCGCGGAGTCGAAAACGGAGATCCGTGCAATTGACGCGGGGGGCAGCGTTCCGTCCTTCCAGGTTATGGGGGTCGGTTCCGTAGCACCCTCTTCGAGAAACCGGACAAGCACTTCGGCTGGCGGTTTGGTGCCGATCTCGAACACGTTGCCAAGAAGATCATCCGCCGTCAGACTACGGCAAAGCTTCTTCGCGATCCGGCAATAGCCGCTCTTTCCGCTTCCATTGTCGCCGTAGATAATGGTGATGCCATCGGTGGCGAAACGCAGTTGCTGCTCTTCGGCGAGGCGGTTCAAATGCTTGACGGGGCCGAGTGAGCAAAGCACCGCGCGCGGCTCGTTCGAACTGTTGGCCCTCAAATGCTCCGCCGAGAGCGGAGAGCATTCGGGCAGATCAGCGGTAAATCCACCGACGTGGCGGACCCGAGCTGTTACACCGGCCTTATCCTCCTGCTCGAGGTTGAAGCCCGGCCGCGCGGCGTGTCTTCTTAAGGCATCCCTAATCCAGTCGGGCTGCTTATCCGCCCATTCCAAAAGTCCAACCTCGGCCATTCCTGCCCCCCGAATCTTACCATCATTATACTTATTGATTAGTCCAGATTCGATGAATTCGCTTGTCTGGACAAATTTTCCTCGCGATCGCACATAGAGTGCTGGAGATGTACCCAATAAATGACCTCCCCCCGCGCCGCTAGGTCAGCAAACAAATGCTTCAGCGATCAAACGTCTCCACAACGACATCAGCAATCAAAGGCATTGGACCGCGCGCACGAATTTAGGTAGCCGGCAACGCGTACGAGGAGATAGAGCTGGAAGTGCGTGCCTTTCGATAGTCTATGGGCGGAATTCGACCGCCTCACCGATAGGCCGATCGAGGTTCGCCGTCACTGTCGGGCTGGGTCCGAGTCCGCGATAGGCGCCACGACAGCGCTCGCGATAGGCGCGCAACGCTTGGTCCATGGCGCCCGGACCGCCACACATTTGCGGATGACGTCCTGCCCGTCTTGGGTTTCAGCAGCGTGCGCCGGCGCTCCGATTTCCGCGACTTTTGGATCCCCTCCAATCGTGACGACCGATTATCGCCTGTCTCCATTTCGACCGTTATCTGGGCGGTAACACTTTTAGAAATCTATGCTGCTGGACATAAGCGGCGACCATACCGAGAATTTACTTTCAAATTCTGGCGGCAAAGTTCTATCGTAAATGAAAATAGGGGATGGGGTATGGAAACGAGTTCGGAGACTGGCGATGCTGCCGGTATATCAGCCGCGCCCGTAATAGAAGTCGTGGCGGACATCGCCGCCAGCTTTACATATGCGTCCTTCCAAAATGCTATTCCGGTGATCCGGTCTATCGCGCTCAACAACCCGACCCAGCAGGGTTTCGAAAAATGCACTCTCGAGCTGACATCGAACCCCCCTTTTTTGCGCGCCAAAAGCTGGACAATTGATCGGATCGTTGCTGGCGACCGGCTTCCCTTAAGCGATCGAAAAATCGATCTCGACGCCGGCTATCTGGCCGGTCTCAACGAGGCTGAGCGCGGGGAGATAACGTTGCGCCTAACCTCAGGAGGCGCAGTGCTGGCCGAGCAGCGCGTTGCGGTGCGCCTGCTTGCCCGCGACGAATGGGGTGGCGTCGTCGATATGGCGCAATTGCTCGCCGCATTCGTCATGCCGAACGACCCGGCGATCGCAGGACTGCTGCGTTCCGCAGCGGAGCTGCTCGCAGCGCATGGTCATCCTTCCAGCCTCGATGGCTATCAAAGCGGCAATCCGCAACGCGCATTCATGCTGGCGGCCGCAATTTATTCGGCCATTGCTGGCCTATCGCTGCATTATGCAGAGCCACCTGCGAGCTTCGAAAGCCGCGGCCAAAAAATTCGACGTCCCTCAATTATTACGGCAGAAAAGCTGGCAACCTGTCTCGATACCAGTCTGTTATTCGCGTCCGCCCTGGAGGCGACGGGCTTGCATCCCGTCGTTTTGATGTTTCAGGGACACGCGGCCGTCGGCGTCTGGATGACACAAAGGACGCTCGCCAACGCCATTGAACCCGATGCCATGGAGGTCCGCAAGGCGCTGGCATCGCGCGAACTCATCGTGTTTGAGACGACAGGCGTGACGCATCGGCCGGCGATGACGTTGGAGGCTGCCCAACACGCAATCGAACAGCGGCTCGACGAAACGCAGGTAGCCACCTTTGTCGCAGCCATCGATATACGCCGCTCGCGCAGCGGCGGCATCACACCGCTTGCTTCGCACGAACCGACGCGCCGCAGCGTGGATGCAGAGGCGGCAACCGAAATCGCGTTGCCGTTGCCAGCCGCACCGGCCGTGGTAGCCCTGCCGGTCGAGATCGTCGAGGTAAAGCCGACGACAGCGGCCGGACGGATCGACCGCTGGCAGAAAAAGCTCCTCGATTTGACACTGCGGAACCGCCTGCTCAATTTTCCGGACTCCAAGAAGACAATTCCGTTTCTTTGTACTGACGTCGGCTACCTCGAGGACCGTCTGATGGCAGGCGCTTCGATCCGGCTGATTTCGCTCCCCGAACAGAATCCACTGGGCGAGCGGGATGCTGTCCTCTATCGCGAGGTGCACGGACGTGACCTCCAGCGTGGCTTTGCCGCGGAAGCGCTTCTGCGCGACGAGCTCCCGTCGACGCTCGATGGGCGTCAATTGGAATCCCGGCTGATCGATCTTTACCGGCAAGTGCGCAACGATTTTGCCGAGGGCGGCGCGAATACGCTCTTCCTGGCGGTCGGCTTCCTGCGCTGGAAGAAGAAGGCCGAGGACGAGCGCAGCTATCGCGCGCCATTGCTGCTCGTACCGGTCAAAATCGAGCGCCGCAGCGCAACATCGCATTTTACCTTGCGCTTCCATGAAGATGAACCGCGATTCAACGCAACCTTGTTGCAGTTTCTCGAACGCGACTTCGAGCTCAAACTGCCACAGTTTTCCGGTGAGCTGCCCGAGGACGAAAGCGGCGTTGATGTGCCGAGGCTGCTCGGTCTTATGCGCCAGGCAGTGCGCGACGTCCCCGGCATGGAGGTGGTGGACGAGACGGCGCTGTCGACCTTTTCCTTCGCCAAGTTTCTCATGTGGAAGGATCTGGTCGAGCGTACCGATGCGCTGCGCGAAAACCGTGTCGTGCGCCATCTGATCGACACGCCGGAGATAGCTTTCGAGGGCAATGGCGCATCATTCCGCGACGAGCGCGAACTCGACCGGCACTATGCCCCGTCCGACATGGTTTTGCTGCTGCCGGCCGACTCCTCACAGACCGCCGCAAGTCTTGCCGCCGCTGAGGGTCGCGATTTTGTCATCATCGGTCCTCCCGGCACTGGCAAGAGCCAGACCATTGCCAACATGATTGCCAACTGTCTTTCAGTTGGCAAAACCGTGCTGTTTGTGGCCGAGAAGACGGCGGCGCTCGATGTGGTGTATCGCCGCCTGCGCGAACATGGCCTGGGCGCGCATTGTCTCGAACTCCATTCCAGCAAGGCGGACCGACGCAACTTTCTCACCCAGCTCAGGATCAGCTGGGAAAGCGGCGTGCGCGTGGACGCAGCGGAGTGGATTGCGATCAACGAGCGGCTTCGCGTCCGTCGCGACGAACTGAATGCCTATGTCGAAGCGCTGCATCGGCACCATGTCAATGGTCTGACGCCTTATCTGGCGCTCGGCATCGCTCTCAAGAACAAGCGGCAGCACGCTCCGAGATTGTCCTGGCCATCGCGCGATTCCCATGACGAGGCAAACCGGCTGGCGCTGGAGCATATTGCCGCCGAAACAGGTCTCGCATTTCAGTCGGTGGAGATGCGGTCGGTCTTGCGTCTTATAGATGTCACCGAGTGGACGTCAGGCTGGCAGGACAATTTGCTCGAAGGGGCAAAGACCCTCAAGAATGCGTCCGAGGTTCTAGCGACCGCACTCGACGCCTTCCTGGTGAGCATCGGCCTGCGCGCCAAAGGCGACGCGTCAAAAGCGGAGCTCGAAGCGCTGCGAAAACTAGCAGCGGCACTCCAGGACAGTGCCGGCTATGACGTCAGCATTGTCTTTGATCGAGATTTCGCCCAGTTGCGGGGAGCCCTCGCCACTCTCAATGAGGCAATCGGAGACTATCGCAAGTCTCGCAAGGACCTGTCGGCCCGCTATGACGAGGCTGCCGTTGCGCGCATACGGGTGGAGGACATAGAGCAGCAATGGCAGCAGGCCGCTTCTGCATTCTGGCCAAACAGTCAGTTGGGCAAACGCAAAGTCCAGAAGCTGCTTCAAGGCTATGTCACAGAGGGGGTAGCCGATCCTCAGCACGACTTGCTGCTGTTGCGCCTGATGCAGGACCGCCGGGCCACTGTCGAAGCCAACATCCTATCTGGGAAGCCGATCGGATTTGCCGCACTTGATACCGACACCCACCGTATCGATCAGATACTCTCGATGGCCGAAAGGCTTCGACAGACGCTACGCCTGCCCGGCCTCGGCACGGAGGATTTCAAAGCGCTCCTGCAAGCAACCGCCCCGAGCCTGCGAAGCGGTGCAGCAGATAGCACGATGCGCTATGGGGCAGCCCGCTTCCTTGCGGCTTCTGCAGCATTCGAGGCTGCCAAGACCCAATTTGCGATCCCTGCTGGAAAGACGCCTTCTTGGGCAGAACATGATAACCCGCTGACCGAATTGACGACTGCGATGGGAGACTTGCTCGACGCCCGTCATCTTCTCCGGGACTGGACTTCGTGGTGCGGCATTCGTCGCAGGGCTGTCAGTCACAATCTGGGAGCGTTGGTCGACGATATCGAGGCGGGTCTAGTGCGACCAGCTGAAGCTCAATCCGCGTTCCGCCTGGCCTATGTACGCTGGTGGCTGCCGGCCACGCTGGATGCCGATCCGGTGCTGCGGAATTTCCGTCGCTTCCAGCACGAGCACGCCATCGAAGATTTCCGGGAAATCGACGATCTTGTCCGCGCTCAAGCAAGCCTTCGCGTCATCAGTGCCATCGCTCATGGTTTGCCGGCTGTGCAAGGCGTCCCGCGCAATTCCGAGTTGGGCCTGTTGCGCCATCAGATGGAATTGCAGCGGCCCAGCCGGTCAATCCGCGAGATGATTGGCGCGATGCCGACGAGCTTTGCCAAGCTCGCGCCGTGCATGCTGATGTCCCCTCTTTCAATCGCTCAATATCTACCGCCCGACCAAGCCCTGTTCGACGTGGTGATTTTCGACGAAGCATCGCAGATCACCACCTGGGACGCCGTCGGTGCCATCGCGCGAGCCCATCAAACCATAATCGTAGGCGATCCCAAGCAGTTGCCGCCCACCAATTTCTTTGGCCGCAACGAGGAGGACGAGGAAGTCGTCGAACACGAAAAGGATCTTGAGAGCATTCTCGACGAAGCCAAAGCGGCCGGCATCCCGGTACGTGACCTGCGCTGGCATTATCGTAGCCGCAATGAGTCGCTGATCGCCTTTTCCAACCATCACTACTATCAGAACCGGCTCATCACATTCCCTTCGCCAACGGTGGAAGATCGGGCAGTTCAGCTGCGAAAAATCACGACCGGCATCTATGACCGTGGCAAAAGCCGCACCAATCGAATCGAAGCCCAAGCGGTAACCGACGAGGCGGTCAGCAGGATGCGGCGTTGGCTGGCCCTACCGGAAAAGGACCGACCCACGCTCGGAGTCATCACTTTCAACGCGCAACAGCAGTCGCTCATCCTCGACCTTTTCGACAAGGCACGCCAGACAGAGCCGGAGCTTGAATGGTTCTTTGCCGACGAGCGTATTGAGCCCGCCATCGTCAAGAATCTGGAAAATGTCCAAGGGGACGAGCGTGACATAATCCTGTTTTCGATCACCTTTTCGCAAGATAATGCCGGCAAGCGCAGCATGGATTTCGGCGCGCTGAATCGGGACGGCGGCGAACGCCGGCTGAATGTCGCGGTGACGCGTGCGCGGCAGGAACTGATCGTATTTTCAGGTTTTGCCGCCGACCAGATCGACCCCAACCGAACCAAAGCGATCGGCGTACAGCATCTCAAAGCCTTTCTCGATTTTGCCGAACGCGGCGCTGTGGCATTGCCAGCGCAGGAACGCGGATCGGTCGGAGCCCTGGAATCCCCTTTCGAGGAGGCCGTCGCTGCCGAGCTTGAGAAGCGCGGATGGACCATCGTTCCTCAAGTCGGCATTTCGGGCTTTCGAGTGGATATAGGGATCCGGCATCCCGATCTCGCCGGCGCCTATCTGGCTGGGGTCGAATGCGACGGCGCGACCTATCACAGTTCTGCCACGGCGCGAGATCGAGACAAGGTCCGCGAGCAGGTCCTGCGCGGCCTCGGGTGGAACATTGTCCGGGTATGGTCAACCGATTGGTGGTTTGATCTCGAAGGTTGCACCGAGAGGCTTCATGCCAGCCTGGCCGCGCTGCTCGAGGAAAGCCGTCGCAAACAGGCTGAACAACAGGAAAGTGAAGCCGCGATCCATTGGGACATGGGACATAAGGTCGACCCCATGGACCCATTGCCAGCCGAAGACCTAGCATCGGCCGGCGAACCGGAACATCCGTCGATAAAATCAGAGCCAGAACTTGTCGCCGCTCCCCTCGCGACGGGAGAGCGCCCATCGGCATCTGCAGGAATTTTGCCTGCGGCCGCGCATTCGACGCATGATACCGTACCGACGGGCGGCCGTTATCGCCTGACTGATCTAACCGGATTTTCCACCAGCCCGGATCAGTTTTATGACTTCGTCTACCGAGGCACGCTGCGGTCCATGGTCGACGCGGTGATCGAGCAGGAAGGACCTCTGCGAGATGACGTCCTTGCGCAGCGCATCGCACGGGCGCATGGCTGGCTCAGAACGGGCAACAAGATTCGGGAGCGGATCGACCTGCATCTGCGCGAGTTCGATAGAACTGAAGAATCCAGCGGCAGCTTCCTATGGAAGAGAGGGACGGTGGTCGACCTGCTTGATTATCGCATGCCGTTCGATGCCGATGCCCGCCGGTCCATTGCCGACATTCCAATCGCCGAGCTGGCCGCTGTCGTCGTTGCGAACGAGGACATTCTGGAACAGTCCGACCCCGCTCTCGACCTTGCACGTCTGCTCGGTGTCGAGCGACTTGCGGCGATTTCACGCTCCCGGCTGGATGAAGCCATCGATCGCGCCCAGCGCAACCTGGCATCGACATAGTCTCGGAGACTCCATGTTTCGATTCATCCACAGCTCCGATCTTCATATCGGCAAGCGGTTCGGCAACATGCCAGAGGATCTGCGCGGGCGGCTCCGTGAAGCGCGCCATGGCGCGATCAGCCGGCTGGCAGAGCAGGCACGCGTCCATGGTGCATCCACCATACTTCTGGCCGGCGATACGTTCGATACCGAAACGCCCACTCCAGCGATGTTGCGGCAGGCCATGGCCGAGATGAGCCAGAGCGCGCCTCTGCGCTGGATATTGCTGCCTGGCAACCATGATTCCCTGTTGGCTGATCAATTGTGGAGTGCAGCGGACAGCGTTGTGCCGGACAATGTCCTGCTGGCGACGCGGCCCGAAACCCTGACCATTGGCGCGGACGTGGCGCTGCTGCCTGCACCTTGCACCACCCGCAGACCCGGTCGCGACCTTACCGAGTGGATGAACAGCGCCGCGACGCCGCAAGGCGCCATCCGGCTCGGCCTTGCTCATGGCGCTATTCAGAACTTTTCCGAAGATTCAGCAGCGTCCGATGTCATTGCACCAGATCGCGCGACTAAGGCCGGCCTCGATTATCTGGCACTTGGCGACTGGCACGGACCCGTCACCATCAATGAGCGCAGCCGTTATAGCGGTGCGCCCGAACCTGACCGTTTCAAGCATGATACACCCGGTCAGGCCCTTGTCGTTTCCATTGCCGGGCCTGGCGCCGTGCCCGAGATCGTGGCCGTTGAAACAGCTAGCTTTTCCTGGAAAACCGCTCCCCTGCATCTGCTGTCTGGCGACGACAGCGCCGCGGCATTTGAAGCGTTGCTTCCACCGGCTCATCTGCGGCGTCAGACTTTGCTGCGAATTGCCGCGTCTGGCCGGGTGCGGTTAAGTGGGCGAACGATCCTTCAAGCGGCGATCGCGGTAGCCGCGCCCGACTTCGCCTATCTGGAACTGGACGGGGACGGGCTCGCGACCGACTGCGAAAGTGGCGATTTGGATCGGATCGACCGCTCTGGTGCCCTTCGCGAGGCAGCGCAGGCACTGTTGGATGAAAGCAGCGACGAAACCCGGTCGGCTGTCGAACGCGACATATCGCGAGAAGCACTGGTTCGGTTGTTCAGCTATTGCGAGGCGATGGGATCATGAAACTTACGGCCCTTCGGCTCCACAACGTCAAACGGTTCGCCGGGCAAGGCGTCGCCATCGAAAACATCGGCGACGGCGTCAACGTGCTTTGCGCGGTCAATGAGTTCGGCAAATCAACCTTCTTCGAAGCGCTGCACGCACTCTTTTTCCAGCCTCACACGGGCACACCCGAAGGCGTGCGACTGTTGCGGCCTTACAGTGGGGGCAATCCGGTGGTGGAGGCCGACATCACCACTTCAGAAGGACGCTATCGACTTGCCAAGCAGTTTTATGGCGGCAGGCTGGCCAGCGTTATTGACCTCGACGGCGGGCGACTGTTGGCTCAAGCCGATGAGGCCGAAGCCTTTATCGGCAAACTAATCCATGGCGGAAGCGCAGGACCGGCAGGATTGCTCTGGGTTCGCCAAGGGGTCACCGGCATCGAAAGGCGCAGCAAAAGCGAGGAGGACGGCGAAAAACGCGTGCGCGAAAGCCTACTGTCCTCGGTTCAGGGGGAAGTTGAAGCCCTGACCGGCGGGCGACGCATGGCCGAAATCGCCGCGGCATGTGAAGAAGAACTCTATAGCCTGGTTACGTCAACGCTGCGTCCCAAGAGCGGCGGTCTCTATGCGGCAGCGCTCGACGAGCGTGACAAGCTGGTGAAAGACGAGCAGCGTCTCAGCGCCGAAGTCACCGGTCTGCGCGATTCGCTCGACAAGCGGCGCATGGCGTTGGCGCGTCTGTCTGAGCTTGAAAACCCCGAAGAAGGCGCCACTCGGCGGGAAGCCATCTCGGCCGCGGAAGCCGCAGTCGAGGCCGCCAAATCGCACAGCGAAGCCTTGAAAGCCGCCGAGGCGGAAGCTGCCCTTGCCGCAATTCACCACGACGCGGCGCAGCAGGCCCTCGATAGTTTTCGGACCGCGCTCAAACGAGCCACGGATTTGCGCCAGCAGTCGACGATTGCGCAGCTTCGCCGCAGTGAGGTTCTCGATCGGCGCGCTTCTGCCATTGCCGAAAACGAACAAGCGATGGGCGAAGTTCAAGCAGCCGAACTGGAAGAGCGCGAAGCACGCGAATTGCTCGCGCGGCTGGATGCGACTCTTTTGGCGCGTGACGCTGCCGAACAACTGGCCGGCTCGGACAACCGGTTGAAACAAGCCGAAGTCGCCAGAACCCAGATCGAAGATGGAGAGGCAGCACTGGCGATGCTGGCGGTGCCGGAACAAGCTGTCGAGCAACTCCAGGCGCTCGAAATCGAGATCGCCAGCCTTCGTGCAGCTCACCTGGCAACCCTGCCGACGCTATGCATGGAATACCGGGACGGCGCCGCCGATTTGGTGACCATCGATGCCAAGCCCTTGCCCCATGCAGAAGACCAAAGCTTTGCTGGCACCGTACGCCTGGATATTGCCGGCATCGGAGCCTTGACCCTGCGATCGAATCGGCCGCAGCAGGCCGACCGGACCATCGAAGACGCCGAAGCGAAGCACCGCAGCCTGCTTGCGTCCCTCGGTGTCGATAGCCTCAGGACGGCACGCCAGCGCCTAGTGGAAGCGCGCGACAAAGCTACCGAACTGGGCTTGGCGCGTCAGCGACTTGCCGATCTCGCGCCCAAGGGGATACAGCAATTACACGAGGAGCTTGCTCGTCTGAGTGCCCTCGGGGCCGGGGACCTCGAACTCAAAGTCGATCCAGAACAGATCCGGCAACATCATGCCGCAGCCGAGCAGCGTGTGGCGACAACACGCAACAGCGTGCGCGAGGCCTTGCCTTTGCGCAGCCATGCCGACGAGGCTGTCATGGCTGCGGAGACGGCTTATGTCACCATCCAGGCGGAACTGACCAGCCTCGAGGTCATATTGGGACCCGATGCAGCGCGCGAGGAAAAGGGGCGCTTGCTGCTCACCGAGGCCACCGCACGACAAAAGCTGCGCGAAGCGGCCGAAATGCGCGCTGCTCCCCTGCGCGACGGCGCTCGCGATCTCACCAGCGCTGAAGCCGTTCTGCGCCGCGCCCGTTCGGTTCAGGATGCCGCCACACAGGAAGCAAGTCAGTTGCGTGTAACCCTGGCCGATCTCAATGGCCATATTCGCACTCGGTCCGACGACGCGGTGGAAGAAGCTTTGCGCGAGGCCACAGAAAAATTGGAAATCGCTGGAGAGCGAGCGAGACGCTTCGAATTCGAAAAAGCCGTCCTCGACCGGCTGCGCACGACGCTGGTCGCTGCGCGCTCGACGGCACGCGATCTTTATCTGAAGCCGGTCATGTCCGAGCTGCGACCGCTGCTTGGATTGCTATTCGATGACATCTCCATAGTGTTCGACGAGAACACACTGTTGCCACAGACCGTTCGCCGCAATGGTCAGGATGAGGATGTCGATAGGTTGAGTGGCGGCATGCGAGAACAGCTTTCGGTTCTGACACGTCTGGCCTTCGCCCGTTTGCTTGCCCGCGACGGCCGACCCACACCGGTTATCCTGGATGACGCTTTGGTTTATTCCGATGACGACCGCATCGAGCGCATGTTCGACGCTTTGCATCGTCAATCACACGATCAGCAGATTCTCGTTTTCTCCTGCCGCCAACGCGCGTTTGCAAAACTCGGCGGTAACATTTTGCAGATGAGCGACTGGCAACCGGGTCGGTCATAAGCGGAGATCGCGCAGCCTCAGCTAGGGCGACGGCAGATCGTATCGTGTTACGATTGCAATGCCGTTTTCGATCTCGATTTCGATAACTTCATTAATCAGGAATTCCTCTGGGCCAAGATCCTCGAGGAGAGCATCGAAGAGCTCTCTCTGTTTTTCAGGCCCGACCTGAGGGACGACGATAATCAGGCCGGCGTGAACCGGTTCTTTGGCATAGAGCTTCCTGAAGTCCTTAGCATTGTTGGTGACGAAGGTGAAATCCTCATCGATAATGAGCGGCATGAGGTCCCAGTCGGTTTCGCCGCTTAGCCCAAGCCAGTTGACGTGGTTTGCTTCATGTCCGCGTTCTTGGGCTACCGCAACCAGAGACGTGTGCAGGCACTCATCGATCAGAAACCTCACGAGGTCACACGCGTCTCGACCTGGCCGACGGACCTGGGTCGCCCTTCAAAACCACGCGCTTCGACGACTTTATTTTCACGCCCTGCTCGACCAGCTTCTTAGGCCGCCCACGAACCGGGTGCGCGGCGACCCACATTCTGGCGAGCTCAATCACGCGCGGCGTTAGCTTCGGATATCCCTCCAGAACCTCCGCTTCATCTGCGCCCTGCGCTAGCATCGTCGTGATCATACGAACAGGGATGCGGGTTCCTTTGAAGACAGGCTCTCCGCCCATCACCCCTTTAACGCGGCCGATGGCGGCCTCCGCTTCATCAAGATCCACGATGCGCGCTTTGAGCTGTTTACGTGCCTCGGCGACGTCGACGATCAGCAGGTCGTCGGCCCTTACGGTCTTGGCCCTTGGGGCAGCTTTGATTTCCTCGAACAGGCGGTAGCGACGATCAGCGGGCAATGTCGCACCCACGCCATACCAAAGCTTGAGCCGCAGCAAATCCTCGCCGGTCAATGCCCGTCGGACGACCCCACCGATGCGCCGAGCAGTGCTTGGCACAGTATCGACAATGCGTTTGTCGATCGCATTGTGCACGGCCTTGATTCCTATCCCGCTGACGGCGGCTGCCTCTGCGGGGGTGTAGATGCGAGCAAGTGTGCCCATTATTCTTCTCCTTATAAAGAATAATATAGGCCGTTTGACCCCCTCCGTAAAGGCACGCGTCTTTGGAATCACGGCGGTTAGCAAAGGCGGTGGTGAGCCGAGAGGCCTCACAAACCCTTGGGGCTCGAGATGGCAGACTCGGCGCAGTATAATTGCGCTAACTATCGAATTTGCAGTTGGCGACAAACGACACACGAGTTCGTCGCGGACTTTTAACTCTGCGAAGGCGCGTCTTCGAGCGCTTTGAAACCCTACACCCATCTGCAGGCCATCTGTATCAAGCTTTGGACCAAAACCGTTTCCATCGCTCACGAGCGTTCTCTCTGGGGGTCTCAAGTGGGGCTTGCCCATGGCCACGAATTTTTGGGCGACAGCGGTGCAGAGGCCGCATACCGCTGCCTGCTTGACGTCGCTGACCGTGTCCATGTCCGAAATTTGCCTACAAATTTCGGACGCCCTTGGGCGCGCTAGATTCGCTATGGAAAGCTGGAAGCACTCGCAAGCCCGGTGGCCACAGCGTCTGCAGCGCCAAGCTATTCCTCCGTATCCAAACCCGCATCCTCATGGCCACTAGCCAACTCTGGCATAATTTCACCAGCAAGCAGCTCATCTCTGCTCAGCAGCCCGGCATCCTCGAGCGCCTCGCAGTCCGGGAGATCGCGAAGCGTGTCGAGGCCGAACTCGAGCAGGACGCTTTTGTCGTCACATAGGTGTAGGGAGCGCCGGGCGTCGGACTGCGCGGGTTCGACGCGATCAGGCCGGTGCCGCAGATGGCCGATCAGGTCGCGACTGATTACTTCCCGAAAACCGACGACAATTCGGCGCGGGTAATCGGCTGGAAGTGCCGATGCACATCAGCATCAGCACGTCCGACCACGTCAGGTCCACGGCACGCCCGCTGCTTCCGCAGGCGCGGATGGCATCGGCATAGGCCGGCCGTGTCAGGTGCTTCCAGCCGCCGGCGACAGCGACGAGGTCATAGGGCCGTCCGCGCAGCTCTCGGATGTCGTCGATGAGAAGGTCACGGGCGAGCTCGCGGGAGAGACTGCACCGCAAGCGCGTCCCGCGCGCGCGAACTGCTCGATCAACTGATCTCAGACGACGACGAATCTCGTCCAGATTCCAAAAGCGGTGGCCGCAGCGGCGCTTTGCGGGCTCGCGTTACCACAGATCGCAGAACTGTGATCTCGCCTTGTGCCCGAGACCGCAATCTGGGCTCGCGACGAAGCATATCGCTTGCGATCATCAAAGGACGCGTCGACGCCGTCGGTTGCCTTTTCCACCGCCGCCTCACACATCGTGTTGGGGCTGAAGAGCTACCTGCAAATCCTCGCAACGGGCGCGGCCGCATCCTTGATTTTACAAATTGACACGTCTTGGTTTTTAGAAAATGCCACGTGCGATGATGGCGCCAAAAAAAAATGTCACGCGAGATGATCATGCCTGAGGTAAATGGTCCGCCAAAGTTGGGAAAGGTATACCGGTTGAATGGTGGATAGGTACGCCGGATAAAAAGGGCTTCGGGTTCCGGAAGACGAACTAATCGACGGATAGGCGCTGCTCGTGAGGGAAACTGCATGCGCATTACGGTTATGACCATCCAGGGATGTCGGATATGATCTTGAATAGTGACATTGCAGGCCAAAGAGCGGCCGAGAAGCTAGCAGAGGGCCTGAAATCGCAGGGCAAGCAGCAATACGAAGAAAGGTCGAGGGAACGCGAACGAGATGTGTCTCGTTAGGTCGCACGTTGCACCAGGGGTGCGTCGGAAGGCACTCCGCCGTGTCCTGAAGAGGTAGCCTGCACTTGAGAATAGCCACGGTGGTACCTTATTTTCGGCTGTGAAGCACACGAGACCCGCGACGTGAGACCCAGTTGCTCAATACCCAGTTGCTGGGTGAGCGTGCATGACTGCCAACGGAAGGTCTTGCACGCACCCTCGCGATCTTGAGCAATGGTCGCCATGACTTTCTTCTTGCAGGCTTTTGAGTGGCCCAGCCTGCAATCACCAGACCCCACCGACTCTAAAGAGCGTGGCAGACGGGATAGTCGAGGTTGCCCGGCACAATTACGCTCAAGGCTTGCGCCGCCCAGAGGACACGCTGAAAAGGCAGCATGGGCGCGCAAGCACGCCATTCACGAGAGGTTCGACATGAAGACTATGCAAGAAAAAGACATTCCGGCATTCGTGCAAGCAGTTGTGGAGGCCGGCTGCAACATTTGCGCGATTGGCAACTTGGGATATGTCTTTGGCGATGCTGATTTGACGCCGGCGCAACGGAGGTCCGTCGAGCCACAGCTGCGCAGGATTGCTGAGATCTACGGCGAACGCGATCATCTCATGGACGAGATAGCTGTATATCTGCGGTCGATCGGACGCCATGTCGAGGTTGAGCCGAAGACAGGTGTTTCCTGATGGCCGCGATCGATCGCGTTCCGTAGTCGCCATTTCTATTGGGTAACGAGCAGCCGTCTTCCAACCTCTGAAACAAAAAAGAGGTGACCCCCAAAGGCCGCTCTCGAGACCGCAAGTCTGAGCCGCTAACGCATTGCGATAACCAGGCTGTCCGAACTGGGCGTCGATGCCTTCCTCGACCAGGTCGCGGTAGGCGGCGATCTCATCTACCGCATGCATAGCCAAGCCAGAGAAGTTTTCGGCAGCGGAATTCTCGGTCGCTTCCCCTTTTATGACTAGAGGGTGCGGCCGATCCGGCCGCGACGATCTCGCAGGGATTGCCATATACGGCAACACGAACACCGGCGGATCAATACTCGGATAATGGCGGCCGGCTATGTAGCGATCGATCGCGCACCAACATATCAATGCAATAGCTTAGTTGCTTTCAAAGGCGGGTCTCTACGAACTGCAAGCAAGCTAAACGATTGCGTCAACTCTTCCTCGCAGAGCGAAAACTCCGCGCCCACGCGATTTCTCTGCTGGAACAGCGGCACATCCTCAGCGCCAGGACACGGCCGCCGCCGTCGGGTTTTACGAAGCCGGTGATTGCATAAGTTGCCCGCAAGATATCATTGGTATCGGGAACGCCGCCGATGCCGCATCCTGAATAGAGCGGCCGCTTGCACCTGCCAGCCCGACGACCAGATCATATCTGCAACTCCATCTACCTGGACGTGGTGCAAATCACCTCGCTGAAGCCGCAAATCGTCGCCTTCGACCAGGATAACCACATCCGTGACCGCCTGAGCTACTCGGTCGATCTCGACGCACATGGCCGATACAGTTTTTCCATCCTTCACGAAGCGAATGAGACTTTGGCCATTCCAGCCCTGGTCTACGGGGCGTGACTTGTCCCCGATGCATGCGCGAGCTCTCCGCTCGGCCGGCCGCCGGACGTCGCCACCGGCCGAAGGCGCCCGAAGGCGCCCGAAGGCGCTTGACAAAGCAGCACCGGCCCATTCAACTTGAGGCATTCACCAGGGGAGTCCCGGTAAGGGGCTGAGATACTGCTGGCTTTCGCGGCGCAGTGACCCGTTGAACCTGATCCAGTTCATACTGGCGTAGGGACGGTGCAAGCGCTTTGCGGGAGTTTACGCCCGAGGTCCTGCTGCAGCAGGTCTACAGAAGCGTCTTTTCATCCTTCCGGCACAGAACTGGGTCTCCAATGCATGAGCAAAGGAGCCTCACGATGAATGCCCTCACCCCCGCCGTGTCGACGGGACCACTGCCCGCCTCGCGGAAAATCCACAAGCCCGGCGTCCTCTACCCGCAGATCAGGGTGCCGATGCGCGAGATTTCCGTCCATCCGACGGCCGGCGAACCGCCCGTCACCGTCTACGATCCGTCCGGCCCCTACACCGATCCATCAGTCCAAACCAGCATCGAAAAAGGCCTTGCCCGGCTTCGCCACGAATGGGTCACGGCGCGTTGCGATGTCGAAGCCTATGACGGCCGCCACGTCCGGCCGGAAGACAATGGATTCGCCACCGGCGAGCGCCTGACACCGGAATTTCCGATACGCAATCGGCCGCTCAAGGCCAAGCAGGGCAAGGCGGTGACCCAACTTGCCTATGCGCGCGCCGGCATCATCACGCCAGAAATGGAGTTCGTAGCCATCCGCGAGAATCTCGGCCGCGAGGTGATGCGCGGCAAGCTGCAACGCGACGGCGAAGCCTTCGGCGCGGCGATCCCAGATTTCGTCACACCCGAATTCGTGCGCGACGAGGTGGCGCGCGGACGCGCAATCATTCCCGCCAACATCAATCATCCCGAGAGCGAACCGATGATCATCGGGCGAAATTTCCTGGTGAAGATCAACGCCAACATCGGTAACTCGGCTGTCACATCGTCGATGGCCGAAGAGGTCGAAAAGATGGTGTGGGCGATCCGCTGGGGCGCCGATACGGTGATGGACCTGTCGACCGGCCGCAACATCCACAACATCCGCGACTGGATCGTGCGCAATGCACCGGTGCCGATCGGCACGGTGCCGCTCTATCAGGCGCTCGAAAAGGTCGGCGGCATCGCCGAGGACCTCAACTGGGAGGTCTATCGCGACACGCTGATCGAGCAGGCCGAGCAAGGCGTCGACTATTTCACCATCCACGCCGGCGTGCGGCTGCACTACATACCGCTGACCGTCGACCGGGTCACGGGCATCGTCTCGCGCGGCGGCTCGATCATGGCCAAATGGTGCCTGCACCATCACCGGGAGAGCTTCCTCTACGAGCATTTCGAGGAGATCTGCGACATCGCCAGAGCCTATGACGTTTCCTTCTCGCTCGGCGACGGCCTTCGTCCCGGTTCAATCGCCGATGCGAACGACGCGGCGCAATTCGCCGAACTGGAAACACTTGGAGAACTCACCAAGATTGCCTGGGCAAAGGACTGCCAGGTGATGATCGAAGGCCCGGGCCATGTCCCCATGCACAAGATCAGGCAGAACATGGACAAGCAGCTCGCAGTGTGCGGTGAGGCGCCGTTCTACACGTTGGGGCCGCTGACGACCGACATCGCGCCGGGCTATGACCACATCACCTCAGGGATAGGTGCCGCCATGATAGGCTGGTTCGGCACCGCAATGCTTTGCTACGTCACGCCGAAAGAGCATCTCGGCCTTCCCGACCGCAACGACGTCAAGATTGGGGTGATCACTTACAAGATAGCCGCCCATGCAGCCGATCTGGCGAAGGGCCATCCGGCAGCGAAAACCAGGGATGATGCCCTTTCGCGCGCGCGCTTCGAGTTCCGCTGGGAGGACCAGTTCAACCTGTCGCTCGACCCCGAAACCGCACGGTCCTTCCACGACCAGACCTTGCCCAAGGAGGCGCACAAGCTGGCACATTTCTGTTCGATGTGCGGGCCGAAATTCTGCTCCATGCGCATTTCCCACGACATCCGTGCCGAGGCTCAGAAGGAAGGCATGGCGGCAATGGCGGCAAAATACCGGGAGGGCGGCGATCTCTACATGCCGGCGGACGAGACTGGCGTACCGGTCGTGCCGGAGGCTCCCAAACCATCATGAGGGTGCTCGTCAAAGGGGCCGGCGTTGCCGGCCTCACCGTCGCTTTCGAACTCGCCGCCCGCGGCGCGACGGTCACAGTCGCCGAGATGCGGCATGGCCTTGGCGGCAACGCGTCGTGGTTCGCCGGCGGCATGCTGGCGCCATGGTGCGAGCGCGAAAGCGCGGAGCAGCCGGTGCTGGATCTCGGACGCGACGCTGCCGACTGGTGGGATGCGGTGCTGTCGGGTCAGGTGACACGGGCCGGGACATTGGTCGTGGCCGCGCCGCGTGATGCCGGTGAGCTTGACCGGTTCGCCAGTCGCACGTCAGGGCATAGGCGCGTCGATGAAAACGAAATTGCGCTCCTGGAACCCGACCTCGCCGGCCGCTTCCGGCGTGGATTGCTCTTCCCCAACGAGGCTCACCTCGACCCACGCCAGGCGATGGCGGCACTTCATGACAACCTTGCGACCATGGGTGTCAAATTCCACTTCGGCTGCGACGCCCGGCCTGTTTCGGGTTTCGCCCGTCAGATAGACTGCATGGGAATGGCAGCGGCCGATGACAGGCTGCGCGGTGTTCGCGGCGAAATGCTGATCCTTCGCACGCCTGATGTCTCGCTGTCGCGGCCGGTCCGTTTGCTTCATCCACGCTTTCCGCTTTATGCCGTGCCGCGCACCGATCACCGTTTCATGATCGGAGCGACGATGATTGAAAGCCAGAGCGCCGGACCGGTGACGGCGCGTTCCATGATGGAGCTGCTGGGCGCCGCCCATGCCCTCCATCCGGCCTTTGGTGAGGCCGAGATCGTTGAAACCGGTGTGGGTGTCCGTCCGGCATTTCCCGACAATTTGCCACGCGTCGAAACAGACGGTGAGATCATCGCGATCAACGGTCTTTATCGTCACGGTTTTCTCCTCGCCCCCGCCATGGCGCGCCAGGCTGCCGGCCTGGTTTTCAGTCAAGACAGAACCAAGGAGCATGCTCATGAAACTGATGGTCAACGGCGAGGCGCGTGAGATTGCCGCCACCACGCTGGCCGAGTTGCTTGCCGCGCTCGACTATGAGGGCGATTGGCTCGCCACCGCCGTCAACGGCGACCTCGTGCACAAAGCCAACCGCACGGAGTTCCAGTTGAGCGACGGCGACCGGATCGAAATCCTCTCGCCCATGCAGGGCGGCTAGCATGTTGGAGCTTTATGGAACCGAGCTTTCGTCGCGCCTGCTTCTCGGCACCGCTCAATATCCTTCGCCGGCCATCCTTGCCGATGCAGTCAAGGCGTCGGGCACGTCGGTGGTGACCGTCTCGTTGCGGCGTGAGATGGCGGGCGGTAGAGCCGGCGAACAATTCTGGTCGTTGATCCGCTCGCTGGGCGCCAGAATCCTGCCCAATACCGCCGGCTGCCTCTCCGTCAAGGAAGCCGTCACCACCGCGAAAATGGCGCGCGAGGTCTTCGGCACCAACTGGATCAAGCTCGAAGTGATCGGCAATCACGACACGCTACAGCCGGATGTGTTCGGTCTGGTTGAAGCCGCCCGCATCCTGTGCGAGGACGGCTTTGCGGTATTCCCCTATACCACCGACGATCTCGTTGTCGCCGAGCGGCTGCTGGAAACGGGCTGCAAGGTCCTGATGCCGTGGTGCGCACCGATCGGTTCCGCCTTGGGACCGGTCAACATGACGGCGCTGCGCTCGATGCGCGGATATTTCCCTGGCGTCCCGCTGATTGTGGATGCGGGGCTCGGACGGCCGTCGCACGCGGCCACCGTCATGGAACTCGGCTTTGACGCCGTGCTCCTGAACACAGCGGTCGCCAAGGCGGCATATCCGGTCGGCATGGCGCGTGCTTTCGGTAAGGCGGTCGACGCCGGTCGTGAGGCGTTCAGTTCGGGAATGCTCGAACCGCGCGACGTCGCCGTGCCATCGACACCGATGGTCGGCAGGGCCGTTTTTTCATGAAGCTCGATCCCTTTTATCTGATCGTCGACAGCGCTGCCTGGATCGAACGGCTGGTCCCACTCGGAGTCCGGCTTCTGCAACTGCGCATCAAGACCGTGGATGAGGCTGGGTTGCGCGCGGAGATCCGCACCGCGAAGGCCTTGTGTGCTCGATACCAGTGCCAACTCATCGTCAACGACCACTGGCGCCTGGCAATCGAGGAAGGCTGCGACTTCATACATCTCGGCCAGGAGGATTTGCAGACCGCTGACCTCTTGGCGATACGGGCAGCCGGCGTAAGGCTCGGACTGAGCACACATGATCATCAGGAGCTGGAAACGGCGATGGCCGCCGAGCCTGACTACATAGCGCTTGGACCCATCTATCCGACCATCCTGAAGAAGATGAAATGGGCGCCGCAAGGGGTCGAACGGATCAGCGAATGGAAGCGCCAGGTCGCGCCGTTTCAATTGGTCGCCATTGGTGGCCTCAACCCTGAGCGGCTCGACGGTGTCTTTGCGGCTGGCGCGGACAGCGCGGCGGTGGTGACCGACATCACGCTCAACGACGACCCCGAGGCGCGCACGCGAGAATGGATCGAAAAGACGGACCAATGGCGCTGAGGCGAGAACCACATGTGCTTGTCGTCGGTGGATCGGACTCCAGTGGCGGTGCTGGAATTGCACGCGATATCGAGACGATCTCTGCCATTGGCGTGCGCACCTGTCTCGCCGTCACAGCGCTAACGGTGCAAACGCATGACGCCGTGATCGAAATCTATTATTCGCCACCTAGCCTGGTGGCCAATCAGATGTGCGCCGCGCTGCAGGCCAACGACGTGGCCACAATCAAGATCGGCATGCTGGCGACTGCCAAGATCATTGTTGCCGTTGCCGCAGTGCTGCGCAAATTTCCGCATGTCCCCGCAGTACTCGACCCTGTGCTGGCCTCCACCTCAGGCCGCGCACTTCTGCAAGCAGGCGCTATCGCTGCCATGAAGCGCGATCTTATGCCGCTTTGCTGCATTGTCACGCCCAACCTCCCTGAACTGGCGCTCCTTAGTGGCTCCGAACTGGCAGTGGATGAGGACGGAGCGCTCCAACAAGGAAAAAGACTGCTGGCCGCCGGCCCTCAAGCCCTGCTGATCAAGGGTGGGCATGCGTCGGGAACCCGGTCGACCGATATTCTGTTACGCTCCGGGCACGAACCCATCCGCTTCGATGCACCGCGCCTTGCCACATCGATGCGCGGGACAGGTTGCATGCTGGCCAGCGCGATTGCGGCGCATCTGGCGAAGCCGAAGCCGCTCGAAGACAGCGTGCGCGAAGGCAAGCTGTTTGTCTTGGAGAGGCTTCAGAAATGCCGGCTGAATAACCACAGCGTTCTGCGTCCAGCCAAGCAGACCCATTTTCCAGAATTTTTCCCGTAGCGAGACTAGAGAAGGGGCTACTGCTTCTCTATGCCATCCTCACAACGCGTTGAGTTTCTCACTGCCAATTATGCGACTTTCGAGGTGCAAATAGCGAATATCGAGTTCTTAGTGACAGAAACGACCGGAATTGGTTGCGTGGATCACCAGGTCGCTACCGATTGGGTCAGCGACTCAATAGAACGTCACATCTCTGTCCACACTCGAGCTTATTTGCCGCAAACGCGTCGAGCCCCGCGTCAATCGGTCTTATAATAGTATCCGGGGCAGCTCCAAAGCTGTGGCATCGGCTACCCGCCGGCCGTGGCGCTTGCTGTTCGAGCGTCGGACGCCGCCTGCCATTGAACATCTGATGGGCTATTGGGTGGCGGCGACACACTCATCCAGGTGCAACTGGCTTTTTCAACTCGGGAACCAGCAGAAGCCTTCGCTGCGTCGCAACATTTGGATTATGTCGTACAGCCCGATCTTCCAGAGAAAACAAGACCTAACGTTCGAAACCTGTCACGCAACCAACCACCGAATGAAAGATCCAGCGTGCGATCGCAGGGAGGTAAGAATAACCGGTCTGGCTTTCCTATCGCCGGTCCAGGTTAAGACCAACGACGTCGTCACGACATCAACACAGTGCGCGAAGCGCTCGTATTCCTGAATCAGTGGCCAAAAGCGCGTCGGGGACCGGTATTCAGTTGCGCGGTGAGAAGCAGCAACGCAGCGATCGCCGGACAGATGACACCCGAGCAGGCGCGGCAAGCATTGTGGGATTTGCCAGGATTGCCGGCGTGCTGGCCAAATCTGATTTCGTCGTTGGTGGCGACTGATTTAAAGCTGCAGGAAGATCACCGCCGGTAACGCGTTGGCCCGCTGCTCGCCAAGACGGAAAGAACGCCGCCTTGTGAGTTCCAATAATGGGCGATGCGGGAATTGCACATGTCTGTGCCCATCTGTCCGGCCGAAATGCAAATGGCGTCACTGGCGAAGGTCAGCGAACGCGGCACGCAGGGCTGGATTCTTTTGACTTGCGGCAAGCCGACATAGGTGCTGGCTTGATGTCTCGGTCACTGCGACGTGTCATGCCGATTCATTCGTCAGCTACCATGACGATGCGGCGCGTCGCCTGCGATCAGTTGATCGAACCGCGGTGCAATTCGGGACGCTTCGTCGATCCCGACAGTTGCGCAAAGGGAAGCCAAATCAGCGACTAGAGGCAACGTGGCTACGGATTCGAAGGGACCCCGCTGTTGCCGAAGAGGTGACTGGTGGAATGTCAAAGATCACCTCGTGAAAGGCCATTTGGGGCCACCTAATGATAAAGCCGGATGCCGCTATCGGGTCCTGGCACGGGAATGACGGTCCGGCCCTACGGTGGATCGAGTTCGGTTCATGTCGCTTCGCAAGGAGGATGTGTTCCGGCGTCTGCCCGAACCCCTCTTTCTCGCATTCTGCGAGGTTGCGCGATCGGGCCGCTCGGTCTCTGTGCTGATCGCCCCTCCTGTTGCCATCGATCGATTCCGCTTCCGGTGCGCACGCACGTGTCGCGCGTGGCAATCATGCAAGGTCGTGAATCATAGGAGGATGTACATGCTTTTGTCGGATTTCGGCCGCATCGGGTTCGATCCGTTTGTGGAAATGCGGCGCATGCAACAGGAAGTAAACCAGCGTTTGGCCGGGCTGACCGCCAGCGCCGCTCAGGAGTTTCCGCCGATCAATCTTTGGACTGGCGAGGACAGCGTGGCGGTGGCCGCGGAACTGCCGGGGATATCACCTGACGAAATCGGCCTCACGGTGCGCGAGAACATTCTGACATTGAAGGGAACGCGCGAGCCTCGAACGGAGGACGAGAAATCCGTCTGGCACCGCCGTGAGCGCGCCTATGGGACCTTCTCCCGGACAGTGCAATTGCCATTCCGCGTCGACCCGGAACGGGTCGAGGCGCGTTTCGCCAACGGGCTGCTCGAAGTCGAGTTGCACCGGCCGGAGGCGGATCGGCCGAAGAAGATCCAGATCAAGGGATAGAGGGAGGCAAGCATGGCTCAGGAACGCGGATCGGCCGTCGCACCATGCTGCTCAATGCCCGCAAGGTGCTTTACGACCATAGTTCGGCCATCACCATCCTTCTCGCCTTCAATGACATAACGGCCCGTCGTATCATCGAGCGGGAGAAGGAAGAACTGCTCGGTCGCACCGAAGACCTGCTTCGGCAGAAAGACGTCCTGCTGCGCGAGATGGAGCATCGGGTTGCCAACAGCCTGCAGATCATTGCCTCGATCCTGTTGCTGAAGGCACGCTCGGTGACGTCGGAAGAGACGCGCCAGCATCTCAAGGACGCCCATCAGCGCGTTCTGTCCGTGGCCGAGGTGCAACGCCATCTCCACACCTCCGCCGGCGTCGACGAGATCGATGTCGGCTCTTACCTACCGAAATTGTGCAGCAGCCTCGCCTCGTCGATGGTCGGCGAAGCCCAGCCGATCACGGTCACCGTAATGGCCGAAGGCGGCAGGATAGATTCGCAAAGGGCAGTCAGTCTGGGACTAATTGTCACCGAACTCGTGCTCAACGCCATCAAATATGCTTTCCCCAAGAAGAGAACCGGCGCTCGCATCCAGGTGAGCTACGAGACCGCGGGCAGTGACTGGAAACTGACGGTTTCGGACAATGGCGTCGGCAAGATCGCCAACGACGTACCGGCTACCGGACTTGGAACAGCCATCGTCGAAGCACTGGTGAAACAACTGGAGGCCAGGGTGGAGATTATCAGCGATATTGACGGCACCAGCGTGTCGGTCACCCGGGCGACGTTCACCTCGCGCGTGCCGCGAGCGGCGTAAAAACCGTTACTACGATGCTGCCTTCCGGACATCGCCTGATGTCCAGGGGATCTTCTGCCGCCACGGCCTTGTCCCCGGAGCGCAGGACTGCCAGTCGCATCGCATAAGCCGAAACCTCTCAGTCGGTTGAGGGCGCTTCCGATGGCCAAGATCCGCTTTTTTGGCGTTCAGCCGGTGGGACCAAGCTCTGAAGCTGACGCTGCGCAGGTCTTTGCGTGGATGACTCGGTGCGGTCGGTAAACTCGAAGTGGCGGTTGTGTGCGTCAAGTTCTGCAAAATGGGGCGGCCACGATGCTGGTCATGCGGCTTGGCGTAGAGCGAGCTTCTTGTGCTCGCGCAGGTCGTCAATGTTGATGTAGGGCCTCCATCCAGTTTTCGTTGGTTTCGACAGCCGGCGCCCTGACGAGGCGCAGGCAGCTTTCGGCGTTGGGGAAGATGCGCACGACATAGGTGCGCCGGCGGATTTCCTCATTGAGCCGTTCAAGCATGTTGGTGCTCTTGAGATGCTTGTGATGCTGGCGCGGCAGGCAAAAGAAGGTCAGCGTGCGCTCGATGGTCTCCTCCACCGTCGTCCATCTCGGCCTCGAGCACCTCCTGCATCACCGCACGGATCATTTCGTGAAGTCCGTCCGGGTCTGAAAGCAGAATGTCTTTGACGGCAGCGCTGGCGGTCTTACTTTCAATCTTGGTCATGGTGGCGTTCCTTCGCGGGAATCGGCGACATGAACAATCACCAGATCCCATGGCGACGGATGGATAGCGGCGCGTGCTCTGGCAGAGTGACGCTGCTAACAAACACCCCGCGGAGGAACACCATGCATGTAGTGGCCGACCGATCCGAAACTCTGACTGCTATCCGGACTGGTCTGGGCGCAATCTTCGTATCGCTGGAGCTCAGCCGTTCAACCTGGCTGATCTCGTCGTTGTCGCCAGGTGGCGGCGAGAAGTTGTCGAAACACAGTGTCCCCAGTGGTGATTTATCCGCCTTGTTCCGTCGCTTCGATAGCGTGCGAGAGAAGGCAAGAGCACGCATGGGGCCAGACTTCCCCGTCGTCGCTATCCAGGAAGCCGGGCTCGATGGCTCCTGGATCCATCGGGTTCTGAGCAAGGCGGGGATCGAGAGCTACGTCGTTGATCCCGCTTCTATCGCAGTGTCTCGTCGCAGTCGCCGAGCCAAAACCGATAAGATCGATGGTGAAACGCTCGTCTCTCCTTGCCTTCAAGCGAGGCGAACCGCGCATATGTGCAATGGTCAAAGAGCCAACACCGGAGCAGGAGGATCGCCGGCGTATCTGTCGTGAACGCAAGGTACTGACGACCGAACGGGTATATAAAACGCCGCTCACTCAGAATGGTCTCGTCGCCCGAGCCCAGCGGCCGTAGGCGGGATGTTGGTGCAGCCGTGAAGAGCAGCGACCGAATGTGAGGTTGATCTGCTCGGTTACGAGCAGAGTCCTGCAAGTCGGGTTCAACCTGGATCCCATAATCGATATGACAAGCTAATCCCACTTTGACCGGCGCTCAGCACACCTAATTTCGAGCCGCGCCGACCTACACACCCGCTATCGACATGATCCGAGTGGCGGCCTGAACTAGGCCGGCAAACTCATGTTCGTTGGCACTGTTTTTCGCTTGCATCCCGGTTAGGCGGGGACAGACGCCCTACTGCGACGCCTGCCCGGCTTGTCCGTGTCTCGCTCGCCTGACGTTTCGGGTTCGGTCTCAATGATCTCGCCCGCCACCACGGCGCGGGTCCGCTCCAGCATCGCGGGGATGTCCCGCGCGGGCAGCGGGCGGCTGAGCAGGAAGCCCTGCGCCTCGGTGCAGCCTTCTCTTCGGACCCGTTCCAGCTGCTCCACGGTCTCGACGCCCTCGGCGGTGGTCTGCATCCCGAGGCTGTTGCCGAGGCTCGTGACCGCTCGAATGATGGCGACGGAACTGTCGATATCTCCGGCGTCCGTGATGAAGGATTGATCGATCTTGATCTTGTCGAATGGGAACGAGCGCAGATAGCTCAAGCTCGAATATCCGGTTCCGAAGTCGTCCATCGCGATATGAACGCCGAGCATGTGGATATGTTGCAGCATCGAGAGAGTCGCCTGGCTGTTGGCCAGCAGCACTGTCTCGGTGATCTCAAGCTCAAGCCGGCTGGGGGGCAGTCCCGAGATATCCAATGCCTCGACGATGGTGGAGAGCAAGCGCGCGTTGCGAAATTGCGCCGGGCACAGATTGACGGCGACCTTGATGCTACCGGGCCAGCTTGCCGCGTCGAGACAGGCTTGCTTGATAACCCATTCACCGATCGGGACGATGAGGCCGATGTCCTCGGCCAGCGGGATGAATTCTCCCGGGGATACGATGCCGCGCGTCGGGTGATGCCAGCGCAGCAGCGCCTCGAAGCAGCTGACCTCGCCGCGGTCGAGATTGAGGAGCGGTTGGTAGTAGATTTCGAACTGCTGCCGCACCACCGCTTCGCGCAGGTCGAGTTCGAGAAACCGCCGCGCCTGCATGCGCGCATCCATTTCCGGTTCGAAGAACCTGTAGGTTCCGCGGCCTTCCGCCTTCGCCCGGTAGAGCGCCATGTCGCCGGTCTTGAGAAGTTGGTCGGCGTCAATGCCATCGTCCGGCGCGATCGAGATGCCGATGCTGGCGCTGATCATAACCCCGTGGCCATCGACGACATAAGGTGCGCTCAGCCCATCAATGACCCGTTGGGCAAGAGCTGTCGCCTCGACCGGCTGATCAACCGCGGTTTGAATGATCACGAACTCATCGCCGCCGAGCCTTGCCACGGTGTCGCCTTCACGGGCCACCTGTTTCAGTCTGGCGGCGACCTCCTTCAGCAAGGCGTCGCCAACCGGGTGCCCCAGCGTGTCGTTGACCATCTTGAAATGATCGAGATCGAGGCAGTGGAAAGCAATCTTGCTACCATCACGCCGCATCTCGACCAAAGCCTCCTCGGCGCGTTCGCGGAACAATATGCGATTTGGAAGCTCGGTAAGTCCGTCGTGGCGCGCCATGTATGAAATCTTGGCTTCGCTCCGCCGCAAGTCGGTCACGTCATGGTGAGTGGCAAGCCACCCGCCGCCCGGCAGTGGCTGATGGATGAGGTCGATGGTGCGTCCGTCCCTGAGTTCCACCAGGCTCACCGTCCGCTCTGCGCGATCGATGGTCTCCGTCAGCTGCTGCACATACTTTTCCGGGTCATGGCCGGCATAGAGGCCCGCCGCGATCCGGAACCGCATCAAATCGATCCACGGCGTGCCGGGACGAGTCAGGGGCTCCGGCACATGGTAGAGATCGGCGTAGCTTTGGTTGCACAGAACCAGCCGCCTCTCCGCATCGAACATGCAAAGCCCTACGGGCATATTGGCGGCGGCCGCGGCCAATTGCTGCCGCTCCAGCTCGGCTTCTCGGGCCAAGGCATCGCTGCGCTCCAGGCTGGCCCGGTAGCCGGCAAAGGCCGAGAACAGCACTCCAACCTCGTCCTGCCGATCCCTTTTCAGCGCAATGAGACTCGAACGGCGCTCGCCCTGCGCCAAGCAACGCATCGCCTCGGTCACGGCGAGGATCGGCTTGCTGACATTGTGGCGTATCCAGGCGACAAGCCCACCAAGACACCCGGCGGCAAAAAGAACTGCCAGCCAAGTCAATCTTTGCGCAACGGTGTAGGTCCTGTCCGCCATCACCGCCGCGGCCGTGCTGCGCTCGTTGGTGAGGGCCAGCAGGTCGTCCAATCGCTGCGTGGCGGCGGCAACGGTCGGGAGCGATACCGTCTCGAACTCCTTGACAGCCATTGTTCGCCCTCCTGTTTCGAGGAGCGGGAAAATCGATGTCAGGGAATCTTCGTAGGCCGTCCATAGGTTGACGAACTGGTCGAACAGCTGCTGCTCGGCCAGCGATCCGGCACTCCGGCGATAGGCGCGCCGACCTTGCAGTATTTCGTCGCTTTCCCTCGCCATCTCCTTCTCAATGCCGGCTATCTGCGCAGCCTCGGCAGTGCGCACGCGCAACGTCGCATAGAGCTGGTGTTCCGCGAGGTTGCGCTTCATCTCGCCGACGATCTGGACCTGGGGCAACCAAACGCTGGTGATCTCGCTCGTGACCTTGTTGAGTGATCGCAGTTGCGCGACCCCAAATACTCCCACGGCCACGACGCACAGCAGCGCCAGCCCAAAGCCCAACGAGAGCTTGGTCCCGACGCTAATGTCCTTTAGCCCTCTCATCTAGAAAACTGCAAACGCAAGACCAGTCCTCGTCAAATAGCATCGAGCTTTAGCGAATAGTAAAAGTATTCCTAGTGTCGCGTCTAAGGTATTAATGCTGGCTTAAGACTGCGTAATCCCCTAGAGGATCGACCAAACCACGTTGTAAAAGGCCGGCGGATGAAGCTCACCGATTTCCATATGATCCGATGACGGGCCTACAATGAGATCGAGGTGCTCGCACCTAGTCTTGGAAGCCGCTTGCAGCTTCTTTCACCGCACCGTGGGATCGGCCTTCGATCCCCTTCGAATGTAGCGAGGCCAGCCCATATTATGCACGACGATGGGGCTTTGAGGCTGGCAGTCGAATCTATGATCGGCAGTGTTCATCAGCCGAGGAAGGAGCGCCGCGGCGCGCGCCGAGGCGGTGCGCGAACTCGAGCGTGATCGCCGAGATCGAGGCGAAGGAGCCGCTCGAAGCGCTCGACACCTTCATGGCGCAGAACGCATCGATGATCCAGGCCCAGCATGCAGCCTCCAGCTTCGATGTCCATCGGGTCCTTCAGGCCATGGACCACGAGCCGAGACCGCCGCAAGGCGATGCCGGACTGATGCGGCTGCCGGTGGTCGACATGCAAGGCCGGCCGCTGGCCAGCGAAGCCGAGTTGCGCTATTCCATTTTCCACCGCTTGACCTCGGGCGCGGTGAAGGTGGTGGCGGTGCAGCTAAAGGGAACTCCGACTGGAGCCATGCTGACACGCACGTTCACCGTGGAGGGCGTGCCCTACCGCATGGACCTGTTCGGCGGCAGCAAACTGAAGCCGCCGCAAAAGAGCCTGAACCAGCTTGCCTCTCACCTGCCTTTCACGGCCGCAGAGGCCCCAAGCGGCAAGCTTTTGGCGATCCCCTATGCCGAGACGGCTCCGGGTACGGCCTTTGAGCAGCTGTCGCGGGCCTGGGCGCCGTTCAAGGAAGCCTATTACTATACCCAGCGCCGCGGATTTGCCGCGCCGCCGGGCATCCCCGACATTGGCCCCCATGATTATGCGCTGGAAGGGTGCTTCAAGCTGTCCCTTCTGCCCGACCATCCCGCAGGCGCAGTGCATCCCTTCCGGTTCGAGGGGCGAGACGGCGAGATCGCCTTGCGGCCGCATGACGGCTGCGGCTTCATTAGGGCCTCACTGGCCGAGCGCATGCCGTCCATTGCCCGGGCTCGCCACGACGCTCCCGAGCGGATGCCTGCCTATGCCGATAAAAGGCAATCGGCGGTACCGCCCTCGGCGCTGCAACATTATCCGCGTAGCGTCGAGGTAGCACAGGAGACCCGCGAGAAGGCTCAGGCTTGGCTCGAAACCCATCAAAGCCTCACCGCCGAGGAGCTGTTCCGGACGGTCACGGGCGGGCATATCGAGGGTTCGAGCGCTATCGCCGTGCCGTCCAGCGACGAATGCCTGCATGTGCCGACGGGCAAGAGCAAGACCTTGACCCGTGACGCTGGCGTGCTTGTCGGACGCTCCCCCTATGACAAGCCCAACCTGCGCCCGTTCGCCGCCGACCGGGTCAGGTCGGCGCGCGATGGCGACCGGACCGCGGCGTTCCTGGATCGGTGCGTGGCCTTCCAATATAGCTTCAACTTCGCGCACAGGTCGGGGGCTGGGCTTGCCGCCGACGATCCGACCTTCTTTGCCAAAGGCATCTTGATCGTTGTGCCCGACGAAATGTGGCCGGCGGACTTCGCCGAGCGCGGGGTCGTGATGTCTGCCGAGGACGTAAAGTGCCATTCGTACTGGCTGGAGGAAAAGGACCGGGTCAAGGCCGACACCGCGCTCGAGTGCGTCGGCATCCTGCAGGCGACGGAGGTGTTCGCGCCCGGCTCTTTGGTTGCGGTTCCAAGCGTCGAACAAAAAATGCTCGACGGCGATTTTGATGGCGACACCGTCGTCATCATTGGCGACCAGCCTCGCCTTTACGAGCATGTGCGCCAGTTCGACGCGCAGCTGCAGGCGCGCGGCATCGCCTCGATGAAGCCGCCGAAGTCGCACACGCCGGCCATTGAGAAAAGCGGCTACCAGTTCACCCGGTCCAAGCAGATCCTGTCGGCCACCGGGCTGGTGCTGGAGACCTACAGCTGCCTGCAGCGCAACGTGCTGGCGCAGCCGCTGGAGGCGCAACGCTGGTTTGCCGAGCGTGCCATCTTCGGCACCTACGAGGGCATTCATAATGAGCTCAAGGCCGACATCCGCGCACTGTTGCAGGAAGATCGGCCGGATGGCCAGGCCCTCCATGAGCTCATCGCCAGGGCGAGGGAAGACAGCAAGGCCGCCAGGCATCCGGTGGCCTGCGAACTGGCCGCGTTGTTAGTGGCCGAGCTCCAGGACTGGAACCTGCAGCTCAATAGCGAGCCGGCTCATGAGCAGTCGGAAGTCAAGCTGCATGAAAGCGCCATCAATCTGTTGAGCGTCGGCATCAAGGTCGGCACTGACGCCTACAAGTCCGATACCGGTGCGCGGGTGTTCATGCAAAAAACCACCGAATTGCAGCGGCTCTTGGAGCAGAGGCCGGGCTTCAAGTCGGCGCCATATGTCAAGGCGCAGGCGGCAAAGCTCCACCAGGGCCGGTTCGACGTCGATGGCAGCCTGGCGGATCTGAAGGACAACCCCACGCTGGCGGCATCGGTCATGGAGGCCTCGATCAGACTCGCCGTCGAAAAGCGCATTCTGCTCAGCGCCTTAGCAATCTCGGCCGAAGACGACCGCGCCAGCACGATAACGCTGAGCAGCGAACAGGCCCTTGAGCGGGCCAGGCTCGAAGCCGCCCCCGCCGAAGCGCAAGAAAGCGCGATTACCAAAAATTGTGCATGCGGTTGCCGAGCTTTTGCGGCAGGACGGCATCGAGGTGAAGGTGCCGCATCTTGACCAACGGTCGGGCGGGCAGGTCTGGATAGCCGACGAGTTGACCGGCCAGAGCGTGAGCACGGCGCCGGAGGCCCAACTGGTCACCAATGCCGTGCGCCATGTCTTCGAGATCCCGGACGAGGCTTTTACGCGCGCCTTCAGGAAGGCGGCACTGGCCTTCGAGGAGCGGGACTGCAGCGAGGTCGAGACCACCAACTGGGTCATCAGGATGGACAGGCCGCGGTTACGCGGCGTTCACACGGCGTTCAGAACCGCGCAGAACTATCGCTTCGAGGTCGAGTTCCCTACGCCGGCCAGTTATCGGGCCGAGCTCGCGCACCGCGCGCAGAGCTCACAGCTAGTCCCCATTCCCCGTGGTGCCTGGGAGATATTACACTGGGACTCGTCAGGAGAAAGCAGGTCGAGGGCGGCAGGGACCTCCAGGTCGCCCATCGTCGCAAGACAACAGATTGCGGTCGCTCGCTCGCCGCAAGCCGGCGAGATCCTCGCGGCCCTCGGTACGCGGCCGGTCGTGCTCGTCGGCATGCCGGCGAGCGGCAAGTCGACCATCGGCGCCCAGCTTGCCAAGGAGTTGGGGGTGGAGTTTGTCGACATCGATAAGCATATCGTCGCCGATCACGGCAATCTGATGGAGATGTTCGCCGACCCTGGCCGTGGCGAGGCGCACTTCAGGGACCTGGAGACCAAAGAGCTCGCCAAGCAGCTGGAGAGAGGCCCCATCGTCATCGCAACCGGCGGCGGCTGCTTTGGCAAGGAGTCCAATCAAGCCCTGATTCTTAATAAGGCGAGGTCGATCTGGCTCGACACCCGAGCTGAAAGAGCTCCGCAGGCGCCTCGAGAGGGACACCAGCCGGCCGCTGCTGCAAGGCGCCGACATCGAGCAGAAGGTTGACCAGCTGTACGAAGAGCGCAGTCCGTTCTACCAAAAGGCCGATATCAGGTTGCCCCTCGTCCCGCCCTTTCAAAAAGACAAGAAGGACGCCCGCATTTGCGTGAAGGAACTCTACGCTTTCCTGTGCAGCGACAGAGAAGCCGCTCTGCCCGCTGCCGAGATATCACATGTCTCCGGTGCTTCCGGCACCGCCATCAGCATGTCCCCAACAGCTCAGCGCATGCACGATGATCATCACAACGGCTACGATTGCGGGGGCGGCGTCGTGGAAACCATCCAGGCGCCGGCGGCACTATTGAGTGAAAGGGAACGGCCGCCGCTCCTCGACACCCTCACCGCCGACCCGCAGCCTTTGCTGGCCGGCAATAACGCACGAGCGAATTTAGCGTCTTCCACGAGAAGCAGGGAACGCTCAAGTCGAGGACGATAGCTTAGGCGTCGCAGGTTTGGTGCAGGGTGCGGGTTCGCACCGAATGCTAATAAAAGTGGGAAACGCATGCATAAGTCGTGAGAAGCCTGATGGCCGAGTTGATCCGGCCTGGATGACACAAACGTACAAAGACGAACCGCCGGTGCCGGGTCGCGCGCCAAATCCTGGTGATCGACCGGAAAGGATCAGCTCCGAGTCTAAACGGCATCGTCAACTTAATGAAGCGCGGATACTATGACAGAGTGACCCAATCCACCGCCGCGCCATTGCGTCGGTTTCGACAGATAAGATGGATTGGGCAGGCGAGCTCAAAAGAGCGATTGTAAATCGCAGTTGTAGCAGTGTAACAAACTGCGTAACAAAAAGCGCGAAAAGATTAGCATTTTCAGCAGGATAGGCGTGAAACCGAATCCCTCCCTCTCCGCCATTCTTTCTAAGCTTCCTTAAGTATCTGAAAAAGCTTTAATTTTTCGATCACCAAGAAGAGTCGGTGCCCCACAGCGGTGCCCCAATATCACTCTTTTTTCCCTCCGCCCTTGGGTGTCCGGCGTGTCCTCTGAGGTTTTGTTTGGCTCTTGCGTAGTGCCTCTAATCGCTTCCGCTCCTTCTCACGGTCGCTGCTGGAATAGTTGTCCGTTTTGATTTTGTGAGACCCCCTCGCCACCCACTCCCAGTCTTCCCGCAGCTTCTTAAGTTGCTCCGCCATTTGAATAAACGGGGAGCGAGCACCCAGGTGACCGTAGCCCTCATAGTCCCCCATGGATAACTCGTAGCTAAGTGATTGCCGCTCGCGCTCGCCTGGGCGATGCTTCCAACTGGTGGAGACTTGGTAGGTTTTGTCGTGGTAGAGCTTATTGTCCCCGACATAACTTGATACCGATTGCCCGGGCTTGAGAAGGCCTATGTGCCGCAGGGGGCGGTCCTTGCTCTCGCCCTGGTACTTTTCCAGCTCTGGGTTAAAGGCGATTGCAACGTCATGCGCTGAGCCGTTCCCCGTGTTGGTGACGATAAGGTCAACATGGTTGAGGGCCCACTGGTTCGGCTCAAGGGTCGCCACCACATGAGCTTGCGATGTCGCGCTTGAGAGTCGGTTTGTCTCTCGCGCCAGTACCCAAGTGAAAACACCAAGCGCCATGGTTGCTAGCGCGGTAATCACCATCGACCACGTTTGGATGCTCGCAACTAGGTCGCCCATCGTCAGTTTCCAGCTCTGCGATTGAACTTCTTAACGGCATCGCTGTAGTCGGAGACAGCCTGCTCGTTGGCGCTATTGTTGCAAGCGATGAAAGTCTCCACATCGGACTGGTAGTTCTTCATTTCGCGCTTGCACCGATCGAATTCCCATTCGTCATCAAAGCTCCCGAAACGCGAGGTGCAGGACGGAGCCGTGGGCTCGGTGCAATAATAGAATGCTTCAGCCGAAGTGGAACCGGCAAGAAGTGACGAGACAAGTATTCCAAGTGCTGCGAGTGAACGCATCGAATCTCCCCCTATCCTTCGCTGAAACATGGCGGCAAGTGCCCCATGAGGCAACGGGGGGCTTCTAGACTCTCAGAAGTTATTGGCACATTCTCCCTAGGGAGGTGAGCAATGGGGGAAACAGCTCGCATTAAGATAAGGCGACGGAGACCCATGTGGCGCTCGCTGTTGGCCGCCCGCCTCCCAGTCACGTTGGCCCTCCTGATTGGTTCTTCGGCCGCATACTTTGCGGTGAGCGACGAGCCCCGCCTTCCAACTGTCCATGCCGCTGGCTCATCGTCTAGCCAAGTCGCTTTTCATAAGCCCGGCTGCGACATCAAGGGCAACATCAACGAGTGGGGCGAGCACATCTACCATTTGCCGGGGCAGGCCTACTATTTGGCCGCCCGCATAAACCCGGCCCGTGGGGAGCGATGGTTCTGTTCGCAATGGGAGGCGTGGTGGGCCGGCTGGCGTAAGGCGAAGGTGTAAAGTCGCTCTCGCCAAAACAAGGCAGCCAACAAGCTTCGGAGCGGATTGCGCGACACAGTGCTGGGCGTCGATGCCGCAAAATTAACAGGGGATGCCCCGGCGGTTCGAGTTTGAAAGCCACCGTTTCATATAGCCGACAAAGTCCCAGACATCGCCTTCTGCAGGCCGCACATAGTCAGCAGACGCCGGGTCTCCCCCCATGGCTTCGAATATCTGCCTAAGCCACCTGTGTTTTGCTCGCGGCACATTAAGCCCGGAAAGCCAGGCTTCAACTTCGCCGATCGGCACCACAAACATGCCGTAGCGGGCCAAATCATCTAGCAAATTCTCCGCAGCCTCAAGACGATGTCCAGTTAGAAGAGAAATCCCGCCGCCAGTTTTGAAATCGGCAGGAGCCAAAGCCTCCAAACTCAAGAGCACGGCCCTGCGTCGAGTTCGATAGGCGTCGCGTTCACCATCTGGAATGCCGGCCCCCATGAGATGCCGCGTCCAAACCTCGCCTCCCTCCTTCAAAACGTCGAGATCGACGATGCTCGCTGAAGGAATGCCCAATGCTCGAAGAGGAGTAACGATCCGGGGCACGGTATCCTTGCCATTGGCGTTCAGAAATAGTCCGGCCTTTATGCCTCGCGAGTCGCCCGTGCCTAGGAGGCGCTGGTTGATCTCTCCATAGAATGCGCGATCAGCATCCGCTTCTGTGACAATCACGAAGTTGTAAAAGATTGCCTCCAGAACCCCCGTCGATCTCAATAGAGGGTCATTCATCAGTGTCCGCAGGGCATCGTTCGAGAGAAGCCTGACTGTCCCCACGCCTTGCGAATAGGTCAGCCTGATGATGTTAACCCGGGCACCGGACTCAATTGCGCCCATCACAAATTGCGGGCTGTGCGTGGAGGCAAAAACTATTTTGTGCTCTTTGACGGCAGCGTTTGCGATCTCAGTCCCGAGCGACCGTGCGAGGGCCGGATGCAGAAAGGCCTCGGGTTCGTCGATCGTTATAACTCTCGGGTCTCCAGCGAGCATTTGAACCAAAATTCCGGCATAGGCCCTAACGCCATCACTCACGCTACCCAGCGGCCTTGCATTCTTCATAAACTGGATGTTGGCGTCTCCCAGCGATCTCTCGTCCTCAGGCAATCGGTCAGCAAAACGGACCTGAAGTTGACCGCCTTCGGTAGCATCAATCACGAGATACTGCCCCGTGGCGTCATGAACCAAATTGCTCAATCGACGTCGACGTTCATCGTTAGTGAAAAGTCTAGCAAATGCAGATTGGGGACTTTTGAGGTCACCTCGATCCTGGGGATTACATAAATTTACTCTCGCCGGCCCGTCGAGATTAAGGCTTTTGTGAATTGCATACATCCTCGCGAAATTAGCTGGATCCTTTTGGGGATTTGCGAGGCTGACCGCAAAATTCTGTCTATGGACGTGGTTTCTTCCATTGGGAAGCTGAACAACTATAAATTCTGCACCCAGATTCTCGTCCAACCTTGGGAGTGCTCTAACGGTGCCGATATATGCGTCCGCTTCCTCTGCGGTGAGTGGGGAAAATTCCATTTCCGCCAAAAGAGAAGTGTTCTTCAGATGCCCCTGAGACAACCACTGTTGAATTTCTGACAGAGCAAGGCTTTTGCCAGAGTTGTTCGGGCCCACAAAAATCGTGATTGATGGCTCTATAGGAATCGTCAACGGGTTGGCGCCCGGTTGCGACCCAATGTGGAATCGTAAATTCGTTATCATAGTCCCCCCGAAGGACTCACATCCACTCTACGGTATTTCAGAGCAGCTGTTTGAGCACAACTGGAATCACCAGTCCCGCAGTTTGCCGTCCAGAGTCGCACTCATTTGCATTGAAAGCGGCCATTGGGGTCGTGCGATCATCAGTCCATTGTGCATAGGCAGGGTCACAATTCCCATCGGCAGCCGCAGCAGTACGGCAACCAAGGTGCAGCTTCCGGTAAACATCAGGGCGCCTGCCGAAGAGCGCTCATTGGCTGCGCTCCACCCACCCCTAAATGCTTTCGCTGCTGCTTAGAGTCGCCTTGAGGCCAGGCGCCACGTTCCTTCGTATACCGAGCCGGTCTATCCACCGTCCTCTCATTGCTGCGTCATGTGCACCCGAGATGCAAACCACTATGCTGCCATGACGGCCCGCCACGCAGGGGAAGCAACTGGATCACTTAGTGGACGGGCCATGGGGTGGACATATCGTTGGGCTCCGAGGGCTTCAGTGATGAAGGGGGATTGGGGGGCTGAATACCCCTCCTCCACACAGGGCCGCACTGCCACCTCTTAGAGCGCCACCCCCCCACGCTTCTCCCCTTATGCATTAGAGGAGACGTAAGGCCTTAGCGCCAACTAACATGCTGTTATGAATACGTTATTTCGACAGAGACCGGTACGCGTGAGTTGCGCCCCAGCACCGTCGCGAAGGCCTCTTGCATCTCATGCTTAGCGGTTTCGGCGTTCGACTGAGCAACGAGCACGGCATCGTGCAGCGGCAGAGCGACGATGTTCCTGAACCGGAGACGCGCCAGCACCTCAATGAGAATATTGCTCTCCATGAATGCGAGGTTATGGCCTATGCCCGTTCCAAAGAGGTGGGCTATTGGCTGATGCGCTGAATAGATGGCTGCGACGGCATCGGCCAGCTTCATGCCTCCGAAGTGTTTGGCCGTCCCAATTGGCCAATGCGTGAGCCGGCCTTTGTGAAACAGGAGCGCATTGAGGAGCTTCTTCACGCCAGCCCGTGAAGAGCCGTCGCCGAAAACATCGTAGAGTTCGGCTGGAGGCTCGGAGACATCCGCTCTCACGTAAGCCAGTCGCGGGAAGAGCTGACCATAATCCACATTGGCGATGGGTTCGCCCTCAGGCTCCTTAGCCGAACCAATTCGCAGTAAGTCGCGCCGCATGGCTTTCGGCATCGTTTCCCAGAATGCCCCGTAGAGCCGCCCTCCTTCAGTCCAAACGCCATTGTTGAAGATGCGGCGAACGAACCGCTTGGTGGGGTCTACCGGCTGCCCATCCGCATCATGCTGCCCAGGGCCGCCAGCGAGATGAATGGGGGCTGAGGACAGATATTCGTTGATCACCTCTATCTCTTTCCGGAGCTTCCACGTCCTACCCGTATCACGATAGTCGAGCTCAACTGCTTCCTGTCCCTTCACCTTCGCGGCTTTGAGGATTAGCACTTCGGTCGGCGGCTCTCGTGTAAATTCCTCCCAACTATTCACCGATACGGCGAGGGCGGAAAGTAACTCTGGGCGAGCGCGAACGGTCGAGAGTCCGCCTGCGCCGGCCTCGAACTTGTAGCCGGTTGCGACTCGCTCAATCATGCCCATCTGTGGGTGCTCGATCACGGTTAGCGCATCAAGGAAGTGCTTCCCGTAAACCTTCGGCTTGGAACGCGCAGGGCCCCACATTGCAGCGCTACTTTTCGGCACGGCTAGAGGCCTGTCACTTGCGGCCATTTGGATGACCAGAAAATTGCAAGCTAATACCTCGACGGCCAAACGGAACCTATCCCGAGCTTCGTCATCTCGCTGCCTTTTGCGCAGCCCCAGGCGCATTTCGGCAGCCTCAAGGTCTCTCGCGAGCCTCGCAACAGCTGCCCTAAGGTTGGCGCCATTTGCGCGGCGATAAGGGTCTAGAACGATCCCTGACGGCATGCCTCGCCCGAACGAAGTCACGGCGTCACCCAACATGTGCGGACCCGGTAAGCCCAACCAGGTCACCCGCCCGTGTGAAGAGAAAATTCATTGGTTAATGCGGCCTCGTGTCCCATGTAGGACGCCAACCCGGGAGATGGGAAGGATGAGGGCCACGCTTGGAGGTCTTCATGGCGATAACCTTTGGCAGGGCCTCGGGGGCTAGAAATTCTCCGGCCTTCTCCAGCCTCTCCCCGATCTTCCGCAGCACGAGCCCCGAAGATCTTGGGTAGGCGTGAAGCTCCGTGTGAATGTCTGGCCCTAGCGGGTTGAACATCTCCCAGCTTCTGTGGGTTCCGCTGGCCAGCCGGTGAACCGCCTTCGCAGCCTGTACGATTTTGAACTCCCGAGTGCGATGGGACCCAAGGTCATCTTCGATCAACGCGCTAACCCCCAGATAAATGGCCAGCAAGCGGCGAGGCTCAATGCCGGCCTCTCGCAGCCGGGCGAACGCGACACGTGCTCTGTAGCTCGCCGGCTGCCCGCGGAGGTTCATTGCTGGGTCAACACGTCCCGCGCCGGCAAGGATATGGGCAAGTTCTCGCACCGCAGCACCGACGGCACCCTGTTGCGGACATTCTGCAAGCCACAGGGAGGCAGCGACCACGTAGGGCCTAAGCTCGGCCGCCCGATAGGTAGCGCACCAGTATGAGCCGTGACGAGCCTTTCGCTGCACGTGATAGCGACAATGGAAGGCAGCACGCCCTTTGCCCGCGGAATAAGCCGTGGGACGGCCACATCCGGGGATGGAACAGAGATCGCCAGTCATGTCATTGCATTTCGATTGGCGCTCAACCTACACCTTCCGGCGATCTGGTTTCGGCCGTCTCAAGATCAAAGCAGGCTCGTCGATTTCGCCCCCTTCGGCAGGATCAAAACTCGGCCTTATCGGGCGTTTCGGTTTTGCGATCTCAACAGAAGCTCGAACACTGGACTCGCCAAGCTTTTCGAATTGCTTGATCCCCTCTTTTTTGGCGTCCTCCCTCAGGGTGCAGAAGGTATTGTCCTCGACGGCGAACTCAACTGTAACCCGAAGGGCTTTGTCAGCGATCACAGCCAATAACTTGGACCAGAATTCTTGCCCTGCCATCGGTTTTCCGCTGGTCTTGCGAAAGCCGCATGCATAAGCCTCGGCAAGCTCCTCCTGTCGGACTCGGATCAACACTGCGGAGTTTAGCGGGAGTCGCTCGCACACGCCGGCAATTCCCATGATCGTGGCTTCCCACTCGCGGCGGTTGGCGCCTCTGCTAGGAATGAAATAGCGATCAAACAATTCACCTGTGTCAGCCCGCTGAATTTCCCAGGCAGAAACCGTGATCCCCGTTGAACCTCTGTAAACGTTCAAGCAAGGCCCAACAGCCCATGCGAGATAGGTGAATTGGTTTGGGTGGAGGCCAAAGTCCGCTGCGGCCGCAAAGTGGTTAGTTGACATAGGAGAGTCTCGATCAGCTTGCAATGAGAGTCGCATACCCCAAAAGCGATAATTTGTCAATTAAATCAATTACTTAAGCTTAAGTTGGTGTAACATTCAGGTGCAACAAATGACATAGAGGGCGCTTAACTTCTTTCAGTTTTTCAGCGAGTTGTGACCCTTGTGTCGGGTGTAACGTTTTGCCGTCGTCGTGCAGGGCAATTCAGCGGAGTTGCAAAGGCAATCCACGAGCCTACCTCCCTAAGCGGACTAGCAGAATCTGACGCGTCGTCCCCTCCCCGCTAGCCGCCTTGCATTGCGTTGACCGTTTTGGATAGAGTCGTCGCCGAGTGCTCACGCGGCGCTCCGGGGTGTGGAAACCCTGAGTTCAAAGCATGACGCCGAAAGCATCGGTGTCTGTCCTCGACTTTTCGATGGTCGGGGAGCCTGTGGCGTATGTCCAGGTTCTCCGGAACTAAAGGCCGCAGGAACCGGAACTCGGTTTTCCAACTCCCCGATCAAGGGGGCACGAGGAGGCTGTCTGCGGGGGCGCACCGCAGGCGTTCGCCTCCATGGGGAAACCAATGCCGACACCGAATCCCGCATCACCTGACCGCTACAAAACATTTCGAGGGCGGGAGCCCGCACGATGGTTAGCTGAGTTTCGAGAGGCCGGCTGGCCGGATAACGCAGCGGCAGCAGTCACGAGTTTCCTAACGGGGGTTCGGCCGGTTCCAGCTGGGAGGGGGAGATTGTGCCGGCAGCGTCGCAACAGGCCGAAGCTATCACCTCTGGCGCTACTGCGATCATTACAGCGCAAATAGCTGCCCTAGAGCCAAGGCCAATTGATGGGCATCTGGCCGAACGCCGTAGACCTAGGAACAAGATAGCGGCGTTGATCGCATTTGGTGTCTTGGCCCTCGCGGTCATTGTGCTGTTACGCTCCATCGCCACAATGGAGTATCGCCGCTCGGTCAATCACTACTGCATGTCGGGGCCGGCCTCACGTTGTCCAGACTACCCCCGAACTCGGGAAAGTTCTCATACGAGATCGACCCCGATGCTCCTCCCTCATGAGCCTCCGGTCACGTCGCCGTTGGGATGGCCTCGCACGACTACGCAACGGCACTCGGGGTGCCTACCCTAGGGAGCCTTCCGCACCGCCAGCGAAAATCTCTAGGACGTCCAGCAGGCTGGGTACCGACTCACACTTAGTGGGAAGCACCGGGCAGACTGCTTTCCGCTCCATTTGAAGCCCGAGGAAAGATGATCCCCAACGCTTGCCCGTTTTGCACCGGTCCAGAAGTCAGGTCTCATGTCACGCGAGAGATGCAATGGCTTCGGAGCCGATTTGCGCTGACTAAGCAACTGCAATTGAAAGTTGGAATAGCCGACCTTGGAAGTGGAACCAGCGGCCCGCATCCTCACGCCAGCGATAGGTACGCAAGTGGTCGATAAAGAATAATTAGAGAATATAGGCAAACGCGTATAAATCTCTTATTCCCATCCCTCCGCACGCTTGGCGGCATCTGGAAACCGGTATAGCATCCTTAGGGTTAGTGCGGCACGTGTCGGCCCGATCTATTTACACGAGAGTGCACTATGGTGACTAATCTTTCCAACGTTATCCGCATACCGGCAGCGCAGTACCTTCGCATGTCGACGGAGCATCAGCGCTACTCTCTGGAAAACCAGATTGCCGCCATTGCGGAATATGCCGAGGCGAGAGGTTTCGCCATCGTTCAGACATACGCCGACGCTGGAAAAAGTGGCCTAAGCCTAAAAGGGAGGAACGGCCTCAAACAGTTGCTGGGTGATGTGGTGACAGGCCAACGCACCTACTCGGCGATCTTGGTTCTGGACGTCAGCCGGTGGGGTCGATTTCAGGATACGGACCAATCAGCCCATTATGAGTTTCTTTGCCGAGAGGCCGGGGTTGCCGTGGAATATTGCGGTGAGCCGTTCGAGAACGACGGCAGCATGGTTTCGACGATCGTCAAGAACCTGAAGCGGGTCATGGCTGGCGAGTACAGCCGCGAACTGTCGGAGAAGGTTTCCAGGGCACAGAAACAGCAAGCTCGTCTAGGCTTTAAGCAAGGCGGCCAGATACCCTACGGCATAAGACGTCTTTTGGTCAGCAAAGATAGACAGCCACGGTTTGTCCTGGGCTTCGGCGAACAGAAGGGCCTTAGTACTGATCGGGTTGTTTTCGTGCCCGGTCCAATCGATGAACTTCGGGTCGTCCGGCGCATTTTCCGCATGTTCGTTAAGCAAAACCAAAGCATGTCGAGTATCGCCAGAGAACTAAATGGCAGGGACATCCCTTCGACCAACGGTGGGACGTGGACGTTCGCACGCGTCAGAACTGTCCTCACGAGCGAATTGATGGTCGGCTACTACGTGTACAACAGAAAAACACAGCGAATGAGAGGACCGGCTAAGCGAAATCCTCCAGCCCTGTGGATCAGAACACGAGTAATGGAACCAATCGTCGGGGCAAGGCAGTTCGCAAGAGCCCAACAGCAGATCGGACGCCGAACCGGCTACGCCTTCTCCAAACAAGACATGATCGATCGGCTTGAGCGGCTCTTAAGAGAAAAGGGGAAGCTGTCGTCGGTCATCATTGACTACTGTCAGTACACGCCTTGTTGCAGAACGTATGTCGAGCATTTTGGTGGTCTTCGGGCTGCGTATGCGGCAGTCGGATATGAGTGCCGCTGGCGTGTTCCTAAGCGCAAGCGCAACTACTCCGATGATCAGCTCCTAGATGGCATCCGCCGGTTACACGCTACGTTCGGCTACGTCACCCTTGCGCTGATCGATGCAGACCCAAACCTTCCCACACACCAGATGTTCACCGAGCGATTTGGCTCGATGATCAAAGCATATGGGTTGGCAGGTTTCCCGACCACCAAACGGGAAGCGATCTCGGCGGCGCAGAAAAGGGCCATGGCAAAAAGGGCCCAAAGCGAAGCGTTCAGCCAAGACTCATGAGGAAAGAGCTAGCTATGCATAGCTTTAGTGGGATGCCGGGTCCCAGGGCTCGGCTCAGAATTGTAACGCCCCGAGCACGATTCCGCGCCGAGGCCTCGCAAAGCAGAAGGCGATTCGTAAGCTACGCACGGGCATGTCATTAGCCGTTGTTGTTTATCTTTTGGCCGATTTGCGGCGATCATCGCCGCATTTGTCCGAATCTGTAAACCTACGCCATGGCGGCCGCTCGCAGAACGGCCACTAACGCTCCCCGGCTTCAGCCCGGCGAGATCGTTTTCCGCAGTTCGTGTTGCAGGGGGCTTTATTCCATGTCCGGCACGTCCCCAGCGACAAAGAGCGTCTTCGGTTCGCCGTACTCACCTATCGACGGATTGGCCTCACGGGACCACGCAATCGCGCCGGCATGCTTGCCCGCCAGCGCCTTTGCGGTCCTTATGGCCCGCTCCTCACTCTGCTGCTCTGCCGGCCCGTAGACGGCCTGGAGGGTGCCCTCATCGTCCCGGTCGAAGGCGGTGACCACGATGAGCCTCGGGGTCTGCCGCTGCGGGAGGATGCTTTCGCCCATGGCCGCCTCACGCCACCGTGGGGTGCGTCTCGTCAAAAGCTACGCGTGACACGGCTTGTAGGGGTCCGTATGGCCCGCCGTGTGATCTGGAAGGATGACTAAAGCCGGGCCTCACTTCGCAATGCTCTGCCGGAATCTGTCTCCCGTGTGCTCTATCATAAGGGCGACTGCCCCCACGGCTGTCCGCGACAAGGGATTTGCTCGGCAGTAGTTGTCCATCCACAGAAAGACCTGCTCTCGACCGACCGGCACACCTGTCGCTTGCCAAAATTCAATCTGTGACGCGAGCGCCAACCCGTTCATGAGCCCAAGCACATAGCCCTCAAGGATGGCGGATTGCCCTTCCGTCCTTGCCTTGACCCATATCCCACAATCGACATCTCCTTCGACCGCAATCCCTGCTGCCAAAGAAGGCTGCACGACACCGAGCCATGAGATTGCTAAGGTGTGGCGAACAATGCGGCACCACATAAAGACACCTCCTCGATCTCTCTATTGCTCCTAGAACAGGCCCCCCTGGGCCGGAGCCTGCTGTGGAAACTTGATCTGTGTGGCCGGCTTCTCGACAATCACCAAGGCATCGTCCGGGGCTGTCCGCTGCAGGTGCCGCGCTTCGGACCAAGGTGCAACGAGCCAGGTCTCCACCTCTTCCCGAGTGGTGAGGATCACCGGCATCGCCTTCTCGTGGATCGGCACTATGAGGGCGTTGGGCTTGGTGGTGAAGAAGCCGCAAAGCTCGAAGTCGCCCGGCCCGTCCTTGACCCTGCGGATACCCTGCCAGCGCGTCCACATGCCCGCGAAGAAGAACAGCGGGCGGTCCTCGCTCCGGGCAAACCAGTAGTTCCGCTGTATGCCCGTCTCAGGGTCCTTGTCGTTGGGCGTGGGGCTCGGCTCCGCGAAGCTCGTGACGGGCACCACACAGCGGTTCTCCACGCCAACGAATTGCTGCCAGTGGCCATACTGCGGATTGCGAATGTCGGTAGTCCCGTAGTCCGCCTTGCCCTGCACCCGCTCTGCCGGCGTTGGCATGCCCCAAAGCAGCTTGGCAAGCTCGCGCTGCCCATCGGGGGCGTTGCGGACAACACCGCCGGGCATGTTGGGGTAGACATCCAGCGAGGGCTCAAGGTTGCCCATGATGTCCCGCATAGCGCGGGTCCACTCGCGGATGGCGTCTTGGGTGGTGGTGATGTTGTAGAGATTGCACATGGCTCCGAGTGTGCCCTACACCATCGGGCACAAGCAATGCCGACTTAGTGGCTGCGGTAGTGTCCCCTTACATACGTGCCATCCTTCCGGTAGTAGCCACGCACCGCCACGGTCTTGGGTCTGCCGGTGAGGTTGCTGATGTCGCCATAGCAACTTCCGTTCTCCGCACAGAGGCCAACTGATGGCGCCGGGGGCTGATAGGTCGGCTGGTAAGTGGGCTGCGGTTGGTAGGTGGAGGGCTGATAGGTCTGGGCTTGGGTGTGTGTTGGCTGTGTGCTTGGCTGCACGCCAGCCTGTGGGGGCGTCACGGCTACCTGCGGAGCCTCGCTGCCTGATGGGCTTTGGGTTAGCGTTGTGGTTACCGTCCCTTGTTCGGGGGGGATTGCCGATCGCTCAATAGGCGTGTCCGCAGGGACAGGCTCATATGGCGGTGGTGGAGGAGGCCCGGGGAAGACGTTAAGGGCAGTGTTCTCGGGCGGCGCTTTGGCAGGGCCGGTTGCGCAAGACGCAGCAGCCAGCAGGCATAATACAAGAGCAGTTGCGGTAAGCCTGCCCATTCAATTCACCCCCCCAAGAGCGAAAATAGAAGGGCTACACTATCAGGATGTCAAGAGGCGGTGGCCAGCCCAATCCCTATAGGTCGGGCACCGGCTTTTCTCGGCAGCCAAACTTGCCGCCAGTCCCCGAGTCCTTGATGTTCGAATTGTAGAAGCTGCCCTTGGACTCTGCGGCTAGCAGGGCGTCGACCGTGCCCTGGTCAATCTCGCAATAGTGATACCAAGTCTGCTTGAGGCGGATGAGCATGTAGGAGTGCTCGGCGTTGTAGCAGACACGCCTGACCACACTGCTGTCTAGCTCCCCAGTGCATTCGACTTGGCGAGGTCCACAGGGCCCCGATATTTCACCACAACTGTCTCGGCGTAGGTTGGTCTGAGTGACAGCAAAACCAACAGCGCCCCGCAGGAGAGCATTCGACCTTGTTTCAGCAGAACCACGATATCACCCCGCCTACGCAGCCTGAGGCGCGTGCAGGAGATTTAAAACGCAACGTCAATGCTGGCAATGATACTTTTCCCCCAGAAGGAGACCGCCGGCTATGAGCGATTTGGAGGTGTCAATTTGGGGCGCGAAGGTGAAGGCTAACGGGACTCTCGCCGTGATTGGGACCCTGCTAGCCGGGCTGGCTTTGGCGGCTTTAGTTCTGTTTTGTGGTGCCGGCGGTTTGTCGACTGGTGTTCAGATGCCCACGCCGCCCACGAAGCCAGAAATCCAAGGCGGCCAGGAACTATCGCCTTAGGGCTCCATCGTTTTCCCTGTGGTAGAACACCTCTGCCAACTTTTGGCGGATGCAACCCTCCAAGTAGTAAGCCCTAGTTTCGGCATCAACTTTGGTGTCCGAGATTTCGCCAATCGCGCCGCCAACGAGTTGAGCGAGCGCCCACATCCAGTAGTTGGTGGGCAATCCTTGCAATTCTTCCGCCATGCGGCTGGTTACGGGGACAATCACTGCCCAAATCTCCTCAGCCCTTTCGCGGGACCGCAGGGCGTCGAGACGGTCTCGCTCAGCTGCCACCTCTCGGCCGGCTTTGATTTGTTCCTCGCTAGGCGTGAGGTCTAGGCTCGGCTTTTGTCGCATAAGCAGCTCCCGCATTGCGGTTACCTCAGCCTGTTTGCGAAGCGCGGCGCACATCTCCTCTAGTGCCCTTTGCCCATCCGCAACGCTCTCATAGAGATGCTCCCCGCACCAGTGCGGCCCAACCTCGACAGAACCACGATAGTCTGACATGGCGTGGTCTCCTCCGTCTTCATGTGAAACAGACAGCCCCGGAGCCTCTCGCAAACGCGGCCTATGCGTTCTCCTTCAATATCCGGAAGACGGACGCCCTGCTAATATCCAAAGCCCGCACAATATCGTTGGCGGACTTGCCGTCCGCTCTGAGCCGGAGCACTTCGCCGGCCTGCCGCCTGGCAGTCGGTTGCCTCCCCTGATATTTCCCTTCGGCCTTGGCCTTGGCGATGCCCTCGCGCTGCCGCTCCAGCATTAGCTCCCGCTCAAACTCTGCGATGGACCCCAGCAGGTTAAGCATCAGCTTCCCCGTGGGGGTGGTGGTGTCGAGGTTCATCGCGAGGATGCGAAGCCCCACACCCTTCGCCCGCAAGGCCTCAGTGATTGCCACGAGGTCAGCCACAGAGCGAGCGAGCCGGTCTAGCTTGGTGACAAGGAGCGTATCCCCCTCTCTCACCCAGTCGAGCGCTGCTTGGAGTTGAGGCCGCGTGTCCGCCACAGAGGAAAGCTCCTCGCGGAAGACCTTCGTGCATCCCGCCGCGTCAAGGTCTCGAAGCTGAGCCGCAAGCCCTGCCCTCTGGTCGGTGGTGGAAGTGCGGGCATATCCCACAAGTGTGCTGGCTGGCATTTCGCTGTCTCCGCGTTGGATGGCCGTGTGAGACTATTATGTGAGACTGCGTCGCGTTTTGTCAAGAGACTACTCGTGTGAGACTAATTGGGGTAGCCTTTCGGAGACTCACACGGGCTTGCCCTAGTGAGACAACCTGTCGAGGTGGCGGTGGCGAAACCGTGTCCGAATCATGCCATGCCGGGGCAACTGGCTGGCTGGTCTGGCGTACCGAGTTCCAGAAGGGCGCGGCCCCGCACAAAACGCAGCACCGGTAGGAGGCAGGGGGGGAGAGCCCGCCACCACACTCGCGAGATGGCGTCTCAAATGTGCGACCCCAAATTTTCGATGCGACCGCTTGATATGGCCCAAGACTTTCTAGGACAATGCCGAGTGAAAGAGAGTCGCGCAAATGATTGAGTTGGTTGTTACAGCAGCGGTCCTCGTTGGTGCAGTGTTAGGCTATTTCGGAATGCGCTTCGTTGAGCGATCTGCGCTTGGCGAGCGAGTAGGTCACGTCGCAAGATTGGTGGATCTAAAGGCAAAGATGGACCAGTCCGGCATAAACCTTGAGGACGTGAACGATTTTGAAAGCCGCCCGTTTTTCAGCAAGCCGCGTCTCCGGCAATTAGAGGACGCAGTTGAAAAAGTTGTTGACCCGCGCACCCCATCGGATATCGCCCAGTCGCTAACCAGAAGGTTTCAGATTGCGGGACTTACGCAAGCCGATATGAACCAACAGGCATATTCGTCTCTCGCTGGGGCTGAAGCGCTGCTCAGAGCGGTGTTGGATGAAGTCGAACAACAGATACCGGTAGAGCAATTGGAAGGCCTTCGGGCGACTCAGGACAACTGGATGAAGTATGCGTCTGGGCAGGCCTCGTTGGCAGCATCGCTTGTTGAAGGGGGCAGTATGCAGCCAATGATTTATGCGGCAGAACGCGAGCGCCTTACCTCGCAGCGGTATGCGGAATTGAGGGACTACCAAGACAGCCTAAAATTATGATCGATTGCTTCAACCCAAATCTGCCAAGTTTCCAAATTTGCGGGACTTGAAGTGACCAACTTGCTGGGGGCCATAGGTCAAGGTTTGGCGGTCACGCTGCTCCGTCCCGACCACCGATTCGTCTCTAGTGTCGTGCATTCGGTGCACGCGTCCGTCACAGCCTATGATTCAGCCGCCGACAATAGCCTGTTCAACGCGGTGGTAGCTGCCGAAGACGTAAGATTTGAACGACATAGCGGCCTCGACTTTCGAGCGATGTGCCGGGCGTTATGGTTCACGCTTTTCAGAGGTCACCTGCAAGGTGCCAGCACAGTGGAGCAGCAACTTGTCAGGGTGATCCGTCATCGGTACGAATTGACCCTCAATAGGAAAGTCAGCGAAGTAATCCTCGCCTTGGCACTATCAAAGCAGTTCGAAAAGGCGACAATAATGGAGGTCTATCTAGAGCTGGCCTATTTCGGGTGGCGAGGGAATGGTATCCGGCAAATATGCGACCGCTTGGGTCTGCAACCGAATAGCCTGCGATTAGAGGATGCGGCCCTTTTGGCGGCATTGATTAAGTTGCCAATGCCTAAAGTGAAATCCGAGCCGTATCAGACTCGATTGAGCCGCCGAGTTCGACACATCCGAAATATGCTGGGATCAAAGTAGGGAGGGAGGTTTGCTGTCAGAGTGGCTAAAGTCGCTTTCGGGTCACTATCCACAAGCAACAAGGTTCTCACCTGGACTCAAGCTCACGCATGAGGACTCGCGCCGTTTTGCCTCTCTGTGGCTTTCGGAGGGTGTCCCGTTTGCCTTTCTCGCGGTCCCGGCCGTATTTCAGATCGCAAGGGAAAACCTCGCCAAGCGCCTGACCATCTCGTTTAGAGACATCAGCATGACGGGTAGCGGTAGAATCGGCTACTCGATGAGTCCGTCGAAGTTCGGAACTGCCTATTCGGCGGATTCGGACGTCGATCTGTTCATCATCAGTGAGAGGTGGTTTTCGGAGCTTTCCAAGCAAGCTCTTCAGTTTCTTGATGACTACAAAGCAGGTGCGGTAAATCCTAGTAACCCGACGCAGCGCGAATTCTGGGATGATCACTTGGTTAGGTTGCCCCGTAATATTGATCAAGGCTTTCTGGACGCGAGGAAAATTCCAACGACGCGATCCCCTGCAGCCAAATCATTGGAAACCGCGGCATGGCATTTTAGACGTGATGTGAATCTCCTTTCCGACGCTGAAACGGTGAAACGCGCGAGCATAAGAGTTTACCAGAACTGGGATTCAGCGGTTGGTCAGATAGCCTTTAACGTCAGGAAGGCATTGGAGTATTGGAAGCCTGTCGAAATTCAGGGTGAAGCTCCCGTATAACCGGGAGCCCAGAGTCCAATTGGACTTACCCCCGGCTAGAGGGCAGCTTTCACGGCCTCCAAAAGTGCCCTCTTCGCCTTCTTCGGATCGATCTTGCCCCGCGTATCCGTCCTGATCTAGGTCTATGCTTTTTGCCGGCCCCGGCAGGGGCGGCATCTTAACTGCGTCGGTCAACTATTGACTCAATCTCCTTGACAAGCCATCAATAGTAACGGCGGGGAGTGAACGTGATGGAAGACGTCGCGTCGGATTTGATAAGCAACATCGAAGGCTATCAGCAGCTACTCACAACTTTGGCGTTGGGCGTGTCAGCGGGCGCATTCGCACTGTTAAGCCAAATAATCTTTCACAACGCCCAAAATGAGAACCGCGTGCTCCTGAGGCACACTTGGCTAATTTTCTCAGCAATTGGGGCGAACTTTACGTCTATAGTCTTCGGGGTGATGACAAAGAGCGTTCTAGTCTCCTCTGTACCTGCACTTCATGCACTTAAGTGGGGCTCAGACTCTGCCACTTCATACCTGAACGCCGCCGGACTAGGGAATATTATGTTCTGGTCAATGATGCAGGTTTTAACGTTCGGAATTGGCATGGTCGTCCTCTTTGTCGCTCTTTTGCTCAACACTCGCCTGTTGCATCAGAGATAGGGGTATCGAATGGACCGTCGAGGTTTGCTCTTCACCGCAATAGGCGCCGCAGCTTTTGCCACCGGCAGTTCCGCTCTCGCACAGGGGACAATAGACCAGCCACTCGATCTAGACGCTTTTGCCGCCACTGTCGTTCAGCCCCAAATACTGGATGAGATTTTCACCGATGTTGAATTTGTGCATAGTTGGCGGACGAAGATTAATCCGAGGGGATATGAAAAAGGGGACTGGCAGCAACATGCTGCCACCAACCGCCGGGAGGTGTGGCAATTTATCCAGAGTAACTCATCTGTTGGCATCGTAAGCCAAGCTGACGCCATCTATAGTTATGAAAAGACCGGCCTAACCGCATACCACGACAACAGAGCCCCCTTTCAAGCATTTCTGAAACAGATTGGAATTGACCCATCAGGCCAAGCAGGGGTTCGAATCGCCGAATCCCTTCGGAGCTACTCGCTCTTGAATGCCGCCGCATTCGGGCAAGCTGTTAGCAACAAAGCGAAAGAGTCATTCTTTTGGCCGTTTTGCTGAAGGCTGCCGCGTTGTGGGAAGTCTCACGGCCTCCACAAGCGCACTCTTGGCCTTCTCTGGGTCCTGCCCTGCATAGCCATGCTGGCTGAGGTCCAGGCTCTTGGCTCGGTCGCTGGCCGTATGGCCGACCACCCAGGTGATAGTCCACTCGTCAAAGCCTACGGCTCCCGCGAGCTTGGCGTCCCGCGCCTTACGGATGAACCAACGGCGGAAGGAATGGAAATCTACATTGCTCTTCGCCTTGTCGTTCGGCCGCTCATCGACTTCCATCTTTCGACGATAGCGGGTGAACTGCTTGGCGGCCGGGTCGGAGCGTGTCTCGCGTGACTTCGGGATGGGGGGCAACTCGTCAAACAGATAGTCACTGTCCTTCTTGCCGACCGTGCGGCGCTCCACGATTTCCGCAAGCCCACTGTGGATGGGCACCGTACGGCGAGCGCTGGCCGTCTTGCCTGCGAACACGCTGAAAGCCCGGTCGCGGCAGTCGGCGACATGAAGTTGGCATATCTCCTCAATACGCATCCCACTCAGCGCCCCTACGGGCATCAGATCGTTGAGGAGAGAGCCGGCATCGCCAGACAACAGCGTCTTTACCTCGGCATCTGTGAATGGCCGCTTGCCGTTATCCAGCTCTGTCTCTCGACGTTGCCTAGGCGCTGAGGGGAGCGTTTGGCCGGCCCATGGGTTCTCCCCAATGAGATGCCCCTTGGTGATGAGCCAGACCCAGTACTGTTTTATGAAGCCAAGGTAGGCCGTTGCCTTTTGCTGCCCTCTGCCTATTACCAGTGACTCGGAGACGAACTTACCCGCGTCAACGCGGCGGACAGCCTCCAAGGTCACGGGTAGCTTGCTATCGCGCAACCAGTCACCCAGCCATCCCAAAGCCCGCTTGAAGTCGCCTTCTGATTTGAGCCGGTAGCCCTGGTGCTTGAGGAAGGAATCCACGTGGTGGTCCAGTGGCGTCGTCTTTCCACTGGCGAGGTCGTAGAATGCCCTGGCTCGATCCTCCCCTTGTTCCTTGTCGAGCTGATATGCCCTAAACGTAATCGCTTCCTGCGTGTCGTCATCGTAGTTGGTGAGACGGAGCCGCAGAGCTTCGGCCTCCAAGGGGTCAGTCGATACCACGGCCTTCTCGGCCGCAGCGACCACGGCCTTGAGCCGCGCGACGACTGGCCATTTACGCTCATTCGCTTCCTTGAGATCGGCCGTGTGAAGGGGGTGTGTTAGCTTACCCCGCCCAATGATGTCCCGAACCTTTGCGGGAACTTTGACGCGGACCCGCCACTGCCGGCCGTGCCATTCTAAATACTGTTTTGTGACCGCCATTTGGACACCGGTGCCCCACGTTGGTGCCCCAAACTTGAGTCTCAGTAGCCCAGATGTCAAGGCCCGCAACGGGTCTAAGGGTCTGGAGGAGAGTTTCCCTCCCTCTCCGCCATCCTGCTCGCTCTTCGAGCTTCGGGGAACAGCCCGCTCCTCGTGCGAAGCAGGTTGCCCCTCCGAAGCTTTTGCGCAGGCGGGCGGCTCGGAGCTGCCTTTCACTGCCCCACATCGGCCTCGCGGATGAAATCGCGCAGCTTTTCCATGTCCCAGGACAGCGGGCGGTCATCGCTGTAGTGCGCGACGCGCTCGCGGATGGCGCGATAGATGGCATCCGTGCCTGGCGCCCGTGCCGCGCGGTCGGACAGGAAATCATGCGCCTGCGCGGCTGCCATGAGTTCGATCGCCAGAATATATTCGGCGTTGTCGATGACGGCCAAAAGCTTGTTGGCCGCCACCGTCGGGTGGGCGAGGAAATCCTCCTGCAGGCCTGAGGTGACGCCGCCGTCGGTTGCTGCCGGCGCGGCAAGGCGCCGATTGACGTTGCTTAGCGACGTGGCGGTGTACTGGGCGATCATGAAGCCCGAATTGCAACCGCCTTCGGCGGCGAGGAATGCCGGCAGATTGTTGACCAGCGGGTTGACCAGGCGGTCGATGCGACGTTCGCTCATGGCGGCAACCTGCGCCAGCGCGATCGTCAAACTGTCGGCGGTCTGACCGAGCGCGGGCGCCACCGGATGCGCCTGCGAAAACACTTTCGGATCATCGATCGTGCCGGAGACCGCGGGATTGTCGGTTACCGATGCCAGTTCGCGATCGACCAGTTGCGCAGAGCGCTCCAACACCTCTCTCGCCGCGCCGTGCACATGCGGCACCGCGCGAAGGCTGAGCGCATCCTGCGTGCGACTGCCCTGCGCCGCCGCGATCAGCCCGCTGCCATCGAGCAGACGCCGCAACGACGTGCCGACTGCCTCGATGCCGGGCGACGGCCGCATGGCGAGCACATGCTCGTCGAAGGCCGCCATCTGCCCGCCCGCGGCCTCCAGCGTGAGCGCCGCCGCCGCATCGGCCCAACACAGCAGACGCTCGGCGCGCACCAGCGCAATGCTTGTCAGGCCGGTAGCGCATGCCGTGCCGTTGACGAGGCTCAAGCCTTCCTTGGCGCCCAGCACCAGCGGCTCCAGGCCGATCTCGGCCAGAGCCTGGCGACCGTTCATCCTGCGTCCGGCGACCCTTGCCATGCCCTCGCCGATCAGCACCAGCGCGATATGGGCATTGTGCGTGAGATATCCGGCAGATCCCCGGGAAGGAACTTCCGGAATGCAGCCGCGCTCGAGGAAGGTGAGCAGATTGCGGACGATCTCAGGCCGCACGCCCGAATGGCCATGCGCGAAATTTGCCACCTGCACCGCGATGATGGCGCGGATACCGCGTTCAGGCGCGAGTTCGCCGACGCCGCAGGCATGGCTGAGAATGATGTTGCGCGACAGCTTCTCCTGCATGGCTGGCGCCACCACCTGGCTTGCAAGCGCTCCGACCCCGGTATTCACGCCATAGGCGCGGATGCCCTTTTCGACGAGGCTTGCCACGATGCGGTTCGCATAGGCGATGCGATCCCAGGCGGCCGGCGCCAATTCCAGCTTTTCGCCGTCTCCGACGCGCGCGATGTCGCGCCAGTTTGCGGCATTGTCGATGATTATTGTCATTCGTGCATTCCACCCGGGCTGACGCCCTCAAAAACTGCGCTGGGTCCCAGCAGCGCCGTACCTAAGGCTTTCCGAGCATGCCTTTTGTAGGAATTTCGCCGCGGCGGGGGACAAAGGTGAAAAAAATCGGCGGAACTTGGCTCGTGCCGACCGGCGTTCGGCAACTGCCGGCCAGGAATGCGCCTTACGATCGGGAAACGTGGCCTGAGCCACCGCTATGGCGGGTTCTTCTCCGCTTTCCACCATCGGCATAACGCCGTGTCAGCGGTTGAACTTGCCCTCGTAACCGTAGCTAATGTCGCTCGGCAGGCTGAGCGCAGCTTGCCGGAATTCGAGGTTGAATATCTGATCGGCATAGCGGCCATCGTTCAACAGCCCGTCCCATGCGAAGAACGCGGCAACCGCGACGAGGATGAGCATAAACGTTCGCATCGCGATAATCCTCCCCCAAGGGGAACTAGGCGAACTGAAGCTTCCCGATAGAGTGCTTGCGCATCCTCAACACCAATAGGCGAGTAGCCGCGAACGGTGTCATGACGAGGAACGTCGTCGCGACGCTGACGAGCAACGACAACTGACAGAATGCACTGGGGACGTAACAAACAGTTTCCATAGCCCTAACCCCTTTGACCACCGTGTTTACCTTGGTGGCCTCCTCCGCCCTTCTACAAGCATGCTCCTCCTTCAGTAGAAATACAAGAGCTTGCTAATATAGGGATTTGGCGTTCTTGCTGGCCGATTTCGGATTCGTCGAACCCGCCAGCTATCATCAACGCCAAGGGAAAATCTGACAGCAACCGTTGCGTGCCATCCGCGGTGATGATGCGCAGCCGTTGCACTGTCTCACTGGGGCAACAGTCAGAAACTCATCGCGTTCGCCTCCCGCCGGATGTGGTCGGATGTCCCATGAACGCCGCGCTTTCATTTGAATTGTTGCGTCCAGCAGACGAGAGGCGCGCACCGGCGGCGCGAAGTCCAGGTTCCGTACCTGCCGCAGCATTGACGGCCCTTTGAGGTACCCGGCGTCGCAGAGATGCTCTCTAAGCGGCTACGCGCACTACTGAAGGGTATCGGCGCCGTCAAGCTCCGGATCCATGCCCGGCGATGGCTTCGAGAAATACCTCGCCGAACTCCCTGAGCTTGGCTTCGCCGACGCCGTTCACCTCGGCGAAGGCGTCGAGGTCGCGCGGGCGGCGGTCGGCCATGTCGATGAGCGTGCGGTCTGAGAAGACAACATAGGCCGGCACCTGGCGTTCTTTGGCCAGGCGCAGCCTCAGCGTCTTGAGCGTGGCGAGCAGTGCGGTATCCACGCCTTCCATGTCCGCTCCGCCACCCTTGGCGGAGCGCGCCTTGCCGCGCATGGAGCGGTGCCGCGTCTCGACGCGATACTGGAACGAGACCTCGCCACGGCCAACCGCGCGGCCGGTTTCGGAGATCGCAAGGCCGCCATGGCCGGCCGGATCGGGCACGAGAAACCCGCCGGCGACGAGCTGGCGGATCAGCGACAGCCACGCAGGCCGCTTGTGCGCCATGCCGGTGCCGAAACTGGCAAGCCTTTGATGGCTCCTGGCCAGCACCTTCTCGGTTTCGTGGCCGAGCAGGATGTCGATGACATGGGCGGCGCCGAAACGCTCGCCACTCTGTGCGACGGCCGCGAGGATGAGACGCGCCTCGGCGCTGCCGTCGGCGCGCGGCACCTGCTCGAGGCAGTTGTCGCAATTGCCGCACGGCTCGGCCTGTTCGCCGAAATAGCCAAGCAGCACCTGGCGCCGGCACTGCGCCGTCTCGCAATAGCCGATCAGCGTGTCGAGCCGGCCATGCGAGCGCCGCTTGTGCTCGGGGGCGGCGTCCTCGTCGTCGATGAACATGCGGCGCGTGCGGATGTCGCCGAGGCCGAACAGCATATGCGCCTCCGCCGCCCTGCCGTCGCGGCCGGCGCGGCCGATCTCCTGGTAATAGGCTTCGAGGCTGCCCGGCAGGTCGGTGTGGAAGACATAGGCGACGTCGGGCTTGTCGATGCCCATGCCGAAGGCGATGGTCGCCACCATCACCACGCCGGAGAGCGTCATGAAGGCGTTCTGGTTGGCTTCACGCGCCTCCTTACTCATGCCGGCGTGATAGGCGAGCGCGGTGACGCCGTTCTTCTCGAGGAAGGCCGCCATCTCCTCCGTCTTCCGGCGCGACAGGCAGTAGACGATGCCGCTGCGGCCGGGATGCCGCTCCACGAAGCGCAGCAGCTGGCGCTTGCTGTCCTGCTTGGCCTCGATGGCAAGCTTGATGTTCGGCCGGTCGAAGCCCAGCACCAGGGTCTCGACGCGTCCGGCGAACAGCCGGGCTTCGATGTCGGCGCGCGTCCCTTCGTCCGCCGTCGCCGTCAGCGCGATGACGGGCACATCCGGGAAGATGCCGCCGAGCCGCGACAAGTCCTCGTATTCGCGCCGGAACGCCGGCCCCCATTGCGAAATGCAATGCGCCTCGTCGACGGCGATCAGGCGGACGTCGAGCCTGGCCAGCGCATCGAGCATGCGCTCGGTCATCAGCCGCTCCGGGGCGAGATAGAGGAGCCGCGTCTGCCCCGACGCGACGCGGCGCCAGGCGGCGACGTTGGCGTTGCGATCGAGCGAGGAATTGATCGTGTCGGCGGCGACCCCTGCCAGGCGCAGCGCCGCGACCTGGTCCTGCATCAGCGCCACCAGCGGCGACACGACGATGGTGAGCCCGCCCAGCACCAGCGCCGGGACCTGGTAGCAGAGCGACTTGCCGGCGCCGGTCGGCATCACCGCCAGCACGTGGCGCCCGGCAAGCAGCGCCTCCATCACCGCGGCCTGGCCGGGACGAAAATCGTCGAAGCCGAAGACGTCCTTGAGGACGCGATGCTTGGCATCCCGTCCATCCGCCGGGACGCTCGCCGCCGATCTGTGCATCACCCAATGGTCCCCGGTTTGGTCGAGGCCATGGTCTTAAAGGCAAGATCGCCGGGGCGCCACCCGCCGCGTACGCCGCCTGCGTTCTGGTCGGCTTCCAGCGGGCGGATCGTGCGCTGATAATGCGACTCACTCTCCACGTTCGCCCCTTCCGGCGCTCAGATCTGCCGGCAGTTCGTAGCCGAATTCGCGGCAAAACATCTCGACGCGGGCGAGAAAGGCCGGCGGCAGACCCTGGAGATAGGTCCTGAGCGCCTCATTGCGTTCCCATTTCCGCAACGAGGTGGCGCGGATCGGATTGTCCGCATCGGCGCTGAAGCGGATCGCCGGCGCGAGGCCGAACGCGCCGGCGATCCTCGCCTGCGCGGCGTCCGGCTCGGCAATCAGGTCCTCATAGCGCAGATAGAGGATCTTTCGCGCCGGCTGGGCTTCGCGCAACCGGATCAAGCCGGCATACTCCGCCTCCCAGCGTTCGGTCGTGACATGGAAGGGGCGCAGATGCACCGTCTGCGGATGCGCGCTGGTCAGCACGTCGAAAGGATGGCGCACGCAATAGATGAGGCCGATGCCGGCGGGCAGTTGCCAAAGCAGCTCATGGCTCTCGGCGGTGCGCTTGACGACGAGATTGGCATGCGGGCCCTTCAGTTCGAGCAGCTTCGGGAACGGCGATTCGAATTCATGGACATAGGTATCGTCGAAGCAGCCCATCAGCCGGCGGGCGAGCGTGGTTCCGCTGCGCGCGCAGCCGGCAATGAATATCCGCCTGGGCGCCTTGGTGCGGATGCCGAGGCGTCGAAGCCGTTCAGACAGCGGCGAGGTCACCCGGCGAAGGGTTTTGGCAAGCCGTTCGGCCATCCGCTCCTGCGCCGTATGGATTTCGGCCAGCGCGATACCACTCTCGCCGGCGACGGCATAGAGCAGCCATGTCCGGCCGTCCTCCTCGAAGATCGCCGGATCGCGCAGGGCGTTTTCGCGGCCTTTTGCCGCTCCCGTGCGGCTGCGCCGGACGGGCTCGTCGCTGCCTTCGAACCCGCATGATGGCCGCAGCAGCTCGGCCTTGCCCTGCACCTTCCAGCTGCGCCAGTCGCGGGCAAGATCGACGGTCCCGTGGAGGATCCGCTCCGGCGCATCGCCCCGGCGCGTGTAGTAGATCCTGAGCTGCTCGCCGCATGTCTGCACGGCGACATGCCTGGGGGAGAGACGGCGGCCCGAGGCAGGCAACAGCACGGGGCCCGGCTCGAAGCCCGAAAGCCCGTCGCTGGGGCGCGACAGCCTGACCGCGCCAGTGCCGAAAAGTCCGTACCACCAGCCGTCGTGACGGAAGATCCGCGCGTAGGATGGCCCGAGCGGCTCCGGATGGGGCTCGAAATGGATGCCGTCGGGCGAGGTCGCGGCAAAACTCGTCTGCCTGCGGCCGCCGGCCTCGGTCGGTCCATGAAAATACATGACCAGGCGGCGGCCCTGGGCGTCGACATGGACGTCCGGCGAAGCGATGTGTTCTCTCAGGAACGGACACTGGTCGAGCGACAGCGCTCCGCCGGGATGGATCCGCCACGGGCCCTGCGGCGAATCCGCGAAGGCAAGCCGGATGCATGTGCCGGTGTGGTGGGCGAAATAGAGATAATAGGCGCCGAGCCGGCCCGGCAGCCAGTCGGGGACCCTGATCAGCGACGGGCCGTTGATGTTGGCGCCGTCGTCGCCCGGCAGCATGCCCGGCGTGATGATGGGTCCGTGCCGCCGCGCCGCCAGGACCAGGCGAGTCCCAAGCTGAAAAGCCTCTTTGCGGCCTTCGTTCAAGCTTTGCCTCTCCGCCCGCGAACATGGTCAGATACGTGCATTTCCAGAGGCCTGCAAATGGCCTGGTTTATCCACAGGCTGGAGCACCTCGATCGAGCCCGCGTTAAACCTATCTTCACCATGTTGCGGCACCGTCCCAGTCCTGCGGTGATGTTTTGAGTACCGCGGCGCGACACGCGCCCAGGCAACATACCCGCGCCTCCCCGGAGGCGCGGGTTTTCTGTTCCTGGATGCGCGGCAGATCGCCTTTGACTCGCCAGGACGGCTTCAGTATCAGCGGCTGGACCAGAGCGCGCCTTGATCGAGGCCCATTTCCGCCCTGAGCCACGGGTTCCGCACCGGCATGGATTCGACCGCACCGCTGCTGATCTTCTACGCCCGCAACGACGCCCTCGGCGACGGATTGCTAAGGCTGCCGGCATTGCGCGCCGCAAGAACGGCCTTCCCGCAGAGCCACATCGTCTATGGCACAATGGGCAACTCCTCGCTCACCGGTGTCTTGCGCAATCACGTCGCTTCCCTCATCGACGATTTCAGGCCGGTGACGCCGCTTTCGGCTGTTCTCGCCGAATTCAAGCCGCGCGGCGCGCAAACGACGCTCGTCGATTTCCGCACCGGCGTGCCCGGCCTGCTGGTGACCGGATTGCAGCTCATTGGCCGCGGCGTTCGCTACGAGCCCAATTTTGCCGGCTATTTGCTGTCCTGGCGTCCGGGCGTCCGATGGACGCTGCGTCCCGAACACAATGCCTGGCGCTACCATCGGCTGGTGGAGCGGCTGGCCGGCAGGCATCTGCCATTCGACCACAGGCTGGACGTTCCGCAGGCTGCCCGCGCCCTGGCGCGTCAGTTGCGCGGCGCGGACCAGCGTCCGCTCATCCTTCTTGGCGGCAACGCCAAGGGCAACAAGTTCATGAGCGACGCCCAGGTCGCCGCCGTCGCCGGCAACCTCATCGATGCCGGCTACCGGGTGCTGTATCTGGTCACCCCGGGCAGCGGACCGAGCCCGCAGACCCTTGCCGCGAAGGAACCCCGTCTTCAACCGGTCGGCCCGGAGCTTGGGCTCGACGCCGAGGCGTTCAGCGACCTGCTGCTTGCGCTCGGCGAAATGGCGGCCGCCTATGTCGGCATGGAAGGCGGGCTGGGCCATCTGTTTGCCACGGTCATGACCCCGACGGTGATCATCAACAACGGCGCCAACATGGAGCGGTGGCGGCCGCTGTCGAACACCGTCGAGGTGGTCACCGCGCCAAGGCGCGGGCGATCGGCGAAAGTCTCCGATACGCCGGCCGAGGCGATTATCGAGGCCACGCATCGCTTGCTCGCCGCGAGCCGACGCGACCACGCCTTGCTCCGCTAGATCACCGTCAAGAAATCAGCCGAGGAAATCGGCGCGGTGCGGCGTGAAGCTGTCGACCAGGCGCCCGGCTTCCAGCGCCCTGACGCCGTGCAGCAGATTGGACGGAACGATGAAGCTGCTGCCCGCTTCCAGGACTTCGGTGCGGCCGTCGACGGTCACCTCGAAGCGGCCTTCGGCGACGTAGCTCGCCTGCACATGCGGATGCGAATGCAGCGCGCCGACGCCACCCTTGTCGAAGCCGAACTCGACCATCATCAGCTCGTCGGTGTGGAGGAGCACGCGCCGGCGGTTGCCGTCCTGCGTCGGCGTCCATGCTGCCTCGCCGGCATGCGAGAATATCTTTGCTTCGGTCATCGTCATCTTCCTCACCGCGCCAGCCAGCCGCCGTCCACCGGCACCACGGCGCCGTGCATATAGTCCGACGCCGGCGCGAGCAGGAACGCGGCGGCGTCGCCGATGTCCTCCGGCCGACCCCAGCGCCCGGCCGGGATGCGCGCCAGGATCGAGGCGCTGCGATCGGGATCGGCGCGCAGTGCCTCGGTGTTGTTGGTCTCGATATAGCCGGGCGCGACGGCGTTGACGTTGATGCCCTTTTGCGCCCATTCGCAGGCGAGCAGCCGGGTGATGCCGAGCACGCCGTGCTTGGAGGCCGTGTAGGAGGCGACGCGGATGCCGCCCTGGAAACTCAGCACCGAAGCGATGTTGACGATCTTGCCGCGCCGTCCGGGTTCGGCAAGCACATTCCGGGCAAAACCTTGGCTCAGCATGAACACCGTCTTCAGATTGACGTCGATGACGTCGTCCCAGTCGGCCTCCGTCAGCTCGACCGCATCGGCCCGCCTTATGATACCGGCATTGTTGACCAGGCCGTCGAGCGGTCCGCTGTCGAGCCAGACCCGGTCGAGCATCGCCTGCGCGGCCGTCGAGTCGGCAAGGTCGCAGCGCACCGCCTCGAAGCGTCCGCCGGCCGCCTCGATCCTTTCGGCGGTCTCATCCATCGCCGAGCGGCCGACGCCGATCACCGCGCCGCCGGCACGGGCGACCGACACCGCGATGCCCTGGCCGATGCCGGTATTGGCGCCGGTGACCAGGATGCGTTTGCCGGCGAGGCTGAAGGCGGAAAGATCGGGCACTGTCCTGCTCATGATATCCAACATCTATCTGTCATCGATGACGCAGTGCCTCCGTGATCGCGTCCAAGCAGCGCAGAAGCCGGTTCGCCTGTGTATGACCCGTGCGGGCTGACGATGGGCAGCTTTTCCACGCCGGCGCAAAGCGCGCTGGCAACGCGCGCATCCGCCTCGGAGGGGAACAGCAGATCCGGATCGGTCAGCGCGATCATGGACATAGCGGCTCCCCCAGGATGGACAATCGGTACGGTCGGGCAGGAACGATGTCAACGCGGCCGGCATCCACCCGCCTGCTTGCGGCATTGGGGAACAGATGATACCCCGCATCCGATCCATCGCACGGGGACATCCGCATGCCGCTCCGCCGAAACCTCTCAGCGTTTTTGGTGCCATGACCCACGACCGCCTCTCCGATGGGACGCTGCGGTCCTTGCCAAATCAGGCTTCGGTTCCCGCCTACGATCGGGACGACATCGCGCCGGGCATTGTCCATCTCGGAGTCGGCGCCTTCCACCGTGCCCACCAGGCCGCCTATGTCGACGACTGCCTGGCGGCGGGAGAGCGTGACTGGGGCATTGTCGGCGTCTCGCTGCGCAGCGCCGACACGCGCGATGCGCTGGCGCCGCAGGACGGGCTCTACACGCTGGCGATCCGCGACAGCGGCGGCGAGAGCCTGCGCGTCATCGGCTCGATCCAGTCGATGCTGGTGGCACCCGAGGACCCAAGCGCGGTGCTGGCCGCGCTGATCGACCCGCGCACCCGCATCGTCACGCTGACCATCACCGAGAAGGCCTATCTGAGGGCCGCCGACGGCCGGCTCGACGAAACCCACCCCGACATCGTCCATGATCTGGCCGATCCGGGATCGCCGCGCACGGCGCATGGTTTCCTGACCGAAGCGCTGGCGCGCCGCCGCGCCGCCAGCACGCCGCCTTTCACCGTTCTTTGCTGCGACAACCTGCCGGCCAACGGCGCCACGCTGCACCGGTTGCTGGTCGAGTTCGCCGCGCTTCGCGATCAAGGACTCGCCCGACAGGGCGATGTCCAGCTCGCCCGACAGGGCGGCGATGCCCCTCTTGCCAGCCATATCGCAAACGACGTGGCCTTCCCGTCGAGCATGGTCGACCGCATCGTGCCGGCGACCACCGACGCCGACCGGACACGCATCGCGGTCGAGCTCGGCGTCGAGGATGCCTGGCCGGTGATGACCGAGCCGTTCTGCCAATGGGTGGTCGAGGACGATTTTCCAGCCGGCAGGCCGGCCTGGGAAAAATTCGGCGTCACCATGGTCGCCGATGTCGGCCCCTTCGAAGACATGAAGCTGAGACTGCTCAACGGCTCGCATTCGGGCATCGCCTATCTCGGCCTGCTCAGCGGCCATGCGACCGTCGACCGCGCCTTCGCCGATCCGGCGATCCGGCAGTTCGTCGATCGCCTGTGGGCCGAGGCCATTTCGACGCTGCCCGAGGACGCCGGGCTCGACACCAGCGCCTACACGGCGGAACTCGCCCAACGTTTTTCGAACACCGCGCTTGCCCATCGCACCGCGCAGATCGCCAATGACGGCAGCCAGAAACTGCCGCAGCGCATCGTGGCGTCAGTCGTGGAGTGCCTGGAAGCCGGCACCGAGATGGTCCATCTCACGCTGGTGGTGGCCGCCTGGATCGCCGCCTGCGCGGCGCGCGGCAAGGCCTTGCCGGAAGCCCATTTCACGGATCCGCTCGACGCGCCGCTGACGGAACTTTTGAGCCAGCAGCTGCCGGCGAACGAAACCGTGACGGCCGTGTTCGATCTCGCAGGCTTCGCCAGGGACCACGCCGAGCGCCAGACCTTGATTGAACTCGTGGCGGTCCATCTCGTCCACTTGCGCCGCGACGGCCCCACCCTGGCCTTCGCCGCGCTTGGCATAGACGGCGAACGGCAAGGCGCCGACACCGAATAGACTTGCAGTTCCACGCACGGATGGCTCACTTATTCTACAGCCGAGCCATCCAGTGTTTGCCGGGACGAATAAACGGTGCCCTTGGAATTCCAGAACAGCCGCACGGCCTTGCCGACCAGGTTTTCGTAAGGGACGAATCCGACAGCGAATCGACTGTCTGAAGCATTGTCCCGATTGTCGCCAAGCACGAAATAGTGGCCTTCGGGCACCTCGAACACGCGCGTGTTATCACCAACGGAATTGTCCGCCAGGTCGAGAACGAAATGGCTGACACCGCCTGGCAAGGCCTCGCGTTGAAGCTTGGCCGGCTGCGACATCTCCTCGTACGGGAACGTGCCGGCATCCTCGAGACCGACGGGCACATCGTTGATGTGGAGCACGCCGTCGACCATCTGGATTTTCTCGCCCGGCAAGCCGACGATCCGCTGGATATAGTCGATGCTTGGGTCGGACGGGAATTTGAAGACCACGACATCGCCACGCTTGGGCTCTGCGCCGAACATGCGTCCTTCGATCGGCAGCAGAGTGAACGGCACGCTGTAGCGGCTGTAGCCGTAGGCGAATTTGGAGACGAAGACATGGTCGCCCTCCTGCAGTGTCGGCACCATGCTGCCGGAGGGAATCGAGAACGGCTGGAACAGGAACGATCGGATCAGTAAGGCAGGCACCGACGAGGTGAGCAGGACGAGCACCAGCACCGAAAGCCCGTGCGCATACCATTTGTCCGGCTTGAAGCGATGTGCAAAGGGCACGACGAGCGCCACCCACAGGATCATCAACACGAACCCTGAAAGATTGGCCAGCCCGGCAAGATCGGTGCCCGGCAGCACCGGAAACCCGATATAGACAGCCGCGACGCCGAGGGCGCTGAACACAATCAGGACGGCAAGCGCCAGCCTTCCGGCGCCGATCCAGAGAAACCCGCCGAACGGCCCGCCAAAGGCCGACACCAGCGCCGTCGACCACTTGGATCGCGGCGCGATTTCTCGCTGGTCTGATTGCTACGTCATCGCCACCCCCCACGCCAAGGCAGCCGGACTGTCTATCAGGCGAGAAACGGGGGCAAACAAAAAAGCGGGACAAGCCCGCTTTTTTCAATCTCCGGTGGAAGCCTGGTCTCAGGCCGGCAGGATGGCGCCTTCCAGCGTGGTGAGCTGGCTAAGGAACTGTTCCGCCTTGCTGCGCGCCTGGTCGTCCTTGGCGTCGGCGGCGTCTTCCTTGGCTTCCTGGATGCGGCGGGCGAGGTCGGCACGGTCGATGTCGCCGACCGCCACGGCCGATTCGGCAAGCAGCGTGCAACCGGAAGCCACGATATCGGCGAAGCCGCCGAACACCACGTAGCGCTCTTCCTTGCCGCCGGCGGTCTTCACCGTGACGACGCCCGGCTTGATCGTGGTCATGACCGGCGCGTGCAAGGCCATCACGGTCATCTCGCCTTCGGCGCCCGGAATGACGACGGACTCGACCTCTTCGGAAACCAGCAGGCGCTCCGGCGAGACCAGTTCGAACTTGAAAGCTTCAGCCATGTCAATCTAGTGAGTAGGGAATAGTGAGTAGGGAGTAGGGAGAGGACAATTGTCCGATCACCCAGCTGCTATTCACTACTGACTACTGACTACTCCCTATTGCCTTGATTACGCCGCTTCAGCCGCCAGGCGCTGAGCCTTCTCGACCGCTTCCTCGATGCCGCCGACCATGTAGAAGGCGGCTTCCGGCAGGTGGTCGTAGTCGCCGGCGCAGAGGCCCTTGAAGCCCTTGATGGTGTCGGCGAGGTCGACCAGCTTGCCCGGCGAGCCCGTGAACACTTCGGCGACGAAGAACGGCTGCGACAGGAAGCGCTCGATCTTGCGGGCGCGGGCGACGGTCTGCTTGTCCTCTTCCGACAGCTCGTCCATGCCCAGGATGGCGATGATGTCCTGCAGCGACTTGTAGCGCTGGAGGATCGACTGCACCTGGCGCGCGACCTGGTAGTGCTCCTCGCCGACGACCATCGGGTCGAGCATGCGCGAGGTCGAGTCGAGCGGATCGACGGCTGGGTAGATGCCCTTTTCCGAGATCGCGCGGTTGAGCACGGTGGTGGCGTCAAGGTGAGCGAACGAGGTCGCCGGCGCCGGGTCGGTCAAGTCGTCGGCCGGCACGTAGATCGCCTGCACCGAGGTGATCGAGCCCTTGGTCGTCGTCGTGATGCGCTCCTGCAGCGCGCCCATGTCGGTGGCCAGCGTCGGCTGATAGCCCACGGCCGAAGGAATACGGCCGAGAAGCGCCGACACTTCCGAGCCCGCCTGGGTAAAGCGGAAGATGTTGTCGACGAAGAACAGCACGTCCTGGCCCTGGTCGCGGAAGTACTCGGCAACGGTGAGGCCGGTCAGGCCGACGCGGGCGCGGGCGCCCGGCGGCTCGTTCATCTGGCCGTAGACGAGAGCGGCCTTGGAGCCGGCGCCGCCGCCCTTCTTGTTGACGCCCGATTCGATGAACTCGTGATAGAGGTCGTTGCCTTCGCGGGTGCGCTCGCCGACGCCGGCGAACACCGAGAAGCCGCCATGCGCCTTGGCGACGTTGTTGATCAGTTCCTGGATCAGCACCGTCTTGCCGACGCCGGCGCCACCGAACAGGCCGATCTTGCCGCCGCGGGCGTAAGGAGCGAGCAGGTCGAGCACCTTGATGCCGGTGACCAGGATCTGCGCTTCCGTCGACTGGTCGACATAGGCCGGAGCCGGCTGGTGGATGGCGCGCTGTTCGACGCCGTCGACCGTGCCTTCCTCGTCGACCGGCTCGCCGATGACGTTGATGATGCGGCCGAGCAGGCCGGGACCGACCGGCACCGAGATCGGCGCGCCGGTGTCATAGACCTCCTGGCCGCGGACTAGGCCTTCGGTGGAGTCCATGGCGATGCAGCGCACGGTGTTCTCGCCCAGATGCTGGGCCACTTCGAGCACGAGGCGGTTGCCGACATTGGAGGTTTCCAGCGCGTTCAGGATCGCCGGCAGGTGATCGCCGAACTGCACGTCGACGACGGCGCCGATGACCTGGCGGACCTTGCCGACGGCGCCGGTCTTCTTGACGGCGACGCTCGCCGCCTTGGCCGGTGCTGCCTTGGCCGGTGCCGCCGCCTTCTTGGCCGGAGCGGCCTTCGCGGCTGCTGCCGGAGCCTTGGCCGGTGCCGCCTTGGCGGCGGTCTTCGGAGTCGCTGCTTTCGCCATCGTCTTTGCCCTTTTTCGTCTTTCTGTTTCTCGCGCTGTCCGCATGGAGGTAAGCGACCTCCACATGGGCCCGCGACTAGAGCGCCTCGGCGCCCGAAATGATTTCGATCAATTCCTTGGTGATCTGCGCCTGCCGCTGGCGGTTGTAGGTGATCGACAGCTTGTTGATCATGTCGCCGGCGTTGCGCGTCGCATTGTCCATGGCGCTCATCTTGGCGCCCATCTCGCCGGCTGCGTTTTCGAGCAGCGCGCGGAAGATCTGGACCGAGATGTTGCGCGGGATGAGGTCGGAGAGGATCTCGCCCGGCTCCGGCTCGTATTCGTAGACGGCGTTGCCGCCATTGGTCGCCTCGGTAGCAGCCGGAGCGGCAGTCGCCGCCGGGATGATCTGCTGCGCCGTCGGGATCTGGCTGATCACCGACTTGAACTGCGAGTAGAACAGCGTGCAGACGTCGAAACCGCCCTCGTTGAAGAGGTGGATGACTTTCTTCGCGATCGCATCGGCATTGGCGAAGCCGAGCGTCCGCACTTCACGCAGGTCGACGCGCTCAAGGATCAGCGATGCGTAGTCGCGGCGCAGGATGTCGTAGCCCTTCTTGCCGACGCAGATGATCTTGACCTGCTTGCCGTCGGCCAGGAGCTTGCGGATGTGGTCGCGGGCAAGGCGGGCGATCTGCGAATTGAAGCCGCCGCAGAGGCCGCGCTCGGCGGTGCAGACGACGAGCAGTTGCACGTCGTCCCTGCCGGTGCCGGTCATCAGCGCCGGAGCATCGCCGCCGCCGCCGATCGCCTGGGTGATGTTGGCCAGCACCGCGCCCATCCGCTCGGAATAGGGACGCGCCGCTTCCGCCGCTTCCTGCGCGCGGCGCAGCTTCGCCGCGGCGACCATCTGCATCGCCTTGGTGATCTTCTGCGTCGCCTTGACCGAGGCGATACGGTTACGAAGGTCTTTTAATGAAGGCATGCTTCAAACCTGATCCCGTGCGTCCGGCTTCTTCTTAGGCGAAGGTCTTGGCGAAGGCGTCGATCTCGGCCTTGAGCTTGGCGCGCAGATCATCCGACAGCGCCTTCTCCTTGCGGATGCCGTCGAGCACGTCCTTGCCGGCCGAGCGCATGTGGCTGAGCAGGCCATGCTCGAACTTGCCGACCTGGTTGATCGCCAGCTTGTCGAGGTAACCGTTGACGCCGGCGAAGATCACCGCAACCTGCTCCTCGACCTTGAGCGGCGAGAACTGTGGCTGCTTCAGGAGTTCGGTCAGGCGCGAGCCGCGGTTCAGCAGGCGCTGCGTGGCGGCGTCGAGGTCGGAGCCGAACTGCGCGAAGGCCGCCATTTCGCGATACTGAGCGAGTTCGCCTTTGATCGAGCCGGCAACCTGCTTCATCGCCTTGATCTGCGCCGACGAGCCGACGCGCGACACCGACAGGCCGACATTGACCGCCGGACGAATGCCCTGGAAGAACAGGTTGGTTTCGAGGAAGATCTGGCCGTCGGTGATCGAGATCACGTTGGTCGGGATGTAGGCCGACACGTCGTTGGCCTGCGTCTCGATGATCGGCAGCGCGGTCAGCGAGCCGCCGCCCAGATCGTCGTTGAGCTTTGCGGCGCGCTCGAGCAGACGCGAGTGCAGGTAGAAGACGTCGCCCGGATAGGCCTCGCGGCCCGGCGGGCGGCGCAGCAGCAGCGACATCTGACGATAGGCGACGGCCTGCTTCGACAGATCGTCATAGCTGATCAGCGCGTGCATGCCGTTGTCGCGGAAATATTCGCCCATGGTGGCGCCGGTGAACGGCGCCAGGAACTGCATCGGCGCCGGGTCGGAAGCGGTGGCGGCAACGACGATCGAATATTCAAGCGCGCCGCGCTCTTCCAGCACCTTGACGAACTGCGCGACGGTCGAGCGCTTCTGGCCGACGGCGACGTAGACGCAGTAGAGCTTTTCCTTTTCCGGGCCGTTTTCGTGCACCGACTTCTGGTTCAGCATCGTGTCGAGAATGATCGCGGTCTTGCCGGTCTGACGATCGCCGATGACCAGCTCGCGCTGGCCGCGGCCGACCGGGATCAGCGCATCGATGGCCTTGAGGCCGGTCGACATCGGCTCGTTCACCGACTTGCGCGGAATGATGCCGGGCGCCTTGACGTCGACGCGCTTGCGTTCGGCCGCCTTGATCGGGCCCTTGCCATCGATCGGGTTGCCGAGCGCATCGACGACGCGGCCGAGCAGGCCCATGCCGACAGGCGCGTCGACAATGGCGCCGGTCCGCTTGACGGTGTCGCCTTCCTTGATGTCGCGGTCGTTGCCGAAGATGACGACGCCGACATTGTCGGCTTCGAGGTTCAGCGCCATGCCGCGGATGCCGCCGGGGAATTCGACCATTTCACCGGCCTGGACATTGTCGAGGCCGTAGACGCGGGCGATGCCGTCACCGACGGACAGCACCTGGCCGACTTCGGAGACCTCGGCCTCCTTGCCGAAATTCTTGATCTGGTCTTTCAGAATTGCGGAAATTTCCGCGGCGCGGATGTCCATCAGCCGACCTCTTTCAGTGCAAGCTTGAGCGAATTGAGTTTGGTTTTGAGCGACGTATCGATCTGGCGCGAGCCCAACTTGACCACCAGCCCGCCGAGCAGCGACGGGTCGACGGTGACCGTGATGGCCACGTCCTTGCCGGCAACGCTCTTCAGCGCCGCCTTCAGTTCGGTCTCCTGCGCGGCCGTCAGCGCATGCGCCGAGGTGACCTCGGCCGAAGCCTCGCCACGATGATCGGCGGCGATGCGGCGGAAAGCCTTGATCATGCCGGGCACTGCGAACAGGCGGCGGTTCTTGGCGACGACGCGCAGGAAATTGCCGGCGAGCCCGCCGAGCTTTGCCTTGGCGACGATCGCGGCGATCGCCTTGGCCTGATCCTCGCTGGAGAACACCGGGCTATTGATCAGCCGGGAAAGATCGGCGCTGCCTTCAAGCAGCGCCTCGAAACTGGTGAGGTCGGCCTCGACCTGGGCGACCGAATTTGCCTGCAGCGCGAGTTCGAACAGCGAACCCGCATAGCGTTCTGCGACAGCTGAGATTGGCGATGACGATTGAGCCACGGACCGTCTTTTCTCTTGTCTGACAGGCCGCAGATTGTTGGCGCGAGCGAGAACTCTGGCTAAATCTTTGACCTTACTGCATTTTTCCAAGCACGGAGGCGCGGCTTCCGCTATCCCCGGCCGAAAGTCGATTGCCGTCTAGCACAGGCCTTTTAAGACCGCAATGCGTCGTCCGGCATGGTTTTCAGGCACTTTTGTCGCATCCGGCGGTAGAGACCAACCGCAAGCGCCGGATTAGTCAAGGATTCAGGGCAAAAAGCCGAAAGCAAAGGCGAGCGGCAATGCCGCCAGCACCAGCTCAACCACGATGGAAGCCCAGTTGAAAGGGGTGTTGGCGCCGTCCGACATCATCGACAGCAAACGGCCGAAAGCGGTGAACAGCCAGGAGAAGCCGAGCGCCATGTAAAGCAGCGGCTGCGCGAGCAGGATGCAGCACAGGCTGACGCCGAGATAGAAGCCCGACATGCGGCCGCGCCCCTCGGCGATCGCCGCCGCCTTCTCCGGCCTGGCCTGCAGCCTGAGGCTCCTGAAAGCGAGGTTCGGCGCCAGGAACAGCAGCAGGCCGATGAGCAAGGTCGCCACCGCGCTCGACCATGCCAGCCACTCGCCCTGGCTCATCGGCCACGGAAACGCAAATTCCATCTTGTCCCCTCGTAAATGCCTGTTTGAAAACCGGGGCATTCTAGCGGAGGAAAAGCCATGCGCCAGATGGCGCCGGAACTTTACGAAAGGCGTATCAAGACAGGGCGAATGCGACCGCCGCCTCGGCATGCAGGCGCGTCGTGTCGAACACCGGAATGTCGAAATCCGCCTGGCCGATCAGCATGGTGATCTCGGTGCAGCCCATGATGACGCCGTCGATATTCTCATCGCGCTGCAGCCGGCCGACTTCCTCGACATAGGCCGCATGCGAATCGGGTTTGACGATACCCTGGCAGAGTTCGTCATAGATCACCCGGTGCACCATGTCGCGGCCGGCCTGGTCGGGCACGATAGGCTGCAGGCCATATTTCTCGGCGAGCCGGCCCTTGTAGAAATCCTGCTCCATGGTGAAGCGGGTGGCGAGCAGCGCCGGCCGCCTGACGCCGGCATCCCTGACCGCGACCGCGGTGGCGTCGGCGATGTGGATCAGGGGGATCGACACCGCCGCCTGCACGTCGTCCGCCAGCCTGTGCATGGTGTTGGTGCAGACCACCAGGCCCTCGGCGCCGCCCGCCTCCAGCTTGCGCGCGGCCTCGACGAGCAGCACGCCCGCGCCCTGCCAGTCGCCGACATGCTGGCGCTCGGCGATCTCGGCGAAGTCGAACGACCATAAGAGCAGCTTCGCCGAATGCAGCCCACCGAGCCGCTCGCGCACGATCTCGTTGAGCAGGCGATAGTAGATGGCGGTCGATTCCCAACTCATGCCGCCGATGAGGCCGAGGGTCTTCATCTGTTCATGCCTCCGATCGCGTGATCAATCTCACAAAAAGCTCTGCGGATCGATATCGACCTGCACCCGGACCGAGCCGCGCAATTTCGGCCCTTCGGCCAGCATGGCGCGGATGAAGCCCTGCATGTCGGCGCGCCGCTCGCCCTGGATCAGCAGGCGGAAGCGGTGGCGCCCGCCGAGCAGTGACAACGGCGCCTCGGCCGGGCCCAGCACGAACAGATCGGCCGCCTGCGGCGCGGCGCGGCGCAGGCCGCGCGCATGCGCCTCCGCTTCGGCCCGCGTCGCGGCGCTGACGATAACGCCGGCGAGCCGGCCGAAGGGCGGCAGCGCCGCCCGCTCGCGCTCGGCGACCTCGCGCTCGTAAAAGGCCTCGGCATCGCCGGAGACGATGGCCCGCATCACCGGATGGTCCGGCTGGTAGGTCTGCAGCAGGCCGAGGCTCTTCTTGCCGGTGCGGCCGGCGCGACCCGTCACCTGGCTGAGCAGCTGGAAGGTTCGCTCGGCCGCGCGCGGATCGCCATTGGCGAGGCCGAGATCGGCGTCGACCACGCCGACCAATGTCATGTTGGGAAAATTATGGCCCTTGGCGACGAGCTGCGTGCCGATGACGATGTCGGCCTCGCCATTGGCGATGGCTTCCAACTCGAGCCTGAGCCGTCGCACGCCGCCCATCAGGTCGGACGAGAGCACGATGGTGCGGGCGTCGGGGAAGTGCGCCACCACCTCCTCGGCAATGCGCTCGACGCCGGGACCGCAAGCGACCAGATGGTCGAGCGTACCGCATTCGGGGCACGCCTCCGGCCGCCGCTCATTATGCCCGCAATGGTGGCAGACAAGCTGGCCGCGAAAGCGGTGCTCGACCAGCCAGGCCGAGCAGACCGGACAGCCGAAACGGTGGCCGCAGACGCGGCACAGCGTCAGCGGCGCATAGCCGCGCCGGTTGAGGAATAAGAGCGACTGCTCCTTCTTCTCCAGCGTGCGCCGCATCTGGTCGAGAAGCAGCGGCGACAGGAAGCCGCCGCGCGCCGGCGGCGCGCGGCGCATGTCGATCGACTTCAGGTCGGGCAGCGCCGCCTCGGCAAAGCGCGACGAAAGCACCGCCCGATGATAGCGGCCCTGGCTGGCATTGACCCGGCTCTCGACCGACGGCGTCGCCGAGGCGAGCACGATCGGGAAGCCGCCTATGTGGCCGCGAACCACCGCCATGTCGCGGGCATTGTAGAAGACGCGATCCTCCTGCTTGTAGGCGGGGTCGTGCTCCTCGTCGACGACGACCAGGCCAAGCTCAGGGAAAGGCAGGAACAGCGCCGAGCGCGCGCCGGCGACGACGCGCACGCCGCCTTCCGCCACCTGCCGCCAGACTTTCTCGCGCATCCTCGGCGGCAGGTCCGAATGCCACTCGGCCGGCTTGGCGCCGAACCGGTCCTGGAAGCGTTCCAGGAAGGCATGGGTCAGCGCGATTTCCGGCAGCAGGATCAGCACCTGCCTGCCCTGGTCGAGCGCCGCCGCCACCGCCTCGAAATAGACCTCGGTCTTGCCGGATCCGGTGACGCCATCGAGCAACGTGACGCCAAAGGCGTTCGCCGCGACGCCGGCACGCAGCATGGCCGCCGCATCCTCCTGGTCGGGCATCAGCGTCGGCTGCGCGTAGGCCGGATCGGGCGCCGCCACCACCGGCCGCGGCGGGATCATCACCGTCTCGAACACGCCTTGCGCCCGCAAGCCGTCGATGACCGCCGACGACACGCCGGCCGCATGCGCCAGGCCCGAGCGCGTCCAGGCCAGGCCGCCCTCGGCCGTCGCCAGCACGCGCGCCCTCGCCTCGGTCATCCGGTCGGGTCTGGCCAGGGTGAGCTGCAGGCCTTCGATCCAGGGCTCCGGGTCGAAGGCCTCCGGCGCACGAAGCAGCATGCGCGCCACCATGCCCGGCGCCGCCAGCGTGTATTGCGCGATCCAGTCGACGAAGCGGCGCATCGCGCGGTCGATCGGCGGGCAATCGAACACCTGCTCGATTGGCCGCAATTTCCTCGCGTCGACCGTCTCGACGGCGCCGTCCCAGACGATGCCGGCGACCTGCCGGGGCCCCAGCGGCACGCGCACGATCGAACCCGGCACCACGCGCATGCCGGCCGGCACCGCATAGGTGTAAGGCCGCTCGGCCGGCATCGGCACCAGCACCGGCGCGGCCGCGACAAAGGGCGAATCTTCCATCATGAGGCGTGACCTTGCCCCGACTTTGGTCTAGAGCAAAGGCCGACCCCCAAGCTGCATGTCATGCACATGAAAATCTTCAGGAGACCGCGATGAAATTTTTTGTCGACACCGCCGATATCAAGGAAATCCGCGAGCTGAACGATCTGGGGCTGCTCGATGGCGTCACCACCAATCCCTCGCTGATCCTGAAATCGGGTGGCAAGATTGCCGAGGTGACCAAGCAGATCTGTGACATCGTCGAGGGCCCGGTCTCGGCCGAGGTCGTGGCGACCGAATACAAGCAGATGATGGCCGAGGCCGAGGTGCTGGCCAAGATCGCCCCCAATGTCTGCATCAAGGTGCCGCTGACGCTGGACGGGCTGAAGGCCTGCAAGACCATCCGCACCGAAATGAAGCGCATGGTCAACGTCACGCTCTGCTTCTCCGCCAACCAAGCGCTGCTCGCCGCCAAGGCCGGCGCCTCTTTCATCTCGCCCTTCGTCGGCCGCATCGACGACACCGGCTCGGACGGCATGGAGCTGATCCAGGAGATCCGGCAGATCTACGACAACTACGACTACCAGACCGAGATCCTGACCGCCTCGGTGCGCACCGTGAACCACGTCAAGCAGGCGGCGCTGATCGGCGCCGACGTCATCACCGCGCCGCCGGCGACGCTGAAGGCGCTGGTCAGCCATCCGCTGACCGACAAGGGCCTTGCCGCCTTCCTCGCCGACTGGGCCAAGACCGGCCAGAAGATCGGCTGATCTCGTCTCAACGATACGAAAAAAGGCCAGGCGACCGGCCTTTTTTTGTTGCAAACAGCAAAGTCGGAAACGCTCAGAGACCGTTTCGAAATTCGCTCTGGCGAGTCATATGGCGGTGGTTTCGAGAACCGGAGCGCAGCGGACATTCAGGTCCGTGAGCACCGGAAGCACAGAAACCGCCCGCAGATGGCCGCCGGAGTAGAATTTCCAAACGGTCTCTCAGGCCTTCTTGCCGTGCTTGACCAGATCCTGCGCCACCGAGAGCCTGAGCAGGTCCGCCAGCTCGCGCGCGGCGCGGTTCTCGGCATCGATCTGCGCCCGGTAGGACGCATATTCCTGGCGCGGCCGGTCAAAGGACGACGGCACCGAGCGCTTGCCGGTGGCGATGACCGTGCCCGTGCTCGCATCGGTCAGCACATACGACGAGGTCAGCGTCACCGTGCCCGCGGTCGGCTCGTCCTCGTCGGTCTGGATCTGCACAAGTGCTGCCGATTCGACCAGTTCGGTGACGCCGAGATCGAGGATGTAGGCCGGCGTTGCCGGCTCGCCGGCGCCCTGGCCGAAGCCGAAGATCAGATTGTTGCGCACCTGCTGGGCATAGCGGGTCTTGACCGGCTTGACCGAGATCGACGCCAGTTCGGCGGAGGCGCCGACAGTGGAGCCGGCGGTGAGCGGCGCGTTCGAATAGAGCGGCCTGACGGTGCAGGCCGACACCAATGCCACCGAGGCGACCAGGCCGTACAGCGCGGCGCGGCCGAGCAAACGCACCACACCAGTCTTTTCCCGATCAGGCAACGACATTGACGATCCTCTGCGGCACGATGATCACCTTGCGGGGCGCCTTACCTTCCAGCGCTTTCTGCACGAAGTCGAGGGCCAGCACCGCTTTTTCGACCGCACCTTGGTCCGCGTCGCGGGCAATTGTCAAATCCCCGCGCTTCTTGCCGTTGACCTGGACGGGAAGCACGATCTCGTTGTCGACGACGAGCGCCGGATCGTAGACCGGCCACGGCCGTTCGGCGACCATTTCGGTGCCGCCCAGCGTTTCCCAGCACTCCTCGGCCAGATGCGGCATGATCGGCGCGATCAGGTGCACCAGGATCTCCACCGCCTCGCGGCAGGCGCCTTTCAGCGCCGCATCGGCCTTGCCTTCGGCCGCTTCGTTGAGCGGCGTGGTCAGGGCGTTGGCCAGCTCATAGATGCGAGCGATGGCGCGGTTGAAGCCGAGCTTCTCGATATCCTCGCCGACCGCCTTGAGGCTCTTGTGCGCGGCCTTGGAGACAGCGCCAGCCTCGCCCTCTCGCGCCGCCTCGGGCTGCACGCCGGTGAGCGATTCGGCCGCGATCGACACCAGGCGCCAGATGCGCTGGACGAAGCGATGCGCGCCGGCGGCGCCGTCGTCGGTCCATTCGACGTCGCGCTCGGGCGGCGAATCCGACAGCATGAACCAGCGCGCGGTATCGGCGCCGTAGCCGTCGGTGATCTCTTCCGGGCTCACCGTGTTCTTCTTCGACTTCGACATCTTCTCCAGCGGGCCGATGACGGCCTCCTCGCCGGTGGCGATATCGACGGCGCGGCGCTTGCCGCCGTCGTCCTCGAGCCTGACCTCGCTCGGCGACAGCCAGCGTCCGTTGTTGGACGGGCCGCCGACCCGGTAGGTCTCGTGCACCACCATGCCTTGCGTGAACAGGCCCTTGAACGGTTCGGCGAGATCGAGGTGGCCGGTCTCGCGCATGGCACGGGTGAAGAAGCGCGAATAGAGCAAATGCAGGATCGCGTGCTCGATGCCGCCGATATACTGGTCGACCGCCAGCCATTCGTCGGCCGCCTTCGGCTCAGTCGGATCGTTGGCCCACGGCGCGGTGAAGCGCGCGAAATACCAGGACGAATCGACGAACGTGTCCATCGTGTCGGTCTCGCGCCGCGCCGGCTTGCCGCATTGCGGGCAATTGACGTGCCGCCAGGTCGGGTGGCGATCGAGCGGGTTGCCCGGCCGGTCGAACTCGATGTCGTCGGGCAGCTTGACCGGCAGGTCGGCCTTCGGCACCGGCACCACGCCGCAATCCTCGCAGTGGATCATCGGGATCGGGCAGCCCCAGTAGCGCTGGCGCGAAATGCCCCAGTCGCGCAGGCGGAAGTTCACCTTGCGCTCGGCCATCGGCCGGTTGCCGATCGTCTTCTTTTCCAGCAGCTTGGCCACCTCGTCGAAGGCCTTCTCCGGCTTCATGCCGTCGAGGAAGCGCGAATTGATCATCACGCCGTCGTCGACATAGGCCTCCTCGATGATCTGGAAGGTCTTGGCGTCGCCGCCTTCCGGCATCACCACCGGGATCACCGGCAGGCCGTATTTGTTGGCGAAGTCGAGGTCGCGCTGGTCGCCGGACGGGCAGCCGAAGATGGCGCCGGTGCCGTATTCCATCAGCACGAAATTGGCGACATAGACCGGCAGCGTCCAGTTCTCGTCGAACGGATGGACGACGCGGATGCCGGTGTCGAAGCCCTTCTTCTCGGCCGTCTCGAGCGCCGCCACCGAGGTGCCCATGTGGCGGACCTCGTCGATGAACTTGGCCAGCTCGACATTATCCTCGGCGGCCTTCTTGGCCAACGGATGGTCGGCGGCGACCGCCATGAACGAGGCGCCGAAAATGGTGTCCGGCCTGGTCGTGTAGACCTCCAGCTCATGCTCGCCGGCGACCGGCTTGGCCAGCGGCCAGCGGATCAGCAGCCCTTCCGAGCGGCCGATCCAGTTGTGCTGCATCAGCTTGACCTTCTCCGGCCATTCGTCGAGGCCTTCGAGCGAATCCAGCAGGTCCTGCGCGAAGTCGGTGATCTTGAAGAACCACTGCGTCAGTTCGCGCTGCTCGACCAGCGCGCCGGAGCGCCAGCCGCGACCGTCGATGACCTGCTCGTTGGCGAGCACGGTCATGTCCTCCGGGTCCCAGTTGACCTTGGAGGATTTGCGCGTCACCAGCCCCTTCTCGACGAAGTCGAGGAACAGCATCTGCTGGCGGTGGTAGTAGTCGACGTCGCAGGTGGCGAACTCGCGCGCCCAGTCGAGCGACAGGCCCATGACCTTGAGCTGCTCGCGCATGGTGGCGATGTTCTCATAGGTCCAGTCCTTGGGGTGGACCTTGTTCTGCATCGCCGCGTTCTCGGCCGGCATGCCGAAGGCGTCCCAGCCCATCGGGTGCAGCACGTTGAAACCCTTGGCGCGCTTGTAGCGCGCCACGACGTCGCCCATCGTGTAGTTGCGGGTGTGGCCGATATGGATGCGTCCCGACGGATAGGGGAACATCTCCAGCACGTAGTATTTCGGCTTCGGATCGGCGTTGTCGGCCTCGAACAGCTTCTTTTCGGCCCAGGCCTTCTGCCATTTGGGCTCTGACGCGCGCGGATTGTATCGTTCGGTTGCCATCGGATGTTTTTCACTTAAAAGCTGGCACGAACCGCGGGGCAATGCCCGGCGGCCCAGGAAAATGTCGTCGCGGTGTTCACCATGGATTGCCGGACCCGTCAACTGCGGCGAGCCGGCGAGGACCAAAACTACAGGCAGGATATGGGCATGACGAGCGCCGTCGAACAGCTTTTTGCCGTCAAGGCAAGGATTACCGCCGCCGAGCGCGAGGCCGGCCGCAACCAAGGCGCGGTCACGCTGGTGGCGGTGTCGAAGACCTTCGAGGCCGCATCGATCAGCCCGGTCATCGACGCCGGCCAGCGCGCCTTCGGGGAGAACCGCGTGCAGGAGGCGCAAGGCAAATGGCCGGCGCTGAAGCATCAATTTCCCGGCATCGAATTGCATCTGATCGGTCCGCTGCAGTCGAACAAGGCCAAGGAAGCGGTCGCGCTGTTCGACGTCATTGAGACCGTGGACCGCGAGAAGATCGCCGCCGAACTTGCCAAGGAGATCGCACGGCAGGGCCGGAAGCCAAAACTCTACGTTCAGGTCAACACCGGCTCGGAGCCCCAAAAGGCCGGCATCGAGCCGCGCGAGGCGGTCGCCTTCGTCAGGCGCTGCCAAGAGGTGCACGGCCTCGCCATCGAAGGCCTGATGTGCATCCCGCCCGCTGATGAGAACCCCGGCCCGCACTTCGCGCTGCTGGAGAAGCTCGGCAAGGAGGCCGGCGTCGCGAAGCTCTCGATGGGCATGTCCGGCGACTACGAGACGGCCATCGCCTTCGGCGCGACCGGCGTCAGGGTCGGCTCGGCGATCTTCGGCAGCCGATAGCTGGGCGATGAATCTTGCCGCAAAGCCTTGCCAGGCCTAGCGGTGGCAGCCCGACGGTTCTCTTGAGCCAGTTGCCCCGCCTTGCTTGCTCCAGCGCTTGAAACGGAACGTACCGTTCCTATTTGCTCGGCGTCGTTCCCATTCCTCCCTGGAGCTCCCAACATGCGCTACAATCAACTCGGAAACACCGGGCTGTTCGTCTCCGAACTTTGCCTCGGCACCATGACCTTCGGCGCCGCCGGCGAGAACGCCCAATGGGGCCTGATCGCCAGCCTCGACCAGAAAGGCGTCAACGAGATCGTCGGCCGCTCGATTGCCGCCGGCGTCAACTTCTTCGACACGGCCGACGTCTACTCCTTCGGCGCCTCCGAAAGACTGCTCGGCCAGTCGCTCCGCGATCTCGGCGTCAAGAGGTCGGACGTCATCATCGCCACCAAGGTGCATGGCGTCATGGGCGAGGGCCCGAACCAGCGCGGCTCCTCCCGCGGCCACATCATGGATTCGGTCGAGGCCAGCCTCGAACGGCTGCAGCTCGATCACATCGACCTCTACCAGCTGCACGGCACCGACACGGTGAGCCCGATCGACGAGACGCTGCGGGCGCTCGACGATCTCGTGTCCAGCGGCAAGGTGCGTTACGTCGGCGTCTCGAACTGGCAGGCCTGGCGCATCGCCAAGGCGCTGGGCATTGCCGAGCGCAAGGGATTTGCCCGCTTCGAGACCGTGCAGTCCTACTATTCGATCGCCGGCCGCGACCTCGAACGCGAGATCGTGCCGCTGCTCAATGAGGAGAAGCTCGGCCTGATGGTCTGGTCACCCATGGCCGGCGGGCTGCTCTCCGGCAAATACGGTCCGGGCGCGCCCGGCAATGGCGAGGGCCGCCGCGCCTCCTTCAACTTCCCGCCGGTCAACGAGGATCGCGCCTGGGCGGCGGTCGCCGTCATGCGCGAGATCGCCAGGAAGCACGATGTCAGCGTTGCCACGGTGGCGCTCGGCTACGTGCTGGCCAAGCCCTTCGTCATGAGCGTCATCATCGGCGCCAGCCGCATGGACCAGCTCGAGCAGAACCTTGCCGCCACCGCGCTGAAGCTCGACGCCGAGGATCTCGCCAGGCTGGACGAGGTCAGCGCGCTGCCCTCCGAATATCCCGGCTGGATGCTGGACCGGAAGGGCGCGGGCCGGCGCCCGGCGCCGTTCGTGCCGAAGGCCTAGTTCGTCCGCTTCGTCTGAGCAGCCGCGCGTCCCTCGGGCGCGCGGCTTCCTCGTTCAGAGCCGCACCGTTTCGACCAGAAAATCGAGAAAGGCACGCACCCTGGCCGGCAGGTGCTTGCCCTGGCCGACATAGACGGCGTGGGTCATTTCCTCGTCGCCGGGATTGAAATCCTCGAGCAACGGCACCAGCCGGCCGGCGGCGATGTCGGGCTCGACATGCCAGCGCGCCAGCCGGGCGATGCCCGCGCCGGCAAGCGCCATCAGCCGCATCGCCTCGCCGTCGCTGACCTGGGCACTGCCCGTGATTGGGACCACGGTGGCACGGCCGGCCCTGTCGGCAAACGGCCAGCCGTCGATATGGCGCGCGAAGCGGAAGCCCATGCGGTTGTGGCGATCGAGATCGGCCGGCGTGCGCGGCGTGCCGCGCGCATCGAGGTAGGAAGGTGCCGCAACCACCACCACGCCGCTCTGCCCGAGCTTGCGTGCCACCAGCCGTGATTCGCCGAGCGGCCCGGCGCGGATGGCGACATCGGCGCGCTCCTCCATCAGGTCGATGACATGGTCGGTCAGGACGACGTCGACCGAGATTTCGGGATAGCGCTCCAGGAAGCTCGGCAAAAGCGGGATCAGCCGGTGCTGGCCGAACGGCACATAGGAGTTGATCCTGAGCAGGCCGCGCGGCGCGGCACCCGCTGCTGCCTCGCGCTCGGCCGCCGCCATGTCGGCCAGGATGCGCACGCCGCTGTCGTGGAAGGCGGCCCCCTCCGGCGTGAGCTGCAGCCTGCGCGTCGGACGGCTGACCAGGCGGGCGCCGAGCCGCGCCTCCAGCCGCGCGATCAGCTTGCTCACCGCCGACGGCGTCATGCGCAGCGCCCTCGCCGCCGCCGAAAAGCTGCCAGCCTCGACGACGCGGACAAACACCTCGATCTCGCCGGAGCGGTTTATCTCTGATCTCGCCATCTATGAATCTATTTCACAATCGATGTGCCTCGGGCAAGTCTGGTTCACAGACGGCAGCAACACGATCTTCCGAGCCGGGACGCGGGGAAGTGCGTCCCGGCACCATCAACGGGACGATCACCATGCCTCTTGCTCTCTATGCCCTTGCCGCCGGCGCCTTTGGCATCGGCGTCACCGAATTCGTCATCATGGGTCTTTTGCTCGATGTCAGCAGCGACCTCGGAGTCTCGATCCCGGCCGCCGGCCAGCTGATCTCCGGCTATGCGCTGGGCGTCGTTATCGGCGCGCCGCTGCTCACCATCGCCACCGGCCGCTGGCCGCGCAAGACCGTGCTCCTGGCGCTGATGGCGATCTTCACCCTTGGCAATCTGGCCTGCGCGCTCGCTCCCGATTACTGGACGCTCATGGGCGCCCGCGTGCTCACCGCCTTTGCCCACGGCACCTTCTTCGGCGTCGGCTCGGTCGTGGCAACCGGGCTGGTCGCGCCCAACAGGAAAGCCTCGGCGATCGCGCTGATGTTCACCGGGCTGACCGTCGCCAATATCCTCGGCGTTCCCTTCGGCACCTGGCTCGGCCAGGCCTTCGGCTGGCGCGCCACCTTCTGGGCGGTGACGCTGGTTGGCATCGCGGCCTTCGCGGTCATCTTGGCCCTGGTGCCGCGCGACCAGCCAGAGCCCCAGAAGAGCAATCTGCGCGCCGATCTCGCGGTGCTCGGCCGCGCACCCGTCCTGCTCGGCTTCGCCACCACCGTGCTTGGCTATGCCGGCGTCTTTGCCGTCTTCACCTACATCGCTCCGATGCTGACCGAAATCAGCGGCTTTCCGGAAGCGGCGGTGTCGCCGATCCTGCTGGTCTTCGGCGGCGGCCTCATCGCCGGCAACCTGGTCGGCGGCAAGGCCGCCGACCGCTGGCTGGTACCGTCCGTGCTTGGCAGCTTGATCGTGCTGGCGCTGGTACTTGGCCTGATGACGTTCGCCCTGCAGAGCCAGGTGCTGGCGGTCATGTTTGTCGGCCTGCTCGGCGCCGCTGCCTTCTCCACCGTGGCGCCGCTGCAGATGTGGGTGCTGGAAAAGGCCGAAGGCGCCGGGCAGAGCCTCGCCTCCTCCTTCAACATCGCCGCCTTCAACCTCGGCAATGCGGCCGGCGCCTGGCTGGGCGGCGCGGTCATCTCCCACGGTCCGGGCCTCGGCGCAGTGACCTGGGTTGCCGCCCTGCTGCCGCTTTCGGCACTCGGCGTCACGGCACTGGCGCTGCGCCTCGATCGCACCACGACATTAGGCGAGCCGGCATCCGCCCGCTCGTAACAACCCGACAACCCCTTCGACACCACAGGAGCAAAAAATGGACTATCGACGTCTTGGCGCCTCGGGCCTGAAGGTTCCGGCGCTCTCGTTCGGGGCCGGCACCTTTGGCGGCTCCGGCCCGCTGTTCGGCGCCTGGGGCAACAGCGATGCGCAGGAGGCGCGCCGGCTGGTCGACATCTGCCTCGAGGCCGGCGTCAACCTCTTCGACACCGCCGATGTCTATTCGAACGGCGCTTCGGAAGAGGTGCTGGGCGCGGCGATCAAGGGCCGCCGCGACGCCGTGCTGATCTCGACCAAGACATCGCTGCCGATGGGCGACGGGCCAGACGACTACGGCTCCTCGCGCTCGCGTCTGATCAAGGCGGTGGAGGACGGGCTCAGGCGTCTCGGCACCGACTATATCGACCTCTTGCAATTGCACGCCTTCGATGCCGGCACGCCGATTGAGGAGGTGCTGTCGACGCTGGACGACCTCGTGCGCGCCGGCAAGCTGCGCTATGTCGGCGTCTCCAATTTTTCCGGTTGGCAGGTGATGAAGTCGCTCGGTCTGGCGGAGCAGCACGGCTATGCGCGCTACGCCGCGCATCAGGTCTACTATTCGCTTCTCGGCCGCGACTATGAATGGGAGCTGATGCCGCTCGGCCTCGACCAGGGCGTCGGGGCGCTGGTGTGGAGCCCGCTCGGCTGGGGCCGGCTGACCGGCAAGATCCGCCGCGGGCAGCCCCTGCCGGAAAGGAGCCGGCTGCACGACACGGCGAGCTTCGGCCCGCCGGTCGAGGACGAGCATCTCTACAAGGTTGTCGATGCGCTTGAGGCTGTCGCCGCCGAGACCGGCAGGACCGTGCCGCAGATCGCCATCAACTGGCTCCTGCAGCGGCCGACCGTCTCCTCCGTCATCATCGGCGCCCGCAACGAGGAGCAGTTGCGCCAGAACCTCGGCGCCGTCGGCTGGGCGTTGACGCCGGAGCAGATAAAGCAGCTCGACACGGCAAGCGAAGTCACCGCGCCCTACCCGTATTTTCCCTATCGCCGCCAGGAAGGTTTCGCCCGGCTCAATCCGCCGGCGGTGTGAGGGCTGGCGCCGCCTAATCTCCCCCCTCGAAGGGGAGATGTCGCCAAAGGCGACAGAGGGGGTCGCCGCGCGTGAAGCGCCGACTTGATCTTCACGGTTCCGCAAGGGCGTCGCGCTCTATGTGAGACGACCCCCTCTGGCCGCTTTGCGGCCATTTCCCCCCCCAAGGGGGGAGATTAGCCTCAATGCAGCACGAACTCTCCATCCACCTTGCGCCACTCGTTCGGCGCGATCAGCGTCTGGTGCGTGTAGGTCACCGAATGCAGCGGCCCGTCGAGCTTGGCCTTCCAGAACTCGATGAAGCGGATCAGCACCGGAAACTTCGGCGCGATGTCGTAGTCCTGCCAGATGTAGCTCTGCAAGAGATGCGGATGGTCGGGGAAATGATAGAGAATCTTGGCCGTGGTCAGCCCATACCCCTTTAGCATCAGATCGATTTCGGAATGATCATACATTGCAGCCCCCTGCGACGATCTCCTTTCCTCCCAATGTCGGATTCTGCGCTCAGTTGCTTAACTGTCTATTGATTTTTTCTGATCGCATCGGCCTTTTCCTTCGCCAAAACATGCAGTTAGCAGCGATGGGCGGAGAGTGCTGACAGGGTGTTGCGATGCCCCTGCGTCATCCCGCCGCGCGAATCCAACGTCTAATATTGCCGTCGGCACGGAACTGTTAATAATGCGCCCGAATTCGCGGCCGCGTCGCCGCGTCGCCGCCGGCGCTTCAAGCCGACGGAACAGTCCGGGAGGAAGCGAAGAATGTCCGAGGTTCACGTCCATCGGGTGCAGCCGGCGTGGAAGAAGAACGCGCTGATCGACAACGATACCTATCTCAAATGGTACGCCGACAGCATCAAGAGCCCGGACAAGTTCTGGGGCAAGCACGGCAAGCGCATCGACTGGTTCAAGCCTTTCAGCAAGGTCAAGAACACCTCGTTCGACGGCAAGGTCTCGATCAAATGGTTCGAGGACGGCGAGACTAACGTGTCCTGGAACTGCATCGACCGCCACCTGAAGAAGCGCGGCGACCAGACCGCCATCATCTGGGAAGGCGACAATCCCTATGACGACAGGAAGGTCACCTACAACGAGCTCTACGTGCATGTCTGCCGCTTCGCCAATGTGCTGAAGAAGCACGGCGTCAAGAAGGGCGACCGCGTCACCATCTACATGCCGATGATCCCGGAAGCAGCCTATGCGATGCTGGCCTGCACGCGGATCGGCGCCATCCATTCGGTCGTCTTCGGCGGCTTCTCGCCGGACGCGCTGGCCGGCCGCATCGACGACTGCAAGTCGACCATCGTCATCACCGCTGACGAGGGCCTGCGCGGCGGCAAGCATGTGCCGTTGAAGGAAAACACCGACAAGGCGATCGAGATCGCCGCTAGGGCCGGCACCGCGGTCGACAAGGTGGTGGTGGTGCGCCGCACCGGCGGCAAGGTCGGCTGGGCGCCGGGGCGCGACGTCTGGTACCACGAGGAAGCCGCCACCGTTAAGGCCGACTGCAAGCCGGAGAGGATGAAGGCCGAGGATCCGCTGTTCATCCTCTACACCTCCGGCTCGACCGGCAAGCCGAAGGGCGTGTTGCACACCACCGCCGGCTATCTCGTCTACGCCTCGATGACGCACCAATATGTCTTCGACTACCACGACGGCGACATCTACTGGTGCACAGCCGATGTCGGCTGGGTCACCGGCCACAGCTACATCGTCTACGGCCCTCTCGCCAACGGCGCCACCACGCTGATGTTCGAGGGCGTGCCGAACTACCCCTCGCAGTCGCGCTTCTGGGAAGTCATCGACAAGCACAAGGTCAACATCTTCTACACCGCGCCGACGGCGCTGCGCGCGCTGATGGGCGCCGGCGACAGCCATGTGACGAAGACCTCGCGCAAGTCGTTGCGCGTGCTGGGCTCGGTCGGCGAGCCGATCAATCCGGAAGCCTGGGAGTGGTATTTCAACGTCGTCGGCAACGGCAAGGTGCCGATCGTCGACACCTGGTGGCAGACCGAGACCGGCGGCATCCTGATCACGCCGCTGCCCGGCGCGACCAACCTCAAGGCCGGCTCGGCGACGCGGCCCTTCTTCGGCATCCAGCCGCAACTGGTCGACGGCGACGGCAAGGTGCTCGAGGGCGCCGCCGACGGCAATCTCTGCATCACCGATTCCTGGCCCGGCCAGATGCGCACCGTCTATGGCGACCACGACCGTTTCGTGCAGACCTATTTCTCGACCTACAAGGGCAAGTACTTCACCGGCGACGGCTGCCGCCGCGACGCCGACGGCTATTACTGGATCACCGGCCGCGTCGACGACGTCCTCAACGTCTCCGGCCACCGCATGGGCACCGCCGAGGTCGAATCGGCGCTGGTCAGCCATGACAAGGTCTCCGAGGCCGCGGTCGTCGGCTATCCGCACGATATCAAGGGCCAGGGCATCTACTGCTATGTCACGCTGATGGCCGGCGAGACGCCGAGCGACGGCCTGCGCAAGGAATTGGTCGACCATGTCCGCAAGGAGATCGGCGCCATCGCCACGCCCGACAAGCTCCAGTTCGCGCCGGGCCTGCCGAAGACCCGCTCGGGCAAGATCATGCGCCGCATCCTGCGCAAGATCGCCGAGGACGATTTCGGCGCGCTCGGCGACACCTCGACGCTGGCCGATCCGGCCGTCGTCGACGACCTCGTCGCCAACCGGCAGAACAAGAAGAGCTGATGGCCGACGCCGCGGCCCTGGGCACGGTCAGCCAGCTCTGGCGCTATCCGGCAAGCTCGCTCGCCGGTGAGCGCCAGGACGCGATCGAGGTCGGGAGCCGCACCGTCGACGGCGACCGCCTGTTCGGCCTCGTCGATGCGACAAACGGTGAGATCGCGCGCCCGGACCGCGAGGCGAAATGGCACAAGGTGCCGTTGATCCGCACCCGGCTGTCGAAGGCCCGCGAGCTGGAAGTCGCCGTTCCCGGCGGCGGCTGGCTGGCGGCGCCCGGGGCCGAAAGCGACCGCGCCGTGTCGGCCTTCCTCGGCTTCGAAGCCTCGATCCGGCCGTTCGGCCAGGAAAACGCCGCGCCCTCCTATGCCGGCCCGCTGACCGAGGCGCGCTATGCCAAGGCGCCGATCCATCTGCTGACCACCGCCTCGCTGGCGCGGCTGAAGGCGCTGCATCCGGAAGGGGCGGCCGACCCACGCCGCTTCCGCCCGAACATCGTCGTCGACATGGAACCGGTCGAGGGCTCGTTTCCCGAAACCGAATGGATCGGCCGCAAGCTGGCCGTCGGCGACCTGCTGCTGACCGTCTCGGAGCCGTGCCGGCGCTGCGGCTTCACAATCATCGCCCAGGACGGCTTCGACAGCGATCCCGGCATCCTGCGCAATCTGGTGCGCCACAACGCCCACAATCTCGGCGTCTACTGCACTGTCGACCGGCCGGCGCGGGTCGAGATCGGCGCGCCGATGCGCTTCGTCTGACCAAGGCGCCGCGCACCGTTTTAGTCTGCCCCTTGTCTTTTGCTGCAACGCACCCCATCATGAAGGTGTGTTCAACAGATCGAAAGGAGGTGATCCGATGTCGAGTGATTTCGTTTTCCAGAACGTGGCCTCAGCGGATTGCACTTTCGGGAAGCAGTCTTCCCGTTAAGGCGCGAGAAGCGCGGCAGGTGATGCGATGGCATCACCGCCAGAGACCGCGCCATGGACGGAAACACGGAAGGCCGCCGGCTTCGTCAAGAAGCGGCGGCCTTTTCCGTTTGTGGGAGTTGCGCAGGCTCGCCGGGGAACGCCTCAGCGATTGATTGTGAGCTTCTCGATATTCTTGGTGATCTTGCCGAAGGCTTCGGCCAGTTCCGGACCGTTCGCCGCCTCATAATAGTGCTTGAGCGACGACGTATCCGCCGTGGCGCAATCCTTGAGCAAGGTCTTTGCCTGGTTGCGCTCCGTCGTCGTCATCGACGGATCGTTGAGATCGAAGCCGATGGTGAAGATCTCGATGCCGTCGCGCTTCATGTTGGAGCAGATGCTTTCGGCGTTGCCGCGCGACATCTGGTCGGCGTCCTGTGATTTCGGCGCGCCGCGTGCTCCGGCGAAGGCGGTGTTGAATTGGCCGTCCGTCATCAGGATGGCGATCTTGGCCACCTTCCTGCTGTCGAAATTGGCGGGACCGGCACCGAGGCCGGCATCGGCGATGGCGGAGCGCCACGCCGGGGAGAGCATGTAGTAGCCCCACTGCGCGGCGATCCCGCCGGCGGTGACGCCCGCGGCGCTGAAATGATCGATGGCGGTGAGCAGCTTTCCTTCATCGGCCGTCAGCGGAACGAGGGCCGCCGAAGGGCATACTTTCATGCGGTAGTCGCGGTTGACCTTGGCCTGGTAGGTCTTGCCCTTGTTGTCGAGACGCAGCGTGTAGGGTCCGTCGGGCGAATAGTCGGCATAGCCGTCCTTGTCCTTGCGCTCGGTCGCGCATTTGTCCGGCGCCGACGTCGCCGAAGCCGAGACAGGCGCATCGATCGGCGGCGGAACCTTGGGGCCATTCGTCGTCTCGACGAACACGGTGCCGGCCAGGCCGCCTGTGTTGACGGCCTCGGCATAGGGGACGATCGATACGCGCACACGCGGATTGCTGGGGTCGCGGTTCTGGCCGAGCAGATCGCTGACGGCGTCCGAAGCGGCGGCCTGCAGGTCGCCGATCTTGTTGGTCTTGGCGCGCTTGTCGGGAGCCATCGAACCGGTGACGTCGAGCATCATCGCCACTTCGATCGTCTTGTCGGAATAGAGCGCCGTGGTCGAGACCGCGACGCGCTTGGTGTCGCCCATGCTAAACAGCGGGAAGTAGAAGGCGACATCGACATGCACGTCCGCCCGGACGGTCTTTGCGGTCTTGTCGACCGTCAGCCTGTCGAGAACGATCTGATCGGCCTCCAGGATGCCGGCCGCGCTGTTGGCGTCGAGAAACGCCTGCACCGACTTGTTCGCATCGGCTTCCTTGATGACGCCGGTGGTCAGATCCCGCGCCGTCGAGGTGACCGCTGCGTCGACCACGCCCTGCAGGCTCGACTGGGCATTATAGAGCTGGGCGATGTTGACGCCGAAGCCAACGCCGAGCGCCAGCACCGACGCGGCAAAGCCGAACAGGATGGCGAAGTTTCCGCCGCGATCCCTGGCAAAGCCGCCCTGAACAAGATCTGCAAAACGCCGCATCTTCCGCCTCCATTCGCTATCGGCCTCGAAGCCGTCTGACGGATGCGGTGCAGGAATCCGGCCGGTTGCCCCGTCACGCCGGATGGAATCCGGCGTCTTCTGGTCAAGCTCTTGTTTTTGCTTGCGTTCGAAGCGAGGCAAGGTGAACGGCCGGTAAACAAAACGCCGCAGGCGCGCCGTCGTTTAGGAAGCGCTTACCATGATCGGCCTTGGCGCCGCCGAGCCGCGGAACGCGGTCCCAGTCCGGCACAGGCGCGCTGTGCCGAAGCGGATCATGGCGTTTGGGCGATCAGGCAGTCGCGGGGGGGCGACCAGGGTTGTTCATCGTTTCATGACAACGCTGACCACCCTGTCTCTTGTTTTGACGCAATTGCTGACGGGAACCGGGCCACACTTTTCCTGGAATTGCTCTACGCCAGCATGCGCGCGCTGGCCGTCCTGTCGAGACCGTGATGGGGCGGACTGAACAGATTGCGTTCCTGCTCATAGGTCCAGACCTTGAACAGGGTCAGCCGGTGCGGGCCGAAACTGTGCAGCAGCGGCACGTCGGTGGCGTCGCGGCCGCGCGCGATGACGATGCGACCGATCCTCGGAATGTTATGGCGGGGATCGAACGCGTACCATTTGCCGTCGAGGAAGACTTCGATCCAGGCCGAGAAATCCATCGGCGCCGGATCGACAGGCACGCCGATGTCGCCGAGATAGCCGTTCACATAGCGGGCCGGGATGTTCATGGCGCGGCAGAGCGTGATCGCCAGATGCGCGAAGTCGCGGCAGACGCCGACGCGCTCCTCATGCGCCTGCGCCGCCGTGCGGGTGGCGCGCGCATAGCCGTAGCCGAACGACAGCCGGCTGTGGACATAATCGACGATCGCCTGCGCCCGTGCCCAGCCCGGCGGCAGGTTCCCGAACAGCTGCCAGGCGAGATCGCTGAGATGATCGGTCTCGCAGTAGCGGCTGCCGAGCAGATAGACCAGCGCGTCGTCGGGCAGTTCCGCCACCGGCGTTTCCCCGGCCAGCGTGTTGACCTCGTCCGGCTCGCCGCTGTCCTCGACGACCGCGTCGTAGAGGATGCGAAAGCCGCCGGCGGGCGCGGTGAAGCGACGGCAGCTGTTGCCGTGGCGGTCGTGGTAGACCCTGGTCGGCACCGAAGGAGATGTCAGCACGCGCGTCTGCCGCTTGATGTCGGGCTGGCGCTCGCTGTGGATGTCGAGCAGTGAGATGATCGGCGTGGCTCCGGTGCATTCAATGGCGATTTCGTAGCCGAGCCGTATCAGCATCACGATTACCCCCTGCGGTCATTCTGGAAGACAGTCTTTTCAAACGCGGCAGGCCTGCCATGGTTCCGCTTGGAACGCTTTCAGGAACAGTGCGTAGTGGTCTTCCGTACGGAATTGCGCAAAACAGATATTGGAGCGGTTTGCACCGCTCCGGCGTGTCAAAAGGCAGCCTTGCGCCTTTCCACGGGCCGGCCATGAGGCTACGGTCGATCGCAGCTTAGTCCCTCCCGAAAACGACCTCCAGGATTTTAGATGTTTGCAGGCAGAAAATTCGCGGCCTTCCTGTTCGATATGGACGGCACGGTGATCAATTCCATTGCCGCGGCCGAAAGGGTGTGGACTGGCTGGGCTCAGCGCCAGGGCCTCGACGTGGCGGCCTTCCTGCCGACGATCCACGGCAAGCGGGCTGTCGAGACCATCGCCGGACTGATGCTTCCGGGCATCGATCCGGTGCTCGAGGCCGACGCGTTGCTGAAAGCCGAAGCGGCCGATCTCGAAGGCATCGTGCCGATCGCCGGCGCGGTGGCGTTTCTGAGCTCGCTGCCGCCGGAGCGCTGGGCGATCGCCACCTCGGCGCCGCGCGAACTGGCGCTGCTGCGCATGGAAGCGGCCGGCATTCCGGTTCCCGCCGTTATCGTCGCGGCGGAGGATGTGACACGCGGCAAGCCGGCGCCCGACTGCTTCCGGCTGGCGGCCGAAAAGCTCGGCTTCGATGCGCGCGACTGCCTCATCTTCGAAGACGCGCCGGCCGGCATCGCGGCGGCGGAAGCGGCGGGTGCCACGGTGATGGTGATCAGCGCCACGCACACGCACCCGCTCGCGACGCCGCACGCATCGATCGCTTCGTACGACGGGCTTGGCATCACCGTCGACGATCGGGGTGGGATTGAGTTGGCACCGTCTCGGGCCGCAGCCTAGGGGGCGTCGAGATTCAGGTCAGTGCGGCCTCACCTGAATATCGGCGCACCGGTCAAAAGTCGCTGGTGAGACCCTTCACCTCCCAGTCGCCGTAGCGGCCGGGTTCCTTGCCGCCGCGGCCGCCGATTTCCTTGGGCAGCGCGGCTTCCTTTTCGCGATATTTCCGGCGCCTCGCCTCAGCCTCGGCCAGCGCGCGGCTGGCCGCCGGCGTCAGGGTCTTTTGCGGCGCGTCGCTCGCCGGCGCGGCATCGGCTTTGCTGGTCTGGTCGGTCATGCGATAGTCCGGGCGCATTGAAACAGGGGCAGGTGTCTCCCATCATATAGCCATGAACTCGCAAGGATCGACCCCTTTCGCCATCACGGACGGATCTAGACGATGAACACCCTTCGCACAGCCATGCTTCTTGCCGCGATGACGGCGCTGTTCATGGGCGTCGGCTTCCTGATCGGCGGCTCCGGCGGCATGGTGATCGCGCTGCTGATCGCCGCCGGCATGAATCTGTTCAGCTACTGGAACGCCGATAAGATGGTGCTGTCGATGAATCGCGCCGTCGAGGTCGATGCGAAGAACGCGCCCGAGTTCTACGCCATCGTCGAGGCGTTGGCCAAGCAGGCCGGCCTGCCGATGCCGAAGACCTATCTGATCGACAATCCGCAGCCGAACGCCTTCGCCACCGGCCGCAATCCCGAGAATGCCGCCGTGGCCGCCTCCACCGGGCTGCTGGAACAGCTCTCGCATGAGGAAGTGGCGGCGGTGATGGCGCACGAGCTCGCCCATGTCCAGCACCGCGACACGCTGACCATGACCATCGTCGCGACGCTGGCCGGCGCCATCTCGATGCTCGGCAACTTCGCTTTCTTCTTCGGCGGCAACCGCGACAACAACAACCCGTTCGGCTTCGTCGGCGTGCTGGTGGCGATGCTGGTTGCGCCCTTCGCCGCCATGATCGTGCAGATGGCGGTGAGCCGCACCCGCGAATACGAGGCCGACCGGCGCGGTGCCGAAATCTGCGGAAATCCGCTCTGGCTGGCATCTGCCCTTGACAAGATCGCCCGCGGCGCCGAACGCATCCGCAACCCGGATGCCGAGCGCAATCCGGCAACGGCGCACCTCTTCATCATCAATCCCCTGCACGGCGAGCGCATGGACAGTCTTTTCTCCACCCATCCCAACACCGACAACCGCATCGCCGCCCTGCAGCAGATGGCGCGCGAGATGGGCGGCCGCGCAGCGCAGGCGCCACGCCAGGCGCCGACATCCGATCCGGCTGACGACGAGCGGACGCCAGGTCCATGGGACCAGGCCGCGCGGCCAGAGCAGCCGGCGCAACCCGCCAGGCCTAGGCCCAATCCTTGGGGCCGCAACCCGACCGGGCCCAAGGGTCCGTGGTCGTGAGCGGCGCCAAACCCCGGCAGCGCACCCCAGGCGATCGTGACGACAGGACCGAGGCAGTCGCGGGCCTCGCCGCGCGCAAGGCTGCGGCGCGCTTGCTTGCCGCGGTCATCGACGCGCGCACGCCGCTCGACGGCCTGACCGACCACGAAAACGGCCACCCGCAATATCGGGCGCTCGACATGCGCGACCGGGCGCTGGTGCGCGCCATACTGGTCACCGCGCTGCGCCACCGCATGACGATCGCCGGGCTGCTTTCCCGCCGGCTGGAAAAGCCGCTGCCGCAGAACGCCACCGCGCTGTCGCACATATTGCATGTGGCGGCGGCGCAGATCCTGTTCCTCGACATTCCCGACAGCGCCGCCGTCGACCTTGCCGTCACCCACGCCAAGTCCGATCCGCGCACGCTACGCTTTTCCGGCCTCGTCAACGGCGTGCTGCGCACGCTGGCGCGGGCCAAAGAGGCCGAACTCGCTCCCGCGCTGGCCGCCACCGAGGAGCCGCCGACCTGGTTTTCCGGCCGGCTGAGGGCGGCCTACGGCGCGGACAAAGCGAAAGCAATCCTTGCCGCGCATCGCCACGAGGCTCCCGTCGATTTCTCGGTCAAGTCCGATCCGGCGGTCTGGGCCGAGCGGCTCGGCGGCATCGTCCTGCCGACCGGCACGGTTCGGGTGGAAAGGCTCAGTGCCTCCGTCCCCGAACTTGCCGGCTTCGCCGAAGGCGCCTGGTGGGTGCAGGACGCCGCCGCCAGCCTTCCCGCCCGCCTGTTCGGTGACATCAATGGCCTGCGCGTCGCCGACCTCTGCGCCGCCCCGGGCGGCAAGACGGCGCAGCTCATCCTTGCCGGCGCGCGCGTGACCGCCGTCGACACCTCGAAGAACCGCCTGACGCGGCTGGCGCAAAATCTCAAACGCCTCGGCCTGGCCGCAGAGCTCGTGCAGACGGACCTGCTCGACTACCGGCCGGCGGAGCCGTTCGACGCCGTTCTTCTCGACGCCCCCTGCTCCTCGACCGGCACGGTCAGGCGGCATCCCGACGTGCCGTGGACCAAGACCATGGCCGATGTCGAAAAGCTCGCCGCGCTGCAGCGCAAGCTGCTCGACCGCGCCGTCGGCCTGGTCAGGCCCGGCGGGCGCATCGTCTTCTCCAACTGTTCGCTCGACCCGCTCGAAGGCGAGGAGCTTTACCGCGCTTTCCTCGCCGATACCGCCGATGTCGCCGACGATCCCATCCACCCCGGCGAGATCGCCGGCATCGATCCGTTCCTGACGCCGCAAGGCACGCTGCGCACCACACCAGCCGATCTGCCGCACGAATCGCCCGGACTGTCCGGTTTGGACGGCTTCTTCGCCGCCCGTATGCGGCGAGTGGCCTAGCGCCAAAGGCGGGCTGAGATTCAGCTCAGGCCGGGACGAAAATGGTGGCTTGCGAGAACCGGAGCGGAGCGTGCTTGAAGTAAGCGAGCACCGGAAGCGCAGGAAGCCGCCATTTGCAGGCTGGCCTCACCTGAATTCGGCGCGCCTTTAGAGCATGTCGTCGAGCGACCAATGCTTCCCCCACCGGGCATCGATCTCGTCATCGACGTTCTGATAGCGGATATCGGTGGAGAGCCGGATCCGCCCGGTCAGGCTTTGGTTGGTCGTCGAGGCATGGATCATGTAGGGCGAGTGGAGAACGACATCCCCCGCCTCGTAGTCCGCCATCAGCCAGCGCGTATCGAACCGTTCCGCCATATCGGGCAGGTCCTTCGACACCCAGCCGCCCTCGCCCATATTGCGATTGTAGGCGCTGATGCGCTCCCCGGCGCTGAGCCCGGCATTGTCCTTCATGAACTGCGCCTCCATGGCGGCGCGTGCGAGCCTTCGAGATAGACGAGTCCGCCCATGTCGACCGGGATGTCGCCAATAGGGATCCAGGCGGTGACGACGCGGCTGCTGCCGCCACGCAGATAGACGAGGTCGTAATGCGCCGGCGTGGCGACGGACGTGCCGGGCTGGGTGAAGCGCATGATCTTGCGCTTGTGGAGATAGGACACCCCACCCACGAACGCATCCATGAGGCGCGCCATCAGCGGCTGCGTGCAAAACCCCTCATAGGCGGTCGAGCGGACCAGCGACATCAGACGGCGATCGGCGAGCTGGCGGTCGAACGCGCCGACGGCCGCGATGCCGAGCGAAGGGTCGTGCCCGGGCATCACCAGACCGCTCTGGGCCAGATGCGACAGCACCCAGCCGCGGAAATCGATCACATCGCCGCGCGGCAGCAAGCCCTTCAGCCAGACATAACCTTGCCTGCCGAAGAGTTCGCGGATGGCCTCGATCCCGGCGCAAGCATCGGTGGGCATCAGATGCCCCAACCGGTTCGGAGCCGTCGACAGCGCCTTGCCGTTGGCCGTGAGCGCAACCGGTAAGACGATGCGGGCCGATCTTGACATTTCAATCATCCTCGACGGTTATCAGCTCCCGTGTATGTGCCTCGAACATGGCATTGCGGCCATGGACGGAACAGCAGAGCTGGACTTTTCGCTCATGCTCGATCGACATTTTGCGCTGTACAGATCGCCGCCGGTGGCCGCGGGCGGCCTGTCGGTGACCGGGGTCGGCCGCCATCGCGTCACGCAGGCAATCACCAGGCGCAGCCTGCCCGATTTTGCCCTGGTGCTGGTGGAGGAAGGGCGCGGCTGGCTTGAAACCAGGGCCGGCGGCAAGCAAGCGATCGAGGCGCCGTCCCTGTTCTGGCTGTTCCCAGGCAGGACGCATTCCTATGGGCCGGACGGATCGGGATGGCTTGAGCGCTGGGCGCTCTTCGAAGGCGCCCTGACCCGCGATTTCACGCGGCAGCGGCTGATGATCGAGGCGGCGCCGGTGGTCCCCTTGCGGGATCTTGGCGAGATGCAGCGCCTGTTTGACAGGCTGCATGCCGAACTGTCGCAGGATAGCGTGCTCAGCCGGTCGGAAGCCGCCGCGACCATGCACCAGATCGTCGTGCGGGCCGCCCGGCAAGCGGCGGGCTGGAGCGGCCGGGAGCCAGATCGCCAGGGCGCGGCCGACTTCCAGCATGTGATCGACGAATTGCGCAATCGCGCGGTCGGGCAAATCGACCTCGACGCCTTCGCCGCGGAATTCGGCGTCTCGCCGGCGACGCTGCGCCGCAAGGCCGCGCGGCTCACCGGCATGTCGCCCAAGGCATTTCAACTGCGCATCCGGCTCGATCTTGCCAAGCAAATGCTGGCCGCCTCGGATTCACCCATCGAATCAATCGCAGCCGCGGTTGGTTTCCACGACGCGTTTTATTTTTCCCGGCTGTTTCGGGATCGCGAAAATTGCTCCCCAAGCGAGTTCCGCGGCCGCCACAGGCGGAATTGAGCGCCGAGAACCGACGCGTCAATCGACGAGATGAACCGACTTTTTCAGGGAGGGCCGTGTCCCGATTGCGTGAACGGCCTCACTTCCGCGAAATGCGCCTTCGCATAAGTTCTTGAATCATATAAGCTTGTGCTTGGGCAGGGACATCAGGAGGGGCTTTGGCACTTGTTGCCGGAAACACGACGCGTCTATGGACGCTCGTCGCGAAGGAGTTCTGGCGCAAGACGCGCCGGCGTTTGCGCGCCGGTCCGGTCTACCGCTGGCGCTATTCCGGCCGCACGCCCGAACGCGTCCTGATCGCGCCGCCGGACCTGAGACTCGCCGATCCGCAGATCGCGCTTGAGATCTACTATGGCCGCTATCCGCTGTCCGGGCATCTGGTCGAGACCGGCGGCAAGTCCCCCTTCCAGATCGAGGTGCCCAATCGCGGCTGGCAAAAGACGTTGCACGGCTTTCGCTGGCTGCGCCATATGCGCGCGGCCGGCACCGAGCTCGCCGCCGCCAATGCCCGCGCCCTTGTCTCCGACTGGATCGCCATCCACGGCAACCAGATTTCCGGCATCGCCTGGGAGCCCGGCACCACCGCAAAGCGGGTGATTGCCTGGCTGCAGCATTCCTCCGTCGTGCTGCAGGGCGCCGAATTCCCCTTTTACCGCGCCTTCCTCAAATCGCTGGCCGTGCAGATCCGTTATCTCCGCTCGATGGCGCGGGCGATGCCCGAGGGCAAGGACAGGCTGCGCGCCCGTATCGCGCTCGCCTTCGCCGCTCTGTCGCTGCCGGCGCCGGCATCGGCGTTGCGCGGCGCCACCCGCAACCTCGCCGAGGAGCTCGACCGCCAGATCCTTCCCGACGGCGGCCATATCTCGCGCAACCCGATGACGGTCCTCGAGCTTCTTGCCGACCTTTTGCCGCTGCGCCAGACCTATGCCAACCAGGCCGAGACGCCGCCGCCGGCCTTGATGGGCGCCATCGACCGCATGCTGCCGGCATTGCGCTTCTTTCGCCATCAGGACGGCAGCCTCGCCCGCTTCAACGGCATGGGCGCGACCATTCATGACCGCATCGCCACCATCCTGCGCCACGACGACACCGTCGGCGCACCGCTGCTGCACGCGCCGCATTCCGGCTATGAACGGCTGTCGATGGGCGGCGTCACCGTCATAGCCGATACCGGCCTGCCGCCGCCGGTCGACGTCTCCAACGCCGCGCATGCCGGCTGCCTCGCCTTCGAGATGTCCTCCGGCCGCCAGCACTACATCGTCAATGCCGGCATCGACACCTATGGCGCCGCCGAGTTCCGGCCGCTGGCCCGCGCCACCGCCGCTCATTCGACCGCCACAATCAACGACACGTCCTCGGCGCGCTTCAGCCACTCGCTGCGCGTCAACGACCTGCTCGGCTCGCCCTTGATCGGCGGCCCGCAGCATGTGCCCTGCAAGCGCACCGATCAGAAGGGCAGCCAGGGTTTCCTTGCCCGTCACGATGGCTATGCCCAGCGCTTCGGCTTTCTGCACGAGCGCGAACTGAAGCTGTCGACCAATGGCAATGTGCTGGCGGGCCGGGACCGCTTCCTGCGCCCCGGGGGAGCGGCGATCCGCAACAATGGCCGCGACTTCGTCGCCGTCCGCTTCCACGTCCACCCCGACATCAACCTGCTGCAGGACGAGCATGACCGGCTGGTGCTCGCCGCCGACCAGGGCGACACCTGGGTGTTCACCTGCACCGAGGTGGTGCCCGAGGTGGAGGAATCGATCTATTTCGCCGGGCTCGGCGGCCCGCGCCGCAGCCGCCAGATCGTGGTTGCCTTCAAGGCCTCTGAGCTATCGGAGGTCCACTGGCAGCTGACGCGTACGACCATCGCCGGCTACCCGGAAAACAGCTGACGGCGCGCAACGGCGTGCGATGCCAACCGCACGGCGCTTGATTTCCTGACCTCATATGCTACGGCGCGGGCTGCTTCCAATCCAGCCTTGAAAGGCCGCCAGCCCATGGCCGTCGCCGCCAAGAACATTCCCGCGCCCGACCTGGTTCCCGTGCGCCGCGCGCTGCTGTCCGTCTTCGACAAGACCGGCCTGATCGACTTCGCCAGGGCGCTCGCCGCCGCCGGCGTCGAGCTGGTCTCGACCGGCGGCACCGCGAAAGCGATCGCCGATGCCGGCATGGCGGTGCGCGACGTCTCCGAACTGACGGGCTTTCCCGAGATCATGGACGGCCGCGTCAAGACGCTGCACCCCTCGGTGCATGGCGCGCTGCTCGGCGTGCGCGACGATCCCGAGCATGCCAAGGCGATGCACGACCATCACATCGAGCCGATCGACCTCGTCGTCTGCAACCTCTATCCGTTCGAGGAGGTGCGCCGCTCCGGCGCCGGCTACGCCTCGATCGTCGAGAACATCGACATCGGCGGACCGGCGATGATCCGCGCCTCGGCCAAGAACCACGCCTATGTCGCCATCGTCACCGATCCCGAGGACTATGCGGCGGTGCTCAACGCGCTGGAGATGAACATCGGCTCGCTGTCGCTGGATTTCCGCAAGAAGCTGGCGGCCAAGGCCTTCGCCCGCACCGCCAGCTACGACGCGGCGATCTCCGGCTGGTTCGCCGAAGCGCTGGAGATCGAGCATCCGACCTGGCGCGCCTTCGGCGGCCATCTCGATCAGGTGATGCGCTACGGCGAGAACCCGCACCAGAGCGCCGGCTTCTACCCCAACGGCGACAAGCGGCCGGGTGTCGCCACCGCGCGCCAGCTGCAGGGCAAGCAGCTCTCCTACAACAACATCAACGACACCGACGCCGCCTTCGAGCTGGTCGGCGAGTTCGATCCGGCCCGCGCCGCGGCCGTCGCCATCATCAAGCACGCCAATCCCTGCGGCGTCGCCGAAGGGACCTCGCTGAAGGCGGCCTACGCCAAGGCGCTCGCCTGCGATCCGGTCTCGGCTTTCGGCGGCATCGTCGCCGTGAACCGCACCCTCGACGCCGAAGCGGCCGAGGAGATCGTCAAGACCTTCACCGAGGTCATCATCGCGCCCGACGCTTCCGAGCAGGCGACCGCGATCGTCGCCGCCAAGAAGAACCTGCGCCTTCTGGTCACCGGCGGCTTGCCCGATCCCCGCGCCGCGGGCACTTTAGCGAAATCGGTCGCCGGCGGACTGCTCGTCCAGGGCCGCGACAATGCGGTGGTCGACGATCTCGAACTGAAGGTGGTGACCAGGCGGGCGCCGACGCCGGCCGAGATGGCCGACCTGAAGTTCGCCTTCCGCGTCGCCAAGCATGTAAAGTCGAACGCCATCGTCTATGTCAGGGACGGCGCCACGGTCGGCATCGGCGCCGGCCAGATGAGCCGCGTCGATTCCTCGCGCATCGCCGCCCGCAAGGCGCTCGACGCGGCGGAAGCCGCGGGGCTCGCGGAGCCGTTGACCAAGGGTTCCGTGGTCGCTTCAGACGCGTTCTTCCCTTTCGCCGACGGCTTGTTGTCGGCGATCGAAGCCGGCGCCACCGCCGTCATCCAACCGGGCGGCTCGATGCGCGACGACGACGTGATCGCCGCCGCCGACGCGCACGGCATCGCCATGGTGTTCACCGGCGTCAGGCATTTCCGACACTAGCTCCCGGCTGAGAGACGTTTGAGAATTCGCTCCGCTGAGTCGGATGGCGTGGTTTTCGAGAACCGGAGCGGAGCGGACATTCAAGTCCGTGAGCACCGGAAGCGCAGAAAACCGCGTCAGGCGGCCAGCGGAGTAGAATTATCGAATGTCTCTCATTCCACCGGCTGGTCCGCCGGATATGGCGTCCTGATCAGGATCGCTATGCCGATGCCGAGGAACAGGATGATGACCGCCATGCCGAGCCGGGCCGAGTCGGTGGCCCAGCTGATCGTCGCCAGCAGGAACGGCGCCAGGAAGCTGGTCGCCCGCCCGGACAGGGCATAGATGCCGAAATAGCGGCCGGATTCGGCGGCGGTGACGCTGCGCGCCATGTAGGAGCGCGACGAGGCCTGCACCGGTCCGAAGGCAAGCCCGATCAACAACCCGTAGAGGATGTAGGCCTTCTCGGCCGCGGTGCCGAACAGGCCGCCGGAATCGATGGTGGAAAGCTGGATCAGGCCGAGCAGCGTGAAACCCGGGCCTGTCGAGACGATGCCGGCGGTGGCCACTGTCAGCATCACCAGCGCGATCATCACCACCGCCTTGGAACCGAGCGCGGTGTCGAGGCGGGCGGCGATCCAGCAGCCGAAGATGGCGACGACATTGAGGATGATGCCGAAGATGCCGATCTCGGTGATCGACCAGCCGAACATCGCCGCCGCGAACACGCCGCCCTGCGTCAGCAGCGCATTGACGCCGTCCTGATAGATCATGCGGGCGACGAGGAAGCGGAAGATGCCGACGCGCTTGCGCGCCTCGGCCAGGGTCGACTTCAGCTCGGACAGACCCTGGCGCACGGCCGGTCCGATCGGGATGCCTTTGGCGGCATCGGGGGTGAAGAAGAACATCGGCAGGATGAACAGGAAATACCAGCCGGCCGACATCGGCCCCGTGGCGCGGGCATCCTCGCCAAGCTTCGGGTCAAGCCCGAGGATCGGGTCGAGGCCGATGATCGTCTTGCCGGTTTCGGGATTGCCGGCCATGAACAGGATGACGAAGATCAACGCGATCATGCCGCCGAGATAGCCCAGCCCCCAGGCGATATTGGAGACGCGGCCGATCTCGCTCTTCGGCACCAGGCGCGGCATCATCGAATCATTGAAAACAGTTGAGAACTCTGCCGCCACCGAGGCCAGCGAGAACAGGGCCACGATCAGGAAGACGTTCGAGCCGGGGGCGGCGAGCCACAGCAGCGTCAGGCTGGTGATCTTGATTGCGGCGAAGCTAGCGATCCACGGCTTGCGCGGCCCGGTCTGGTCGGCGATCGAGCCCAGTATCGGCGACAGCACGGCGATGACCAGTCCCGCGGCGGCGATGCCCCAGGCCCAGGCGGCCTGGCCCATCACCGGATCGCTGACCATGCGCGAGGCGAAGTAAGGCCCGAAGATGAAGGTGGTGACGACGGTGAAGAACGGCTGCGCTGCCCAGTCGAAGAACATCCAGCCCCAGATGCCGCGCCCCGACGCCCGCTGCACTGTCTCTATTGCCGCCATGCTGATTCCCTCGGCCCGCCCCGCGTCGGGCGCCATGTCTGCATGTTTTTCATGACGGTGCAAATGCGGCCGGCTTCCTGCCCGCGACGGCTGTCGCGCAGCCGAAGAAGAAGCGCTTGAACTCGACCTCGAGCCCCTCGGCCCTCAACATTTCCGCCACGGCGGAAGCGTCGCCGAAATTGGTCGAGTAGGTGCCGATCATCGAGAAATCCTGCGCGCCGTTGAGCAAGGTCCTTTCGACAAGCGGCAACACGACCTTCAGGTGGAACAGATAGAGCGGCCTCAACCACCAGCCTTTTGGATCGGATGCTTCGATCATGCAAAAGACGCCGCCGGGCCTGAGGCAGCGCGCGACCAGCCTGGCCAGCTTCGCATGCTGCTCGCTGTTGAAGGTCTTCAATCCGAAGGTGGAGACGATGAAATCGGCGTCTGCGTCGGGCAAATCGCTGGCCAGCACATCGTCTTCGATGAAGGCGATCTTGTGGGCCCTGTGTGTATGCAAACGCTCCATGGCGCGCAGATGCATGCCGGACGAGATATCGACGGCCGTGATCTCGGCGATATCCGGAAAGCGCTTGAGCAGATGCGGCCATACCTCGCCGGTGCCGGCCATCAGGTCGTAGCCCTTCGGTTGCCGTGTTTCTGGCGCAGGCATCAGTTCGACGCATTGCCGGCGCCAACGCTCGGTGAAGCCGAACGAGCACACCCAGCTGAAGGCAATGTATTGACCGGAGCAGCGGTCGAAGACACCTTTGACGAATTGCGCGTCATAGATGTCTTCGCTCACAACAGGGGCGGGACCCTCCTCGGGCCGAACCGGATCCTCGATCTCGCTCAGCCTACATCCCCGTCAGGTCGCTCATCAGCCCGGATGCCACGGAAAGCCGTGACACGGTGATGTCGCCGCCCTCTGTCAGCGCTTGCAGCCGCTCGCGGATGCGCGCGACCCGTTCACCACCGGCTTCCAGCCAGGCCGCCACCGGATCCGCCGCCTTGGCGTGGGCGGTCAGCGCCGCCACCGCGATGCCGCGCCGTGCCGCGCCGATCGTGTCGGTGGCGCGCGAAAGCGCCAGCTGGTCATAGTAATCCGGCGGCGAGATCGCCCGCGCCGCCTCCTCGACGCGCGGGATGCGGAAGGCGTCGCTGACGGCGAAGAAGGCCCTTGCGGCGGCGACGATATCGGCATTGGCGGTGCGCGCTGTCAGCGCGATGTCGGGGATCAGCTCGGCCAGATCGGCCAACGCCAGCTGCCCGGCCAGCCGTTCCGGCGCCCCGCCCTTGAACAGGCTGTGCCGCCGCTCCTCGATCCGCTCGCGCGAGTAGGCCGGCAGCAGCGAGGCGAGCTTCGGCTCCAGCGCCTTGCGCGCCTCCTGCAGTTCGGCGATGCGCTGGCCGAGCGGCGCCGTGCCGGAATCGTTCTTCAGATACCAGCCGCTGGTCATGAAGATAAGCCGGCTAACCGCCTGGTAGAGATCGAGCTGCACCTGGCCGTCGATCTGGCTGTCGAGCGCGTCGATTTCCTTGTAGAGCGCCGGCAGCGCGAAGCCGTCGCGCACCACGGCGAAGGTGCGCACCACATCGGCGGCGGTGCGCCCGGTGGCCTCCTGCAGCCGGTTGACGAAGGACGGACCGCCGCGATTGACGAGGTCGTTGGCGACCACGCGGGCGATGATCTCGCGGCGCAGCCGGTGGCCGTCGATCTCGGCAGCGTATTTCTTCGCCATCCGCTCCGGGAAATAGCCAAGCAGATCGCGCTCGAAATGCGGATCGTCGGGCACGTCGCTGGCGACGATGTCGGAGAACAGCACGATCTTGGCATAGGCGAGCAGCACGCCGAGCTCGGCCCTGGTCAGCGGCTCGCCGCGCGCCTCGCGCTCGGCAAGCGCCGCCGGTGACGGCAGCGTCTCGACGGCGCGGTTGAGCAGGCCGCGCGCCTCCAGCGCCGTCATGAAGCGGCTCTGATGCGCGATGTCGGCCAGCCCGCGCTTGCGCGCGATCGAGAGCGCCAGCGTCTGCTGGTAATTGTTTGACAGCACCAGCCCGCCCACTTCGCCGGTCATCTCCGAGAGCAGTTTGTTGCGCGCCGGCCGGGCCAGCGCGCCCTTGCGCATGGCCGACGCCAGCGCGATCTTGATGTTGACCTCGACGTCGGAGCAGTTGACGCCGGCCGAGTTGTCGATGGCGTCGGAATTGCAGCGCCCGCCATTCATGCCGAATTCGATGCGCGCCCGCTGCGTGACGCCGAGATTGGCGCCCTCGCCGATGACTTTGGCGCGCACGTCGAGCGCGGTGACGCGGATGGCGTCGTTGGCGCGGTCGCCGACGTCGGCATTGGTCTCGTTCGATGCCCTCAGATAGGTGCCGATGCCCCCGAACCACAGAAGGTCGACAGCCGCCTTGAGGATGGCGTTCATGATCTCGACCGGCGTCGCGGTGGTCTTGCCGAGCCCGATCGCGGCCGCGGCGGCGGGCGGCAGCGTGATCGACTTCTGGTTGCGCGAGACGATGACGCCGCCTTCCGACAGTTTCGACTTGTCGTAGTCCTGCCATGAGGAGCGCGGCAGCGCGAACATGCGTTCCCGCTCGGCCATCGACGCCGCCACGTCCGGATCCGGATCGATGAAGATGTCGCGATGGTCGAAGGCCGCGATCAGCCGCGTCTGCGGCGACAACAGCATGCCGTTGCCGAACACGTCGCCCGACATGTCGCCGACGCCGACGACGGTGAAGGGCGAGGTCTGGATGTCGCGGTTCATCTCGCGGAAATGCCGCTTGACCGCTTCCCAGGCGCCCTTGGCGGTGATGCCCATCTTCTTGTGGTCGTAGCCGGCCGAGCCGCCGCTGGCGAAGGCATCGTCCAGCCAGAAGCCGTGCTTCTCGGAAATCGCGTTGGCGGTGTCGGAGAAGGTCGCCGTGCCCTTGTCGGCGGCGACGACGAAATAGGGATCGTCAGGATCGCGCCGCACCACGCCGGCCGGCGGGATGACGCCGTCGATGCCGATATTGTCGGTGATCGACAGCAGGCTGGAGACATAGTTCTTGTACGCCGAGGTGCCGGCCTCGAAGATCGCGTCGCGGCTGCCTCCGACCGGCAGGCGCTTGGGATAGAAGCCGCCCTTGGCGCCGACCGGCACGATGACGGCGTTCTTCACCTGCTGCGCCTTGACCAGGCCGAGCACCTCGGTGCGGTAGTCCTGGGCGCGGTCCGACCAGCGCAGGCCGCCGCGCGCCACCGGGCCGAAGCGCAGATGCACGCCCTCGACCTCGGAACCATAGACGAAGATCTCCCGCCACGGCCGCGGCGCCGGCAGCCCGTCGACCGCCTGCGAATCGAGCTTGATCGCCAGCGACTGGCCCCGCTCTTTCGTTCCGGCAACGAAATGATTGGTGCGCAGCGAGGCTTCGATCAAATTGAGGTAGCGGCGGATGATGGTGTCGTCATCGATGTTCGGCACCTCCTCCAGCGCGTCCTTGATCTTTGCCTTGAGGTGCTTGGCCGCCACCGCGCCTTCGGTTTCGGCCGTCGGCCCGAGGCGGGCGACGAACAGCGCATGCAGGCCGCGCGCGATGTCGGGATAGCGGTTGAGCGCGGCGGCGATGAAGTCCTGGCTTTGCGGAATGCCGGCTTGCTGCAGATAGCGGCCATAGGCGCGCAGGATGGTGACCTCGCCGGACCACAGGCCGGCGGTCTGGGCGAGACCGTTGTAACCGTCATTGTCGACATCGCCGCGCCACACCGACAGAAACGCGTCCTCGAACAGCGCCCCGCCGTCCGTGAGGTCGATCGGCTTGCCGTAGCTGTTCTCCAGCTCCATGTCGTGAATGAAGACCATGCCCGACGGATCGTCGCCGACCTCGAAGGTCCGCTCGCTGATGACGCGAAAGCCGATGTTCTCCAGCACCGGCACGCGCCGCGACAGCGCCACCGGGCTGCCATGGTGATAGATCTTCAGGGCCGCCTGGTGCGGCTTCTGGTCGGCATGGCGATAGTAGTCGATGGCGATCGGATTGGCGGCGTCGATCCTGGCGATCCGCCCGGCATCGGCCAGCGCCACCGCCGGCGAGAAGGAATCGCGATAGCTTTCCGAAAAGCGCGCGGCGATTGCGGTCAGCGCTCTGTCCGTGCCGGTTTCGGCCGCGGTCTCGCGCAGCGCATCGTCCCAGGTCCGCACGATGTCGCGGATCGCCGCCTCGATCGCCGCCTGTTCGACCTTCGGCGTCTTGCCGCCGGAGCGGCCGATGATGAAATGGACGCGCGCCAGCCCGCCTTCCGGGAAGGCGGGGTAGTAGGCCGACAGCCGCCCTTCGAACACGGTCTTGAGATAGGTGCCGATCTTCTCGCGCGCGACGCTGTCGTAGCGGTCGCGCGGCACGAAGACCAGGATCGAGACGAAGCGGTCGAACTGGTCGGCGCGCACCAGCGCCCTGACGCGCGGCCGCTCGATCAGGCCGAGAATGGCCTCGGCATGCTTGCGCAGGATCGGCACCGGCACCTGGAACAGCTCATCGCGCGGATAGCTTTCCAGCACGTTGATCAGCGCCTTGCCGGAATGGTCGCTTGGGTTGAAGCCGGACTTGGTGATGACGGTTTCGGCCTTGGAGCGCAGATAGGGGATCTTCATCACCGAGCGCGTGTAGGCGGTCGAGGTAAACAGGCCGACGATGCGCAATTCGCCGAGCAGCGTGCCCTTGGCGGTGTAGGTCTTGACGCCGATGTAATCGAGATAGATGCGGCGGTGCACCGACGATTTGGCGTTTGCCTTGGTGACGATCAGCGGCTCCGGACCGTGCAGGAAGGCGCGGATCTCGGGCGTCGTCGTCACCGCTTCCGTGCCGCGCCTCAGCACCAGCACGTCGGGATCGGACAGGATGCCGAGGCCGGGCTTGTCGGCGCGCTCCAGCGTGCCGCTCTTTTCGCCGCCGGAGTATTTGAACTCGCGCATGCCGAGGAAGGTGAAATTGTCGTCGCGCAGCCATTCGAGGAAGGCGATCGCCTCGGTGACGTGCGCCTTGTCGAGCGGCACCGGCGCGTAGCGGAATTCCGAGATCGCCTGGTCGAGGCGGGCGAGCATCGGCTTCCAGTCGGTGACGGCGGCGCGCACCTGGACCAGCAGCTTCCTCAAGCGCCCGGCCAGCGCTTCGGCCTGGTCGGCGGACAGCCGGCCGATATGGACATGCACGACGCTCAGCCGGTCGTGGCTGCCGTCGCCCTTGGCGAAACCGCCATCGCCGAGGATTTCCTCGACGCCAGCCTTGCCATGCCTGACGGTGACGACCGGATGTGTGACCAGCAGCGGCTCGCCGGCGCTCTCGGTGATCTCGCCCAGGATGGAATCGAACAGGAACGGCATGTTGTCGTTGACGACGGTGACCACCGTCACCGGCCGGCCCTGGCGCGCCACGCCGGAATCGACGTCGATCGCGACGATGCAGTCGCCCTTCTTGTGCCTGGCGACGGCTCGCCCGGCAAGATCGGCGGCACGCTCGAGATCGGCAACCTCGTAGGCGGCGACGTCCTCGGCCGGCGCGCGGGCAAGAAGATAGTCGGCAAGCCGACCCGGTCTTTCGCCTCCCTTCGCCGCGCCTCCCTTTGCTGGAACCGTCTTCTTCGGCTGGCTTGCGGTTTTGAGGCTGGCCATGATGTGAAGTCCCTCCCGTCACATGCTTTTGCGATTATGGTAGCAGATGACCGCCGTTTGGCGACAAAGGTTTGACGGCTTGCAAAGATTCTTCGGAATTTTGATCGCAAGTCGGCAGCGAATGAGAAGGACGAAGCCCAATGAGTGCAAGCAAGACCGCCAAAACGACCGGCAAGATCACCGCGCTCGACCTCGCCCAGGCCGAACTCAGCGAGGCGACGAAAGCCTATTTCGCCAAATGCGAGGAAAAGCTCGGCCTCGTCCCCAACGTGCTCAAGGCCTACGCCTTCGACGAGAAGAAGCTGCGCGCCTTCACCGACATGTACAACGACCTGATGCTGGGCGAGTCCGGCCTGTCGAAACTGGAGCGCGAGATGATTGCCGTCGTCGTCTCCTCGATCAACCATTGCTACTATTGCCTGGCCGCGCATGGCGCCGCGGTGCGCCAGCTTTCCGGCGACCCTTCCCTCGGCGAGATGATGGCGATGAATTTCCGCGCCGCCGACCTTTCACCCAGGCAGACCGCGATGCTCGAATTCGCCGTCAAGCTGACGGAGGAGCCGGCGAAGATCATCGAGGGCGACCGCGCCGCCTTGCGCACGGCAGGCTTTTCCGACCGCGACATCTGGGACATCGCCTCGACCGCCGCCTTCTTCAACATGTCGAACCGGGTGGCGGCCGCGATAGACATGCGCCCGAACGACGAATACCACGCAATGGCACGCTAGGCGGCGGCACTATTTTAGATATCGCGCATTCTCATTGCTTCTCCGCCGTTTTGGTCCGATGATCAACGATTGCGGCATCGCCGCATATCAAGGATTGCGGCATCGCCGCATATCAACACGATTGCGGCTGAGCCGCATATCGCCAAGCGGCATGGCCGCATGCCGGTTCGATGCCGCCGATCAAGGGAGGAGAACATGGCGAAGTTTCTCTATGTCTATCATGGCTCCGGCAAGATGCCGACCGACGAGGTTGAGCGGAAGGCGGCCATGGATGCGTGGACCGGCTGGTACGACAAGCTCGGCCCGGCCGTGGTCGACGGCGGCAATCCGGTCGGCATGTCGAAGACGGTGCTGGCGAGCGGCAAGGTCGAGAACAATGGCGGCAGCAATCCGACCGCCGGCTACACCATCGTCGAAGCCAGGGATATCGACGACGCCGTCGCCAAGGCCAAGGCTTGCCCGATCCTGATGGACCCGGCCTTCACCGTCGAGATCGCGCCGATCATCGAGATGATGTAGCCGTTCAGGAACGGGCCGCGATCGCGGCGGCGGCGCCTGCCATGGTGGCGGCGCTGACGCGGTTGGCGATCTTCATCGCCCGCCTGCTTTTGAGCAGCTTGCGGGCCTGCGCGGCGGCGAGCACCCAGGCAAAATCGATGGCGACCAGGACCACCGCCATGGTCGCCGTCAGCTCCATCCAGCCGACGACGCTGACCGAGGCAAGATCGATGATGGTCGGCAGCAGTGCCAGATAGAACATCATGATCTTGGGGTTGCCCAGTGTCACCGCCATGCCGGCGAAGAACAGTTTTGCCGGCGAATCCTCGCGCGGCATCTCGCCTTCCTTCGCCTCGACGGGCGCGGTCCACATCTTCCACGCCAGATAGGCGAGATAGGCGACGCCCGCCCATTTCACTGCGACGAAGGCGAGATGAAAGGTCTGCGCCACCACGGCCAGCCCGAACACCGCCAGCGACAGCCAGATGCCCTCGCCGATCCACATGGCGAGCAGGAACGGGAACACGTCGCGAAAACCCTTCGAGATCACCCTCGCGACAAGGGCGGCGATCGACGGGCCGGGCGAGCCGGCGGCGACGAAAAGCGCGGCGGCGAAGATCAGCAGCGAGGTGAGATGCATTGCCAAAATCTCCGATCTGAGGTTTGGCTGCCAATCTAGCCAGCAACGGCAGCTTTGGCAAAGAACAGGCAATCGCTTCGGTCGCGGCGGCGCCGATCTCGACAATTGCCGTCTTGCCGTTCCCGTCGGCCACGGCTAGAAGAGCCGCCCCGACAATCGTTTCGAGCTTCACTTTGCCTCAGTAACCGCCGGTCTCGTCAACTCTCCTGAAAACACAGGGCGCTGCGGTTGCGGCGTCCCGATCATTTCATGTGTTCCTCAGGCGGCGGTTCGAGACCGGTTTGGCATTGCTGAACCTGTCGCGCGCCGCGCGACGCCTGATTTCCTTAAAGCCGCAGCTCTCCAGCCACGCCGTGCCCGCCCGGGCAACTCGACATCGCCGACCTGGCGAACTTCCCGACGGGAAGGGCTTTCGGCATGTCTGGACTCTTGCGTATCCGCTGGGCGATCGCGCCCGAGATCGCGCCTCGACCTCTCATCACCTGCAATCGCTGCGGCGGCCTCAGGCCATATCGATCGAGCGACAAATTCCGCGTCAACGCCAACGGCAAGCGCATCGACGCCTGGCTGATCTACCGCTGCGTCGACTGCGACAATTCCTGGAATTTCGCCATCTTCGAGCGCCGCAACCGCCGCGACATCGAGCCGGCGCTGCTCGCGGCGCTCGAAAGCAACGATCCGGATCTGGCCCGGCGTCATGCCTTCGATGCCGCCGTACTGAGGAGCCACGCCGGACGCATCGAGGAGTTCCCAGATGTCGCCGTCGAAAGGCATGTGCTGGAACGCCGGCCGGAACATACGACCGTGCTGGAGCTGCGGCTCACTCTGGAAATGCCTGTGCCCTTGCGGCTCGACCGGTTGATGGCCGGCGAACTCGGCGTCTCGCGCTCGCGGCTTCAGGCCTGGGAGGAGCGGCGGCAGCTTTGCGTCGAGCTTGATGGCGCCAAGGCGCTGCGCAGGCCGCCGCGCGACGGCATGGCGATCCGCATCGATCTGAGCGACGAACCGGATTGCGACGCCATTGTCACCGCTGCCGGCGCGTGAAATGAGGAAGGGAGGGAGCAGTGCTCCCTCCCTCGATGACTGCTCCGGGCGAAAACCTTACGCCGCGCCGACCGCCTTGGCCGACTTCTCGAAGCGCTTGCGCTCGTTCGGGTCGAGATAAAGCTTGCGCAGCCGGATCGTCTTCGGCGTCACCTCGACCAGCTCGTCGTCCTGGATCCAGGCCAGCGCGCGCTCCAGCGTCATGCGGATCGGCGGCGTCAGCTTCACCGCCTCGTCCTTGCCGGCGGCGCGGATGTTGGTGAGCTTCTTGCCCTTCAGCACATTGACCTCGAGGTCGTTGTCTCTGGAGTGGATGCCGATGATCATGCCCTGGTAGACCTTGACGCCCGGATCGATGACCATCGGGCCGCGATCCTCCAGGTTCCACATCGCATAGGCGACCGACTCGCCCTGCTCGTTGGAGATCAGCACGCCGTTGGTGCGGCCGGGCAATTCGCCCTTGTAGGGCTCGTAGGCATGGAACAGCCGGTTCATCACCGCGGTGCCGCGCGTGTCGGTCAACAGTTCCGACTGGTAGCCGATCAGGCCGCGCGTCGGCGCGTGGAAGACCAGGCGCTGGCGGTTGCCGCCGGAGGGTCGCAATTCGACCATCTCGGCCTTGCGCTCCGACATCTTCTGCACGACGACGCCGGCATGCTCCTCGTCGACGTCGATGACGACTTCCTCGACCGGCTCCAGCAATTCGCCGTTCTCGCCCTTCTGCATGACGACGCGCGGACGCGACACGGCGATCTCGAAGCCTTCGCGGCGCATCGTCTCGATCAGCACCGCGAGCTGCAATTCGCCACGGCCGGAGACGAAGAAGGAATCCTTTTCCGGCGATTCCTCGATCTTCAGCGCGACATTGCCTTCGGCCTCGCGCAGCAGGCGGTCGCGGATGACGCGGCTGGTCACCTTGTCGCCTTCCGTGCCGGCGAGCGGGCTGTCGTTGACGAGGAAGGACATCGTCACCGTCGGCGGATCGATCGGCTGCGCGTGCAGCGGCTCGGTCACCGTCGGGTCGCAGAACGTGTCGGCGACGGTGCCCTTCGACAGGCCGGCGATGGCGACGATGTCGCCCGCCTGGGCTTCGTCGATCGGCTGGCGCTCGAGGCCGCGGAAAGCGAGGATTTTGGAGACGCGGCCGGTCTCGATCTGGGTGCCGTCATGGTGCAGCACCTTGACCGCCTGGTTGGCCTTCAGCGAGCCCGACTCGATGCGGCCGGTGATGATGCGGCCGAGGAAGGGATTGGCTTCCAGGATGGTGCCGATCATGCGGAACGGGCCGGGATGCACGGTCGGCGCCGGCACATGCTTGACGACGAGGTCGAACAGCGGCGCCAGCTGCTGGTCCTTCGGGCCTTCTGGATTTTCCGAAACCCAGCCGTCGCGGCCCGAGCCGTAGAGGATCGGGAAGTCGAGCTGCTCGTCGGTGGCGTCGAGCGCGGCGAAGAGATCGAACACCTCGTTGACCACCTCGACATGGCGCGCGTCCGGGCGGTCGATCTTGTTGATGACGACGATCGGCTTCAGGCCGACCTTGAGCGCCTTGCCGACGACGAACTTGGTCTGCGGCATCGGCCCTTCGGCGGCATCGACCAGCACGATCGCCGAATCCACCATCGACAGGATGCGCTCGACCTCGCCGCCGAAATCGGCGTGGCCGGGCGTGTCGACGATGTTGATGCGGGTGCCGTGCCAGTCGACCGAGGTCGCCTTGGCCAGGATGGTGATGCCGCGTTCCTTTTCGAGGTCGTTGGAATCCATGGCGCGCTCGGCGACGCGCTGGTTGTCGCGGAAGGCGCCGGACTGTTTCAGGAGCTGGTCGACGAGGGTGGTTTTTCCATGGTCGACGTGCGCGATGATCGCGATATTGCGGAGGTTCATGTGTCTGGTCTCGGGAGCGTTGCAGGCAGCAGGCCCAGAGGCGCCGCCTTTTTCGGTTGCGCGGCTCATACAGGGTTTTTCGCAATTGCGAAAGGGGAGGCTCGTACCCAAATATGTGGTTACCAATTCTTAAGCGTCTTTGCGTCAAATGTATCAATTCACCAGGGCGGAACCTTTCGGGGTCCGGGCAGTTCGACTCCCATGACCGATTCTTTCATCAGATTGCGTCCGATCCTGGCCTGGGCAGCACTTACCGTGCTGCTGGCGGTGGGCGCCGCGCAGTCGGCCGCGACACTCAAGGGAAATCCCGCTCTGCCCCCCGACACGCAGACGGCGGAGCAGATGTTCGCCGACGCCCCCGATGGCGTCGACCCCGTCGTGACCGGCCCCGTCAGCGCCGCCTTCAAGCAGCGGCAGCAGGACGCCGGCTGCGACAGCGCCGTGTGGCCGAAGATTCCCGCGACTTGCTATCCGGACTGACGACCACCGGTCGCGGCGGTCGTCCTCCTAGAGACTGTTTCGAAATTCGCTCCGGCGAGTCAGAAACCGCCAGGAGATGGCCGCCGGATTTCCAACAGTCTCCTAAGCCGAGCGCACCGGGTCGAGCGTCACCTTGTAGAGCTCGTTGTCGTCGCGATCCATCAGCCGCACCGTCAGCTGTTCGGTAGCGCCTGAAATGTCGACCAGGCCGAAGAACTGCAGGCCGGCCGACGGCGGCAGGTTCTGGCCCTGCTCGGCGGTCGGCGCCTTGATGAACTTCAGCTCCGGGCCGAAGGTCATGTCGAAATCGTTGGGACCGAACGTGCCGGCATGGATCGGGCCGGAGACGAATTCCCAGAACGGATTGAAATCCTGGAACTGCGCCTTTTCGGGATTGTAGTAATGCGCGGCCGTGTAGTGGACGTCGGCGGTCAGCCACACCGTGTTGCTGATGCCGGCGTTCTTGATGTAGCGCAGCAGGTCGGCGATCTCGAGCTCGCGTCCCCTGGGCAGGCCGTTGTCGCCATTGCTGACGGCCTCGCCGCCCACCTTCTTGGTGCCGTCGTTCCACACCACCAGCCCAAGCGGCATGTCGGCGGCAATGATCTTCCAGGTCGCCCTGGAATTCGCGAGTTCCCGCTTCAGCCATTTGGTCTGCTGCTCGCCCAGCATGCGCGATTCCGGCGTCATCGTGTCCTGCATGTCCGGGCCGTTCGGGCCGCGATAGGAGCGCATGTCGAGGAAGAACACGTCGAGCAGCGGCCCATAGGCTATTTTGCGATAGACGCGGCCGGGCTCGGCCGGCTCGTAGCGGATCGTCGTCATCTCGTGGAAGGCGCGCGCCGCGCGTGCCGCCAGCACATGGATGGATTTCTCCGAGTAGCGGTCGTCGCTGCCGAGATCCTTGGAATCCGACCAGTTGTTGACCACCTCGTGGTCGTCCCACTGGTAGAAGGTCGGGCAGATGGCGGAGAGGGCGAGCACATTCCTGTCCATCATGTTGTATTTCCACTGCGCCCGATATTCGTCGAGCGTCTGCGCCACCTTGCGCTTCTCGTCGATCAGCACGGCGTTCTTCCACTTGCCGCCGCCGGGCAGGTCGACCTCGTCCTTCATCACGCCATCGGCATAGATCGTGTCGCCGGAATGCAAGAAGAAATCCGGCGTGTGCTTGCCGATGGTGGCGTAGGTCTTCATGCCGGTCTCGTCGATGCCCCAGCCCTGGCCGGCGGTATCGCCCGACCAGGCGAAGCGGATGTCGCGCTTGGAGGCCGGCGCGGTGCGGAAGCGGCCGACGATCGGCTCGGAAACGGCGTTGATGTCGGCGAGGTCGGCCGCGGTCATGCGATAGAAGATGTCCTGGTCGGCGGCGAGATCGGTGAGCAGCCGCTTCACCGTGTAGTCGCTGGCCGGCGACGTATCGAGCGGCGCGAGCCTGGTGGCGTTGGCGAAGCTCTCCGTCGACGACACTTCGAACATCACGCGCGCCGGACGGTCCGTGCGCGTCCACACCATGCCGCTTGAGGCGTCGACGTCGCCGGACTGGACGCCATGGGTGAAGGCAGGCCGCTGGCTGGCGCGCGAATAATAGGGCAGCGCGAGGCCCGAGGCGCCGACCAGGCCGAATGCGCTCGCCGAGGTGACGAAGGCGCGGCGGGTCATCGAGATCTTGTTCATGGCTGTCTCCTGGATGGCGTTTAACGTCGCCCCCAAGCTCCCGCCTCAATGTTTCAGGCGCATCTCGGAACCATGAAGTTTTGATAACAATGAACAGGCCTTCCCTTCTTCCCTTGTGGGAGAAGGTGGATCGGCGCGCAGCGCCGAAACGGATGAGGGGTGCGCGACTGAGTGAGACGGTGGCGTTCCCTGGAGCACCCCTCATCCGTCGCCTTCGCCGACACCTTCTCCCACAAGGGAGAAGGAAAAGTCGCGCCCTACGCCGCCTGCGGCTCCGGCTCGAACGCCGGCCTGCTCGTGTTGATCAAGAGCGAGATACAGGCCGCCGCGATTGCTGTCATGCCGGCGATCATGAAGGCCAGCTCGTAATTGCCCTGCAGCTCGCGCATCGTACCGCCGAAGGCGGCGGCGGCCGCAGCACCCACCTGGTGGCCGGCGACGATCCAGCCGAAGACGATCGGGCCGCTGCGGTCGCCGAAGGCCTCGTTGGCGAGCCTCAGGGTCGGCGGCACGGTGGCGATCCAGTCGAGCCCGTAGAGCACGGCAAAGATGATCAGGCTGACCGCCGAGAAGCCGGAATAGGGCAAGTAGATCAGCGACAGGCCGCGGACGGCATAGTAGACGCCGAGCAGCTTGCGCGGGTCGAAACGGTCGGTGAGCCAGCCGGACAGCGTCGTGCCGATCAGGTCGAAGATGCCCATCATCGACAACAGGCCGGCCGCCTGCACCTCGCCGATGCCCATGTCGCCGCAGAAGGCGATGAGATGCGTGCCGACCAGCCCGTTGGTGGTGAAGCCGCAGACGAAGAAGGTGGCGAACAGGTACCAGAACACCCGCGTGCCGGCGGCGCGGCGCAACGTGCCGAGCGTATGCGCCAGGAAATTGCCCTGCGAGGCCGGCGACACCGGCGGCACGTCGTTCGGCTCGGCGCCATAGCGCACCTGGCCGATCGAGGCTGGACGCTCCGGCACCAGCAGCCACACCACCGGCACCAGCGCCGCGGTGGCGATCGCGATGGCGATGGCGACCGGCTTCCAGCCACCCGCCTGCGCCAGCGAGGCGAGCAACGGCAGGAAGACAAGCAGGCCGGTGGCGCTCGAAGCCGACATCAGGCCCATCACCAGGCCGCGATTGGTCTTGAACCAGCGATTGACGATGGTGGCGCCGAGCACGGTGGCGACCGCGCCCGAGCCGATGCCGGAGAACACGCCCCAGGTGATCAGCAGATGCCACGGCTTGGTCATCAGCAGGCTGAGCGCCGTCGAGCCCGACATCACCAGCAGTGAGATAAGCACCGTGCGGCGCAGCCCGATCCGCTCCATCAGCGCGGCGGCGAACGGCCCGGTCAGGCCATAGAGGAAGATGCCGATCGCGGCCGCCAGCGAGACGACGTCGCGCCGCCAGCCGAAGCTCTCCTCCAGCGGCAGCATCATGACCGACGGCGCCGAGCGAAGCCCGGCCGCGATCAGCAGGCAGAGAAAGATGACGCCGACCACGACGAAAGCGTAGCGCTGGCCAAACGGACGAGACTGAGCTATCATGTTACTGACCGGTACGTTGCAATTGGATGGCGCTATGAATACGTACCGGTCAGTAACATTGTCAAGCGAGTCGTTGCATGCCACCGGACAAAAAAATTGAAGCGTCCATCAGCACGGCTCACGCCCCGAAGGCGGCCGACAAGATCCTCGACGTGGCGCGCGACCTGTTCTATCGCGAGGGCATCCGCGCGATCGGCGTCGACGAGATCGTCAAGCGCGCCGGCGTCACCAAGCCCAGCCTCTACCGCAGCTTTCCCTCGAAGGACGAGCTCGCCGCCTCCTATCTGCGCAAATACGACCTCGAATTCTGGGAACGCTTCGACGAGGCGGTGGCTGCGCATCCGGGCGACCCGCGCGCGCAGATCGTGGCTTTCCTGACCCGCGTCGGCAAACGCACGCAAAAGCCCGACTATCGCGGCTGCGGCATGACCAATGCGGCGGTGGAATATCCCGACCATAGCCATCCGGCACGCGTGGTCAGCGAGGCCAACAAGCAGGAACTGCGCCGCCGCCTGCGCGCCATGGCGAGCGCGATGGGCGCCGCCGATGCCGACACGCTGGGCGACGGCCTGCTGCTGCTGATCGAGGGCGCCTATATCAGCGGCCAGCTGTTCGGCCGCGGCGGACCGGCGGCGTCGGTCGCCCGCAACGCCGACTTGCTGATCGAGGCGAGCTTGAAGAAATAGCGATTGGCGGTACGCTGCGGCACCTCACCGGAGTTGTCCGCCATGCGCGCTGTTCTGATCCCGCTTGTCCTTGCCGGTCTCTGCCAGGGGGCCCATGCCGGCGACATATCCAGCGCCTACACCGATCTCGACTGGGAGAAGGACTGCGTGACCTATGCGCAGGCTGCCGAGGGCGAGGGCGATTGGGCGAGCCTCGCCTGCTCAGGCTATCGCGGCTATCCGGTGCTGATCGGCTACGACGACGCCCGCGAATCGCTGTTCTATGGGTTCCCGTCGAGCGACATGACCTCGGTCTGGGAAAGCTTCTCCGGTCTCAACACGGCCGGGCTCAAGGTCGAATGGCGCATCGAGACCAATGGCGACGTCGCCATTCCATTCGCCGTCATCCACCGCCGCGAGGTCAGCAAGCCCGACGGCGAGGACAAGCCGATCCAGGTCCTGGTCGTCGCCAAGGTCGCCCAGCCGGACACCCAGCAGGGCTGCACGATCGGCCTGGTGCTGGCCACCGGCAATCCGCAGGCCAACGACCAGGCGCGCAAGCTCGCCGACGAGAAGGCGAAAGGCTTCGCCTGCGGCAAGGACAAGCGCGTGCTGATCGGCAACCCGCCTGACTTTGGCCGCGTGGATAACTGACTTATTACGTCTCGGGGACGACCGCATGAGGAGGGCCGTTCCATCGCAGATAGGCGCTGCCGCCCATTGCCCTGCCGGGCATTTCTCCCCGTATAGTGACCGGGAGAAAGGTGCTCTGATCGATGATTTCGCCAATCGACAACGCCGCCAAACGAACGTCGAGGCTGCGGCAATCTCCCTTCTCCCCGTCACTATACGGGGAGAAGGTGCCGGCAGGCGGATGAGGGGCGGCGCCGACGCTTAGCGGTTTGCGCACATCCCCAGCATATCCTACTTCGCCGCCTTCGCCCGTTCGATCGCGTCGACGATCATCTTCTTGGCGTATTTGGAATCGTGCCAGCCCTCGATCTTGACCCACTTGCCGGGCTCGAGATCCTTGTAGTGCTCGAAGAAGTGCTGCACCTGATCACGCGTGATCTCGGGCAGGTGCGTGTATTCGGTGACGTTCTCGTAGCGCAGCGTCAGCTTGGGCGACGGCACCGCGATCACCTTCTCGTCCTGGCCGGCATTGTCTTCCATGATCAGCACGCCGATCGGCCGCACGTTGATGACGCAGCCCGGCACCAGAGCGCGCGTGTTGCAGACCAGCACGTCGATCGGATCGCCGTCGCCCGACAGCGTGTGCGGCACGAAGCCGTAATTGCCGGGATAGCGCATGGAGGTGTGCAGGAAGCGGTCGACGAACAGCGTGCCGGCCTCCTTGTCCATCTCGTATTTGATCGGCTCGCCGCCGATCGGCACCTCGATGATGACGTTGACGTCTTCCGGCGGGTTCTTCCCGGTGGCAATCGCTTCGATGCGCATGGCTCAAATCCCTCTCTCGATTTGTCAGACCGATAGCGGCGGAAGCGTCATGGTGCAATGCGGCGAATCGTGCGGGGACAATAACGACGCCGGAACGCGGCATTCATTCCCAGACGAAGGCGACCTTCTTCAGCGCCTTTTGCTCGAAGATCTCGACGCCTTCAGCGATGTCGCGGCCGCCGGCGCCGGCATAGAAGGCAAGCGCGTTCTGGTTGTCCTCGAGCGCCCACACGACCATACCTTTCAGCCCGTGATCGGCGAGCCGCGCGCGCGCCGCCCTGAACAGCCGGCTGCCGAGCCCGATCCCCTGGTATTCCGGGCGCAGGTAAAGCTCATAGATTTCGCCCTGCTGCCTGAGCTCGCGGGCGCGGTTCTTGCCGATCGTGGCGTAGCCGGCGATCGTGCCGCCGATCTCGACCACCAGCACGGTGGCGGCACGGCGAATCGCATTCGCCCACCAGTCGGGGCCGCGGCGGTTGATCATCGAGGTCAGCGTGCGATGCGGGATAATGCCTGAATAGGCGCCGCGCCAGGCCTCCTGGTGCACGTCGGCGATCGCGCCGGCATCGCGCGGCTCGGCTTTCCTGATATCGATGATCAGCGTGTTCATGATTGCTTAACCATAAACCCGCATCGCCCGATTGCAAAGAGTCCGGCCAGCCACTCCCATCCTTTCGCACAGGCGGATGATACGCCGACGAGGAGGGCAGAGCCTGGCTGGAAACGCGCTCTGCCGAAGGCGGGTGGCGTGGTTTTCGAGAATCGAAGCGCAGCGGACTTTCTGGTCCGTGAGCATCGGAAGCGCAGAAAACCGCGTCAGGCGTCCGGCAGAGCAGCGTTTACAGGCAGGCTCTCAGATCTCGACGAGATGATCGTCGAGCTCGTTGGCATCGCCCGCTGTGACAGGGAAATGTTCGGCCAGCACCGCGCCCACCGATTCGACGGCCTTGATGAACCCGTCGGCGAGCCGGTCGTCGCCGGCGTGCGCGGTAAGGCCGCGGACCACGCCGTCCCAGACATTCTGGCCGACCTTGCTGTTGATGCCGGCATCGGCAACCACCTCGGCGTAACGCTCGGCGATCGAGACGAAGATCAGCACGCCGGTACGCGCCGCGGTGCGATGGACGTTGCGGGCAAGGAACTGCTTGACCGCGTTGAGGTGCGCCGCCTGGTAGCGCAGGTGGTGCGGCACGAAATGGATGCGCAATCCCGGCAGCGCCCACAAAAGCAGCAGCGCCGAGGCCAGCGCCAGCAGCTCGGCGAAAACGAAATGCGGCAGGCGGATCGACAGCCACCAGGCCTCCAGCCCATAGGCGACGGCAAGGCTGACGATGAGCGTGCCGAGCGTCACCATGAAGGCGGCGGGAAAGAAATAGCCGTCGCTGGCATGCGCCACCACGCAGTAGATCTCGCCGTCGGTCCTCGTCTCGGCGGCGCGGATCGCCCCGGCGATGCGCTCATGATCCTGCGGGCTGATCGGTCGTGTTGCCATCTTTCTCACCAGCTCCCTGAAGACCCGCCGCCGCCGGACGAGCCGCCGCCGCCCGAGAATCCGCCGCTCGAACCGGACGACCAGCTCCCGCCTGAACTCCCGGACGACCAGCCGCTGTCGGAACTGCCCGTCGACCAGCCGCTGCCGCCGCTGGTCGTCCAGCCACGGCTTGAAGTCCGCGCGCCGCGACCATAGCGAAAGGTCATGCCCAGCCATCGATACACGCCCGGCGACAGTTGCGTGCCGAAGATCGGCGGCAGGAACGCCATCGCCAGGCCACCGAGAAATATCGTCGCCCATAGGATGATGAACAGCATGAGGATGGGATCTACCGGGCTGTCATTGGCCGGATTGCGCTTGCCGCGCGCCTCGAGCTCCTCCGGATTGCCCGCCAGCACCATGATCATGTCGTCGACGGCTTTGCTGATGCCGCCGGAGAAATCGCCGGCGCGGAAGGCCGGCACCATGTCGTTCTCGATGATCAGCTTGGTGTGCAGGTCCGTCAGCGTGCCTTCGAGCCCGTAGCCGACCTCGATGCGCATCTTGCGGTCGTTCTTCGCCACCAAGAGAAGCACGCCGTTGTTTTCCTTGGCCTGACCGAGCTTCCAGAAGCGGAACAGCCGGTTGGCGTAGGGCTCGATCTCCTCGCCACCGAGGCTGGGGATGGTCGCGACGACGATCTGGTCGGAGCCTTTTGTCTCGAAATCGGCCAGCTTCTGCGTCAGCGCGGCCTTGGTCGCGGCATCGATCAGGCCGGCATTGTCGACGACACGGCCGGTGAGCGCCGGCAGTTCGGCGGCATGGGCAGCTAGAGGAGAGAAAAGAAACGCCACGGCGACCAGCAAGGCGCCCGCGGTGCGGCATGGGAATCCTGGCAGGGCGCGGCCGCTCATCGCCTCACCAGCTTCCCGAGGAGCCGCCGCCGCCGGACGAACCGCCGCCGCCGGAAAAGCCGCCGCCGCTCGAGGACCCGCTGGAACTTCCCGAGGACCAGCCGCCGCCGCCGGACGAGCGCTTGCCGGGCTCGAAGGTCATGCCGAGCCAGCGATAGCGGCCGGGGCCGATCCTCTGGCCGAAGATCGGCGGCAGGATGGAGCTGGCAAGGCTTAAAACGAGGATGGTGATCCAGACGGCGATGAAGATCGAGAAGAACAGATCGTCGGGATTGAACGGCGCCTGCTCGTTGCGCTTGCCGCGCGCCTCCAGCTCTTCCGGATTACCCTCCAGCACCATGATCATGTCGTTGACGGCCTTGCTGATGCCGCCCGAGAAATCGCCGGCGCGGAAGGCAGGCACCATGTCGTTCTCGATGATCAGCTTGGTGTGCAGGTCGGTCAGCGTGCCTTCCAGCCCATAGCCGACCTCGATGCGCATCCTGCGGTCGTTCGGCGCCACCAGCAGAAGCACGCCATTGTTCTCCTTCGCCTGGCCGAGCTTCCAGAAGCGGAACAGCCGGTTGGCGTAAGGCTCGATCTCCTCGCCGTCGAGGCTGGGAATGGTCGCGACGACGATCTGGTCGGAGCCCTTCTGCTCGAAATCGGCCAGCTTTTGCGTCAGCGCGGCCTTGGTCGCGGCGTCGATGATGCCGGCATTGTCGACGACGCGGCCGGTGAGAGCGATGAGATCGGCGGCGAAGGCGGTGAGCGGGAGGAGGAGGACCAGAAGGGCGAGAAGGACACCAACGCTCGCACTCCGTCCCACCCCCCTCTGGCCTGCCGGCCATCTCCCCCGCAAGGGGGGAGATTGGCAGCTTCCCCGTCGGCCCACAGCTTCAAACGTCCGAGATTGGCGAAAGCGCAGATGACGGCTGATCTCCCCCCTTGTGGGGGAGATGTCCGGCAGGACAGAGGGGGGCGCGAAGGAACGCAAGGCTGGTAAGCTCGGCAACCAATTCGCCGTTCAACCGCCCTGCTTGGTGCCGAAATCGACCTTCGGCGGCTGCATCTTGTCTTCGTCGACGGTGAAGTTGGCGAAGGGCTCGTTGCTGCGGAACCAGAAGGTCGCCCACAGCACCGACGGGAAGGTCCTGAGTGTCAGATTGTAGTCCTTGACCGCCTGGATGTAGTCGCGACGCGCCACCGCGATGCGGTTCTCGGTGCCTTCGAGCTGCGCCTGCAGGGCGAGGAAATTCTGGTTGGCCTTGAGATCGGGATAGGCTTCCGACACCGCTATCAGCCGCGACAGCGCGCTGGTCAGCCCGGCCTGGGCATCCTGGAACTTCTTGAGGGCTTCGGGATCCTTCAGCGTTTCCGGCGTCACCGTGATTTGCGTCGCCTTGGCGCGCGCCTCGACCACCGCGTCGAGCGTATCCTTCTCATGCGCGGCGTAACCCTTCACCGTCTCCACCAGGTTGGGGATCAGGTCGGCGCGACGCTGGTACTGGTTCAGCACCTCGCTCCAGGCCGCCTTGGCGTTCTCCTCCGCCGTCGGGATGGTGTTGTAGCCGCAGCCGGCGAGCAGCGGCAGCACGACGGCCATCACCAGCAGGGCCGGCAGATGACGGAAGGGGGAGGAGAGGCGCTGGGCAAACATGATCTGGGTCCCTCGTCGGAAGTTGCACCCGAAGCATTACCACAATCCGCCCGCAAGAAAATGACCTCGGCCGCAAAGCTTCCGCTGCGATCCCGCTGCCTTGCAGGCAGGCCCTGTGAATGGCCGGGCGAACAGGCTAAGGTCCCGGCAAAACAGGACATTGCCATGGCCAAGCGCCAGGACAGCGACACCGAATCGCGCCGCATTCTCGAGCGCGTGGAACGGGAGACCAGCCCGGGCGGCACCTCGTTCATCACCCGGACCGCCAAGGACGCACGCGACCATGTCAACGCCGCGGACGCCGACCGTTCGGATCCGATCGACTATTGGGGCACCCGCATCGGCCGGGTGCTGGGGCTTCTCATCGCCATCGGCCTGCTCGCCTGGCTGGTGTATTTCGCCACGCGTGGCGGTTAGGACTGAAAATCCATGAACGCTGAAAAAGCCGGCGCGCCGCGCGCGGTCATCGTCATCTCCAGCCATGTCGCCCGCGGCTCGGTCGGCAACCGCGCCGCCGTCTTCGCGCTGGAGACGCTCGGCTTCCCGGTCTGGGCGGTGCCGACCGTCGTCCTGCCCTGGCATCCGGGCCACGGCCGGGCGACCCGCATCGTGCCGCCGCTCGACCAGTTCAAGGCGCTGATGGCCGATCTCGAGCGCGCGCCCTGGCTGGGCGAGGTCGGCGCGGTGCTGTCCGGCTATCTCGGCGAGGCCGGCCAGGCCGAAGCTGTCGCCTCGCTGGTCGCCGCCGTCAAGGAAAGGACGCCCAACGCCGTCTATATCTGCGATCCGGTGATGGGCGATTCCGGCGGGCTCTACGTGCCGGAACCCACGGCCATCGCCTTGCGCGACCGGCTGATGCCGATCGCCGACGTCGCCACGCCCAACCGCTACGAGCTGGAATGGATGGCCGGCGCGCCGCTTCCAGACCTGAAATCGGTGGTGGCGGCCGCCCTTCACGCCGGCCCCTCCACCATGCTGGTGACCTCGGCGCCGTCGATGATGGCCGGCGGCACCGGCAACCTGCTGCTCGATTCCAGGCAGGCGCTGCTTGCCGAGCATCGCATCATCGACAAGCCGCCGAATGGGCTGGGCGACCTGACGGCGGCCGTCTATCTGGCGCGCATCCTCTCCGGCCAGTTGCCGATCAAGGCGCTGCAGTCGACCACGGCCGCCGTCTATGAGATCCTGGCGCGCACCGCCAAGCGCGGTGGCGACGAGCTGCAGCTCGAGACCGACGCGCAGAGCCTGTCGCACCCGATGGCGATGGTGCAGTTGCGCCACCTCCTGCATCCGGGGCGGGACAAGCGGGCGTGACCACCGACGGCCGGATGCTGGTCGGCGTCGACGGCTGCAAGGCCGGCTGGATCGCCGTCCATCGTCATCCGGATGCCGCCCCTTCGGTCTCCGTCTTTCCAGGCTTTGCCGCTTTGCTTGCCGCATTGCCCGCCAGCGCCACGATCGCCGTCGACATGCCGATCGGCCTGCCGGACTCTTCGCAAAAAGGCGGGCGCGGGCCGGAAGCGCTGGTGCGGCCACTTCTCGGCGGTCGGCAATCCAGCGTGTTCTCGATCCCCTCGCGCGCGGCGCTCTATGCCGAGATCGATGACTTCACCACGGTCGAGGCCTGGTATGAAGCGCATCGCCGCTCCAGCGAGGTCGCCAAGGCGAGTTCGGATCCGCCGCGTGGCGTGTCGATCCAGGCCTTCGGCATATTTTCCAAGATCCGCGAGATCGATTCCCTGCTGATCGCGCGGCCGGACCTGCGCGGCCGCGTCTTCGAATCGCATCCCGAGGTCGCCTTCTGCCGGCTGAACGGCGGCAAAGCCATGGCGCTGCCGAAAAAGGTCAAGGGCGCGATCAACCCCGCCGGCATGGAGGAGCGCAAGGCGCTGCTATGCCGGCATGGCTATGAAAAGAGCTTCCTCGACCAGCCGCCGCCCAAAGGTGCCGCCGCCGACGATTTCCTCGACGCAGCAGCGATGATGCTGATCGCCGGCCGCATCGCCAGCGGCGAGGCAAGACCGCATCCGGACCCGCCGCTGACCGACCGTTTCGGCATTCCAGTAGCCATCTGGGCATGACCCGGCCATGCCCGCCGCATCGCGATTGCGACGGAGCCATCCGCAATTCGGCATTGCTCGCGACCGGCTTTTGCCGTTAGAGGGCTTCCGGATTGAACTGTGCAGCTGCCTCCAGCCCCCCGGAAAGGCTTTAGCCGCCCATGCCCCATCTTCCTGAGCATCTCCTCAACGGCTATCGCAATTTCATGAACGGCCGCTACCTCGCCGAAAGCGGGCGCTACCGCTCGCTGGCGCGCGAAGGCCAGGCGCCCGAGACGATGATCGTCGCCTGCTGCGACTCCCGCTCCGCCCCGGAGGCGATCTTCGACGCCGGACCGGGCGAGTTGTTCGTGCTGCGCAATGTCGGCAATCTGGTGCCGCCCTACGCGCCGGACGGCGAGTTCCATTCGACCTCGGCCGCGCTCGAATTCGCCGTGCAAAGCCTTAAGGTCAAGAACATCGTGGTGATGGGCCATGGCCGCTGCGGCGGCATCCGTGCCGCCCTCGACCCCAACTCGGCGCCGCTCTCGCCCGGCGACTTCATCGGCAAGTGGATGAGCCTGATCGCGCCCGCCGCCGAGACCGTCTCGTCCAGCACCTTCATGACGGCGACCGAGCGCCAGACCGCCCTGGAGCGCATCTCGATCCGCTATTCGATCGCCAACCTCCGCACCTTCCCCTGCGTTTCCATCCTCGAAGGCAAGGGCAGATTGTCGCTGCATGGCGCCTGGTTCGACATCTCGACCGGCGAACTTTGGGTGATGAACAAGGAGACCGGCGATTTCGAGCGGCCGGATCTGCGATGAGGCCGGCGATGCGGATCGTTTTCCGGGGACCCGCGATAGCCGCCGCGCTGCTCTTTTCGGCGCTCGCCGCCCGCGCCGATGACGGCGCGCTGATCGATCGCTGGTATTCGGCGCTGCTCGTCGCCGACCGAACGGAGCTGTCGGATTTGCTCGCCGACGACGTGCACATCAAGCTCGACGACCTCGGCGTCGTGCAGACCAAGCAGGAGTTCATCGCCTCGATCGACGATTGGCAGGGCGCCGTCGCCGGCGCCACGATCCGTCATCGCATCGAGAAGTCGGAAGCCGGTGTCACCACGGTGATCGCCTGCTACGACTTCCCCAGCAATGACATGCTGATGCGCGAGACCTTCTCCGTCGCCGGCAATCGCATCACCGCCAGCTCGCAGGCTGCGATCGCCGAGAGCTGCGAAACTTACTGACCAATCCCGATCCGGTTGCAAGGTTGCGCGCGACAGGCCCGCGCCCTACATCGGTCTCGCCTCCCATTGCCACCAATCGAAAGCTCTTCCATGTCATCAGCCGTCGATCTCGCCGCCCATCCGCTGACCAAATGGCAAGGGCCGCTCGACCTGCCGGATTTTGCGCGCATCGGCGACGGCGATTTCGGCCCGGTCTTCGACGCGGCGCTGAAGGCGCATGAGGCCGAGATCGACGCGATCGCCGGCAACAGCGAAACGCCGACCATCGAGAACACGCTGGCCGCCCTGGAACTCGCCGGCGAGCCGCTCGACCATGTCTCATCGATCTTCTGGTGCCGGGCCGGCGCCCACACCAATGAGGACATCCAGGCGCTGGAGCGCGATATCTCGCCGAAAATGTCGCGGCATTTCTCGGCGATCTCGATGAACGAAAAGCTGTTCGCCCGCATCGACGATCTCTACCAGCGCCGCGAGGTCTTGAAGCTCGACGCCGAGACGCTGCGCGTGCTGGAAAAGACCTGGAAGGGTTTTGTCCGCTCGGGCGCCAGGCTCGACGCCGACGGCAAGAAACGGCTGGCCAGGATCAACGAGGAGCTGTCCTCGCTCGGCACCAGTTTCGGCCAGAACGTGCTGGCCGACGAGCGCGACTGGGCTCTGTTTCTCGACGAATCCGATCTTTCCGGCCTGCCGGATTTCCTGAAAAGCGCCATGGCGCAAGCCGCCGAGATGCGCGGCCAGAAGGGTCGCTATGCCGTGACGCTGTCGCGCTCGATATACGAGCCGTTCTCGACCTTCTCGGAGCGCCGCGACCTGCGCGAGATCGCCTTCCGCGCCTTCACCATGCGCGGCCAGAACGGCGGCGCCTCCGACAACACGTCGGTTGTTCGCGACATGCTGAATCTGCGCGCCGAGAAGGCAAAATTGCTCGGCTACGGCTCCTTCGCGGCGCTGAAGCTCGACGACACGATGGCCAAGACGCCGAAGGCGGTGCACGCGCTGCTCGACCCGGTCTGGGAGAAGGCGCTGGAGAAGGCGGCGAGCGACCAGAAGGAATTGGAGCGGCTGGCGGCAGAGGCCGGCAGCAACGAAAAATTCGCCGCCTGGGACTGGCGCTTCTACCAGGAGAAGCTGCGCGCCGAAAAATTCGCCTTCGACGAGGCGGAGCTGAAGCCTTATCTGCAGCTCGACCGCATCATCGAGGCCTGTTTCGATGTCGCGACGCGGCTGTTCGGCATCAGCTTCGAGGAGAAGCACGACATCGCCGCCTGGCATCCGGATGCGCGAGTCTTCGTGGTGAAGAATGCCGACGGCAGCGAGCGCGGCCTGTTCCTCGCTGACTATTTCGCCCGGCCCTCAAAACGCTCCGGCGCCTGGATGAGCGCGCTGAAATCCGGCTACACGCTCGGCCACGGCTCGCAGCCGGTCATCTACAACATCATGAACTTCGCCAAGCCGCCGGCCGGCGAGGCCGCCCTGCTGTCGGTGGATGAGGCGAAGACCCTGTTCCACGAATTCGGCCATGCGCTGCACGGCATGCTGACCGAGGTCACCTGGCCCTCGGTTTCCGGCACGTCGGTGAGCCGCGACTTCGTCGAACTGCCCTCGCAGCTCTACGAGCACTGGCTGACGGTGCCGGCGGTGCTGGAAAAGCACGCGCTGCATGTCAAGACCGGCAAGCCGATGCCGAAGGACCTGCTCGACAAGATGCTGGCCGCCCGCACGTTCGGCGCCGGCTTTGCCACGGTCGAGTTCACGGCCTCGGCGCTGATCGACATGGCCTATCACGCAGGCCCGGACGCGCCATCCGAGCCGCTTCGTTTCGAGGCCGAAACGCTCGACAGGCTGGACATGCCCGACACCATCGCGATGCGCCACCGCACCCCGCATTTCGGCCATGTCTTCGCCGGCGACGGCTATTCGGCCGGCTACTACTCCTACATGTGGTCGGAGGTTCTCGACGCCGACGCCTTCGCCGCCTTCGAGGAGACAGGCGATCCCTTCAACCCGGCGCTGGCCGAGCGGCTCAAGCAAAACATCTACGCCGCCGGCGGCTCCAAGGATCCGGAAGAGCTCTACACCGCGTTTCGCGGCAAAATGCCGTCGCCGGAGGCGATGATGGTGAAGCGCGGGTTGGTGTAGCGCAGATAATCTCCCCCCTCGAGGGGGAGATGGCCGCAAAGCGGCCAGAGGGGGTCGGTTCGACTGGACGCGACCTCCTGCGGCAGATGGAGGCTAGCGCTTCACGCGCGAGGACCCCCTCTGTCGCCTTTGGCGACATCTCCCCCTCAAGGGGGGAGATTAGAGCCACGGGTCCTTCACCCTCGGCCAAACCGGCCGCGTCAGCTTTCTGTAATCCGTCACCGCCGGATTGCTCGGATAGGAACTCGGTGCCGAGACATAGATGATCTCGGCGGCGATCGGCGCGAAGCCGGCATAGAAATGGTTGGTCGATTTGATCAGCAGGATGTCCTTCGACAGCGGATCGATGCCGATGTTGGAGAAAATGTCCGGTTCGAAGGTCTGTGTGCGGTTGGTGTTGAGGATGACATCGACCTCGGTGCCTTCGATGCGGACCACCGCGGCCGACCCAAGCGTCACCCGGCTTGGCCCGAAACTCTGCCAGCCTTCGCCGACCGCCTTGAGCACCTTGACGCGCGCATCGATCGGCTCGCCTGCCAGTGGCCCGGCCTTGCCGCCGAAGCGCAGATCGATGACGGCGCCCTCGCCTGCCGCATGACAGAACGTCACCGCGATTGGATCCCAGATAGTCGCCATGCCGACATTGCTGATGCCGCGCACGAGCAACTCGCGCAGCACGACGGTGCCGTCGCCGGCAACGCCGCCGCCAGGATTGTCCCAGATGTCGGCGATGACCACCGGTTTGTTCGGACTTTCCTTGCGCACGGCAAGCGCGCGCTCGATGCCGTCGGCCGTGTTCAGCATCGTCATCGCCGTCTTTTCGCGCATGGCGTAAAGCTCGCGCCCCAAGCTTTCCGCCAGCGCATCGCCCTTTTCCTTGTCGTTGTCGGTGACGACCAGGATGCGCGTGCCCATCTCGGGCACGTCGGCGGCCATGAAGCCATGGATAACCGAGACCGACAGCACGCCGTCCTTGCCGTGCAGCGCCTTGATGCGGTCGACGAAGGAGCGCATCGGCTCGCGGCTGGTCGGCAGCACCTGGATCATGCGGCAGTCGAAGGTCGAGATGACCGGCTTGATCTCGCCGCGCGCCGCGGCAAGACCGAGCTCGACGACATGCTCGCCGCGCTCGTAGAAATCGGTGTGCGGGAATTCGAGGAAATAGGCTATGATGTCGGACGCCGCCACGCGCTTCGGCGTCAGATGGCTGTGCGGGTCGAATTCGCAGGCGATCACCACCTTCGGCCCGACGATGGCGCGCACGCGTTCGAGCAGGTCGCCCTCGCAATCGTCATAGCCTTGCGCCACCATCGCGCCATGCAGGCCGAGGATGACGGCATCGACCGGCAGCGCCGCCTTGAGCTGGTCGAGGATCTCGTCACGCAGCGCCTCGAAAGTCTGCCGCTGGACCAGACCGCCGGGCTCGGCCCAGGTGGCGGTGCCTTCGATGACGGTCAGCCCTTCCTCAGCGGCGCGCCGGCGCAGCGCCACGATCGGCGAGGAGCACAGCGTCGGCGTTTCCGGATGCTTGCCCGGTCCGGCATAAAAGGCCATCTCGAACGAAGCCCGGTCGGTCGGCACCGGCGAGAAGGTGTTGGTTTCCGTCGCCAGCGAAGCGGTGAAGATACGCATGAAAGCTCCGTGATGAACTTTTTGTTTTTCGCAATTCCGGACGGAAAACCGCTGCACACTTTTCCTGGAATTGCTGGATTGCTATTTGACAGCCCCGAGCGCCAGGCCCCGGACCAGGTAGCGCTGCAGCCAGATGAACAGGATCGCCACCGGCAAGGTGGCGAGCAGCGTTGCGGCCATGACATGGTGCCATTCGATCGTGTAGCGGCCGGCGACCAGCGAAAAGACCTGGATCGGCAGCGTGTAGCTTTCCTGGCTGCGCAGCATGGTGAGCGCGACGACGAATTCGTTCCAGGCGTTGATGAAGGTGAAGATCGCCGTCACCGCGATCGCCGGCAGGCAAAGCGGCAGGAACACTTTTCGCAAGGTCAGCCAGCGGCCGGCGCCTTCCATCCAGGCGGCCTCCTCGAGGTCGCGCGGGATGGTGTCGAAATAGCTCTGCAGCATCCACACGGTGAAGGCGACGTTGAAGGCCATGTAGATGAAGCCCAGCGCCGTCGTCGATTCGACCAGCCCCCAGGCCGCCATTAGCCTGAACAGCCCGAGCACCAGCACGATCGGCGAGATCATCTGCGAGGTCAAAAGGAACTGGCGGAAGGCGCCGTAGCCGGCAAAGCGGAAGCGCGACATGGCGTAGGCCGCGGGCACCGAGATCAGGATGGCGCCGACGGTGGCGATCACCGACACATAGAGCGAGTTGACGAGCGCCTGGCCGAAGCCGGTCGCCACCCACATGTCGGCAAAATTCGACCAGTGGAATTCGCTCGGCCACCAGGTCGGCGACAGCACTTCGGCCCGCGGCTTGACCGCGGTAAGCAGCATCACCGCGAACGGGAAGATCGTCACCACGATCAGCGGCGACAACAGCAGCCAGGCGATGATCGTGCGCTTCAGCTTGCCGTTGCTCATGCGCGCTGCTCCCGCATCGCGAGCCGCACATAAATCATGGTGAAGACGAGCAGGATGGCGAACATCACCAGCGACACCGCGGAAGCCTCGCCCAGTTTGCCGATGCGGAAAGCGAGCTTGTAGAGGTGCGTGACCAGGATGTCGGTGGAGTTCGCCGGCCCGCCCTGCGTCATCACCCAGATGATCGGGAACGAGTTGAAGACGTAGATGGTGTTGAGCACGATGGCGATGTTGATGAACGGTTTTAAGAGCGGAAAGGTGATCTCGCGGAACAGCTGCAGCGGCGTGGCGCCCTCGAGCGCCGCCGCCTCGTAGAGGTCGTCCGGGATCGACGACAGGCCGCCGAGGAAGATGGTCGTGGTGAACGGCACCGTCACCAATATGCCGATCAGCACCTGCATCGGGAAAGCGGTCTCGGCGCTTGCCAGCCACTGGATGTTCTGGCTGATCAGGCCGAGCCCCATCAGCGCCGAATTCAGCATGCCGCTTTCGCCGTTGAGCGCCCAGCGCCAGACCACCGCCGTCATCGTCAGCGACACCGCCCAGGGCAGCATGATGATGACCCGGGCGAGGCCGCGGCCGTAGAAATCGGTGTTGAGGATCATCGCCACCGGGATCGACAGCAACAACGCGCCGCCGACCACCAGCACCGTCCACAGCCCGGTGCGCCAGAGCGCGGCCATGAAATCGGGATCGGCAAACAGCGCCGAGAAATTGGTCAGGCCGCTGAAGTCGCGCAACTGGCCGAAGCGGCTGACGTCATGCGTCGAGATCTGGATCAGGTCCCAGACCGGCCAGAAGATGACGACGGCCGCCAGAAACAGGCTGGGCAAGGTCAGGAGGTAGGGCAGGAAACGATTTTGCATCGGCTGGTTTGTACCGCTTTGCGGGTGGTGATTGGATTTCTGGCCTTAACAGATCGACATAGTCCCGCCTCGCTCCTCTCGCGGCGCCGTTTCAAGGATTCCTTGCAAGCGTCGACGCTGCTCTCACCTACCTGCCGGTCCTCCGCAGCGGCTGCGGAAGATCGCCCTTCCTCTCCCCCGTCGATCGGGGGAGAGGTGTCGAGCGAAGCTCGACGGAGTGGGGGTCGACCCTTGGCCACAAGGCGAGGCGAGCTTGTCCGTTCGCGACAGTCGCGAGGTGGTTCCCCCACTCCGTCTCGGCTTCGCCGAGCCACCTCTCCCCCTCCGGAGGGAGAGGAAGGAAGGTGTGGCGCGCCCCGACGGGGTGGGGCGCGCCACGGGCGTCGGGAGTGAACGCCCTATTTCTTCAGCACGCCATTGGCCTTCTCCGCCGCCTCCTTCAAGGCAGCCTCCGGCTCGGCGCTGCCGAGATAGATCTTCTGCATGGCATCGGAGGTGATCTGGGCGATCTCCTCCCAGCCGGGAATGACCGGCGCGAAGCGGGCGTCGGGCAACAGCGCGGTGAAGGCGGCAAGGTCGGCATTGTTGACGTAGTAGTCCATCTTCGCCTCCTCCTTGTTCACCGGCAGGAAGCCTTCGCCTTGCGTGAACTTGGCGCGCTGCTCCTTGGTGAACAGGAAGTCGAGCAGCTTCCAGGCCTCGTCCTTGTTCTTCGAGTTCTTGAACATGATGATGCTATCGGTGACGCCATAGGTGCCGCGCGCGCCGGTCGGTCCGGCCGGGATGGCGGCGACGCCGTATTTCAGGTTCGGCGCTTCTTCCTTGATCTGGTTGGACAGGAAGGGCGCGGTGATCATCATGCCGACCTTGCCCTGCTTGAACAGATTCTGCACGTCCTCGCGGTTGTTGGAGGTGACGCCGGGCTCGGTCAGGCCCTCGTCGATCATCGACTTGTAGAGCTTGGCGGCATCGAGCGCGCCTTGCGTGCCGAGGCCCGACGTGCCGTCCTTGTTGAGGATTTCGGTGCCCTGCGACCACATCGCGTAATAATAGTAGACGTCGGTCTCGATCTCCTTGCCCTGCAGGCCGAAGCCGAAAGTGCCGGAGCCCAGCGCCTTGATCTTGCGGGCATCTTCCTGCAGCTCGGTCCAGGTGGCCGGCGGCTTGGCGATGCCGGCCTTCTCGAACAGTTCCTTGTTGTAGTACATGGCGCGCGCCGAGGCGGCGATCGGCAGGCCGTAGGTCTTGCCCTCCATGATCGACGGCGACAGGAACGTGTCGATGAAGCGGTCCTTGAACTCGGGCGTGAGGTAGCCGTCGAGCGGCTCGGCGACATCCTGCTGCACGAAGTCGATCAGCCAGCGCGTGCCGATGATCGACAGGTCGGCATTGGTGCCGGCGGTGATGTCGGTGGTCAGCTTCTGCAAGAGCACCTCCCACGGCACCACTTCGAACTTGACGGTGATGCCCGGGTTGGCCGCTTCGAATTCCTTCTTGACGTCCTGGAAATAGGGGCCGGTCTTGGCGCTGTATTCGGCAACGGTGACGCGCACCTCGCCAGCGTCGGCCGGCGCCGCAAAGGCCAGCATGCTCATTCCGGCCATCAGGCCGACAGTCCATTTCGCAAGGCTCATCTGATCTCTCTCCCATTTGATGCGCATCTGCGCCTGCACTCCAAGGGGCACAGGATTTATGTGACTTTCCTACATTATCCATCATTTTGCCTTCTGCAAGCAATTTTTCATGTTGCTTAATTACATATCGTTCAGTAGCCTTCTGCCGTATGTCTGACATGGTGGAGGAGCGAGCGCGGTGGTTTCAAAGGCCGAATTCGAGGGCAGGACGGCCGTGGTCACGGGGGCCGGCGGCGGCCTGGGGTCGGCGATCGTGGCGCTGCTTGCCGAACGCGGCGCCCGCGTCGTCGGCTGCGACCAGTCGAACGAGGCGCTGGCCAGCCCGCATCTTGCCTCGCGCCATGCCTTCGACCTGCTCGACCGCGCGTCGGTCGAAACAGCCATCGCCGAAATCCTCGATCGCGACGGCGTTCCCGACATCCTCATCAACAATGCCGGCTGGACGCGCGCCGAAACGCTTGGCGCGCTGACGGCGGACAGGATCGAGTGTGAGCTCGACCTCAACCTGACCGGCGTGATGACTTTCGCCGACCCGCTCATCAAGGCTATGGCCAAGCGCGGCGCGGGCAGCGTCGTCTTCATCTCCTCGGTCAACGCCATCGCGCATTTCGGCAACCCGGCCTACGCCGCCGCCAAGGCCGGCATCAACGCCTACGCCAAGTCGGTCGCCGTCGAGCTCGGCCGCAGCGGCGTGCGCGCCAATGTCGTCTGCCCAGGATCGATCCGCACCGCCGCCTGGGATCATCGCCTGGCCAAAGACCCCGAAATCCTCGCCAAACTGAAGCGGCTCTACCCGCTCGGCCGCATCGTCAACGCATTGGAAGTGGCGGAGGCGGTGGCCTTCCTTGCCTCCGACCGAGCATCGGGCGTAACAGGCGTGGTGATGCCGGTGGATGCGGGGCTGACCGCCGGCTGCCTGCCGTTCATTGACGACATTTTGGGAGCGTGACCATGACCGACGTCCAGTTCCGCAACCTGTCGAAATCGTTCGGCCACCACCAGATCCTCGAGAACATCGACCTCGAGATCGAAAGCGGCGAGTTCGTCGTGCTGGTCGGGCCTTCCGGCTGCGGCAAGTCGACCCTGCTGCGCATGCTGGCCGGGCTGGAGACGATCAGCTCGGGCGATCTCATGATCGGCGGCCTAAGAGCCAACGACCTGCCGCCGCAGAAGCGCAACATCGCCATGGTGTTCCAATCCTACGCGCTGTTTCCGCACCTGAAGGCCGCCGACAATATCGGCTTCGGCCCGAAGATCCGTGGCGAGACGCGCGCTGCCGTCGACGACAAGGTGAAGAAGGCCTCGGGCGTGCTCAACCTGTTCTCCTATCTCGACCGCTACCCGAGGCAATTGTCGGGCGGCCAGCGCCAGCGCGTCGCCATGGGCCGCGCCATCGTGCGCGAACCTTCGGTGTTCCTGTTCGACGAGCCTCTGTCCAACCTCGACGCGCAATTGCGCGTGCAGATGCGCACCGAGATCAAGGCGCTGCACCAGCGGCTGAAATCGACCATCGTCTATGTCACCCACGACCAGATCGAGGCCATGACCATGGCCGACCGCATCGTGGTGATGGATCACGGCCGCATCCAGCAGGTCGGGCCGCCGCTGGAGCTCTATGACAGGCCGGCCAACAAATTCGTCGCCGGCTTCATCGGCTCGCCATCGATGAGCTTCGTGTCCGGAGCATTGAAATCGACCGCGACCGATGCCTGGTTCGAGACGAGCGGCGGCGGCCGCCTGGCGCTTGCCGGCAAGGCGGCGCCCGCCGGCGATGCGGTCGAGGCCGGCATCCGCCCCGAGCATTTCGTCATCGGCGGCGCCGGCGAAGCGATCGCCATCGATGTCGACGTCGTCGAGCCGACCGGCTCGGAAACCCATGTCTACGGCTCGGTCGGCGGCGACACGGTGCGCGCGGTGTTCCGCGACCGGGTGCAGGTGCGGCCGGGCGACCGCCTGCCGGTCACGGTCGAGCCGCGCAACATCCATCTGTTCGACAAGGCGACGGGCCTGCCGCTATGAAGTCACCCCGATGAAGACGAAGCCCCGAACATGAAGACGCCTGCCGACATCATCACGCGGCTGCAACTGATGTCGCAGGACGGCACCAAGTCGGACCGTCGGCTGGCCGGCCTCGTTCTGTCCGACCTCGACTTCGCCTCCAAGGCGGCGATCTCGGAGATCGCGGCGCGTGTCGGCGTCAGCGAGCCGACCGTCACCCGCTTCTGCCGCAATCTCGGCTGCGAGGGCCTGCGTGATTTCAAGTTCTACCTGGCGCAGGCGATCGCCATCGGCGGCCAGTACCTGTCGCCGGAGCCGCTGAGCCGCGACGCCCGCGAGCAGCGCATCGCATCCGCCATCACCGAGGCGGCGATATCGGCCATCCAGCGCGCCAGCGAGAGTCTCGACATGACGACGCTGGTCGGCGTCGCCGCGCGCATTGCAACCTCGGGCAACGTCTTGTGCATCGGCTCCGGCGGCATCTCCTCGATGATGGCGACCGAAATGCAGAACCGGCTGTTCCGGCTGGGCCTGCCGGTGCTGGCGCAGATCGACGGACAGTTGCAGCGCATGTATGCCGCCGTCGCCACGCCCGAGACCACACTTGTCGCCTTTTCGGTGTCGGGCTATGCGCGATCGGTCATCGAAGCGGTGCAGGTCGCCCAGCAATATGGCGCCACAACGGTCGCCGTCACCGCCCCGGACTCCGCGCTCGCCAAGGCCGCCGACACGGTCATCCATCTGCAGTCGTTCGAGGACGGCAACATCTACAAGCCGACCTCGTCGCGCTATGCGCTGCTCGCCATCGTCGACATGATCGTGACCTCGGTCGCCGAGACACGCGGCCCGAAGGTGCTGGAGAACCTGCGCCGCATCAAGCAGAGCGTGAACACGCTGAAGGTCGACGATCCCCGCCTGCCGCTGGGGGATTGAGGGGTCATCTTTCCATGGTCACGGGATGCCGAATGGGGACATTCGGTGAGAACCGAGCCAATCCTGGAATCGTCGCGCCGCCCTCATCCGCCTGCCGGCACCTTCTCCCCGTAAACGGGGAGAAGAGGGCTGGCCGCGCCCGCAGCGCAATTTTCTGCAACGTTTATGGTTGGCGAAATCGCCGGCGACGGCATCTTTCTCCCCGTCACTATACGGGGAGAAATGCCCGGCAGGGCAATGAGGGGCAGCGCCGACCGACGATATGATTAGCAGCCATCAATGCGGTTTGCCTTGGCCGCCGCTCAATGCCTCGATGCGCTTCGCCAGCTCAGCCGCATCTCCCACTATCCGCAGCGTCTTCAGCCGCGCCGTGCCTCCCGCGACAACCGACACCGACGACCCCGGAACGCCCAGCGCCTTGGCAACCAGTTTTACCAGCGCGGCATTCGCGGCGCCGTTTTCCGGCACGGCGCGCACACGGGCCTTGAGGTGGCTTCTGCCGTCGGCTGTCGTCTCGACGCCCTCGATCCGATCGAGCGCCGCCTTCGGCGTCAGCCGGACGAACAGGTCTATGCCGTCGTCGCGCGAGCGGAACGGCGGCATGCTCATGCCTCAGACGACCAGCGACAGCACCGTGGTCAGCAGGAACTGGCGGATGAAGAAAATGATCAGCAAGAGGATGATCGGCGAGATGTCGACGCCGCCGAGATCGGGCATGAAACGGCGGATCGGCCTGAGCGCCGGTTCGGTCAGCCTGTAGAGCACGTTGCCGATGGTGCCGACGAACTGGTTGCGCGAGTTGACGACGTTGAAGGCATAGAGCCAGGAAAAGATCGCCGAGGCGATGATGATCCACCAGTAGAGGTCAAGCGCCATGACGATGGTCTGAATAAGGGCGATCATGCCGGTCTCCAATTGTTGCCGACATGTAGCCATTGCCGGCCAAAGCGGCAAGAGCCGCCTTGCGCGCATGCCGGAGCGGACGGCAGATGTCGGGTCGTTTCGCCTTGACACGAAACGGTCGCGCCCGATAAATGCGCCATCCGCTGGACGGGGCTGTAGCTCAGCTGGGAGAGCGCATCGTTCGCAATGATGAGGTCAGGGGTTCGATCCCCCTCAGCTCCACCAGCGGATCTAAAATCAAAGCCTTAGCAATGGGTTTTCGCTGGTGGGACAACCAAGTGAGCCATTGCTATGCGCATGCCCGCCTACCTGTCACGCTCCCGACACGGAATCTTCTACTATCGATACCCCATACCTAGACCGTTGCACCCCAAGGGAGCTGCGACAGCTATTCGACTATCTCTGGTTACCAGGGATCGTTGCGAAGCATTGCTAGCAGCGCACAGCCTCAGCTGCGTAGCCCCTCTGGTGGGGCGCAACGGATCCATCAGAGAGAACGGGCACCTATCCCCGCTTGTGATATCGAGTTTCCAGCACGCTATTGCAGGCGCACGCGTTCCGAACGCCGAGACTTTCAAAGAAGCAGCGGATGTGAATTCTCTCGACAACTTCATGATGGATCGGATTCTTGAGGAGTTTGGTCGGTCCACGGATATGCCGGATAAGTCGCGGCGAATGCTCCTCAACGAGTACCGGCGCGCGAACGGTGCGTACTGCCAAGCCGTACTCGATTTCGATAGCGCGTTTGGCAGCTACGATTTCGGCACTGACAATCAGGCCACTGTCCCTTTGCCTTCGTCGCAAAAGTCATCTGACTTCACGTTTACGAGGTTTTGGGAAAAGACCTAGACGCCCGGACAGTCGACCATCCGAAGGCGCGCAGAGTGATAGAAGTTCTCGCGTATGGCTGAGCAACGCGGTCGTCGACACATCCGATCGTTTTGCCGATTTCGACAGCCGCCTGATATTCGTCAACGCCTGGAACGAATGGGCCGAGGGGGCCTATCTGGAGCCCGATGCCCGCTACGGCTACGCCTATCTGCAGCAGACGCGGGATGTCCTGTCGGCCCCGCCGGCAGCCGACATGTGACAAAGGATTCCGGAGCCGTTCTTGCCGCTTCGCCGGGATTGTCCTGACAGCAAGGCGATCGAAGTCATTTGCATGCCAATGTTTCCAAACCGATGATTCCGGAAACAGCCCGTGCCTTTTCGTGCCATCCCCCCGAAACGGACCCGGCACATCCTTCCTGCATCATGCGACGGCGATCACTTCGCCGTCGCAACGACGCGAAGGACAATGCCGATGTCGATGCTCGGAAGCCTGGCCGACTACAGCCGCCTGATCATGCGTGCGCACAACAGCGCCAAGACCAGGTACATGATGGACGCCCTGCCGCCGAACCTGCAGCAGGACGTCGGCTGGCAGGCCGGCCCCGCCATGCATGAAAGGAAGAAGCTCGCGCAGATGATTTTTTCGGGCAGGCGCTGAGGCCGGCCGGTCAGGCCGCGCCGATCGCTGCCCGAAACGCCGAGCCCATGTGAGCTACGTCATAGTCTCTCGCGGCCCAAAGGTTCATTAGCGTCAGTGCATGTTTTCGTCGGATGGGAGGAAGCCGTGCCTTATTCACAACGCGAAGCGCGTGCCTATCTGGACCGCTATGGCGGCCCTTCGGGCACGCGGATTGAACTGGTCGAGACGGACAGGCAATGTTTTGTCCGGGTCCTCGAGGACGAGGAGGAACGCACCTACTCGTTCGAGCCGGGATCCTTTGCCCTGGCCTTCGCCGAAAGCCAGCGGATGCGCCTCAAGCTTCCGGCGATCGTGCACCTTTAGGGCTGCGCCGCGGGGACAAAGTCTCCATGCTCTAGTTCCGCAGACTGAAAACAAACGGCGCGGTGCGGGTGACGCGGGCGCCGAGTTCGGGTGGCGGCGCCGGCACCGAGGCGCCTTGCAGCGCGCCGATTGCCGCGCGGTCGAGGTCGGCGTCGCCGGAAGACCGCGCCAGCCGGGCGGAGACTACCCGGCCGGAGGAATCGACCGTGAAGGTTACGTTCGGGCTGCCTTCGGCCCGCCTCGACCGGGCCGCGCTCGGATAGCGCGTGTGCCGCCTGATCCACGCCGCCAGGCTGGAATTCCACCGCGCCGGACTGGCGCCGGACCGCTGCGCTCCCTCCGTTGCCTTCGGCGCCGCCATGCGCGCGGCCGGCCTGGCGTCGACGCTGGCCGCCATCGCCGTCTCCGCCGGCGCCGGCTTCTCCTTCTTCGGTCGCTGCTTGTCGACGGGCTTCTTCGCCTTGGCCTCAACCGGCTTCTTGACCTTGGGTTCCGCCGGCGCATCCACCGGCTTCGGCTGCGGCAACGGGATGACGACTTCGGGCGCCACCGTCTCGACGACGTCCGGGACCACTTCGTCCAGCGGCTGCTGCTCGCTCAGCGCGGCGACCGTCGGCGCCGCCGGCGCGGTCGCGACCGGCTGTTCGGCGGTCGGTTCCGCCTCTTCGGTAACCGGCTCAGGCGCCGGCTCGGTCACCGGTTGCACCGCCGTCACCGTCTCCGTTTCCTCGACCGGCTCGGCCTGGTCAGGCATCACCGTATCCGGCACCAGCGCCTCTTCCTGCACCGCGGGCGCGACCGCCAGCGGCGACATCTCGATCGCCAGCGCCGGCGGCGGCCCGCCATCGGCGGAATCGGCAAGACTGAAGCTCTGCACCGCATAGGCGACCGCCACATGCGCGATCAGGATCAGGGCGGCGGCGGCCGTCCACAGGCCGGTCTCGCGCGCGCCGAAACGCGGCTGACCGATGCCGGACAGAGCCGCCGCTGCGCCAGTCATAGGACAGCGCCTCCGCTCGCCGGCGCATCGGCCGAAGGCAGCGTCTCCAGGCCGACCAGCGCGATCTTGAGATAGCCGGCGGCGCGCAGCAGGTTCATCACCTCCATCAGCTCGCCATAGCCGACCGTCTTGTCGGCGCGCAGGAAGATGCGCGTCTGCTTGTCGCCCTTGGTGCGGCCGTCGAGCGAGATGGCGAACATGGCGCGCGGCACGCTGTCATTGCCGATGGAGAGCGTAAGATCGCTCTTCAGCGTCAGGAACAGCGGCGTCTCGGGCCGTGGCGCCGGCGTCGCCGTCGAGCCCGGCAGGTCGACATTGACATCGACCGTCGCCAGTGGCGCCGCGACCATGAAGATGATCAACAGCACCAGGATGACATCGATGAACGGGGTGACGTTGATCTCGTGGCTTTCCTCGAGATCCTCGCCCACCGTTTCGCGAATCCGCGCCGCCATGTCCGCTCACTCCGCCGCGATCGTGCCTGCCGGCGGCACGGTGCGGAAATCGAGGTCGCGGCTGACCAGCCGCTCGACGCCGGCGGCGGCATCGGCGAGGATCTGCCGGTAGCCGGCTATGGAGCGGGCAAAGACGTTGTAGATGACCACCGCCGGGATTGCCGCCACCAAACCCATGGCTGTGGCGAGCAGGGCTTCGGCGATGCCGGGCGCCACCACTGCCAGATTGGTGGTCTGCGCCTGCGAGATGCCGATAAACGCGTTCATGATGCCCCACACCGTGCCGAACAGGCCGACGAAGGGCGCGGTCGAGCCGATCGTCGCGAGCAAGCCGGTGCCGCGCGACATGCGCCGCGCCGCCGCCGCCTCGATGCGCGACAGCCTGGAAGTGACGCGCTCCTTCAGGCCGTCGCCGGAGACATGGCCGAGCGCGCCGGCCGAAAGCGCGGCCTCCTCCTCGGCCTCGCGCACCAGCAGCGCGCCGGGGCCATTGTTGTGGCCGAGCGCGCGACCCGCTTGCATTAGCGTCGCGGCATTGCCGATCGCCTGCGCGGCGCGGCGCGCCCTCAGCTTGCCGCCGAGGATCTCCATCGACTTTGCCAGCCAGATCGTCCAGGTGACCAGCGAGGCGAAGGCGAGGCCGATCATCACCGCCTTGACGATGATGTCGGCGGCCATGAACATGCCCCAGGGCGACAGATCGTGCGGCAGTGTCAGCGCGATCGCCGTCGACGGCTCACCGCCAGCGGCGGTCGGAGCCGGCTGAACGCCCGGCTGCTGTGCAACGGGAGCAGCCATGGCGGGAGCGGTTGTCGCGGGCGCCGCCGCAGCCGGTGCCTGCGTGGCAGGGGTCGCCGCCGGCGCCTGCACGGCCGGAGCTGGCGTCGACGATTGCTCCTGCGCGACGACCGCGCCTGCCGACAGGATGAACGCTGCGGCCAGCGCCGCGAAAAGACCATGTCCAGCCACGCTCTGGCCTTCCTGCAACTCGGGCTTGCGCGATCGTCGACAACCGGTTTCCGGCTGCCATCAACGGTTGACTATAAAACATGAGTTTACTAGTCAACTATGAAGATGACTTTTTGAATCAACAAAAAATGTCATGGCGTTCCAACGCAAGGCCGAATTGCGCCTTGCTGCCCAACGTGCGCCTCTGCGGAGGGCAATGATCCTGCCTATGGACTGCGGTGCCATCTCCGGCCACGATAGCGGCGGCAAGCGCGAGGCAAGCCGATGATCAAGGCGATCCCGTTCGATTTCCCCTATGACGGCCGGCTGGTGCCGGGACACACCGCGCTGCTGGTCATCGACCTGCAGCAGGATTTCCTGTCGCCGACAGGCTACTTCGCCAGAAAGGGCTATGACCCTTCGCCGCTCAGGGCGATCCTGCCGGCGGTCAACCGGCTGATCGCGGCTGCGCGCGCCGCCGGCCTGACCATCGTGCATACCAGGCAAGGCTACCGCGCCGACATGGCCGACATGACGCCTTACGAGAAATGGCGTCGCCAGCGGGCGGGGCTCGACGGCACCGACATATTGCTGCGCTCCAGCCCGGGCTTCCAGATCGTCGCCGATATCGAGGTCGCGCCGCAGGACATCGTCGTCGACAAGACCTGCAATGGCGCCTTCACCTACACCGACCTGGAGCTGGTCCTGCGCGCACGCGGCATCACGCATCTCCTGTTCACGGGATGCACGACCGACGTCTGCGTCCACACCACGCTGCGCGAGGCCTGCGACCGCAACTTCCAGTGCCTGACGATCTCGGACGCCTGCGCCAGCGGCGACAGGCAGGCGCATGAAGCCGCGCTTCACATGGTGACGGTCGAGGACGGCGTCTTCGGCGCGCTGGCGGATTCGGACGCCGTTATCGAAGCGCTGGCCCGGCTTGCCGGCGGGCCGCGCTGACGACCCGGTCAGGCCGGGGCGCGGGATTGCGATGGCAGGCGCGGCACGAATGCGCCGGGCTGCGTCACGCTGTTCTCGAGACGCGCCAGTGAATTGGCGACGAGCGTGACCGTTTCGCGGCCCGTCGTCGCGATCTCCCGCGAACGGTCGATGCCGCCGACCATGAATTCATGGATGCCGAGCGCCGCATAGGGCAGCAGCGACAGCGCGATCTCGGCCGGCGACCCGGAAACCGCGACCGCCTTGTGCTCGGCGATGCCTTCATCCTTTTGCGAACGGATGCGCACGGGCAGCGCGAAGCGCAGTTTGCCGACCCTTCCATGCTCGGCCGCGGCGGCGCGCACGCGCTCGATCAACTGGCCGACCTCGTCCGGCGAACCGGCCGACAATTCGAACACATCCGCGTGCCGGCCGGCGACCCTGAGCGCCGTTCCCGACTGGCCGCCAAGCCGGATCGTCACGTCGGCGCCGTGCGGGCCCTTGCGCGGCACATAACCGCCTTTGACGCTGTAGAAGGCGCCTTCATGGTCGAACGGCCTGTCGTTCGACCACAGGCGCTTCAGAAGCACCAGATATTCATCGATGCGCTGCCACACCACGGTGTGCCCGACCGGCCGCGCCTCGGCATCCTCGTCGCTGAGCGGCTCGCTGAGCATCCTCAGCGACAGCCGGCCACCGCTCCTGGCAGCGAGCGCCGCAAGCTGCCTGGCCGCCACCGTCGGCTCGACCACGCCGGCCCAGTGGGTCAGCACCACCTCCAGCAATGCGGTGCGCTTCAGTGCCTGCGCGGCAATGTCCATATTGGTGAGCAGGCCGGCCGGATCGTCGACGACGATCTGCTGGAAGCCGACATCCTCGATCAGCGACAGTTTCGTCGCGGTCTCGGCGAAATCATAGAAGAAGCTGCCATTGGCAGACTTGCCCGGAACATGCGTGAACTCGATCGGCATTGCCATCTCCTCCATCACGTTTGGAATCGCATATCGAAACCACAGGGCGCGTGAAAACGCGCCGCTGACGCGGCTCACTAAACTCCGGTTGCCTGAAAGCGTTAGGCCGCCACCCCGTGGTTCCCGCGCCTCAGGGAATGAGGCCCAGAACGACTGCCCCGGTGAACACGAACGCAAGGGTGAAAACGAGATAGGCGAAGGCCCCGCCATAGGCCGGCCGCCAGTTCTGGCCGATGGTTTGGCCTCTGCGGTCTGTCTGGGTGTTTTGGTAATAGGACATGTCGGCCTCCGTCTCACCCTTAATCTATAAAGTTAGTAGACTTTGTCGATTGCTATTTTTGCGCGATCCGCAGAACGAATTTCTCATATCGCGCTGGACATTGGTTTGGCTTGCTGCGTCTGCCCTATCCAGGGGAAACCGCTGCGGAGACGATGACGCCGCCTTGGGTTTCCGCAGTCGTGCCGGAGCCGGCGTGACGGCGGTGCGGCCAGGCGAGCTTGGCCATCCGACACGCGCGGGTTAGCATCGTTGCCGGTTCACGCGTGAAGCATCAACAGGACGGAGGAAACAATGGGCGGAAGGCTGGCGGGCAAGGTTGCCATCATCTCGGGCGGCGCGACGGGCATGGGCGGGGCGGCTTCCGAACTGTTCGCGGCGGAAGGCGCCAAGGTGGCGATCATCGACCGCAACGGTGAGGCAGCGGCGGCGACCGCGGCGGCGATCCGCGCCCACGGCCATGTCGCCGAGCATTTTGTGGCCGATGTTTCCGACGAGGCGCAGGTCGAAGCCGCGGCGAAGGCGGCGGCGGCAAAGCTTGGTCCGGTCACCGTGCTGTTCAATCATGCCGGCACCATCGTCATAAAGCCGTTCCTGGAGACGACGCTCACGGAATGGGACTGGCTGCATGCCGTCAATGTCCGCTCGATGTTCCTGATGACGCGCGCGGTGCTGCCCGGCATGATCGCGGCCGGCGGCGGTTCGATCGTCTGCACCTCGTCGATCTCGGCGGTGGCGGCGACGCCGAACGAGGTGCTCTACGACACCACCAAGGGCGCCTGCCACATGTTCGCCCGCGCCATCGCGGTCGAGTTCCGCGACCGCAACATTCGCTGCAACGCCGTCTGCCCCGGCTTCATCCGCACCCCGCACGGGCTGCGCGAGGTGGCCGACCTAGGGAAACTTGGCGTCGACGTCTCCGACGCGGCACTCGCCGCCCAGCAGGGCCGCATCGGCGAGCCGGAAGAAGTGGCGAAGGCCGCGCTGTTTCTGGCCAGCGACGAATCCAGCTTCGTCAACGGCGCGCATCTCTTCGTCGACAACGCCTTTACGGCGATGTGAAGCGTCCCAAGCTTGGCGCCCTTCCTCTCCCCCGTCGATCGGGGGAGAGGTGTCGAGCGCAGCTCGACGGAGTGGGGGTCGACCCTCGGCGCGGTGCAGGGAGTTTCCTGCGCATCGGTTGGCGACGGTTGCGAGGTGGTTCCCCCGCTCCGCCGCTGCTTCGCAGCGCCACCTCTCCCGCTCCGGAGGGAGAGGAAAGGGCGCCAAGTCCTCTAACGCTCCTCCCTGCGGAACGGCTTGAGCAGCGCCGAGGGCGCGACCGCGTTGCGCGACATGAAGGCCATAGCGACGATGGTGAAGATGAAGGGCAGCATCAGGAAGGCTTCGTAGGGGATGTGGCCGAGCCCGCTCGCCTGCATCCTGAGCTGCAGCGCGTCGACGAAGGCGAACAGCAGCGCCGCCCCCGCCGAGCGCCACGGGTCCCAGCGGCCGAACACGACCAGCGCGATCGCCACCCAGCCGCGCCCGGACACCACGCCGAAGGTGAAGGCGTTGAACTGCGCCATGGTGAGGAATGCGCCGGCAAGGCCCATCAGCGCGCCGCCAAGGATCACCGCCTGGAAGCGCGTGCCAATCACGCTGACGCCGGCCGAGTCAGCGGCGCGCGGGTTCTCGCCGACCATCCGCACGGAGAGCCCCCATGGCGTGCGGTAGAGCACGAAGGCGGCGAGCGGAACGGCGATGATCGCCAGATAGACAAGCGTGAACTGGTTGAACACCGCCGGGCCGAGGATCGGAATGTCCGAAAGCAGCGGGATCGGCTCGGGCTGGAAACCCTTGATGCTCGGTGGCACCGACTGCTGGCCGAAGATCAGCCGGTAGAGGAAATACGCGAGCCCTGAGCAGAACAGCGTCACGCCGATGCCGCAGACATGCTGGCTTAAGCCCAGCGCCACCGTGAACAGCGCATGCACCGCGCCCATCAGCGCCCCAGTCGCCACGGCCACCAGCACGCCGAGCCACAGGCTGCCGCTGAGGCTGGTGGCGGTGAAGCCGGCCATTGCCGACAACAGCATGATGCCTTCGATGCCGAGATTGAGCACGCCGGCACGCTCGGAAAACATTTCGCCGAGCGTGGCGAAGGCGAGCGGCGTGGCGATGCGGATGATGGCGGCGAGGAAGCCGACCTGGAAAATCTGCTCGAACACCGCGCTCATGTCGCTACCCGCCGAATTCGATAGGCGGTGAACAGCAGCGCCACCAGCATGGCAAGCAGCGCCGTGCCCTGGATGACGTCGCTGAGGAAAGCCGGCACGCCGGTCGCCCGCGACATCGCCTCGGCCCCGGTCATCACCGCGGCAAGGAAGAGCGCCGCCGGCACCACGCCGAGCGGACTAAGCCTGGCCAGCATGGCAACGACAATGCCGGAATAGCCGTAGCCGGGCGAAATGTCGCTCATCACCTGGAAATGCACGCCGCCGACCTCGCCGACGCCGGCCAGGCCCGCCAGCGCGCCGGAGAGCAGCGCGGTCGAGATGAGCACGCGCTGCACGTTGATGCCGCCGTAGCGGGCGGCTTCCGGATTCTCGCCGGTGACACGGATGCGGAAGCCGAGCGTCGTGCGTGCGATCAGGAACCAGATCAAGGGCGCCGCGACCAGCGCCGCCACGACGCCGAGATGCAGCCGCGTACCCTCGACCAGCACCGGGAAATTGGCCGAATCCTCGATAGGCGGCGAGATCGGATAGCCGCTGAAGCTATCCTTCCACGGCCCCTCGATCAGCGCCATCAGCGCGTAATAGATGACCGAGTTGAGCAGCAGCGAACTGACCACGTCGTCGACCTTGAATTTGACGCGCAGCGTCGCCGGCACCAGCGCCACGGCGGCGCCGGCCGCGGCACCCGCCAGCGCCATCAGGAGCATGGCGAGAGTGCCCGGCATCGGGATGGCGCCGACGAAGCAACTCGCCACGGCGCCCGCCAGCAACTGGCCCTCGGCACCGATGTTCCAGAATTTTGCCCGGAAGGCGACCGCCACCGCCAGGCCGGTTAAGATCATCGGCGCGGCGCGCACCAGCGTCTCGGTGATGGCGTAGCTGTCGCCGAGCGAGGCCGACAGCATCACGCCATAAGCCTCGATCACGCCGGCGCCGGCCACCGCTATCAGCCCGCTGCAAAGGACGAGCGCGGCGCCGATCGCAAGCAGCGGCAGCGCCAGATTGAACCAGGCCGGAGTGCTGGTGCGGGCTTCCAGGCGAAACATCAGGCGTGGCCCTCCGCTCGCCAGATGTCGGCGCGGCCCCTCATCCGCCTGCCGGCACCTTCTCCCCGTATAGTGACAGGGAGAAGGGGGCTGGCCGCAGCCGTCACACCCTTCTTGCAACGCTCGCGATTGGCGAAATCATCGATGAAAGCGCCCCTCTCCCCCTCACTATACGGGGAGAGGATGCCGGCAGGCAGGTGAGGGGCGGCGCCGACGTTCGAAATCAGAGGCAAACCCACGCTCTACGCCCTCCCCTCCGCGCCGGTCATCATCAGGCCGAGCCTTGCGACGGTGGCCTCCGCGCCGGCCAGCGTGCCGGCGATGCGGCCCTCATACATGACCGCGATGCGGTCCGAGAGCATCAGCAGCTCTTCCAGATCCTCGCCGATGACGACGATGCCGCAGCCTTTGGCGCGCATGGCGAGGAACTTTTCGTGGATGAAGCGGGCGGCGCCGATATCGAGGCCGCGCGTCGGCTGCGAGACGATCAGCACCTTCGGATCGAAGGCGAGCTCGCGCGCCAGCAGTGCCTTCTGCAGATTGCCGCCGGAGAGCGCGCCAGCGCGCACCATCGGTCCGGGACAGCGTATGTCATAGGCCTTGATCTGGGTTTCGGCGAAAGCGCGGATGGCGGACGGATTGAGCAGACCCTTGCGGCTGAACGCCTCGGTGCCGATGCGCGGCAGCACCATGGAATCGGCAAGCGGCAGGTTGGTGACCAGGCCGGTCGTCATCCGGTCCTCGGGGATGCGGCCAAGGCCGAGTGCCTGCACCACGCGCGGCGAGAATTGCGCAACTGCCTTGCCGGCCATTGTCATCGTGCCGGTTTTCGGTGGCAGCATGCCGGAGATGACATCGGCCAGCGCCCGCTGGCCATTGCCGGAGACGCCGGCGATGCCGAGGATCTCGCCGGAGCGGACGAAGAGCGACACCTCGCGCAGCGGCGTGCCGGCATGGCCCGAGGTCGAGATGCGATCGAGCAGCAGCACGGAGCCGCCCGGTGTCGAAGCCTCTTTGGTCGGCGGCACGATCTCATGACCGCACATCAATCGCGCCATCTCGGACGACGTCGTGTTGGCGGGGTCGTCGACGCGGCCGGCGACCTTGCCGTGCCGCAGCACCACGCAACGGTGGGTCAGCGCTCTCACCTCGTTGAGCTTGTGCGAGATGAAAATGATGCCGAGTCCCTGGCCCGCCATCGAGCGCAAGGCGGCGAACAGGCCGTCGACCTCGCTTGGCGCCAGCACCGCCGTTGGTTCGTCGAGGATCAAAAGCTTGGCGCCGCGAAACAGCGCCTTGATGATCTCCAGCCGCTGCTGCTCGCCGACCGACAGCGCCGAGACCGGCAGGGCGGGATCGAGGCTCAAGCCGTGCTGGCGGCCGATCTCCTTCAGCCGCGCCAGCCCGCCAGCGCGGTCGATGCGGCCTGACTTGCCCGGAATGCCGATCAGGAGGTTCTCCAGCACCGTCAGCCGCGGCGCCAGATGAAAATGCTGGTGCACCATGCCGATGCCGGCGGCGAGCGCGTCTGCCGAACTGTGGATGGCGACCGGCCGGCCCTCGACCAGTATCTCGCCGGCGTCAGGTGCATAGGCGCCGAACAGCACGTTCATCAACGTTGTCTTGCCGGCGCCGTTCTCGCCAAGCAGCCCAAGGATCTCGCCAGGTGCGACGCTGAGATTCACGGCCTCGTTCGCCTTGACGGCGCCGAAGCTCTTGGTGATGCCGCGCATTTCGATCAAAGGGGCGGACAAGGGATACTCCTGGTATCCCTCCCCCTTGAGGGGAGGGTGCCGAGCGAAGCGAGGCGGGAGGGGTCACCTCAACCGCCTCGACCTATGACTTAGCAAGCTGGAGCGCGTCGCGGGCGACCCCTCCCGGCCCTGCGGGCCGCCCTCCCCTCAAGGGGGAGGGGAACGCCGGCTCTAATCCGAAACCGGCGTGTTCTCGTCGACGTCGACGCGGAAATTTCCTTCGAGGATCTCGGCTTTCTTCTTCTCGACCAGCTCCTTGACCTCGGCCGGCAGCGTCTTGTCGAACTTGTGATACGGCGCCAGGAACGAGCCGCCCTTGGCCATGCGCGAGAAGTCGCCATAGTCCTGCGCGGTGAAGACACCCGCCTTGACCAGTTTGATCGCCTGCTCGACCGTCGGGTACATGTCCCACACCGGCCCGGTGATCACCGTATCCGGGCCGAGGCTCGACTGGTCGGACATGTTGGAGATGGCGAGGATCTTCTTCTCCACCGCCGCTTCGATGACGCCGAAGCGCTCGGCATAGATGACGTCGACGCCGGCATCGATCTGCGCCACGGCTGCTTCCTTGGCCTTCGGCGGATCGAAGAAGGAGCCGATGAAGGCGACCTTCTTCTTGACGTTCGGGTTGACCTCCTTGGCGCCGGCGAAGAAGGCGTTGACCAGCCGGTTCACTTCCGGAATGCCCATCGCCGCGACCGCGCCGACCGTGCCGGACTTCGACATCTTGCCGGCGATCAGGCCGGAGAGATAGGCCGGCTCATGGATCCAGTTGTCGAAGACGCCGAAATTGGGCTCGGCCGGCCCGGCGCCGGAGCCGAACAGCCATGCGGTCTTCGGGAACTGTTTTGCCGTGCGGCGCGACTCGCGCTCGGCGGCGAAGGCATCGCCCAGCACCAGCTGGTAGCCGCCCTGCGCATATTCGCGCATGACGCGGCTGAAGTCGGCCGTCTGCACCTTCTCCGACCATTTGTATTCGATGCCCAGCTCCTTCTCGGCCTTCTGCAGGGCGACGTGGATTTGGTTGTCCCACGGCTCCTCGATCGGCGTGGCGAAGATCGCCGCCACCTTCAGCTTCTTGTCCTTGGCGAAGGCGGCATTCGGCAGCACCGCCGCCGCAAGGCCGAGCGCGCCGAGTTCCAGCACGGTGCGCCGCGACAGGCCGGCGCGTTGCGTCTTGCTATGATCGTCTTTCATGGAAGTGCCCCTCTGGTTGACAGCCGTGTCGAGCCGGCCGTTCTCAGGAATGTCAGACGCTGGACTATGGAACGGTGTCTGAGTTTTGTCCACATGGTCAAATTTGATGTGGTCGCTTGGATGCCGGAAGGGTGGCGGGACAGCGCCCCCCTCTGTCCTGCCGGACATCTCCCCCACTTGGGGGGAGATCGGATGTCACGCCGGCTTTACCAGCGTGGCTAGAAGAGCGAGGCGCCAAAACCGCTAATCTCCCCCCTTGTGGGGGAGACGTCCGGCAGGACAGAGGGGGGCGTGAAGGAACGCGGCGTTCATTCTAGATGGTCGATGACCGTACTAGCCGCCAGCACCGTCCCACGACCCCGTCTCCGCGAACCTTCTCAGCATCGGCACCGGCTCGAAGATCACCCGACCGGTTAGCCGGTGCCAATGCTCCAGCCGCTCGACGATCTTCGCAGCCCCTTCGAGGCCGGCCCAGAACATCGGCCCACCCTTGCCGATGGGAAAGCCGTAGCCGTTCGTCCAAACGACGTCGATGTCCGACGCGCGGGCGGCAATGCCTTCCTCCAGGATCTTCGCGCCCTCGCTGACGAGGGGATAGAGCGTGCGCTCGATGATCTCGTCCGCGCCGATCTCGCGCCGCGCGATGCCGAGCTCGGCCGCCTTGGCGCGGATCAATTCCTCGACCTCGGGATCAGGGACGGGCTCGCGCGAGCCGCTTTCATAGCGATACCAGCCCCTGCCGGTCTTCTGGCCGAAACGGCCCTGCGCGCAGAGCGTGTCGGCGATGACAGCTATCTGGCCGCGCGCCTTGCGATTGCGCCAGCCGATGTCGAGGCCGGCGAGGTCGCCCATCTGGAACGGCCCCATCGGCCAGCCGAAATCGATGAACGCCTTGTCGACCTGGCCGGGCGTCGCCCCTTCCAGCAACAGCGCTTCGTTCTCCGTGCCGCGCGCGGACAGCATGCGATTGCCGACGAAGCCGTGGCAGACGCCGACGACGACCGGCACCTTGCCGATGCGCCGCGCCAGCTCCGCAACCGTCGCCAGCGCGTCGGGCGCGGTCATATCGGCGCGCACGATTTCCAGGAGCTTCATGACATTGGCCGGCGAGAAGAAATGCATGCCGAGCACATCTTGCGGCCGCGACGTCGAGGCGGCGATCTCGTCGACATCGAGATAGGAGGTGTTGGTGGCAAGGATCGCGCCCGGCCTGGCCACCGCGTCGAGTTTGCCGAACACCTCCTTCTTGACCGCCATGTCCTCGAACACGGCCTCTATGACCAGGTCGCAATCGGCAAGGTCGGCATAGTCGGTGCTGCCCTTGAACAGGCCAAGCCGTTGCTGCCTGGCCTCTTCCGTTAGCGAGCCACGCCCGACCGAGACGGCGTAGTTCTTCTCGATCATTGCGAGGCCCCGTTGCAGCGCCTCCTCGCCGGTTTCGAGCAAGGTCACCGGAAAGCCGCCATTGGCAAAGGCCATCGCGATGCCGCCCCCCATCGTGCCGGCGCCGATGATGCCGACGCGGGCGATCTTGCGCCGCGTGACGTCCTTGCCTTGTATCTTTGCCGCTTCGCGTTCGGCGAAAAACAGATGCCGCTGCGCCCGCGACTGGTCGCCGGACACCAGCTTGAGAAAGAGCTGGCGCTCGGCCGCCAGCGCTTCATCGAATGGCAGCGTGATCGCGTTGCGTACTGCCTGCGCGCAGGCAAGCGGAGCCTCCAGGCCGCGCGCCTTCCTGGCCAGCTCGGTGGCCTGGGCGTCGAAAGCCGAAAGATCGGTTTCGGCAAGGCGCTCACTGCGGTCGCGAACCGGCAGGAATGGCCCGCCGTCCGCAACCATTTCGCCAGCGAAACGAATGGTCGCCGCAAGGAGTTCTTCCTCGAAGACCGCGTCGACAAGACCCGCCGCTTTGGCCTCGCCGGCCGAAATCGGCGTTCCCGAAACGATCATGCCGAGCGCCTTCGCCGCGCCGACCAGGCGCGGCAGGCGCACCGTGCCGCCGCCGCCCGGCAGCAGGCCGAGCTTTACCTCGGGCAGGCCGAGCCTGGCGGCTTGGTCGGCGACACGGAAATGGCAGCCGAGCGCCAGTTCCAACCCGCCGCCCAGCGCCGTGCCATGGATGGCGGCGACCGTCGGCTTGGCGATGGTCTCGAGCAGCGCCACGATGGCGCGCAGCTCCGGCTGCTGCACCGGCTTGCCGAATTCGGTGATGTCCGCGCCGGCGACGAAGGTGCGCCCGGCGCAGGCGAGGACGATCGCCGTGACGGAAGCATCGTCGCGCAGGGCGGCCAGCGCCTCGAACAGCGGCTGGCGGACATGGAAGCTCAGCGCGTTGACCGGCGGGTTGTCGATCGCGACCACCGCGACGCTGTTGTCCCTGGTGACGCTGACGAAACTGGACAAGCTGGACCCTCCCGAAGATCGCTATTCACCGCGGGTCGCGGTTTACAGGGCCAGCCAGCCGATGAGAACCCGATCCGGCCCCTGGCCCAATCGTTGCCGGCCGCAAGCCCGTGTCGCCGGCCCCGCCCGCCAGATTGGCAGGCGCGATGCCGTCCGGCAACGCTGGCATGCGCGCCGCCAGCGCTGTTACATGAGGGCAGCCTCGGTTATATATGAGGATAGTCTCAGCTGGAAATATGACGATGGCCTCGGAAAAGGCGCCGCAACCGCGCGCGCCGCAACAGAAAAGAGGGCACGACCGCGTCGCGGCGCTGATGACGGCGGCGGCGGAACTGTTCGTCGAAAGGGGTTTTGACGCCGCCACGATGACCGAGATCGCCGCCAACGCGGGCGCGGCCATCGGCACGCTCTATTTGTTTTTCCCGACCAAGCAGGCGATGGCGCAGGCCATCCTGGAGGCGCATGCGGAAGAGCTGTCGGCCGAGCTCGACGCCTTGCGCGAGCAGACCGAGGCGATGCATGCGGCGACGATCGCCGACCAGCTGTTCGCATTGTTGGGTACGTTCATGGCTACGCACCCCGCCTATTCGGCGCTGCTCGACCTGCCGGGTGACGATCAATGGCGGCGCACGTTGCGCGCCCACCGCCGGGAGCAGATCGCCGCCCTGTTTGCTCAGGCCTATCCGCCCTTGCCGACCGAGCAGGCGGAGCGGCTGGCGGTGATCGTGCCGCAGTTGATGCGCATCCCGCTGAGCCTGGCCGGCGAGACGCGCATGCGCGACGACGTGCTGGACGAATTGCGACTGATGCTGAACAGGCATCTGGAGGCAGGTGAGGGCTAACGCGACGAGGTGCGCTCAGCGAACCGCCTTCTCGCCGCCCGCCGCCGTGATCACCCCGACGATGATCAGTCCGGTCAGCACCAGCCGCACGCCGGCGCTGACGCCGAAGGTGTTGAGCATGGTGAGCAGCAGCACCAGGAACAGGCCGGCGCCCCAGACGCCCGGCACATTGGCCTTGCCGCCTGCCACCGACGTGCCGCCGATGACCACGACCGCGATCGAGGCGAGCAGGTATTCGTTGCCGATGTCGACATTGGCGCCGCGGAAATAGCCGGCGAGCAGCGCGCCGTCTATGCCGCCCAGCGCGCCACAGAGCGTATAGGTGAGGAAACGGACGCGGCCGACATTGACGCCGGCGAGCCAGGCGGCGCGGATGTTCTGGCCGATCGCCAGCACCGAGCGGCCATAGATCATGCGCTGCAGCGCCGTTGCCGCGCCGACGGTGAAGACCACCGTCAGCAGCGCCAGCACCGGTATGCCGAGGATTTGCCAATTGGTGAAGTCGGCGAAGCCCGGCGGCGGCTTGATCTGGAGCCCGCGCCCATAGCTGATATCGATCGACTGGATGATGAAGCTCGCCGACAGCGTCGCGATGATCGGCGGGATCCTCAGCGCCCAGATCAGCAGATAGTTGGCCGCGCCGATCGCCGCGCCGCAGCCAAGCGCGGCAATCAGCCCGACGGCGATCATCGCATCATTGCCGTCCATCACCTTCATCGCCACGGCGCTGGCCAGCCCGATATTGGCCGGCAGCGACAAATCGACATTGCCGGGGCCGAGCGTGATGACGAACATCTGACCGACGCCGACGATGACGGTGAAGACGGCCAGCGACAGTGCCGCCGTGATCATGCCGCCGGCGCCGTAGCCGCCAGTGAAGGCGATGGTCGCCAGCCACACGACGAAAGCGCCGATGAAGGACCAGATCCAGGGTTTGGCGAGCATCGTCCGCAGCGAGGCCATCCTCACCTCTCCTTGCGGCTGATCAGCACCCGCGCCGCCAGCACGATGATCAGGATGGCGCCATTGGCAGCCACCTGCCAGTCGGGCGGGATGTGCATGAAGGTCAAGAGCGGCGAGGCGGCGAGCGCCAGCGTCAGCGCGCCGATGACAGCGCCGATCGGCGACACCCGGCCGCCGACGAACTCGCCGCCGCCGAGGATGACGCCCGCGATCGACAGCAGCGTGTAGCCATTGCCGATATTGGCGTCGGCCGAGGTTGTGATGCCGATCAGCGCCATGCCGGAGAGCACGCCGAACAGGCCGGTCAGCGCGAACAGCACGATCTTCGTCCGAAGCAGCGACCAGCCGGCGCGCCTAAGCGCCGCCGCATTGCCGCCGGAGCCGCGCAGTATGACGCCGTAGGAGGTGCGCATCAGCCCGATATGCACCACCGCCGCGATCACCAGCGCGGCGATGATCGGGAACGGAATGAGGGGCGGTTTGAAGGCCATCAGCGACAGCAGCCAGTCGGGCGCCTTGCCGCCTGGCTTCGGCAGGACGAGGATGGCAAGGCCTTGCCAGACGAAGCTCATGCCGAGCGTCACCACGATCGACGGCAGGTTGCGCAGGTGGATCAGCGCGCCAAGCAGCGCGTAGACGCCGATTGAGCCGAGCAGCACCGCGATGCCGACGAGCGGCGCATCCTTCAGCCAGGTCGCGGTGACGCAGCCGACGAAGCCGACGAAGGTGCCGATCGAGAGGTCGAGCTCGTTGCCGGCGATGACGAACATCTGCGCGATCGTAGCCAGCGCGATCGGGATCGCCAGGTTGAGCATCAGGGTGAAGCCGAAATAGGAGATGGCGCGCGGGTTGAGCCAGGCGATCGCGAAAAGCACCAGCGCCAGCGACAGCGCCGGCAGCAGGCTGCGCAGCATGCGCGCCCGCGCCGCCGCGCCGCCGCCAGCCGGCGACGCCTTCAATCTGGTTTCGAGCGAGGCCGCCGTCATCTCAGGCCGCGTCGCCGAACGAGGACTGGATGATCTTTTCCTCGGTCAGCTCGTCGCGTCCGAGATTGGCGACGATGCGGCCGTTCTTGAAGACATAGACGTGGTCGCAATTGTCGAGCTCTTCGGTTTCGGTCGTGTACCAGAGGAAGGTGCGGCCGCGGCCAGCCTCCTCGCGCACCAGGTCGTAGACTTCGAGCTTGGTGCCGATGTCGACGCCGCGCATCGGATCGTCCATCAGCACGATCCCGGCATCCGAGCCCAGCGCACGCGCAAACAGCGCCTTCTGCTGGTTGCCCCCGGACAGCGAGTAGATGTTGTTGTTCATGTCCGGCGTGCGGATGCCGATCTTGTTCTTCCAGAAGTCGGCAAGCTCGGCCTCGCGCTGCGGCGAGATCAGCAACCCGGTGCGCAGCCGCGCCAGCGAGCGGATGCCGATATTCTCAGCGATCGACCACTGCGGGAAGATGCCGTCCGACTGACGGTCCCCGGCCACCAGCGCCACCGGCGCGGTCACCTCGATGCCGGTCCTGGCGCGCTGGGCAGCGGCAAAGATCGCCAGCAACAGGTCGGTCTGCCCGTGGCCGGCGAGCCCGGCGAGCCCGATGATCTCGCCCGCGCGGGCGACGAGCTCCTTGCCGTCCTGCTGCCGCGCCGGACGCGCCTTGACCCGCAGCGGCCCGGCTTCGGCCTTCCTTGTCTCCGCGGCCGTTCTCTGATGCCCCTCGGCGCCGCCCATGGTGGCGACCAGCCGGTCGCGGTCGAATGCGCTTGCGGCGTCGGCGGCGACGACCTTGCCGTCGCGCATCACCACGATGCGGTCGGCGTTCTGCAGCACTTCGCCCAGCACATGCGAGATCAGGATGCAGCTGCCGCCGGAAGCGACGAAGCGGCGCACGAAGGCTAGCAGCTGGCCGGCCGTGTGCGCGTCGAGCGACGAGGTCGGCTCGTCGAGGATGACCAGCGCCAGCGGATCCTCGGTCAGCGTGAAGGCGCGCGCCACTTCCACCATCTGCCGCCGGCCGATCGACAGGTCGCCGGCGATGTCGGAAGCGGAGATGCCATGGTCGGGGAAGATTTCGTCCAGCTTGGCGGCGATCAGCTCGGCGGCCTTGCGGCGCCAGCCGAAACCGGTGAGCGAAGGATGGTTGATGCGCGTGTTCTCGGCGACGCTGAGGTTCGGGCAGAGCGACAGCTCCTGGAACACGCAGCGTATGCCGAGCTCAAGCGCCCGCGGCACCGAATAGTCCCGCTCGGCGCTGCCGCGCACCGTGATCGCGCCGCTGTCGGGGACAAGCGTGCCTGCCACCATATGCATCAGCGTCGACTTGCCGGCGCCGTTATGGCCGACGAGGCCGACGCATTCGCCGGCGCCGACATGGAAGTCGACGCCGCCAAGCGCCCGGACGGCGCCGAAATGCTTTTCGGCACCGTCCAGCCTGATGATGTCGATATTGGCGGCGCCGAAATGCTTCGCGGCGCCGTCCAGCCTGGTGTCGGTGTTTGCCTTGGGCATGCTCAACGATATCCGGTTGGCGATGCCGGCGGCAACAGTAGCCATCACTTGATGTTGGCTTTGATGGCCCCGATGGCGTCTTCCTGCGTATATTCGTGCGTGGCGACGCCGCCTTCCTTGATCTTCGGCAGGGCGGCTTCGAAATCGTCCTGGGTGAAGGCGAGGTACGGCACCAGAAGGTCGTGCGGAATGTCGGTGCGGCCGTCGAGCACCTGCTGCGCCACCCAGAAGGCCAGCGTCGAGACGCCCGGCGCGATCGACGCCGACCATGTCTCGTAGCCGTCCTTCTCCTTCTGCTCTTTCCACCACTTCAGCTCGTCCTGGCGGTTGCCCATGATGATGGTCGGGCGCGGCTTGCCGGCGGCGGCGAAGGCCTGCGCGGCGCCGTAGCCGTCACCGCCCTGGTCGACGATGCCGACGACATCCGGCAGCGACGGCAGGATGGTCGCCACCGCCTTCTGCGCCGTGGTCTGGTCCCAGTCGCCGGTCACCGAGCCGACGATCTTGAACTCGGGATGGGCGGCGACGCCTTCGAGGATGCCGGCATGGATGGCGTCGTCGATCGAGGTTCCGGCCAGGCCGCGGATTTCCAGCAGATTGCCGCCCTTGGGCTGGAACTTGGCCATCTGCTCGACTTCCTGCTTGCCCATGTCCTTGAAGTCGACGACGACCCGGTAGGCGCAGGGCTCGGTGACGGTGCCGTCGAAGGAGACGACGACGATGCCGGCATCGCAGGCCTGCTTGATGGCGCCGTTGAGCGCATCCGGCGAGGCGGCGTTGATGACGATGGCGTCGTAGCCCTGCAGGATCAGGTTCTGCACCTGGGCGGCCTGGGTCGGCACTTCCTTGTCGGCGGTGGTGAAGACGTCGGCGGCCGCGACCACCTTGTCCTCGACCGCCTTCTTGGTGACGATGCCGTAGCTGTCCAGCATCGCCTGGCGCCACGAATTGCCTGCGTAGTTGTTGGAGAAGGCGATCTTCTTGCCGCTGGTATCGGCAAGCGCGGTGCCCGAGGCGAGCATCGCCGCCAGAGCGCTCAGGACGAGTAGTTTCTTCATGTCGTATCCTCCCAGATGTGTTGACTGCTGCACTCCAGCCGGCTTTTAAGGCCGGCCTCACTTCCAATCCGATTTGAGCCCGGACGATCCCGCGCTCAAAACAGCCTCAGCCCCGGCACGCGGACTCTGAGCCGGTAGAGCGACGTCGACGCGGCGATGTAGAGGCTCCTCAGATCCTCGTCGCCGAAGGTGAAATTGGCACAGTCTTCCGGCGTCGCGATGACGCCGAGAAGCTCGCCGGAGGCATCCAAGACGTGGATGCCGCCCGGGCCGGTGCAATAGAGATTGCCGCGGCTGTCGATCTTCATGCCGTCGGTCGATCCCGGCTCCGTGCCTTCGATCACCGCCCAGACCGCGCCGCCATTGAGGTCGCCATTGGTCTCGACGCGGAACACCCTGATATGCCCGCGCTCGGTGTCGTTGATGAACAGGCGCGATTCGTCGAGCGAGAAGCAGAGCCCGTTGGGCTGCGCGAAATCGTCGGCAAGCAAGGTCAGGGCGCCGTCGCCGTCGATCCGGTAGACACCCTGGAACGAAAGCTCCTGCTGTCGCGGCACGCCGTAGAATTCCACCCGGCCAAAGCCGGGGTCGGTGAAGTAGATGGAGCCGCCGGTAGCGACGACGACGTCGTTCGGGCTGTTCAGCTCCTTGTCGCCGTAATGGGTGGCGAGCACGGTCACGGTTCCGTCCGGCTCGGCGCGGGTGACGCGGCTCGTCGCGTGCTCGCAAGTGACCAGCCGCCCGCGGCGGTCGAGCGTGTTGCCATTGGCTTTATGGCTGGGCTCCCGGAACAGCTCGATCTCGCCCGATGGGCTGCGCCTGTACATGCGGCTTTCGGGAATGTCGGAAAACACCAGCCATTTCTCGTAAGGATGCCACACCGGCCCTTCGATGAAGGAGTAGCCCGTGGCCAGCCGTTCGATCGACGCGTTGCCGACAACGTCGTCGAAGCCGGAATGGCGGGCCCGCGCCGAAATCGACATCACTGGTCCTTCGGCTTGCGGACAGCCGCGCCGCCGACGAACCAGTCGCTGCCGGCCACGTCCTCGAACACCACCCAGATCGCCTCCTTGGGCAGTTCGGCGACCTCGCTGATGGCTTCGGTGACGCGGCGCGAGATCTCGTCCTTGCGCTTTTGCGAATGGCCCTCGAGTATCCGTATGTTGACGAACGGCATCGGCGCCTCCCGGGCATTTTCTTGTTGTGGGGAGCGAGCCTAGTCAGGCCCCGGGCCGGGCGATACGGGTCAACGCGCAGCGCCGACTGTGGTTTTGCACAGTCGGTTGCAAGCCGGTGACAAGGATCATTGATCCTGCAGCGGCGCCGCCTGTGCCAGCCAGGCGTCGAGCCTGTCCTGCTCGCGGCGCAGCGCATCGATGTTGACCAGGCCCCGCGCCAGGGCGAGGTAGATCGCTCGCGTGCGCGAGTTGAAGACCGAAGCCTCTCCGGCGCCCTCCTCCGGCGGCACGATGCCCAGCTTGTCGTAGACATGCTTGATGCGGCTTTGGGCGCCGCGGATCGACAGGCCGCGGCGCGCCGCGATCGCCCTGTCGGTCAGGCCCAAGGCGATGTCAATCAGGCTCTCATACTCGCCGTCGGTGATGCCCTCGAAGCGGTCCTGGACGCGGTGCTGGATACCACGGATCTCGCGGTCGATGATGCAGTGACCTTCGCGGAAGACGCCGCGCAGCGCCGAGCGCATGCCTTCCTCGGTCGCCGATTTCAGCACATAGCCATAGACCGAGCCGGGCGGCACGATGCGCGCCACGCCCCGCACATAGGCCTCGTCGGCGAAGTTCGACCAGAACAGGATGTGCGTGCCGGCGCGTCGGCTCCAGATCGCGCGCGCCACCTCGATGCCCGTCGCCTTGGGCAGTTGCAGGTCGAGCACGACATGCGGCGGCTCGCGCTCGGCCGCCAGGTTGATGGCATCCTCGCCGTCGCCGGCCTCGATCACCTCGACATCGCCCGGCCACAGCTGTTCCACCGTCCGGCGCGCGAAGGTGCGATGCAGCCCGTCATTCTCGGCAATCATGATCAGCACTACGCCACCTCCGATACCGCCTGCTGCTCGCCAGCCGTGGCCGGCTTGCCGTCCGCTGGCGCGCGATCGATCTCGATCAGAACCCTGGTGCCGCCCTTGCGGCCGGCCGGCTCGAAGCGCAGCCTCGCGCCGACGAGCGCTGCCCGCGTGTGCATGTGGCCGATGCCGCCCTGCGCCGCCGGGTCGATCGTGCCGCAGCCATGGCCGTCATCGGTGACGACGACACTGAACACGCTGTCGGTCGACGTCAGCAGCACCTCGATGCGGCCGGGCGCTGCGTGCCGCACGGCATTGTTGATCGCTTCCTGGACGATCCGGTAGAGCGCCGTGCGCATCGTCTCCGACAGGCTGTCGGCGCTGCCGTCGCTGGTGTCGGCGATGCGCACCGCGATCGGCGGTTTCGCCCGCGCGACGCTGCGGTTCAGATGCGCTTCGACGGCGTCGCGCAGGCCGAACAGCTCGAGCACGCTCGGCCGCATGTCGTCGACGATGTGGCGCAGCTCCGCCAGGCAGCCGGCGATCTCCTGCTCGAGGTCGGCGAGCTGCGCCGTTCGCGCCATGCCCCGGCTGCGGAAGGCCGAGACCTGGCGCGCGATGCGGGCAAGGTCGCCAAGCGTCTGGTCGTGCAGGTCCATCGCCATGCGGCGGCGCTCGCGCTCCATGCCTTCCGTCAGTTGCGAGGCGCCGACCCTGAGCAGCTCCGCCCGGTTGCGCGTCTCGCTTTCGGCAAGCATGGCGCGCCGCGCCTCCTCGGTCTGGATCAGCGCGAAAATATAGGGCGCGATCAGATCGGCGCACTGCTGGGCGACCGCGACATCCGCCAGCGTGTAGCAGCCGATCTCGTGGCGGCTGATGTTGAGCGCGCCGATGACGCTGCCGCGCGCCCTCAGCGGCACGATGATGCGGCTGCGCAGCTTGGCGGCGAAAATCGGCCCATCGAAGGCGCCGGCAAAGTGGAAGCGGTCGTCGACAAGCGCGTTGTCCGACAACAGGTAGGGCGTCTTGCCCCACAGCACGTAGCGGATCGGGCTGCCTTCCACCGGATGCTGCGCCAGCTCGCTCCAGCTGGTGTGGAAGCCCGCCTCGTAGCAGGCATGCATGCGTCCGTCCTGCGACAGCACCGCCAGGTCGATATGATCGTGCGGGATGAGCGTGCCGATCTCGATCGCCGTTGCCCGGAATGCGGAGCCCGGATCGATATGGCCTGCCAGCGCCCGCGAAATGGCGAGCAGCCTGTCGATCAGCTGGGGAGATACGTCCGACATGTCTCCTCCCTTGCCATCTCGGCTAACCAAGCGACACGCCACGACGCCTCGTTCGCCGGCGCGGCCGAAACCGGGTTTGCCTGCAGTCCTCCCTGCGCTGAAATAGTGAACGCTTGCCGCTGCCGCTGTCAACGACGCCTGCTCTTGCGACTGGCGATCAACTTCAGGTGCGACGATTGAAAAGCCTTCTGCTCCTGGTTTAGGAACGACGGCAGGAGAGATGATGCATGGCAGCGACCGTTGCTCAGGGCGCCCCGGGAATACCGGCGCGCTGGACGTCAAGCGCCAAGAACGGCGTCGGCACGGCGCTTTCTGAGGCCAGCCGGGTCTGGTTCACGATCAGCCACGGCATCCTCAACGAAATCTACTATCCGCGCCTCGACAAGGCCTGCACGCGCGATATGGGGCTGATCGTCACCGGCCCCGCCGGCGCTTTTTCGGAAGAGAAGCGCGATGCCGTGCATACGGTCGCGCCTTTCGAGGACGGCGTGCCCGGCTACAGGCTGACCAACACCGCGACGGACGGGTCATACAAGATCGAGAAACGGATCGTTACGGACCCGAAACGCCCTGTCCTGCTGCAGGAGATCGCCTTTACGGCACTCAAGGGCCGGCCTGCCGACTACCGAGTCTACGCGCTTCTGGCGCCCCATCTCGTCAATGCCGGCATGGGCAACACCGCCTGGGTCGGCGAGCACCACGGCAGGCCTGTGCTGTTCGCTTCGGGACGCGGCACCTGCCTGGCGCTTGCCTCGTCGCTGCCCTGGGGCGCCTGCTCGGCCGGCTATGTCGGCTTCTCCGACGGCTGGCAGCAGCTCCAGCATGGCGGCGCGCTCGATCCGGCCTGCCAGCGGGCCGAGGACGGCAATGTCGCGCTGACCGGCGAGATCGGCTTTTCCGCCGGCAACGGCACGGCCCTGCTGGCGCTCGGTTTCGGCAGCTCGCCGGAAGAGGCAGCCGAGATGGCTTCGGCCACCCTGGAGCAGGGCTTCGATGCCGCTGCCAGGACCTATGTCGAAAACTGGCGCGAATGGCAGGCCGGGCTGCTGAAGCTCGACCGGCAGGCAGTGACGGGATTGAACACCTACCGCGCCAGCACGGCGGTGCTGGCCTCGCATCTGTCGATCGCCAGGCCGGGAGCCGCCGTCGCCAGCCTGTCGATCCCCTGGGGCTTCAACAAGGGCGACGACGATCTCGGCGGCTATCACCTTATCTGGCCGCGCGATCTGGTCGAGACGGCCGGCGGCTTCCTCGCCGCCGGTGACGGCAGCCAGGCGCTGCAGATCCTGACCTATCTGCGCTCGATCCAGCAGCCGGACGGCCACTGGCCGCAAAATGCCTGGTCCGACGGCACCGCCTATTGGCCGGGCATCCAGATGGACGAATGCGCCTTTCCGCTGCTGCTCGCCGACGCCCTGCGCCGTGCCGGCCATCTGCCGCACGCCAAGCTCGCCGACTTCCTGCCGATGATCGAAAGTGCCGCGGCCTATGTGGTGCGCAACGGTCCGGTCACCGGCGAGGACCGCTGGGAAGAGGATGCCGGCTACAGCCTGTTCACGCTGGCCGTCGAAATTGCCGCCTTGCTGGCTGCCGCCGACATGCTCGACATCATGGGAAAACCAGAGCCGGCAAACTATCTGCGCGAGACCGCCGATTGCTGGAACGACCAGATCGAACGTTGGACCTATGTCGCGGGTACGCCGCTATGCGCCGAAGTGGGCGTCAACGGCTACTATGTCCGCATCGCCCCGCCGGATGCATCGGATGCAGCGTCGCCGAAGGACGGCTATGTGCCGATCAAGAACCGGCCGCCGACCGAGACCGACAGGCCGGCCGAGGCCATCATCAGCCCGGATGCGCTGGCGCTGGTGCGCTTTGGGCTCAGGGCAGCAGATGATCCGCGCATCCTCGACACTTTGAAGGTCATCGACGCCAGGCTGCGCCGCGACCTGCCGCAAGGACCGCTCTGGTACCGCTACTCCGGCGACGGCTATGGCGAGCACGAGGACGGCTCACCCTTCGACGGCACCGGCCTGGGCCGTGCGTGGCCCTTGCTGGCGGGCGAGCGCGCCCACTACGAGCTCGCCGCGGGCCACAGCGACAGAGCGGAAAGCCTGCTTGCGACGCTCGAGGCGTCCGCCGGTGTCGGCGGCCTGCTGCCGGAGCAGGTCTGGGACGGACCAAACCTGCCGCAGCGCGAGTTGCGCCTCGGCGCGCCCTCGGGCAGCGCCATGCCGCTGGTCTGGGCGCATTCCGAGCACATCAAGCTGTTGCGCTCGCTCCGTGACGGCGCCGTCTTCGACCTGCCGCCGCAAGGCGTCGAGCGCTACATCAAGGCAAGGACCACCTCGCCCACGAGGATATGGCGCTTCAACAACAAGATCCGCGCCATCCCCGCCGGCAAGATGCTGCGCGTCGAGCTTGCGGCCAAAGGCGTGGTGCACTGGAGCAGCGACAAGTGGCTGACGGTGCGCGACGACAGGACCGCCGAGAACGCGTTCGGCGTCCATCTGGTGGATCTGCCCGTTGACCGCCTGCCGCAGGGAAGCACGATCGTCTTCACTTTTTTCTGGCCCGACACCGGCCGTTGGGAGAATGTTGACTTCACCGTCGGCGTCGATGCCCAGTCATGATCCCGAAAAGTGGATACCGGTTTTCGGAAAAGATCATGATCGATCAAGACAGCACGGCCAGTAGATTCTATTTTCCTCGAGCGACTGGGATAAGACCATGCAGATCGGAATGATGGGACTGGGCAGGATGGGCGCCAACATGGTGCGCCGCCTCATGCGCGACGGCCATGAATGCGTCGTCTACGACATCAACCCGGCAAGCGTCGCCGCTTTGGTCAAAGACGGCGCCATCGGCGCGGCCTCGATGGAGGAGTTCGTCGGCAAGCTTTCCAAGCCGCGCAGCGCCTGGCTGATGCTGCCGGCGGCGATCACCGGCAAGATCGCCGACCAGGTGGCGGCGCTGATGGAGCCCGGCGACATCATCATCGACGGCGGCAATTCCTACTATCACGACGCCGTCGACCAGGCCGCCGAGCTGGCAGCCAAGGGCATCAACTATGTCGATGTCGGCACCAGCGGCGGCGTCTGGGGCCTGGATCGCGGCTACTGCCTGATGATCGGCGGCCCGGACGAGGCGGTTCGCCATCTCGATCCGATCTTCGCCACGCTGGCGCCCGGCGCCGACGCCGGCAGCACGCCGGCCAAGGACGCCGGCACCGCGCCCTACGGCTATCTGCATTGCGGGCCGAGCGGCGCCGGCCATTTCGTCAAGATGGTCCACAACGGCATCGAATACGGCGTCATGGCCGCCTATGCCGAAGGCATCAACATCCTGAAGTCGGCGAATGCCGGCAAGCGCGCGCGCACCGCCGACGCCGAGACCAGCCCGCTGGAAAACCCGCAATACTACCAGTTCGACATCGACCTGCCGCAGGTCGCCGAGGTCTGGCGTCACGGCAGCGTCATCGGCTCCTGGCTGCTCGATCTCACCGCCGGCGCGCTGAAGAACGACCCGGCGCTGACGCAGTTCGGCGGTCGCGTTTCGGATTCCGGCGAAGGCCGCTGGACGCTTAAGGCGGCGATCGACACCGGCGTGCCGGCGCCGGTGCTGTCCTCGGCGCTGTTCGATCGCTTCTCCTCGCAAGGCGAATCCGAATTCGCCGACAAGCTGCTCTCCGCCATGCGCTACGCCTTCGGCGGCCATGTCGAGAAGCCGAAGACCGGCGCCTGAGTGTGCGGGGGAAGACATTGATGAGCCAGGAACGGTCCGACACGCTGGTGCTCTTCGGAGCGACCGGCGACCTCGCCCACAAGAAGATATTCCCGGCACTTTACCAGATGGTCGCCAAGGGGACGCTGACCGAGCCGGTGATCGGCGTCGCCTTCGACCCCTGGGACATCGGCAAATTGCAGGCGCGCGCCCACGACGGCATCGCCAACGCGCTGGGCAGCGTCGACGAGACGGTGTTCGCCAGGCTGGCCTCGCAACTGCGCTATGTCAGCGGCGACTACCGCGACGGCGCGACCTTCGAGAAACTGAAGACAGCGCTCGGCTCCGCCCAGCACCCGCTGCACTACATGGCGGTGCCGCCGACCATGTTCGAGACTGTGGTCCAGGGGCTGGAGCAGTCCGGCACCGCGCGCGGCGCGCGGCTGATGGTGGAAAAGCCCTTCGGCCACGATTTGCAGTCTGCGCGCTGGCTGAACCGGGTGCTGCACCTGGTGTTCGACGAGCAGTCGATCTTCCGCATCGACCACTATCTCGGCAAGGAAGCGATCCAGAACCTGCTCTATTTCCGCTTCGCCAATGCTTTCCTCGAGCCGATCTGGAACCGCAATTTCGTCGAGAGCGTGCAGATCACCATGGCCGAGGATTTCGGCATCGACGGTCGCGGCAAATTCTATGACGATGTCGGCTGCATCCGCGATGTCATCGAGAACCACCTGCTCAACATCCTGTTGCTGCTCGCCATGGAGCCGCCGGTCGGCCGCTCGGCCGACGACCTGATCGACGAGAAGGTGCAGGTGCTCCGCGCCATCCGCACGCTGACCAAGGAAGATGTCGTGCGCGGTCAGTTCGACGGCTATCTGGCGGAGCCGGGTGTCAAGCCCAACTCCCCGGTCGAGACCTTCGCCGCGGTGCGCTTCTTCGTCGACACCTGGCGCTGGCAGGACGTGCCCTTCTTCATCCGCGCCGGCAAGAACATGCCGGTGCATGCCACCGAGGTGATCGTGCGGCTGAAGCGGCCGCCGCTCGATGTCTTCGACCCGATCAAGCCGGACGACGCCAACTATGTCCGCTTCCGCATCGACCCGCAGGTGGCGATCTCGATCGGCGCCCAGCGCAAGGTGGCCGGCGACGACATGGTCGGCGAGCAGGTGGAACTGACGGCGCTCGACGACTCGAAGGGCGACATGCCGCCCTATGAGCGGCTGATCGGCGACGCCATGAACGGCAACGGCCAGCTGTTCACCCGCCAGGATGCGGCCGAGCTTGCCTGGCGCATTGTCGGCCCGGTGCTTGGCGACACGACGGCGCCGCACGTCTACGCGCCGAAGAGCTGGGGACCGGCCGATGCCATGAACGGCTTCGGCCCGCCGAACGGTTGGATCAACCCATCGAAATAAGCGCGGGAGGCAACGACATGGCCAAGGCGGCAAAGCCGGCGGCGGCGGACGCGGAACCGATCGTGCTGACGATCGACATCGGCGGCTCGCACGTCAAGATCCTGACCAGCGCCGGCGGCGAGATGCGCCGCGCCGAGTCCGGCCCCGGCCTGACGCCGCAGCAGATGATCGCCTCGGTGAAGACGCTGGCCGAGGGCCTCTCCTATGACGTGATCTCGATGGGCTACCCCGGCCCGGTCGCCCACAACCGGCCTTTCGCCGACCCCGCCAATCTCGGCAAGGGTTGGGCGGGCCACGACTTCGCCGCCGCCTTCGGCAAGCCGGTGAAGGTGATCAACGACGCGCTGATGCAGGCCATCGGCAGCTATGAGGGCGGGCGCATGCTGTTCCTCGGCCTCGGCACCGGCCTCGGCGCCGCTATGATCGTCGACAATGTCGCCCAGCCGATGGAACTCGCCCACCTTCCCTACAAGAAGGGCGGCAGCTTCGAGGACTATGTCGGCGAGCGCGGGCTGGAGAAGCGCGGCAAGAGGAAATGGCGCAAATCCGTGTTCGACGTCGTCGACAGGCTTCGCGCCGCCCTGCAGCCCGACTACGTCGTCATCGGCGGCGGCAACGTCGACAAGCTTGATCAAATGCCCGCCGATTCCAGGCGCGGCGACAATACGCGTGCTTTCGAAGGCGGTTTTCGACTGTGGCGCGACAAGGCGCTGATCGTCTGATAGTATTACATCTCAGTATAGTTATTCAAAATAACGTGTTTCGCGGCGCGAACTCATTGCGTTGAGCAGATTTGCCGACTAGGAGTCGCGCCACCCCCTACCGACGGAGAAATAAATTGGCCGACGACAGCAATGACGCTCGCAAGGAAATCGACCTGCTCGAGCTTACCGCCCACATCGTTTCCGCCTACGTCGAGAAGAACCGTCTGCCTGCTTCCGGCCTCAGCGAGCTCATCGCCAGCGTCAGCGCCTCGATCAGCAGCCTCGGCCAGCCGCCCGAACCGGTCGCCGCGCCGCTCGTCCCCGCGGTCAATCCCAGGCGTTCGGTGACGCCGGACTACATCATCTGCCTCGAGGACGGCAAGAAGTTCAAATCGCTGAAGCGCCATCTTGGCGTCCATTTCGGGCTGACGCCGGAAGCCTACCGCACCAAGTGGGGCCTGCCGGCCGACTACCCGATGGTCGCCCCCAACTATGCCGCCTCGCGTTCCGAGCTGGCGAAGTCGATCGGCCTTGGCCGCAAGGCCGCCGAGCCGGTCAAGACCAGGGGCAGGAAAAAGGTTTCGGCCTGAGCTACCCACGGCGCTGAGCCAATAGTTTCAACGACTGGAACAGAAGCCTGCCGGCGAATCCGCCTTGGCAGGCTTCATGCTTTTGGGCTTGGATAACCCCGACAGTGTCGGGGGCAGCCATGAACTACGCACGGATGGTGATCGAGAAGGAGGCGCCGGAGGAATACGGCTACGACCGCATCCGCTTCAATCTCTCCGAAAGCTCGATCGCCGACCAGAAGCTCTCCGACATGGGTCTGTCGCTGCCAGATCTGACGCTGTTCTACGGCGAACATCGCGGCGACCGGGAATTGCGCGCCCTGGTCGCGGCACAGGACGACGGGCTTTCGCCGGATGACGTGCTGGTCACCGCGGGTGCCGCCGGCGCGCTGTTCATCATCTCGACCGCGCTGCTGTCCGAGCGCGACCACCTCGTCGTCGTCAGGCCCAACTACGCCACCAACATCGAGACGCCCCGGGCGATCGGCTGCGCCATCTCCTATGTCGACCTCGACTTCGACGACGACTTCGCCGTCGATGTCGATCGTCTCGCCGCGGCGATGCGGCCTAACACCCGCCTGATCAGCGTCACCTGCCCGCACAATCCGACAGGCACGATGATGGGCCGGGCCGATCTCGACGCGCTGGTGGCGCTGGCCGAAAGCCGGCAATGCCATTTGCTGGCCGACGAGACCTATCGCGACCTTTCCTACGGGCGGCGCCTGCCGGCGGCGGCATCGCTGAGCCGCTCGGCGATCAGCGTCTCGTCGCTGTCAAAGGCTTTCGGCATTCCCGGCGTCCGCATCGGCTGGCTGGTCACGCGCGACACCGCGCTCCAGGAAAGGTTCCTCGCCGCCAAGGAGCAGATCGGCATCTGCGGCAGCGTCATCGACGAAGCCATCGCGCGCGGCATGCTCCAGCGGCGCGACGCCTTTTTGGCGACACTGCTGCCCGACATGGCCAAGCGCCGCGACATCGTCCAGGCCTGGATAGACCGCGAGCCGCTGGTCGGCTGGGTGCGGCCGGAAGGCGGCGTCGTCGGCTTCCCTCGCCTGAATGTCGGCGCCGATTTCGACCTCGACCGCTTCTACGCAAGGCTGCTGGAAGACCATGGCACCTATGTTGGCCCCGGCCATTGGTTCGAGATGCCGAAGCGTTTCTTCCGTATCGGCTTCGGCTGGCCGAAGGAGGCCGAATTGCGCGGCGGGCTGGAGGCCATCTCCGCCGCGCTAAGGGACTGACTTTCCGTCCCGCTTTGCCGCCAGCCGGAAATTTCTTGATCCAGCGCCGATTCTGCCACACATCCCGCCGCGAACTTTGCTAGAAGGTCATCTGGCCGGACCAGCGCCCATCGTGGAAGTTGCCCCGCCGGCCTTTTTTCGCAACGGGGCCTTTCTCTCCATGACTGCCGAACAGACATCGCCGGACCAGCGCTATGCCGCCTTCCGGCACACGCCCTTCCTCAGCTACTGGGCGGCGCGCTTCCTCACCACCTTCGCCACCATGATCGTCTCCGTCGCCGTCGGCTGGCAGGTCTACGATCTGACCCGCGATCCCTTCGACCTCGGCATCGTCGGCATCGTCCAGTTCCTGCCGTCGCTGCTCCTGGTGTTGGTCACCGGCGTCGTCGCCGACCGCTTCGGCCGCCGCCTGATCATGACCTTGTCGTCGCTGATCGAAGCGAGCTGTGCGGTTGCGCTCTTGCTGCTTACGTTGCGCGGCCTCGCCGGCCCGCTGCCGATCTTTGTGGTGCTTGCGATGTTCGGCATAGCGCGCGCCTTCTATGGACCGGCCTCATCCTCGCTGTTCGCCAATCTGGTGCCGCCGGAGGACTTCGCCAATGCGATCGCCTGGAATTCGTCGGCCTGGCAGACGGCAACCATTGTCGGGCCCGTCGCCGGCGGCCTGCTTTACGGGCTTTCGGCTGAGACGGCCTACATCACCGCCGCCGTCCTGATGCTGGTTGCGGCACTGCTCGTTTTCACCATTCCGAAACCCGCCCAGCAGACCGCCACCGACAAGCCGACGATGGAAACGCTGTTTGCCGGCTTCCGCTACATCTGGGGCGAGAAGATCGTGCTCGGCGCCATCTCGCTCGATCTGTTTGCCGTGCTCCTGTCGGGCGCCTCGGCGCTGCTGCCGGTCTATGCGCGCGACATCCTTGAGCTTGGACCCTGGGGCCTCGGCCTGCTGCGCTCGGCACCGGGCATCGGCGCCATCTGCGTCGCAGTCTGGCTGGCCGGCCACCCGATCCGCGACCATGCCGGCAAGATCATGCTGGGCTTCGTCGGTCTGTTCGGCGCTGTCACGGTTCTGTTCGGCGTTTCAACCATCACCTGGCTGTCGATCCTGGCCCTTGCCCTGCTCGGCGCCACCGACATGTTCAGCGTCTATATCCGCGAGACGCTGATCCAGCTGTGGACGCCTGACGAGGTGCGCGGCCGCGTCAATGCGGTGAACCAGGTCTTCGTCGGCGCCTCCAACGAGGTCGGCGAATTCCGCGCCGGCACCATGGCGGCGCTGATCGGCACCGTGCCGGCGGTGGTGATCGGCGGAATCGGCGCCGTCGCGGTCGCAGGCCTGTGGGCCTGGCTGTTCCCGGCACTGCGGCGGGTACGGCACCTCAACGGCCGGAATTGATTGGCGCCGTATCCAAGCCGCCGGATCCGACGCTCGGGCCAATCAAGCTTGCGCCGATAATGCTGAGATGGAGCCGAGAGAAGACCGGCGGGTTCGGACTGCGAATCCTCGAGAGCTGACATTCAGGTTAGGTGGGTATCGTCGAGACATGACCCGATGCCGAAACATGGAAGCAGGTGGCCACAATCGAGAGAGGAGGGGTTGGGCATTCACGCAGCCTCCTGGAATCACACGTCGCTGAGCAAGGGCGCACTCCTGCGCTGCTTGGCTTGCGGGTTGACGATATCGGCATGTCCTTCGCCGCTCATCATCGCCCAGAGGTTCTTGGCCGCATGCCAGCCGATGGCCTGAGTTCCTTCAGTCGTCCAGGCCGCGACATGCGGCGTGCACAAGACGTTGGGTAGCGAAAACAGCGGATCGTCGGTCTTCGGCGGCTCCTGGTCGAACACGTCGAGCGCCGCACAGCGGACTGCCAGCATCAGAGCGACCGCGTGCTCGCTGACCGTGAAGATCTGAAAATCGTTCGGCGTGCTGGAAACCAGAATGCCGTGCTCGGTGGCGGCGTCGATGTCGATGCTGTCGACACCAATGCCATATTTGGAGATGTAGCGCAGATCCGGAAGCGCCTGCATGACACGCCGGGTGATGCGGGTGCCGCCTGCCCCCATCAAGGCGACACAGCCGTGTGCCTTGGCAATCAGCTCATCCTCGGTGAAGCGCTCGAACGGCATTTCCCAGAGCGCATTTCCGAAAATGACGTTGACTCCACGCTCGCGCAGCCAGTCCAGCGAGGCGTCAGTCGGGTCGTAGCGTTCAAATGCGAGAACGCTGGGCAAGCCTTGAGCGCTCATGATGGTGGCGATCTCCTCAAAAACCTTCGAATTGTCCAGACGGAAAACTTCTTACCGATTTCAATCCGCTTCAAGCGCCATCTAGTCCCGCAAGCCCGCCAGACGCCAGCCATCAACGAACGGCTGCGCATCACTCGGCCTCTTAAAAGGTGAGTTCGCCACCAAATCACCGACCCTCCAATTTGGATTGCCCGCAAGAAATAGGCGGGCTTCCTCCTCTGCCTCAGGAACGCGACCGGCAAGGGCAAGCGCGGGAACCAAGTGCTCCCTCGAACCCGTCCCGTACGTTTCTTCCCGGCTCAACGAAGCAACAGCTTCTTCATAGTGACCGGAGGAAATCTGCGCTATTCCCATGATCCAGAAATACCAACCGGGTGGACGAGGATTTATACGGAGGGCCGCGCCACAAGCTATCAGTGCCGCTTGCGGATCGCCTAAGTAGATCTGAAGCTCACCCATCCATGCAACCGCATGCGCCAGCCGTTAGATCACGGTTCTCATCCACGCCAGGAAAGACTCCATCACCGCGGATCGCTGACTGTGGTTTATCCATACGACATAGAAGCTGTAGCCCGGCAAGGACAATGGATGGGCTTTGACGAGCGTGCCAGTTTCCAGTTCACGGCCAACCACGACGTCACTTAAGATTGCAATGCCTTGCCCGGCGACAACTGCATCGATCGCATGCAGCTCTTCGCGAAAGCTCAAATCCCAGGCTTTGTCCGGGATCAGGTCCGGATCGATTGAACGCGCCGTTGCCAGCCATCGGCGCCAGGTGGGAGCGTCCGGATCCCGGTTCATCCAGTCAAAATGGATCAACGGATAGCGCAGTAGGTCGGCGGCACGCTCGACCGGCCGCCCATCGCCTGCCAGCAATCGCGGACTGCAAATCGGAAAGAAGGAATCGCGGCACAGCTCTTGCGCGGCAAATCCCAAAGGCGGGCGCCGTGTGTAGCGGACCGCCACATCGGCGGCGCCGGCGCGCAGATCGAGCAGCGCGTCCGTGCCGATGATCTCCAGGGGCACGGCCGGGTTGACCTCTCGCCATTTCGGCAACCGGGGCACGAGCCAGCGGCTCGCGAAAGCGTTCGGGCTTGTCACCCGCAACGGCGTTTGAACATCCGAGTCGGCGACCGCGGCAAGGGAACCAGCGAGAATATCAAAGCCGTTGCGCAGGATCGGGAACAGGCGCGCTCCCGCGCTCGTCAGCGCGAGCGGGCGCGGTCGGCGCTGGAACAGCTTCAGGCCGCATATCTCTTCCAGCAGGCGGACCTGGTGACTGATCGCCGTCGGGGTCACGCCGAGCTCCACCGCCGCGGCCTTGAAGCTGCCGTGCCGGGCAGCGGCCTCAAAGGCATGCAAGGCGCGGAGCGGCGGAGTGTTCCTCATGCTGCCAGTGTAGATGAATTCCTCTCACCTAGTAGCTAAGAATTTCGCTTTTGCAGAAGGCCGGACGCTATGAGACCGTGGTCCTGTTGGAACCGAGGACAGCAAGGATGGAGCTTCCGCGACAGACCGACGTGCCATCGGGCCGATCCGATTCCTCGATCACGGCGATCGAACAGTTCCGCCAAGGCTTACGGGGCGAACTGGTATTGCCGAAGGACGCTGCCTACGACAAAGCGCGCAGGGTCTGGAACGGGACGATCGACAAACGTCCCGCCGCAATCGTCTTTTGCGCCGATCCCGATGACGTCGTCCATGCCGTGACCTATGCCAGGTCGCAAGGCTGCCTCGTGGCGGTTCGCAGCGGCGGCCACAACGTCGCCGGTCTGTCCGTCTGCGACGATGGGATGGTGATCGATCTGTCCCGCATGAAGACGATCGCGGTCGATGCTGAGCGTCGCATCGCCAGGGCCGAGGCTGGTCTGACCCTCGGCGAGCTCGACGCTGCCACACAAGCGTATGGTCTTGCGACGACCATGGGCGTCAATGGCGACACCGGTATTGCCGGCCTCACGCTCGGTGGAGGCTTCGGCAAGCTCGGACGAAAGCACGGCCTGAGCTGCGATAATCTGATCGCGGCCGAAATTGTCACGGCCGATGGACAGCTGTTGCGAACAAGCGCCACTGAGCATCCCGACCTGTTCTGGGCCTTACGCGGCGGCGGCGGTAATTTCGGCATCGTGACGAGGTTCGAATACCGGCTGCACCCGATCGGCCCGTCGCTTCTCGTGGGCTCGGTGCTTCATGCTTACGATCATGCGCGCGAGGCCATGCGGTTCTACGACAGATTCTCCCGCGGCGCCCCGGACGAGGTGAGCGTCGACGCCGCGCTCGTCACGCTGCCCTCGGGTGACCGCGCCTTCAATATCTCGGCTTGCTATGTCGGGTCGCCCGAAGCGGGCGAATCCGTCATCGCGCCGCTGATGCAATTCGGATCGCCCATCGACAGCCGCCTTCAGGCCGTTCCTTATCTCCAGATTCAATCGGCGGGCGACAGCCTCTTTCCGCGCGGGCGGCGCTATTACTGGAAGGCGCAGTTCCTGCGCGAGATCAGCGATGGTGCGATCGAGGCGCTGCTCGGCAGTTACGCGAGGGCTCCCAATCATTCGTCCCTGCTGGTTTTCCAGCAGGTCGGCGGCGCGATCGCTCGCGTGCCCGCGTCACACTCGCCCTATGCCAACCGCGACGCGGCCCTTGACTGCTTCCCGATCGCCATCTGGGACAATCCGGCCGATGACGAGGCGAACATCCGCTGGGCGCGCGAGTTGTGGAACGCGGTCAGACCATTCTCCACCGGCGGTGTCTATGCCAACAATCTCGGCGATGAGGGCGACGAGCGCGTGCGGGATGCTTACGGCGGAAATTATGCGCGCCTCGTCGCCATCAAGAAGCAATACGACCCGACCAATTTCTTCCGGTTGAACCAAAACATACGGCCTGGCTAGTTCGGGCTCCGTGGGGGGAACCGTGCGCAGTCGCTGGACAATCCTTGCGGTCCTGTTCGTCGCCCGCACCGCAATGGCCTTTCAATTTCAGAGCATTGCCGCTGTCGCGCCCCTTGTCGGCGACAGCCTCGGGGCGAGCCTGGCCGACATCGGGATTCTGATCGGCCTTTATCTGGCGCCGGGGGTCGCACTGGCCCTGCCCGGCGCGACGATCGGCCAGCGCCATGGCGACAAGTCGACCGTTCTCGCCGGCCTGCTGATGATGCTGGCGGGTGAAATGCTGACGACGGCTTCGACATCCTGGAGCCTGCAGATCGGTGGCCGACTGATCGGCGGCACAGGCGGTGTCCTCCTGAATGTCCTGATGACCAAGATGGTCGCCGACTGGTTTGCCGGCCGGGAGATCGCAACCGCGATGGCTATCTACATCAACTCGTGGCCAGCGGGTATCGCCATCGCTCTCATGCTGCTGCCGGCAATCGGGACGACGTTCGGGATGGCCGCAGTCGGCCTTGCCGTTTCGGTTCTGATTATGGTTGGCATCGGCCTCATGGCCTTCGTCTATCGCGCCCCGGAGGCGTCACATGCCGGGAGAATAGCGCGCTTGGCCATTTCAGCCGGTACAAGCTATGCGCTGGTCACCGCCGGCCTGATCTGGTGCCTCTACAATGTCGGCTTCGCAATGGTCTTCAGCTTCGGTCCCGAGATGCTTGTCGATCGCGGATGGTCCAACGCGGCGGCAGGCTCGGCGATCAGTGTCGTGCTTTGGCTGGCTATGCTTTCAGTCCCGCTGGGTGGCTTGCTGGTCGATCGCACCAGACGGGGCGGTGCGATTCTCACTCTAGGCTGTGCGGGTTTCGCAATGCTGATGCTCCTTCTGTCGCGGAACGGACCATTGCTGCCCCTCATCATCGCCACGGGGATCGTATGCGGCCTGCCGGCCGGCGCGATCATGAGCTTGCCCACGCGCGTGCTCGATCAAAGGACGCGATCGATCGGGATGGGAGTGTTCTACACCGTCTACTATGCCGGCATGCTGGCCGCGCCAGCGATCGGCGGCAGGCTTGCCGTTTGGGCTGGCACCGCGACGGCCGCGCTCGACCTGGGCGCTGCCGCCCTCCTCATTTGCCCTTTTCTTCTGTGGCCATTCCACCGGTTCACCCGCCTGTCACAGGCGATGGTGGATCCAATCGGGTAAGACGGCTCTGCATTTCCGTTCGTCGGTTAGACCTTCACTTGGCATCACCAGGTCGCGAGTGCAGTCGCTGCACATCAGCTTTCAGGAAATGCAAAGGTGAACTATACGGCCGACATGCAGCGCAAAGCCGCGGTTCCTTCGGCATGCGAAACTGAACGGATCCGCGTCAAAGGCGACCCTAAACGTGCGATTATCGAGACGCGGAAAGGCCGTTCTGGCGTTTGTATGCGAAGCGAATAGCGGACATTTTAACCGATGGAGCTAAGGTCCTGAATTGGACCCGAAGCCGTCACTGTCCGATTGCGGGGCAACTGCCGCGAACAAGCAGCAGGTAAGGTGGGACCCGCTCGTCAGTGGCGCTGCGGCAGGGATCGCCAAGGCGTCGCGCGAGTCATAGCCTCAAGAAGCGTGATCTGTGGTATGATAGACCGGTGAGGGCACGCTGGAGGCGCCGGTCCCTCGGGCCCGCGGCTTGCGTGTCGCGAATCTTGACTGGGGCTCAACATGGAGCGGAAGCTCGCTGCCATCCTTGCCATCGATGTCGTAGGGTACTCGGCGCTCATGGAGGCGGATGAAGCGGGCACCTTCGATCGGCTGAAACGTGGCCGCAAAGAGCTGTTCGAGCCGGAAATCGAGACGCGACACGGGCGAATCTTCAAGCTGATGGGAGACGGCCTGCTGGCGGAGTTCGGCAGCGTGGTAGATGCAGTCGAATGCGCGGTCACGCTTCAGCGCGGCATGGCGGAACGTAACGCGAGCGTCGCCGAAGACCAGCGCTTCGAAGTCCGGATCGGAATCAACCTTGGGGAAGTGATCGTCGAAGGGGACGATCGCTATGGCGAGGGTGTGAATGTGGCGTCGCGCCTCCAACAACTCGCCGAGCCCGGTGGCATCTGCGTTTCGGAGAAGGTGTCCAAGGAGGTTAGGCAGAAGCTAGCGTTTGCGTTCGAGCCCATGGGCGAGCAGCGGGTGAAGAACATAGCCGAGCCGGTATACTGCTATCGCGTGAACCTGCAGCTTCCGAGAGCGGCTCCGGTAGGGCGACTGGCATCGCTGGAACTGCCCGACAGGCCCTCGATCGCGGTCTTGCCTTTTACCAACATGAGCAACGATCCGGAGCAGGAAACCTTTGTCGACGGCTTGACCGAAGACTTGATCACCGACCTGTCTCGCTCAGCCGGCCTCTTCGTCATCGCGCGCAACTCGACCTTTGCTTACAAGGGGCGGTCGGTCGATGTGCGTTTGGCCGCGCGTGATCTTGGGGTGCGCTATGTGATTGAAGGCAGCGCCCGGCGCGCCGCGGGGCGCGTGCGCATCAATGCGCAGCTGATCGACGCGGTCGGCGGCGATCATATCTGGGCCGAGCGTTACGACAGCAGCCTCGAGGATATCTTTGCAGTGCAGGATGAGGTCACGGCCAAGATCGTCGAAGCCCTCGTCGGTCGATTGGCCGGACAGCCGGCGCGCAAACGGCCGACGAGTCTCGAAGCGTATGACCTCTGTGTGCGAGCCCGCGGTGTCAGTTTTCAGACCGGGTTAGGCGCGCGGGAAGCGCGCACCCTCCTGGAAAAGGCGATCGGACTCGATCCCGACTATGCCGAAGCACATAGCTTGCTGGCCCTCAATCTTTGGCTCGGCTGGCTGTTCTGGAACGAGCCGAGGGAAACCAACCAGCCTCGCGCCCTCGCGGAAGCTCAGCGGGCAGTGGCGCTCGACCCTAACGATGCCGGGAACCGCTGGTTGCTGGGTATCATACTTAGTCACGAACGGCGCTTCCCGGAATCGGATGCTGAGTTCGAAGCGACCTTCAAGCTCGATCCCAATCATGCCGATGCCTGGGCGATGCGCTCGGATCTCATCACCTTAAGGGGCGACGCCGTCAAGGGCGTCGAATTTGTGAAGCGGGCGTTGCGGCTCAATCCGCACCCTCCGGGATGGTACTACTGGATGGCCGGTCAAGCCTATTATGCGCTCGGCGACTATCAATCTGCGGTCGAGGCCTTACGCAGGCCGGAAACCTACCGCACCACGTCGCGGCGCATCTTAGCGGCAGCCCTTGCGCAGCTCGGGCGCCTTGATGAAGCTCGTCAAGAGGCGGAATTCTTCCTGATGAGCGATCCCCATTTCAGCATCGGGCACTGGGCAACATCACAGCCATTCGACGACGAGGAAGTGCTCCAGCGCTTCGTCGAAGGCTACCGCAAGGCTGGCCTTCCCGACTAAAGGGCGCATCCTTTGGATCGCCGGCTTGCTCTCGTCAGATATAGGCTCGTCTTTTGACTATGAGGGCAATGCCCGTGGGTTTCATCGATCAATGTCCGTTGAGGGCGCAAACGCCCCTCACCTTCGCCCTGTTCACTCAGATGTCTGCTATTGGGGTGCGGGCAGGATCCGTGCGACGACCGAGATTAGGCGCAAAGCTGACACTCGCTGCCATGCGTAGAGATTGTCGACACGAAGGAACACAGTGGCATTGCCACGAGCGGAATGACGGCCTTACAAACGCCTGACGACGAATTCTCAGGATAGGGCAGGGGCTACTATGAGTGGCTGGTTGCATACTCTTCCACTCGCTTGGATGGCTGTCGTAGTGTTCGGGGCCACCTATATCGTCGCCTTGATCTTGCACCAAGTCATCGCCGCTCTGTCTGCGGGCTCCACGGCGCGGTCATTCAAGGCGCTTTCGCCTGGCATGTTGCCGCCGCTCGGGATCATCTTTGGCCTATTTGTGGCGTTCACCGCGGCTCAGGTCTGGAGCGACAACGATCGCGCCAATGCGGCAGTCAATCGTGAGGCCAGTGCGTTGCGGTCGGTCGTGGTTCTGGCGAGCAGCTTTCCAGGGCAGCCCGAGGCGCGCCTACGGGCGCTGGTGCGCAGCTATATCGAGGAAACGACGAGCCAGGAGTGGCCGCTGATGGCCGAGAGCGCGGCGACCCTCACCATAATCCCGCCGCCGCTTCACCAGGCGCTGCGGACGACGCTGGCTTTGGCGCCAGGCAATCCCGGCCAGGAGATCGCGCAGCGCGAGATGACGAGGGCGCTTGAAGACGCCTTCGAGGCGCGTCGCCAACGGGTTCTCGTCAGCTCGGCACAGGTCAACCCCACGAAGTGGGCCTGCCTGATCCTGCAAGCCTTCTGTGCTCTTCTCGCGATCGCGGTCGTCCATAGTGACAACCGAATGGCATCGGCGATCGCTCTTGGAAGTTTTGCGACCGGCGTGGCGGCATCCGTTCTGCTAATTCTCGCCCACGACCGGCCCTTCACGGGAGAGATCGCAGTATCACCGCAACCGTTGCTGCAGGTCATGCCGGAAGCCAATGCGGGCGGCGGTGGATGATACAGGCAGGAGTGCCACGACGGGCAAATTCCGTCGCGTTGTGAGGCTCTGATTTGGTGACAGGTAAAACTGCCCCCTACGAGTCGTCCCTCTCGTCGCGCAGATTGGACACAACGCGGCGGTTCTGCGACCTGCAGGCGGTGTCGGGACAGTCGCGGACCAGCCTGTCCTTGCCGTAGCCCTTGGCCCACATGCGGTTGCGGTCTATACCGCCGGCGGCGAGGTAGTTCATCACGGCATCGGCGCGCTGCTGCGACAGCGCCGTTTCGCTTGCGCCGGGATCGTCGGCGAAACCCTGCAGCTTGAGCAGCCAGCGCGGATACTTTGCCAACCAGGCGATCTGGGTGTCGAGGGTGGTCTTGGCGACAGAATCGAGCTCCGCCGAACCTTTCGTGAAAAAGGTGCGGCGGCCGACATTGAGGATAAAATCCTCCTCGCTACCCGGCTGCACGTTTTGGAAGCCAGCAATCTCGGCGTTGGTGACGTCGGGCGTGGGCGGGGCCAGCGTGTTGCTGGTCGAGCAGGATGCGGCCACCACCAGCAGGCCGGCGGCGAGCAGCCGACGCGTGTTTTCAATCATCCGGTCCATGGTGCGCCATCATTCGACAGTGGTGGAAGCGGGCGCCTGGTCGGCGATGTGCGGCAGGACCTCCACCGCAGTGCCGATCGGGCACCGCTGGTAGAGGTCGATGATGTCTTCCGGGAACATGCGGATGCAGCCGCTGGAAGCGTCGGTGCCGATGCTCCATGGCTCCAGCGTGCCATGCAGGCGGTAGCCGATGTCGGCGCCGTCGCGGTACAGATAGAGCGCGCGCGGCCCGAGCGGATTGTTGGGCGCGCCGCCTGCGATCATGGGCGGTAGCTCCGGCCTGCGCTTAAGCATTTCGGGGGGCGGGACCCATTGCGGCCACAGCGCCCGGCGGTCGATCGTCGCGCGGCCGTACCATTTGAAGCCCTCCTTGCCGACGCCGACGCCGTAGCGGATGGCGGTCTTGTTTTCCATGATGAGGTAGAGAAAGTGGTGGCGGGTATCGACCACGACGGTGCCGACCGACTCACTGCTGAAATACTTGACGATCTGGCGATGCCATCGCTTGTCGATCTTGGCGAAGTTGGTCTTGCGATAGACAAAATTGTTGTCGGTGGCGGTACCGGCGAAAAAGGATTTTGCCGCCGCGGCTCGAACAGTATTGCCGGTTGCACCGACCGCGACCAGTGCCAGGCCGCCGGTCACGACACCCCTGCGTGATAAAACCATCGGCAATCCCCCATGCCTTTAGGCTGGCAAACCATAGTTGAGAACTATTTCGCCTCAAAGTGGAAAATGCCGCAGTTAGCCGGAAGCCGTCCGTCCGCTTTTGGGGGGTGAGCGCGACAAGGCATTTCGACTTCGGAGCTCATCCCGGTCGTCGGCAACATTTCCGCCGTCCCCAAAGCAGCCACTTTGCCATTTGTGGCTTGATCTTGGATCGCTCATTGAACGCATGAACACCAGCGGAGCTGCCCCCGCGACTAGAACCTCAACACCCAGGCTTCCACTTTTCCCTTGCCTTTGACTTCGATGGCGCCCCGCGGCTCGAAGACGAATTGGTGCTTGAGCTGTTCGTAGACGGGGCGCGTGACCTGAACAGAATCGGGAACTCCGCCAGACTCCATGCGGCTCGCCAGGTTCACCGTGTCACCCCATAAATCATAGATGTACTTACTCTTCCCAATGACTCCGGCGACCACTGGCCCGCTGTTGACGCCAACCCTGAGCTTCATCGAGACGTTGTGTTCCATCGCATGCTCACGGGTAATGTGGACCATGCGGATGGCCATGCGGACCATGCGCTCGGCGTGGTTGGCCATCGGCACGGGCAGGCCGCACACCGCCATATAGGAGTCGCCCACCGTCTTGATCTTCTCGATGCCAAGATCGTTGGCGGCAACGTCGAAGCGCGTAAAGAGTCCGTTGAGAAACATCACGACATCGTGCGGCGGCATTTCCGATGTCAGTGCCGTGAACCCGACCAGGTCTGCGAAGGCGACCGTGACCTCGGCGAAGCCGTCGGCGATCCTCTCCTCGCCAGCGCGCAGCCGATTGGCGATCGGTGCCGGCAGGACGTTGAGCAGCAGCTGCTCATTCTCGCGGTTCTTGTTCTCGATCACGACATTCTTCTGGCGCAGATCCTCAACCATGCCATTGAAGGCCGAGCAGAGTTCGCCAATCTCGTCGCGCGTGCGGACCGGCACGCTGGTCGCATAGTCGCCGGCAGAGAAGCGTTTCACCCCGGCAGTGAGATCGCGGAGCGGTCCGAGCAGCGCGCGCGAAAGCCAGGCGGCGGTGGCCGCGACCACAAGCATCGCCAGTCCTCCGACGAGCAACAGATCCCGGCGGAGTTCGGCGATCGGTGCGAAGGCCTCGGCGCTGTCGACCTTGGCGACGAGAGCCCACTTGAGGTCGGAAATCGCGAGCGGTCCCCATGAAGCGAGCGTTGGGACGCCACGGTATCCGATGATCTCGCCCGTGCCCTCGACACCGGCGAGCGCGGCACGGGAGGCCTCGGTGTCAATGCGCTGATGCAGTACTGGTGTCCCGTAACGCTGAATGGCGGCGATCTCCTCTTCCGAGGCGCCGACGGACCTGAGGTCGGCGAAGAAGCTATCCCGGTTCTCGTAGAATGCCCGCGGGCCAGAACGCGCCAGATAATCGGGTCCGACGAGATAGGCCCCACCTGTGTCGCCGAACCCTTCCTGCCGCCAGCGGCGGTTACCGGTGACAACGCTGTCGATCTCATCATTCGACAGTTTCGCGACCAGCACGCCGATGACGGCGCCCTGGGCAATCACCGGTGCTGCCATGAAGGCGATCGGCGCGCCGCCTGACGGCGCATAAGAGGCGAAATCCACGAGGCAGATGGCTGACGGGTCTGCGATCTGCGAGCAGCGAGCGACGGCAGCCGCGACGTTGGCGCTGCGATACGGACCCAACTGAAGAGACGTGGTGAAATCCACCTCCTTCTCGACCGTATAGATCAGGCGACCTGATTTGGGGTCGGCAATCATGAGATCGAAAAAGCCCACCGTGGTAGCCGCAGCGCGCATCAATGGGTGATATATGGCATGCAGCCTGGAGTATTCGCTTCCGTCGCCGGCGTCGTCGAGAAGCTTGCGCCGCTCCGCGGGGTTCGGATTTTCCACAATGTAGTGATACTGCAGATCGTAGGGGGCACCATCGACCGGCAGGTAGTCCGACAGGGCCGGTTCCCTGCCCAGGGTGCGCGTCATTCCGGGGATGAAGTTCTCAGCGTACCAATCGCCAACCCTCTGCCGCAGCTCAGGCGGCGCGCCTGCCCGGTCGAGTTGCTCGACCGCGGTCCGGAACTCGCGTGTCGCATCGACCACCATCTTGGAAGTCGCAAGCAGTCGCAGTTCCGCCTGGATCGTGCGGAAGTAGTTTTCAACCTGGCGCGTCTTGGTCTGGCGAGCGGCCGTGAGTTGGTCAAAGACTGCTTTTTCGAGAGCGTCGCGGGCGCGGAAGTAACCGAGCGCCCCGCTGACCATGACCGCGATGGCGCCAAGAAGGACGAGGGTTGTAAACAGCTTTGCAGCCAATCCCCAGCCCGCGTGGCTGGATGAGCCCGTTACATCTGAAGACGACACGAGATCTTACTTTGCTTTTGCGTTAGGGGCGTCGCGTCTGACGGCAAGCCAGAATCGTGTTTCATCTGTTTCCCCCTTCTCCCTCGCATATGCATAGCAAATTTGCTGCGAGACGTGTGCGGGAATGCGTTGTCGATTTGCCAGTGGGACCGCACGGCAGAAGCGTCGCGGTCGCACGGACACCGTCCGCTTGTTCTATCACTCATCGCACTGCGGCAGTCAGGGTCGGCGGCTTGTCTCGCTGCCCCAGGTCGGGTTCTGCAAATCTCCGTGCAGGCAATAGTCGAAAGCATGGCACGCGTCGGTAGCGGGCCGGGTTTCCCAGAATGAACAGGCGAGATTCGCCGTCCGCACGACGCGCTCTCGCGCTTGCTCAACGCCCATGCCGAGGATCAGGGAACCGTCCTTGCGCTCGCGTAGCCACTTCTCAATGCCATGTCCCAGATCTTGCGCGTATTTGAAACTCAGGCTCATCGTGAGATTGGTTTCCAGGGCGGCTGTGGTCGCATCAGGCCAAAGCGGAGCAAGCGCAAGTTCCGATCTTGTCATCTCGCCTTCTCGCAGGACAGCGCAATCCGCCGCTATGGCGACGCGTTGCGCCGCCCGCCACCTGGCCATGTCATCGCGTCCGGTCGGACCGTATATGCTGAGCGTGTCGAGCAAATCCCGATAGGAGCGGTCCCGATCGAATGCGAGGTGGCGAAATTCCAGCGCCGCAATCGCTTCGACAAGCGAAACTCCCCTTCGAGCAGCTTCGGTCGCGTCCTGCCAGGCAGCAACGGCATAGTCGCTGCTTATTATATTGCGCTGGTAGAAGTCGGGAAGCGCCTCGTCGAGTTTGGCCAGCGGCGTCGCAAGGGCCTCGAAGGCCTCACGCCGCGCATCGTTGCGAACACCATCGAATACGAATTCGCTCCAGGTGACGAAGATTGCCCGGATTGAATGCAAGCGAATGGGAAGCTCTATTTCGCGCCCCAATCCCCAGGGCCCATCGCCAATGCGTGCAATTCCAGGGAAGGCGCGCATCGCCGCTCGCAATGCGACCAGGCGCTTGCTCGCATCGTCGGAGATGCTGGCCAGCATGGCGCGAGGCGAAACATCGTCCGCAAGTCGCTCGCTCCAGAATCTGAGCCGTTCAGATGGGTGCATTGGGTCTCGGGATCGGCTTGCCGGTAGTGGGAAGCCAATCTTGCCACATAGTACCTAAGATTGCCTGCACGTGACGTCAGCACGGCGAACCGCCGGACCGGCCAGGTGGGTCATCGCGTGCCACTAACCTGTCCTGCCGACCTGGTTCACCATAACCTGCTGCATGAAACGCCTGATCGGCACGATTGGAATGTTTGGGCTGGGCAATTCGCGCCTAATCTTCTCGATTTGAACTCGGGTGAGGCCTTTCCCAGCGCCGATATGGCCTATCGCGCCGCGGCCATGAGCCAGGGCGTCGCGATCGGAGACCTCTCCGTGCTCCACGAGGAGATCACCACCGGGGAACTGGTCCTATCGCTGCGTTCCGCAAATGGGTTTCGGAGGAAGCCGCGCGGTCCTGAAGGCCGCGCCTGCGCCTCACTGCACCCAGCTTGACTCCACCTCTCGCCAGCTCCAACAGCTCATAGACTGCGGCCGGGCTGCCATGGGACGAACGCGTAGGCTCAGGTCTTCTCACTTCTTTCTAGCGCGATACACACCGCCATCACGTGCTAAAGGCTCTACATCTCGACAATCAGGAGGAGCTTTAACGGCGGCCATCAGTGCCAATAGGTACGGAATTCGGAACTCGTCCCTATTGCTTTCTTGGATCTTATTCACGGCGACCGAACTGACAGAGTAGTCTGGACAGGTAATGGAAGCCCCGAGATATCCACCCCATGCCACCGCTGCTGCGTGGATTTTATACTGTGAACTGCCACGCGGCGTCGCATCGAGTAGACTTAGCATCTCTTCGCGGGGATTCGAGGTTCCAATATCGAAATCAAGAATTTCAGCGCCCAGGTCATCACACTCTTCTCCGGGTATCCCGCCGTCTTTCACGCTCCAAGTGCTTTGGGCGTCGAAGTAGATTTTTTGTACCAGTGTGATATCTGAAGGGCTAAGACTCCAAGTCAGCCTTTTGTAGTAATTTTCCAATGCCTTAATATCTATCAGTGGAACCAAATCGCATTTATCGTCAAATTCTTTGTGTAGCGTCAGAGCGTTCATCATGCGGCCGAGTATGTTGGCGCGATACAACGAATCTCGGCTGGCCACGTTGTGATAGACCTCCTTCGCCAAAACGGTCGACGACGCGAGAGAAGCGAGAAACGACAACAGAAGGATGAAACGCACTTCGACGCCCTTTCCGCGAACGCAGCCATCTTAAGCAGCAAACCTAAAGACGAACTGATCTGAAAACAATGTAGGGGCGAAGCAAGCAGGGCCCGAACTTAACCATTTCTTTTCATGGCAAGCAGTTCGCGGTGGATCGGGTGGGGAACAGTGCCTGCTTGCGCGAAAGGCGTGCCGGTCTCAACCGCGCCAATGTCCGGCGTCAGAGAGCGGACCCACCTCCGGAATGACGATATGAGGTGCAGAACTGTCGTTCACTTCGGCCAATCAGGCTGCGCCGTCGATGAACGAGATAGAGGCGCGAGCAGACTTACTCCGAAAAGCTCACGCTCACGCCGCGCTGCCGAAAATAGGCCTGCATCAACTTGCGACCGGAGCGGTTGCTCTGCGCCAATTTGGCCGGATCGAACACCGCCTGTTTTTTCCCCTCTCGTGCCAGCGCCGCCTTGAGTGTCGCGATATGTGCATCGATGTCGGCATTGTCCGCTCGGAGTGAGGCGTAGATGTTCTCGGTCGCCTCGGCCACAGTGAGTTCGTTCACAGCTGTCGTCCTTTGATTGATTTGAGCGGCGCTTAGCACAGATTCGCGGCGCCGCCGAGAGCGACACCAGCGCCATCTGGTAAGCGTGGCCCTCCTTAAGAACGCCTTAGCGTCCGCCCACTCCGTGCTATAATTGGACTATCGACGCCGACCTGACTAAGGCCGACCGCGATTTCAGCATGCCCAAGGACGTATGTGCCGCACATGAGCTCAAGCCGCCCGCCCGCACATCCGTCGTGAATTGACCCGGGAGGAGGGATCAGCATGCCAGAACGTCTCAACATAGGCCCGCTGCAACTTGGCGAAACGGCGCCCAATTTCGTGCTCGACGCCATTACCCGCGAGGGCAAGATCGCCATCGACGATTTCCGAGGCGAGAAACCAGTGCTGGTCGGACTGTATAGAGGCTTGCATTGCCCCTTTTGCAGGCGCCATATCGCCATACTTTCGCAACTCACCCCAGCCCTCAATGCGAAGGGCATCGAAAGCCTGACGGTGGTAAACACCCCTGTCGAGCGGGCGCGCCTTTATCTCCGCTACCATCCGATGCTAGGCCTCGCGGCATCCGATCCGGAGCGGACTTCACACCGCGCCTTTGGGTTGCCGAATATGCAGATCACCGAAGACGAGAGCGCATGGCCGCAAAAGGTTTCGATGAGCGATGTGAAGTCGATACGGGTCGAATTGCCGGACGAGATGCCGGAACCGATGGACCCGTTTGCGGCGCTCGAATATCTGAACAAGAAAGACGGCTACGACATCACTGAAGCGGATCAACAGATGATGGCAACCGGCATAGGGCAGCTCGTCGGCCAGTTCCTGCTGGACCGCGATGGCGTCGTTCGCTGGGCCTCCAACGAGGTCCTCGATGGCGGCCTGTTCGGCGCCCCGAACACTCGGGAGCTGATGTCGGCAGCGTCACAAATCGGAAGCTAAGGTCAAGCTCCGCTGCTCAAAGCAATTGGTCTTTACCCCACCGCCGGCTTGCCGAAGATCAGCCCCAGGAATTCGCCCAGCCAGCGTTTCAGATGCATGTCCCAGATCAGCCGGCCGCCGAGATGGTCGCGGCCGGGCTGCGCGCCGGGCAGTTCGAAGCGGTGCGCGCCGCGCACCACCCAGCGCTGCATCATCACCCGGGTCAGTTCGCCATGGAACTGGATGCCCCAGGCATTGTCGCCATAGCGGAAGGCCTGGTTGGGATAGGTCTCGGCCGTCGCCAAGAGCGTCGCATCCTTCGGCAGCGAAAAACCCTCGCGATGGAACTGGTAGACCATCTCCGGCCAGTGCATCAGCTTCTTGCCGGCCTCGGTCGCCTTCAGCGGATACCAGCCGATCTCGACCAGCCCCTCGCCGTGGCCCTCGACCTTGCCGCCGAGATGGTTGACCAGCATCTGCGCGCCCAGGCAGATGCCGAGCAATGGCCGGTTCTCCTTCAGCGGAATGTTGAGCCAGTTGGTCTCGCGGCGGACGAAATCGTCCTCGTCATTGGCGCTCATTGGCCCGCCGAACACCACCGCTCCGGCATGGCCGTCCAGCGTGCCCGGCAATTCATCGCCGAGCGGCGGCCGGCGGATGTCGAGATCGAAGCCTTCTTCCAGAAGCATGTGGCCGACGCGACCGGGGCTCGAACTCTCCTGATGCAGCACGATCAGGATCTTTGGTTTCGAACGCGGTCTCGGCGGCATCGGAAGGCGGAACCCCTGTCTATTCGTCGCCCAGTCTATTCGTCACTTGGGGTTCCGCGAGCGCCGGGCGCCTGCGCGGCGGCCTTCTGGCGCGCCTCGACGCGGTCGCGCCGCTCGACGCCGATCAGCTCGGCGACGCGCCACACCGTGTTGTCCTCCAGCTCGTGCAGTTCGCCGTCGGCATAGACGATCTCCCACATCAGGCCGACGAACGCCTTGCGCGCCTCGGCGTCGAGATGGCGCTTCAGCACGCTGGTGAAGGCATAGAGGTCTATCGCCTCATTGTCGGCCCGCTCGCCGGCGGCGGCCAGCGCGTCGAGCTCTTCGCCGCTGATCGAATAGGTCTGCGCCAACACAGCCTTGAACCGCTCCCACTCGACATCCTGGCGCACGCCGTCGGCGCTCATCACGTGGTAGAGCAGCGCCGACGCGGCGACGCGCGGATCGTCCGCGTTGGCGCGGGCAGCACCCGCCGGCAGATCCCTCAGGAAAGACAGGACACGTTCGAACATCACATCATTCCCATACGGCCCGGATCGATCCCGGCCTCAAAACAAACGAAACCGGCGCGGCGATTTTTCCGCCTCATCGTCCGGGTCGACACCGGGATCGTCGGGCAGCCTCGCCAGTTCCTCCGCCGGCTCCACCCCTTCGGCATCGTCGGGCACGGCGGCAAAGGCAGCGGCGGTGACCGGCTTCACCTGGTCCTCGTCTGAGGCCGGGGTCGCGACCGAGCCGTCCGGCGCAACGGCCTCTATCGTCTTTTCCTTCTCCGCCGCCGGCGCCACGGTGATCGCCGGCACGACTGTCTCCGGGCCGTCCTCATGGCTGTCGATCAGGTGCCCGAGCCGCTCCATCGGCGCCCGCCATTCGAAGGCGTCGAGTTTGCCGGTGACTGGCGACACCGGCGCCCAATGCTCGGAGACGACGCCGTCGGCGACCCAGGCCGGATCGCGCGGCGCCCGGACCGCCTTGGACAGCAATTGCCTCACCTTGCCCTGGTCACCGGTCTCGGCCTCCTCGATGTCGGCCAGGAGCAGATAGGCGCCTTCGCGCCGATCCATGCGGATCGCAGCGTCCGCCTCGCGCCGGGCGGTGGCGAAATCCTGCGCGTCGAGCGCCGCGCGGGCAACCGCCATCGACGACTCGGCATGGTTCTTCTTCAGATCCTGCAGCTTCTTCGCCCGGTTCAGCCGGTCGCCGACGGCATCGCCGGGGCGGGCATGGGTATAGAGCTCGGCGATTTCCGGACGCGGCTCGGCCCGCCACGCCGCTTCGAGGATCTTGGAGCCCTTGCGCACATCGTTTTGCCGAAACAGCAGCCTGGCGGCGGCGACCGCCGCCGGCGCGAATTCGGGCACGAGCTTGTTGGCTTCGAGCGCCGCGGCCCTTGCCGCGTTGGCGTCACTGTCGATCAGCGCCTGCGCCTTGGCGGTGAGCAGCACGGCGCGGCGGCGGTTGGCGGCATCGCGCTCGATCTGCCGCGTCGACTTCTGCGCCTCGACCAGCTTCAGCGCGCCGTCCCAGTCGCCGCGACCGGTCAGTTCCTCCAGCGTCGATTCGGCGGCCCAGGCAAGTTGCGGCGCCACCGCTGCGGCGCGGCCGGCATAGTGCCTGGCGGCGTTGCGGTCGCCGAGGCGCTCGGCCTCCAGATAGAGGCCGCGCAGGCCGAGCAGCCGCATCTCGGGATCGTCGAGCATCGCCTCGAACTTCTCGCGCGCGCCTTCATGATCGCCTTCGAGCAGCGAGGCCTGCGCCTCCAGGAGATGGATCAGCGGCTCCTGGTCGGAGCGGATCAGCTTGGCCGCTTCCTTGGTCTTCTTGCGCGCCAGCGCCCCGTCGCCAGCGCCGGCCGCGATCATGCCGGTCGACAGCGCCTGGTAGCCGCGGTCGCGGCGGCGCACCCGGAAATAGCGCGAGATGGTATAGGGGCTGTTCCACAGCGACTTCACCAGCCACCACAGGATCATCACCGCGGCGACGACCGCGACCACCGCCACCGCCGCCACCATCAGGCTGACCTGATACTGATAGCCGTTGAAGGTGACGACCATGTCGCCGGGACGATCGGCCAGCCAGGCGAAGCCGAGCCCGAGCGCGAAGACGACGGCGAGGAAGATGAGGATGCGGATCATCTGGTCTCCCTCACGCCTTCATCGCGCCGGCAATCAACGAATCGATCAGCTTTTCGACCTCCAGTCGCGCCTTCAGCTTGCCGGCAAAATCCGCGCCGGCGGCCTTCACCGCTTCCGGCAGCGTGTCGTACTCGCTGAGCGCCTTGGCGTAGTCGCCCTGGTTGACCGCCACCTCCATGCGCGCCACGGTTTCCGGCGCGCCCTTGCCCTCGACGGCGCCGATCGGCCGGACCTTGACCAGCGATTCGGCGCTCGACATCAGGTTCTGCAGGAAGCCTGCATTCTCATCGACGGGCGTGGCGGCCGCGACCATCGCGTTGGCAGCGGCATCGACCTCGGCGGCGATGTCCGTCCGGGTCGAAACGCCCTTCTCGGCATAGGCGCGCAGCGTCGCGATCTCCGGCGCGTCAGGCGAAATCGCCGCGAAGGTCTCGAGCTCGGCGGCGAACGGCGCGCCTCGGTCGAGCGCCGACTTCAGCGCCGATGCCGCGATGGCCATCGCGATCTTCGGCTGCGAGGCCTGCGCCTCGACCTTGCCGGAGAGCTGCGACACCGACTGCTCCAGCGCCGCCAGCCGGCCGTCCTCAGCCTTCGCCGCCTCGCCGGCGGATTTCACCAGCGCGTCGAGCCCGGCGAGCTTTTCATTGAGCGGCCCGAGATCGACAGGCGCGGCAGTTCCGGCCTTCTGCAAGTCGGCGATCGCCGTCTCGATCTGCTTGAGCTTGTCGCCAAGTGCCGCAACGCCGGCGGCGTCGCCGGCGCCGCCTTGCTCGACCGCCGATTTCAGCGCCGCGACATCGCTCTTGACCTGGTCCAGCGCCGACGACAGCCCGTCGACCTTGGCCGAGGCATCGCCATTGCCGCCGGCCTGCTTCAGGCCCGCGATCTCGCTCTTCAGCGCGGCGATCTCGCCATTGACGCCGTCGAGCGAAGCGCCGCCCGACCCCGGCGCGCCGATGAGGCCGGCGAACTGCAGGCCGCCGGCTGCGGCCAGCGCGATGACGCCGCCGATCACGCCGGCGGCAATGCCATTGAGGCCGCCGCGTTTCGGCTGCGGTGCCACATAGTCCTCCCTCCCGAGGTTTGTTTTCGGCGCGTCTCCGGCGGCGGCCGCCTTGGTCGAGGCATCCTCGAAATTGTAGTCGGAGCCATGCGTCTGATCAGGCGACGCCTCGGAACCTGCCGGATAGGGGCGCTCCGCCTCATCCGAACCCTTGGCGCCGGTGTCTTCCGTTCCGGCCTGCGCGGCAGCGTCGCTGTGCTCCCAGGGCTCATGATCGACCTGGTCGGCATGCACCGGCTCCGCCGGAGCCTCGGGTTGCGAAGCGCTCGCGGCTTCCTCCGCCTCGGCCTCCACGGTCTTCGCCCCATCCTCCTCGACAATACGCGAGACGGCGCCGGGCTCGAGTTCGATCGTCACCGGCTCGCGGCGGCTCTTCGAATGTCGCATCTTCGGCGTCTTGACCATGCTTGGGCTCCGCAAATTGGCTTGGGATGGTTCAACGGGTCTAGAGCTGAAGGATGCTCTAGCACATCACCAAGCGGTGAAAAGGGGCGGCGTGATGACACAGACCTGAGCAGGCATCCTGTCATGTCGCAGATTCTGCCTAGCGCCCGGCCAGCACTAGCCTGATCAGCGCGTCTTCCTGCGGTTCGGCGGCGACGCGGACCCGTTCGGGAGCGACGCCGTCGAGCGCTGCGGCGATACGTCCCGACAGCGCGAAAAATCCCGTCTTTTCAAAATAACCGCCGAGCGCCGGCCGCCGGATCAGGGCCTGCATCGCCACGGCCGCCTTGGCCGAATAGAGCAGGACCCGATCGACCGGCCCGCCGGACAGGGTCGCTGCCACGTCCGCGTCGGAATGGTCGAGCCCGATCGTGTCATAGGTTTCGACGGCGCGGACCGGAATGCCGGCCGCCGAGAGGCGCTGCTCGAAGGCAGGAAAGCGCACGCGTCCGCAAAGATAGACGACCGTGCCCGTCGGAGGCCCTTCTACGATGGCATCGGCCAGCGCCATGGCATCGCCCGGGCCTTCGTTGACCGTGGAAAATCCTGCCTTGCGCGCCGCTTCCGCTGTCCTTTTGCCAACAGCATGGCAAGGCAAGGCAGCCAGTGCGGCGATGAGCTCGCGCGACGCGTGGCGCACCGCGTTGGCGCTGGTAACCGCGACCGCCATGGCATCCTTCGGCGCTTCGCTTGCCTTGGCCGGCAGCGCCACCGTTTCGGTCAGCGGCAGCAGGATCGGCTGAAAGCCCATCTGCTCGAGCCGATGCGCGGTTCGCGAGGCGCCCGGTTCCGGCCGCGTCACCAAAACGCGGAGCATGTCAGGCCCAGCCGTCGAAGAAGGATTCGCCGGCCTTGGCCCGCACCGCCTTGGCGGCTTCCGCGCCGATCCGGGCGGCATCCGGCGCCGGCCCGTCCAGCCTGACCTCATGCGACTGTCCGCCATCGGGCGAGATGATCAACCCGGCGAAGGAGAGCTTGTCGCCAGCTATCGTCGCGTGACCGGCGATCGGCGTGCGGCAGGAACCGTCGAGCGCCGCCAGGAAGGCGCGCTCGCAGGCCAGCGCCTGGCCGGTCGGCGCGTCGTGGATCGCGGCCAGCATGCGCTCGACATCAGCGTCGCCGATGCGGCTTTCGATGCAGATCGCGCCTTGCCCCGGCGCTGGCGGAAACTGTTCCAGCGACATCAGGTCGGTGACGACATCGCCGAGCCCGAGCCGCTTCAGCCCGGCATAGGCGAGGATGGTGCCGTCGGCGACACCTTCATCCAGCTTGCGCAGCCTGGTCTGCACATTGCCGCGGAACATCACCACCTCGAGATCCGGGCGCATGCGCCGGATCAGCGCCTGGCGCCTGAGCGAGGACGACCCGACCCTGGCGCCCTGAGGCAATTCGGCGATCGTCTTCGCAGCCTTGCCGATGAAGGCGTCGCGAGCGTCCTCGCGCGGCAGGAAAGCGGAGAGTTCGAGCCCCTCCGGCAACAGCGTCGGCATGTCCTTCGAGGAATGCACGGCGATGTCGATCCTGCCGGCCAGCATCGCCTCCTCGATCTCCTTGGTGAACAGGCCCTTGCCGCCGGCTTCCGACAGCGGCCGGTCCTGGATGCGGTCGCCGCTGGTCGAGATGACGACGATCTCGAATGCCTGTTCCGGCAGCCCGTGCGCCGCCATCAGCCGCGTCCGCGTCTCATGCGCCTGGGCAAGTGCCAGCGGGCTGCCGCGTGTTCCGATTTTCAAGCTTGTTTGCATGGCGCGCTGTCCGTGATAACCCCCGGCACACGAGGTCTTGCCGGCACATGTCCTATCTAGGAAAGGCTGGCGATACAATCTTCGAGGACAGCGACCAATTGATCCGCGTTCTGGGCATTGAGACGAGTTGCGACGAGACCGCGGCCAGCGTGGTGGCGCTGGATGGCCGCGCCGCGCCCAAAATCCTCTCCAACATCGTGCTCAGCCAGATCGAGGAGCATGCCGCGTTCGGCGGCGTCGTGCCGGAGATCGCCGCGCGCGCCCATGTCGAGGCGCTCGACGGCATCGTCGAGGCGGCCCTTGCCGATTCGGGCGTGGCGCTGGACGAGGTCGACGCGATCGCCGCGACCGCCGGTCCCGGCCTTGTCGGCGGGCTGATCGTCGGGCTGATGACGGCGAAGGCGATTGCCGCGGCCGCCGACAAGCCGTTGCTCGCCATCAACCATCTCGAAGGCCATGCGCTGACCGCAAGGCTGACCGACGGGCTCGACTTCCCCTATTTGCTGCTTCTGGTGTCCGGCGGCCACACCCAGATCGTCGCCGTGCGCGGCGTCGGCGACTATCAGCGCTGGGCGACCACCATCGACGACGCGCTCGGCGAAGCCTTCGACAAGACGGCCAAGATGCTCGGCCTGCCCTATCCCGGCGGTCCGAATGTCGAGAAGGCGGCAGCCACGGGCGATCCGGGCCGCTTTGCCTTGCCGCGCCCGATGAAGGGTTCGGCGCAGCCGGATTTCTCCTTCTCCGGCCTGAAGACGGCGGTGCGCCAGGCCGCGACCGCCATTGCGCCCTTGAGCGACCAGGACGTCGCCGACATCTGCGCCTCGTTCCAGGCGGCGGTGGCGGATGCGCTGGGCGACCGTGTTTCGCGCGCGCTCAACCGTTTCCGCCAGGAATTTCCTGATAAGGCCAAGCCGGCGCTGGTCGTCGCCGGCGGGGTCGCCGCCAACCGGACAATCAAGGCGACGCTGGAGGCGCTCTGCGCCGAGGCCGGCTTCGACTTCATAGCGCCGCCGCAAAAGCTCTGCACCGACAATGCGGCGATGATCGCCTGGGCCGGCATCGAGCGCCTGCGCGCCGGGATGGCGCGCGCGAACGACGCCGATTTCGTGCCGCGCTCGCGCTGGCCGCTGGACAGCGTCTCCGCCCCGATGGTCGGCTCCGGCCGGCGCGGTGCCAAGGCATGACCGAGCTGGTTACCAGCGGGCACGAGGCGCCGAGCGGCTGGCGCGTCGCAGTGCTTGGCGGCGGCGCCTGGGGCACGGCGCTGGCGCTGGCCATGCTGCGCGCTGGCCATTTCGTGCGCCTCTATGCGCGCGACCCCGAAACCGTCGCCGCGATCGATCGCGGCGAGAACCCGCGCTACCTGCCGGGCATCGCGCTGCAGCCCGGCATCGTCGCGACGACCGACATCGCGGCCGCGCTCGACGGCGCCGACTGCGTGCTGGCAGTGGCGCCGGCGCAGGCGCTGCGTGCCATGCTGGCTGGCGCCAGGCACCATGTGCCGTCGGGCGTTCCGCTGGTTCTTTGCGCCAAGGGCATCGAGCGCGACACCGGCGCGCTGCTGTCGGCGATCGTCGAGGAGGCCTTGCCGAACAATCCGGTTGCCGCCCTGTCCGGCCCGAGCTTCGCCACCGATGTCGCCCGCGGCCTGCCGACGGCGGTGGTGGTGGCCGCCCGCGACGCGGAGCTCGCCGCAGACCTTGCCGCCCGCTTCTCGGCCGAAAACCTGCGCTGCTATTCCAGCGACGACCTCGTCGGCGTCGAGATCGGGGGCGCGCTGAAGAACGTCTTCGCCATCGCCGCCGGCGCCGTCACCGGCGCGAGGCTCGGCGCCAGCGCCCAGGCCGCCATGGTGACGCGCGGCTTCGTCGAACTGCGCCGCATCGGCGCCGCCTTTGGCGCCAGGCCGGAGACGCTTATGGGGCTTTCCGGGCTCGGCGACCTCGTGCTCACCTGCTCCTCGGCGCAGTCGCGCAATTTCGCCTATGGGCTGGCACTCGGCCAGGGCAAGCCGCTTGCCGGACTGCCGCTCGCCGAGGGCGTGCCGACGGCGGCGATCGCCGCCCGCCTCGCCGCCGAGCGCGGCATCGATGCGCCGATCATCACCGCCGTCGCCGCGATCCTCGACGGCACCGTGACCATCGGCCAGGCCGTGACGGCGCTGATGACGCGGCCGCTCAAGACCGAAACCGACATCTGAACCATCGGAGTTTTAGACCATGCTGTTTGCGTTGATTTGCAAGGACAAGCCCGGCAACCTGCAGTTGCGGATCGACACGCGGCCGGCGCATGCGGCGTTCCTGGAAGGCCTGATCAGCGAAGGAAAACTTGCCTTTGCCGGGCCCTTCCTCGACGCTGACGGCAAGCCGGACGGCAGTCTGGTCATGATCGAGGCAGCGGATATGACGGCGGCGCAAGCCCTGGCGGCCAGCGATCCCTATGCCAAAGCCGGCCTGTTCGAAAGCGTCGAAATCCGCCCGTGGAACTGGGTCTTCCAGAAGCCCGCCGGTGCTTGATCGATCGCTTGGCGCCCCCCTCTCCCAGCGAGAACGGGGAAAGGGTAAGGGTAGTTGGAGCGCGAACGCTTCATTGTAGCCAACCGGCAATGGCAAGGGGACAACTGAGATGAACTACTGGCTGTTCAAGTCCGAACCCTCGGTCTTCTCCTTCGAGGCGCTCAAGGCCAAGGGCAAGGCCGGCACGCAATGGGACGGCGTGCGCAACTATGCGGCGCGCAACAACATGAAGGCGATGCAGATCGGCGATCTCGGCTTCTTCTACCATTCCAATGAAGGGCTCAACATCGTCGGCATCGCCGAAGTCTGCGCGCTCGCCCATCCCGACACCACGAGCGACGATCCGCGCTGGGAATGCGTCGACATCCGCGCCTTCAAGGAGGTGCCGACCCCGGTGACGCTGGAGCAGGTCAAGGCCAATCCCAAGCTCGCCGACATGGCGCTGGTGCGGCTCGGGCGGCTTTCCGTGCAGCCGGTGACGCCGGCCGAATGGAAAGAGGTCTGCCGCATGGCCGATCTCTCGCCGGCGCCGTGACGCGGCTGACGCCGAAAAGCGCGAAGAAGTTCATTCTCGACAACACGGCGCTGATGGCGCCGCCGCATGTGCCGGAAGTGCTCCTGCATCTCGCCGACGAGGCGCATGACCTTTGGCTGCGCACGGAAGAGGAACTGGCGGCGATCGGCCTGCCACCGCCGTTCTGGGCGTTCGCCTGGGCTGGCGGCCAGGGCCTTGCCCGCTACGTGCTCGACCATCCCGAAACCGTTCGCGGCAAGCGGGTGCTCGACTTCGCCTCCGGCTCCGGCCTGGTCGCCATCGCCGCCGCCAAGGCGGGCGCCGCGGCGGTGACCGCCGCCGACATCGATCCGTTCTGCGAGACGGCGATCGCCCTCAACCTCGAGGCCAACCTGGCCGAGGCGGAATTCCTCGGCCAGGACTGCGTCGGCGCCGACATGGGCTGGGATGTCGTGCTGGCCGGCGACGTCTTCTACGACAGGTCCTTCGCCGACAGGCTGCTGCCCTGGTTCCAGGCGCTGACGGCGCGTGGCGCCGACATCCTCGTCGGCGATCCCGGCCGCGCCTACCTGCCCAAGGACGGCCTGCGGTCGCTGGCCGTCTACCAGGTGCCGGTGACGCGCGTGCTGGAGGATGCCGAGGTCAAGCGCACGACCGTCTGGCGCCTTGCTTGACGGCAGCGCCGAACAGGCGTTCCATCGCCGCGATTTCAAAGAGGGTGCATGTTTGCAACGACATGCATCGGGAGGGGGAAGGACGCATGGATTTTTCAGCGGTGAACTGGCTGGCGGTGGTCGTTGCCGCCGTGGTGGCGTGGCTGTTCGGCGCCGCCTGGTACACGACGCTCAGCAAGCCGTGGCTCAAGGCGGCCAAGCTCGATCCGGCGACGATGAAACGGTCGCCGCTGCCTTTCATCACCTTCATCGCCGAGCTGGTCATGGCATTCGTGCTGAGCCTGGTCGTCGGCGCGATGACCGGCGGCGAGCCGAGCCCCATCGCCGGGCTGATCTTCGCCTTCGTGCTCTGGCTGGGCTTCGTCGCCACCACGCTGTCGGTCAACCACCGCTATGAAGGCTTCGGCTGGGACCTGACGCTGATCGACGCCGGCCACTGGCTGGGCGTGCTGCTGCTCATCGGCGCGGTGATCGGGTGGTTCGGCGCGCCGGCCGGCTAGGGCGCCATCATGTCGGCGTCTTCGCCGCTTCCTCGATAAGCCATTCGCGAAAGGCGGCGACGCGCGCGTCGTCCTTCACGGCTTCCGGATAGACCAGGAAATAGGCGAACTCCGGCGCCACCTTGATGCCGAGCTCGAAGGGTCGGACCAGACGCCCTTGCGAAAGGTCGTTGGCGACCATGGCGAAGTCGGCCAGCGCCACCGCATTGCCGTCGAGCGCCGCCTGCGTGGCATCGGTCGAGGATCCGAAGACAAGCGTGCGGCTGTCGTCGAAATCGTCGACGCCGGCCGCGTGCATCCACATGCTCCAGTTCGGCCACGTCACGCCCTGGCGCGACCAGTCGATATGCGCGAGCGTGTGGCGAAAGAGGTCGCGCGGCTCGTTGAGCGGTGGGCCGGACGCCAGCAGCGCCGGGCTGCACACCGGGATGATGATGTTGTCGAACAGGCGATGCGCGGCAAGCCCGGGATATTTGCCGGTGCCGAAGCGAATGCCGATATCGACATCGTCGCGCTCGAAGTCCCTGACATCGTAGGTGATGTCGAAACGCAGCTCGATGCCCGGCTTCTGCTGGCGGAAATCGTCCACGCGACGCATCAGCCACTTTGTCGCGAACTGGGCGTCGAGCGTCACCTTCAGCAGCGCCGTGCCGCGCGTCATCTTGCGGGCCCGCGACACCGCCCGGTTGAGCAAGTCGAGCGCGTCGATCGACGCCTCGAACAGGACGTTTCCGGCCTCCGTCAGCCGGATGGTTCGGCTGGTGCGGGTGAACAGCGCAAGGTCGAGCTGGTCCTCGATCTCCTTGATCTGGTGGCTGACCGCCGCCGGCGTCAGGCCGAGCTCGTCGGCCGCGCGGGTGAAATTGAGGTGCCTGGCCGCCGCTTCGAACGTCCTCAGGGCACGCGTTCCGGGCAGCAGGCGGGCCATACGATCTCCAAATAAAACTTGATGATCAAACAAGAACTACTCGTTTCCTGTTTATTTTTCAATCCGGCATGATTGCAGAATCGAAACACTATCAAACCGGATTTGACATCCGGAGAAACCGGATAGAGCCATGACCGAGATCGTTCTGAAGTCCCACACCGCCCTCAATTCCCGCTCCGGCATCGCAGTCTGGCTGCGCGCCACCCTCGATTGGCTGCGCCAGGCGCGGGTCGCTGCCCAGCTTCCCCACGAATCCATCGAGGATCTCTCCGACGAGCTGTTGCGTGACATCGGCGCCGAGCGCCGGGACGTGGCAAAGGCTGTGGACCGGCAGATCCGCGAAATCGGCCTGCTCGGCACCGGCTGGCAGAAGTGAGGCAGTGGGCGGTAGGGATTAGGCAGTAGGGGAACAGAGCATTTCTCTCTACTGCCTACTGCCTACTGCCTACTGCCTACTGCCTATTCCCTACTGCCTATTCCCTATTACCTACTGCCTCACCTCACCACCCTCACCACCGTCCGATCCGACAGCAGCGGCAGCAGACGCGCCATGGTGCGCGCCGTCACCGCCACGCAGCCTTGGGTCGGCGTGAAGCCGGGCCGCGCCAGATGGAAGAAGATGGCGCTGCCGCGGCCGCGCCGGCGCGGCGCGATGTTCCAGTCCATCACAAGGCAGGCATCGTAGAGCCGATCGGCGCGCCGCATCCGCTCATGGCTGGCGCCATAGGGGATCTTCACCGGGCGATTGTAGTTGCGGTCGTCCGGCACCTCGCACCAGCCGAGATCCGGCCCGATCGGGGTCATCACCAGCCGCGTCCGGCGGCCGCCGGAAAATTGATCGTCGCGGAAATAGCCCGACAACAGGCGCATGGCGCCTAGCGGCGTCGCGCCGTCGCCTTCACGCTTGTTCGCCGAAATGCCGCCGCGTCCCAGGGCGCAGGCAAACACCAGGCTGCCGGCCTGCAGCAGGCCCTGGCTGGGATGGCCGGGTCTGGCGCGCACGCTGAGCACGGTGAGGCCTTTTGGCAAAATTGCGCCGTCTGCATTGCATGGGCGTTTTTTCTTGTATGATCGTGTCACGGAACAAATCACTGTGATCGGCTGTTGTGCCGGTCAGCTTCAGCATAAATGGGGGACGGTCAACTGAATATTCTTTTTAAAACAACGGATTGATCCATGACCTCACGCACCATACTGATCGTCGACGACGATGACGACCTGCGCGGCACGCTCGTCGAGCAACTGGCCCTCTACGAAGAGTTCGACGTCCAGCAGGAAGCGACGGCGGCAAAAGGCGTCGCCGCGGCCCGCGGCGGCCTCGTCGACCTCCTGATCATGGATGTCGGCCTGCCCGATATGGATGGGCGCGAGGCGGTGAAGATCCTGCGCAAGGGCGGCTACAAGGCGCCGATCATCATGCTGACCGGACACGACACCGATTCCGACACCATTCTCGGTCTCGAGGCCGGCGCCAACGACTATGTGACCAAGCCGTTCCGCTTCGCGGTGCTGCTTGCCCGCATCCGCGCGCAACTGCGCCAGCATGAGCAGAGCGAGGACGCCACCTTCTCGGTCGGTCCCTATACCTTCAAGCCAAGCCAGAAGCTGCTGATCGACCAGCGCGGCGCCAAGGTGCGGCTGACCGAAAAGGAGGCCTCGATCATCAAGTACCTCTATCGCGCCGAACAGAAGGTGGTGACGCGCGACGTGCTTCTGGAAGAAGTCTGGGGCTACAATTCAGGCGTCACCACGCACACGCTGGAAACCCATGTCTACCGGCTGCGCCAGAAGATCGAGCGCGATCCTTCCAATGCCGAAATTCTTGTGACAGAAAGCGGCGGCTACAAGCTGGTTCCTTAAACTTTTCATGATCCGATGAGCGGTCAGGGCGGGACCGCTTCGGAAGCGATCCTGGTGCTGGAGGGTGGTTGGATCGGCTCCGAAGCGCATCGGCCAAAAATCGGAATCGATTTTTGGCGAGCACGATGCGTAGACTCAAGGATGTTGGAGCGTCCTTGCGCGTTCTGGAGGACGCGGCGCTCCAAGGGAGGGACTGGACTGACCGCTCGGGGACATAGCTAGATGGCGCTGGATGACGACATCCGCATCCTGTCCGCCGTGACGCTCTTCGAGGGCTTCACGCAGGAGCAGTTGCGCCTGCTCGCCTTCGGCGCCGAAACCACCCTGCTGCAGGCGGACCACAAGCTCTACCGCGAGGATGACGTGGCCGACTCCGCCTATATCGTGGTCAGCGGCCGCATCGTCCTCTATCGCGAGCAGAGCGGCGAGCGCATCCCGATCGGCACGGCTGGTCCGGGCACCATGCTGAGCGAGCTGGCGCTGATTGCCGACACCAACCGGCTGACTAGCGCATCGGCCGCGGTCGATTCGGAGGTGATCCGGCTCAGCCGCAAGATGTTCCGCCGCATCCTGGAAGAATATCCGGAGATTGCGGTGCTGTTGCACGAGCGCATCCTCGAGGAATTCCAGCAGATGATCAGCCGCATCGAAAAGCTCGGCCCGCGGTTCACCGAGTAGGCCAATAGCGCCGGCGTTGATCACCTGGACCCGAGAGGCGAGGTTCCGTTGACAGGCAAAAGGTGAAATCCTACAGGACCTGTAGGGCGGGCCGCGTGGGCACCGCCACCACCAAGCTCCTGGGGGGAGCGAGGCATGCTGCCAGCGCGGTACGAGACGATTATCTTGTATTCACGCAAGGATGCGTTCGGCGACGGCTTGCTTAGAATCCCGGCCTTGCGGGCCGCGAGAACGGCATTTCCCGACAGTTTGCTCGTATACGGAAGCACCGAGACATCCACTCTCGCGGATGCTCTCAACGGCCATGTCCGCCACCTGGTCGACGCGATTAGTGTAGAGACGCCGCTGGCGCATCTGGTCGCCGGCCACCGCAAGGCCCAGCAGCGAGTGGCCGTTGTCGATTTCCGTATCGTGGCGCCTTGGCTGGTTCAAACCTGGGCGTCGCTGATCGGCCGCGGCATCGTCTATGAAGCAAACTTTCCGGCTTTCGCCCTTTCCTTGCCCCCCGGCCATAGACCCGAGGCACGACCCGAGCACAATGCATGGCGCTACCACCGCCTTGTCGAACGTCTTGCCGGGAAGCGGCTGCCTTTCGATCATCGCCTGGAGCCGACGCCGGCCGCGCGTGCGGCGGCCAGGAGCCTGGCGGGCGGCAGCCAGGCGCCATTGATCATTGTCGCGGCCCATGGCGATGGCAACAAGCGAATGACAGCGGATCAGGTCGTCGCGATATCCGACGCCATGATCAGCGATGGCGCCAACCTTATCTATGTGAAAACGCCAGGTGTCGGCCCCGATAGTGCCGAACTGGTTCGACGCGTGCCGAAATTGCAGCTTGTCGATTCCGGCACCGCGCCGGATATCGCCGTCAGCGACATCCTGCTCGCGCTCGGGGAGCTTGCCGATCTTTACATTGGCGCCGAGGGCGGTACTGCGCATCTGATGGCCACGGTGATGACGCCGATGGTCATGGTCAACAGCGGTGCCAACATGGCGCGCTGGAGGCCGCTTTCGAACAGTGTGGACATGGTCGAGGCACGCCAGGCAAGTCCAACCGGCCTGGTCGCCAATGTCCCGCCGCCGAAGATCATCGAGGCTGCCCGCCGGATGTTGGCGACGCGCCGGCGCGATCATCCCAGTCTGCTGGGTCATGTCGACACGACGGAATATCTGTCCGCCCAACGGCTCGACGCGCCTCGCGTTTACCCGTCCGCCGGCGGCCTTTAGTCCAGGTCGAACCTGGCAATCACCGGCACATGGTCCGACGGCCGCTCCCAGCCGCGCGCCGGGCGCAGGATCTCATAACCGGTGAAGTGGTCCACCAGGTTCGGCGACGACCACACATGGTCGAGCCGCCGGCCGCGGTCCGACGCTTCCCAGTCCTGCGCGCGGTAGCTCCACCAGGTGTAAAGTTTCTGCTCGGCAGGCACGTTGAGCCGCATCAGGTCGACCCAGTCGCCGGCGCGCCGCATCGCTTCGAAGCTCTCGGTCTCCACCGGCGTGTGGCTGACCACCTTGAGCAGCTGCTTGTGCGACCAGACATCGTGCTCCAGCGGCGCGATGTTGAGATCACCGACCAGGACCGAGCCGGACAGCGCGTCATGCTCGGCCCGCACGCCGTTCATCTCGGCGACGAAGTCGAGCTTGTGCCTGAACTTGCGGTTGATCTCCGGGTCGGGCTCGTCGCCGCCGGCCGGCACATAGAAATTGTGCAGCAGGATCGACTTGCCGCCGGCGCTTACCCTGACCGACAGGTGCCGGCTGTCGTCGATCTCGCAGAAGCGGCGCTTCTCGACCAGCTCGATCGGCCGCCGCGCCACCGTGGCCACCCCGTGATAGCCCTTCTGGCCGTGGAAGGCGATGTGCTCGTAGCCGAGCTTGCGGAAGGCCTTTTCGGGAAACAGCTCGTCCGGGACCTTCGTCTCCTGCAGGCAGAGCACGTCCGGCGCATGCTCCACGAGCAGGCGCTCGACGATCGGCATGCGCAGGCGTACCGAGTTGATGTTCCAGGTGGCGATGGAAAAGGGCATGCGGCGGGTCCGGCAAGAGGTCGCCGAACTACTGCCAGCCGCCAGCCATAAAAACAAGCCGGCGACAACCACCGAGGCTGGCGCCGCCGCTCGCAAGAGCACTAAGACGAAGGAAGTTATCTTGTCTTGGTATTCAACTCGCGGTTCGCCGTATAGTCGATGGCGAACGTATCGGGCGCGAAGCTGACGCCTTCCTTGACGTTGAAGATCATCACCGTCGTGTCCTTGCCCTGCGCGTCGGTGATGGTCCACTGGCGCAGTTCATAGGATTTCGGATCGAACATCATGGTGATCCTGGCATTGCCGAACACCGATTTGTCGGAGAGCTGGATCGTGGTCAGGTCGTCCTCTTCCTTGACGCTTTTCACCCGTCCGCCCGAGAGATCGATCCGGTCGTCGAGCAGAAGCTTCAGCGGCGTCTTCGACAGCGGGTAGAGGTCGGAGGTGTTGAGCTTCTTGTTGAGGATGACTACCGACTTGCCGTCGGAGATGACCCGGAAATTCGACGATCCGTCATAGTTGAAACGGATCTTGCCCGGCCGTTCGAGGAAGAACTTGCCGCCGGTCTGTTCGCCCTTCGGCCCGAACTGCACAAACTCGCCGCTCATCGATTTGACCGACGAGAAGTGGTCGGCGATCTTCTGCGCCGCCGGCGGAATCGCCGCCTGCGCCGACGCCAGAAGCTGGAACCCAGGTATGACATTGACGCTTGCCGCGCCGGCGAGCACGAGGCCGAGGCCAAGCACTTGGCGGCGATTCGGGGCGAAAGGTGCGTTTTTCATGCCGGTCACTCTCTGATTCGATGGTGTCGCAGTCTCTGGGCCCCCAGTTAGGCTTAAGTTTGGCGCTTCCAGTGACGCTCCGTCGCTTCAACGCGCCGAAAGGTTCAAGGTTGCCGGTACCGGGTCGATGGGCGCCGGAACCCTAGAACTTGTCGTCCTCGGTCGGCACCAGTATCTCGCGTTTTCCCGCGTGATTGGCCGGACCGACAATGCCTTCCTTCTCCATCTTCTCGATGATCGAGGCGGCGCGGTTATAGCCGATGCCGAGCCGCCGCTGGATGTAGCTGGTCGAGGCCTTGCCGTCGCGCAGCACCACTGCCACCGCCTGGTCGTAGGGGTCGTCGGAATCGTCGAAATTGCCGCCGCCACCGCCGCCTGAACCGCCCTTGCCGGACGCCTCCTCCTCGTCCTCGTCGTCATCCTCGGTGATGGCGTCGAGATATTCCGGCACGCCCTGCAGCTTAAGATGCGCAACGACGCGCTCGACCTCGTCGTCGGAGACAAACGGTCCGTGCACGCGCTGGATGCGGCCGCCGCCGGCCATGTAGAGCATGTCGCCCATGCCGAGCAGCTGTTCGGCGCCCTGTTCGCCAAGGATGGTGCGGCTGTCGATCTTCGACGTCACCTGGAAGGAGATGCGAGTCGGGAAATTGGCCTTGATCGTGCCGGTGATGACGTCGACCGAGGGGCGCTGCGTGGCCATGATGACGTGGATGCCGGCGGCGCGCGCCATCTGCGCCAGGCGCTGCACCGCGCCTTCGATGTCCTTGCCAGCAACCATCATCAGGTCGGCCATCTCGTCGATGATGACGACGATGTAGGGCATCGGCTCGAGATCGAGATCCTCGGTCTCGTAGATCGCCTCGCCGGTCTGGCGGTCGAAGCCGGTCTGCACGGTGCGCGAGATCTTCTCGCCCTTCTTCTCGGCTTGCTGGACGCGCGCGTTGAAGCCGTCGATGTTGCGCACGCCGACCTTCGACATCTTGCGGTAGCGGTCCTCCATCTCGCGCACGGTCCATTTCAGCGCCACCACCGCCTTCTTCGGATCGGTGACGACCGGCGTCAGAAGGTGCGGGATGCCGTCATAGACGGAGAGTTCGAGCATCTTCGGGTCGATCATGATCAGCCGGCACTCCTGCGGCGTCAGCCGGTAGAGCAGCGACAGGATCATGGTGTTGATGGCGACCGACTTGCCCGAGCCGGTGGTGCCGGCGACCAGCACGTGCGGCATTTTGGCGATGTCGACGATGACCGCCTCGCCATTGATGGTCTTGCCAAGCGCCAGCGCCAGCTTCGCCTTGGTGGTCTCGAAATCGCGGCTCGCCATGATCTCCCTGAGATAGACCGTCTCGCGCTTGGCGTTGGGCAGCTCGATGCCGATGGCGTTGCGCCCGGGCACCACCGCGACGCGGCAGGCGATCGCGCTCATCGAGCGCGCGATGTCGTCGGACAGGCCTATGACGCGCGACGACTTGATGCCGGGCGCCGGCTCGAGTTCATACAGCGTGACGACCGGCCCCGGCCGCACATGGATGATCTCGCCCTTGACGCCGAAATCCTCGAGCACGCCCTCGAGCAGCCGCGCATTCTGCTCCAGCGCGTCCTTGGAGAGGCTGGCGTCGCGCACGACGTTCTTCGGCTCCGACAGGAAATGCAGCGACGGCATCTCGAACATGTCCGAGCCGATCAGCGAGGTCTGCGCCTCGCGCTGGACACGCGCGCCCGGCACCGGGCGCGCCGCCGGCGCCTCGACGCGGGTGGCGGCATCGGAGCGGAAATTCTGCACCTTCGGCGCGGCGCGGCGTGGGGCCGGCGCCTCGTCGGCGAAATCCATGTCCTCGTCCTCGTCATTGTCGAAGACGTCATCATCGTCGGGATCGACCGAGACGCTGCGGTCGTTGACCATGGCGGCGAAAAATTCAGGCTCGACGCGGGCGCGGCCGCCCGGACTCATCCGCGCCTCGGCGAACTCGGCCGATTCGACACGCTCGGCGGCGCGGCGCCAGGCGCTGGCGCGCGGCTCCATCTCCGGCTCGTACTCGTCGCGCTCCTGCTGGCGGCGCGCGGCGCGGCGATGCATCCAGGCCCTGAACGACAACCACCAATGGGTGATGGCGCCGAGCGCCAGTATGCCTTCGTCGCCCTCGTCCTCATCCTCGTCGAAGAGCAAGTTGTCCTGCTCGCGCGGGTCGGGCTCGGCGGCGCGCTCCATGACGGCAAAACCGTTCTTGCGGGCGATCAGCGCCGAGCCATAGGCGAACAGCCAGAGCGCCGGCGCAGCAAGGATAACCGCGATAATGCTGGCAAAGAGACCTTTGGGATATCCGCCGACGGCGATGCCTGGGATCTTCAGCACCATGTCGCCGAACACGCCGCCGAGGCCGGTCGGCAGTGGCCAGGTCTTGGGCGGCGTCACGCAGCCGGCGATCGCGGCCGCCATTAGCGCGAAGCCGAACCAGGCGAGCCCGCGTTTCGGCAGCCGGTCGACGCCGCGCGCCGAAAACAGCAGGAAACCCCAGATCACTGCCGGCACCAGGGCCGCGACGGCGGCAAGCCCGAAGAACTGCATGGCGAGGTCGGAGAACACCGCACCGGCATAGCCCATCGCGTTGGTGACGATGTTGTCGGTGGCATGCGAGAAGCTCGGATCGGCGACGTTCCAGGTGGCGAGGCCGGCGACGCCGAAGGCGACGAGCACGAACAGGCCGGCGCCGACCAGCCGACCGAGCTGGCGCCGCGCGAATGCCTGGATGCCGTGCCCCGTATCGGTCAGCGCGAGCGGTGCTGAAGCCCCTGAACGCATGCCTCTTCCCCGTCTGTAGGTGCCTGGCCGGACGCATGACGCAGGCCGGCAGATTCGGATGACAGACTATCGGTGGGAAGGTTAAGGGCGCATTAACTATAAGAAGTTGAGACGACTCCGGCGCTTTACCGGCGGTTGAATTGCGACTCCCGGTCTCGCGGCCCTTCGGCAGTCTGGCCCGCGGATGCAAAAAAGCCTCGCGAGCGGAGCCAGCGAGGCCTTTCGTTGAGGAGAGCGAAAGTGTGATTTCACCTTCCATGATCCGGGGTTTTGGATCGGGCAAAGACTAGCCGATGAACGGAGCCGAACTCAATCACTCTGAATCACGTTCGCTTGATGCTCCCGCAAGACTCGACGGGTCGTTCGCTATGGATGCAGCGCGCGGGGATTGAAGCCGGCTTTATCGGTCGGGCGACAATGGCGGGCCGTTCGGCCCGCCATTGCTCATTGGGATGGCGAGTCGACGGGCCCGTCCGGGCCTATCTCTTTCGCAATCACTTGTGACCGGCATACATCATCAGGTTGGCGCAGAATTCGGCGTGAGGCTTGCTCATCGCCGCGTCTTGGCACTCCTTCATCATCATGTCTTGCTTGTCTTTGGCCATCGCAGCCCAGGCCGCCTTGAAATCGGCCTCCGGCTTCATGGTTTTCATGCCGGCATCGGTGAACAACGGCGCCATGTTGTCCGGTTCGTCGAGAGCACCGGCCAACGCGGCGCCGCTGACCATGGAGAGAGCGAGTGCCCCGAGGAAGATGGTCTTGATGTTCATCGGTTGGTTCCTTCCCTGATGTTTAACGAGCGCCGGAACGGCGGTCGCTACCCCCAGTACGGAGCCGGAAGGCCCTATGTTTCTTCCCGCTGGCACATCACGCGACCGTGATCGCGTCAAAAACGATTCCTCTCTTGCCTCTCCGAGGCGCACGATTCTCCAAAAAAGGAGGCCCGGAAGATGTTTCCGGGCCTCAATGCGTGAGCACCTTTCGGAGCGTCACGACGGGATTCTTCTGAAGCGCCGGCGGGAGGATGCCGGCGCCGGATGTCGATAGCCTTACGGCACCACTTCGCCGTGCTGGCTGATGTCGAGGCCTTCGATCTCTTCCTGGGTGCTCGGACGCAGGCCAACCAGCGCCTTGACGATGTAGAGGATCACGAAGGTCGCGATCGCCGTCCACAGGATGGTGAAGACGATACCGTAGATCTGGGTGCCGACCGAGGCGCCCTTGCCGAGCGCGTTGATCTCCGGATCGGCCAGCGCGCCGGTGAGCAGCGCGCCGACGATGCCGCCGACGCCGTGCACGCCGAAGGCATCGAGCGAGTCGTCATAGCCGAGCATGTGCTTCACCTTGACCGCCGAGATGTAGCAGACGACGCCGGCGACGATGCCGATGATGAAGGCGCCGGTCGGATTGACGAAGCCGGAAGCCGGCGTCACCGCGACGAGGCCGGCGACGGCGCCCGAGATGATGCCGAGCACGCTGGGCTTCTTGGCGATGATCCATTCGGCGAACATCCAGGCGAGCGCCGCAGCCGCGGTGGCGACCTGGGTGTTCAGCATCGCCGCGCCGGCGAGGCCGTCGGCAGCCAGTTCCGAACCGGCGTTGAAGCCGAACCAGCCGACCCACAGCAGCGAAGCGCCGATGACCGAGTAGACGAGGTTGTGCGGCGCCATGTTGGCGGTGCCGTAGCCCTCGCGCTTGCCGAGCACCAACGCGCAGACGAGACCCGCGACACCGGCGTTGATGTGGACGACCGTGCCGCCAGCGAAGTCGAGAACGCCTGCCGTGCCAAGGAAGCCGCCGCCCCACACCCAGTGCGCGATCGGCGCATAGACGAACACCAGCCACAGGCCCATGAAAATGAGCAGCGCCGAGAATTTCATGCGTTCGGCGAAGGCGCCGGCGATCAGCGCCGGGGTGATGATGGCGAAGGTCAGCTGGAACATCGAGAAGACGAATTCAGGGATGTTCGCCACGCCGGGCAGCCACAGTGTCGAGGTGGTGATGCCGTGGTGGAAGAACTTGGAGAAGCCGCCGACATAGGCGTTCGTGCTGCCGCCGTCGGAGAAGGCCAGCGAGTAGCCGAACATGAACCACAGCACCGTCACCAGGCAGGTGATGGCGAAGCTCTGCATGATGGTGGCGAGCACGTTCTTCTTGCGCACCATGCCGCCGTAGAACAGCGCCAGGCCCGGAATGGTCATCATCAGCACCAGCGCCGTCGAGGTCAGCATCCAGGCGGTGTTGCCGGTATCGAGCACCGGCGTCGGCGCAGCTGCCGGCGCTGCGGCGGCGGCTGCCGGAGCCGCTTCCTGCGCGAAGGCGGCAACCGTGCCCAGGGCTGTCAGGGCGAGCGCGCCGAGCGCGGCCGCGCGCCCCGTCGTCTTCAAGGTGGAAGGAATATTCATTGAACTCTCCGTTGGAATGGGTGATCGCCGCTCAGAGCGCGTCGGTGTCTGTTTCGCCGGTGCGGATGCGCACCGCCTGGTCGATGCCGAAGACGAAGATCTTGCCATCGCCGATCTGACCGGTCTTGGCTGCCGACGTGATGGCTTCGACGGCCTTGTCGACCGTGTCGGCACCGACCGCGACCTCGATCTTGATCTTGGGCAGGAAGCTGACCGCGTATTCCGCGCCGCGATAGATTTCCGTATGTCCCTTCTGACGCCCGTAGCCTTTGACTTCGGTGACGGTCAGGCCCTGGATGCCGACTGCGGTGAGCGCTTCGCGCACCTCATCGAGCTTGAACGGCTTGATGATTGCCATCACGATTTTCATAAGGTTTCACCCTTTGCTGTTGCGGTCCCCCGCGTTTGCACACCTTCACCGATCCCAATGAGAGCCGGTAAGTGCCCACAAGGATTCAAGCTCCGTGCCAATTGCCGAAGCAGCCCGTTAACCTGTTGCAAACAAAGAGATTGGAGAGGCCGGCGACGTCAGCTGTCGAGCGGCGCGGCAAGACAGATGATTAAAAAATAGGCAAATTTTCAAAAATGCCCATTCGGCAGGCTTGAACCGGAAGCCGGCTATTGCTCAACGTTTCAGCCGGATCAGCCCTTCCTGGGCGACCGAGGCGATCAGCGTGCCGTCGCGGGCAAACAGCGAGCCGCGCGTGAAGCCGCGCGAGCCTTGCGTGGAGGGGCTGTCCTGCGTGTAGAGGATCCAGTCGTCGAGCGCGTGGCTGCGATGGAACCACATGGCGTGGTCGAGGCTCGCCGCCTGGATGTCGCGGTCGAAAATGGCGCGGCCATGCGCGAAAGTCGAGGTGTCGAGCAGCGTCATGTCGGAAAGATAGGCGAGCACCGCGGCCTGGCTTGCGCGATCGGCCGGCACCGGGCCGGTGGTGCGGATCCAGATGTTCTGCTTCGGCTCCAGCTTTTCCCGGCTGGTATAGTGCTTCAGCATCACCGGCTTCATCTCGATCGGCCGGTCGCGCTCCCAGTAGCGCTTGATGCCGTCGGGGACCGCCTCGCCGAACTTGCCGAGCAGTTCGCGCTGGCTCAGCAGATTGTCAGGCGCCGGCACGTCCTGCGGCATCGGCACCTGGTGCTCGAGGCCGATCTCGTCCTGCTGGAAGGAGGCCTCCAGCGAGAAGATCGCCTGGCCGTGCTGGATCGCCACGACGCGGCGGGTGGTGAAGGAGCCGCCGTCGCGGATGCGGTCGACCTCGTAGATGATCGGCACCTTGGTGTCGCCCGGCCGCATGAAATAGCCATGCAGCGAGTGCACGTGGCGCTCGGGCTCGACCGTGCGCTGGGCGGCGACCAGCGCCTGCGCGATGGTCTGGCCGCCGAAGACGCGCTGCCAGTCGAGCTTGGGGCTGCGACCACGGTACAGATTGTGTTCGAGCTGCTCGAGGTCGAGAATGTCGAGAAGCTCGTCCATGGCCGCCGTCATGTTTCGCGCTCCAGCCGCAAAAGATGTTATGGCGGTTTCGGACAGGAAGGGCGGGCAGTCAAGGCCAGGCGCTCCAGAGCCGCGAAAGGAACTTGCCAATGGTTGACCGTAAGGCAGATGCGGGATCGAGGGCCTCGCTCGACGTGCTCGTCGCCGGCGCCGGCTATGTCGGCCTGGCCAGCGCGGTTTCGCTGAAACAGGCGCGTCCAAGCCTCGCCGTCGCCGTCGTCGATGCCGCGCCCGCCGGCGTCTGGCAAAAGGATGGCCGCGCCTCGGCGATTGCCGCCGCTGCCTGCCGCATGCTGGAGCAGCTCGGCGTCTGGAGCGAGATCGCGCCGCAGGCGCAGGCGATCACCGAGATGATCATCACCGATTCGCGCGCCGCCGATCCGGTGCGGCCGGTATTCCTGACCTTCGACGGCGAAGTGGCGCCTGGCGAGCCCTTTGCCCATATGGTCGCCAACCGGGACCTGAACGGCGCGTTGCGCCGGCGCGCCGAAAAACTCGGCATCGACATCATCGAGGGCCTCGCCGTCAGCGCCTTCGAGACCGACGGCGCCGGCATCACCGTGCATCTGGCCGACGGGGCGACGCTGAAGGCGCGGCTGCTGATCGCCGCCGACGGCGTCAACTCGAAGCTGCGCGAGATGGCCGGCATCAAGACGGTGAAGTGGGAATATGGCCAATCCGGCATCGTCTGCACGGTGGCGCATGAGCGGCCGCACAATGGCCGCGCCGAAGAGCATTTCCTGCCCGCCGGCCCCTTCGCCACGCTGCCGCTGAAGCCCGACAAGGACGGCCGCAACCGCTCCTCGATCGTCTGGGTCGAACGCTCGGAGGATGCGCAAAAGCTGGTCGAGGGCGACGACCTCGTTTTCGAGCACGAGCTGGAGCTGCGTTTCAGCCTCAAGCTCGGCGAGATCCACGTCGCCGACAAGCCGCGCGCCTGGCCGCTCGGGCTGACCCTTGCCCGCGCCTTCGTCGCATCTCGCATCGCGCTTGCCGGCGACGCCGCCCACGGCATCCATCCGATTGCCGGCCAGGGCCTCAACCTCGGCTTCAAGGATGTGGCGGCACTGGCCGAGGTGGTGGTCGAGGCCGACCGGCTCGGCCAGGATATCGGCGCGCTCGACGTGCTCGAGCGCTACCAGCAATGGCGCCGCTTCGACACCGTCCAGATGGGCGTCACCACCGACGTGCTGAACCGGCTGTTCTCCAACGACGTCGGCCCGCTGCGTGCGGCACGCGACATCGGCCTCGGCCTCGTCGAGCGCATGCCGAAGCTGAAGGACTTCTTCATCCGCCAGGCCTCGGGCCTGTCCGGCGACACGCCGAGGCTGTTGAAGGGCGAGGCGATCTGAAGCGAACCGCGCTGTGTCTTTGTCTTGGCCCATGCCCTTGCCCAAGCGGCTGCACACCATGGCGGAATGCATTGCTGGTGCCAAATGGCGTCGATCGCCGGCGCTCCTTTCCAGCGCGCGTCTGACACCGGCCGGCTACATATGATATCCTTGGTCGATCCATCCTCGACCGAAGCAGGGGCGCTTCATTGGACGACTGGAGAATCGGAAATATCCGGGTAACCAGAATTCTGGAGATGTGCGACCCACTGCGGACGCCGTCGGAATGGTTCCCCGACTGCACCGACGAAGCACTCGAACCGCATCTTCATTGGCTCACGCCTCGATCGATATCGCCGGCAACCGGGCGGATTATTCTTCCCATCCAGAGTTTTCTGGTTCGTACCGGGCGCCACACCATCCTGGTCGACGGTTGCGTTGGCAACGACAAGACAATCGCGGATTTCCCGCATTGGCACCGCCGCAATGACGGCACGTTCTTGCAGCGGTTGGCGAATGCAGGTGTCGCTCCCGAGCAGATCGACTTTGTGCTGTGCACCCATCTTCATGTCGATCATTGCGGCTGGAACACTCGATTGGTGGACGGTCGCTGGATACCGACATTCCCCAACGCCCGCTACATCATGGCGCGGCGTGAGTTCGAGGCCGCACAGGCGGCCTCTGGCGATGCCACACGGACCTATGAGGACAATGTGCTGCCAATCGTCGAGGCTGGTCGGGCGGTGTTTGTCGACATGGACCATGAACTCGACAAGGAAGTGCGGCTGGAGCCGACGCCCGGCCACACCCTGGGACACGTTGCCATCGGACTGAGATCTCTCGGCATAGGGGCGGTGTTCTCCGGCGATCTCATGCACTGGCCGATGCAGTGCATATACCCCGACTGGAACTTTCGGTACGACGCAGACCCCGACCAGGCGCGCCGGACGCGCTGGGCATTCCTGGAGGCTTGCTCGGAAAGCGGACGCATCGTCATGACATCGCATTTTCCCTTGCCGTCGGTGGGAACCATCTCGCGACGCCACTCATCGTTCTGGTTCGAGCAGCATTTGCCGCGGTGACGACAAGGAACGGCCGGCCAGCTGGCGTCAATTGACCTCGAAGCCGAGCTTCTGCCGCAGCCGCAAAATTCGCTGGTCCGGTATCTTCAGGCTCTGCTCGCCGCCCTTTGCGACACGATTGAGCATCTGCAGCAGATCTTCCCGCTCGTGCGGGTCGAGGCGCTCGCGCAGGAACGGCGCCAGCTTGTCGATGACGATCGTGGTGTCATCAATCTGCGCCGCTGCCCACTTGGCGTAGACGACGGCCTCGTCGGTCTTCTTCTGGCCATCCGAAATCCCCGAAATCACTTCGCGGATGACGGCTTCGCGCTGCGGCAGGATGGGGCCCTGTTCCGACACGATGGCGGTGATCAGCGTCGCCGCCGCCACCACCGGATTGTCGATCGCCGTCAGCGGCGACAGCGCAGCCTGCTTGCGCAGCTTCTTGCGGCGGATGTTGCCCTGAACGCGGCCGACGACGTCGGCGACCTCGCGCGCGGCCTCGTTCATGGCCTTCATCCGGTACCACCAGAACGCGGCCGCTCCCAACACGCCAAGGATAGCAAGCAGGAAAGGCATGTCGAAATCCCCCCGGAAAACTCCGGCGACAATAAGAGAACTGCGCCGTTGCTTCAACACGCAAGAATTGCGACCGGTGCAGAGGTGAGAGGTGTTCCCTGCAAGCATCCGCACACCGATCGAATGTCCTGGCTTTTGGTCGCTCACCCGCAAGGCAAACGACGCAGCCGCGCCGATGACACTGCAGTTTGGCTGACATCGCGCGCCTGCAAGAAATTTCACACCGTGATATTTCGTGCAATATCGTTGACACGCAACAAATCCCGCCGTATTCAACGTTGCCAGAGATTTCAAGTGCTGAAATTTCTTGCAAAGCTGATACGACGAGGCTTTCATCGTCGGGGAACCCGGAGGAGAGAATGAACAGGATTGGGCTGGCGGGTGCATTGAGCGCCGCCATGATGACGCTGACCTTGGCTATGCCAGGCGCGGCGTCGGCAGAGAGCAAGTTTCAGTGCAAGCCGGACGAGACCTATGTGATGAACGTCATGGTGTCCGCGCATCCCTATTGGGTGCCGGTCTATCAGGGCTTCAAGCAGGCGGCCCAGGCGATGGGCTGCAAGACCGTGTTTTCGGGCACGCCTGACTACGACATCGCCAAGCAGATCGCCTCATTCGAACAGGATCTGATCAAGAAGCCGGCCGGCGTGCTGCTGCACCCGATGCAGGCCGACCCGTTCATCGAGCCGATCAACCGCGCCGTCGAGAACGGCACCACCGTCGTCACTTTCGCCGCCGACTCGCCGAAATCCAAGCGCGTCTCCTACATCACCTCGGACAATCTGGCGGAAGCCAAATTCGCCGCCGAGGAGATCGTCAAGCAGGTCGGCGACGACGCCGAATATGGCGTGCTGGAGAACCCCGGCCAGAGCAACCACGACCTGCGCGTCACCGCCTTCATCGACTATCTCGCCAAGAACTATCCGAAGATGAAGCTGGTGGGCCGCCAGGCCTCCAACCAGGACGCCAATGTCGCCAACAAGGCGGTGGCCTCGATGCTGCAGGCCAATCCGAACCTGAAGGCGCTGTGGATTCCCGAAGCCGGCTCGGCCGAGGGCGCGGTCGCCGCCGTCCTCGAGGCCAAGGCCAAGGTGCTGATCATGCATGCCGACATCACCCCGGCGACGCTGGAGCAGATCAAGGCCGGCAACATCCACATGGCGCTGAGCCCCAACCAGGGCATGCAGGGTTATCTCGGCTTCGTCGCCACCTTCATGGCGGCGCATCCGGAGCTGATCGACCCGTTCAACGACTACAAGACGTCGGGCTACAATCCGATGAGCATCCCCTTCGCCGATAACGGCTTCGCCGTCATCACCAAGGAGAACGCCGACTCGTTCGACCTGAACAAATACATGCAAGGCCGCGATCCAAGCTGATCCGTCCCGCGGGCAGCCGCGCCGTCCGGCGCGGTTGCCTCAACCATTCCTGAGCAGGCGAGAACCTCAGTGGAAACCCCGGTCCTCCTCAAAATATCCGGCCTCAGCAAATCGTTCGGCCCTGTCCGTGCCTTGCGCGATGTCGGATTCGAGCTGCGCGCCGGTGAAATCCACGCCATTGCCGGCGAGAACGGCGCCGGCAAGTCGACGCTGATGAAGGTGATCGACGGCATCTTGGCGCCGGACAGCGGCGACATCCAGGTCGATGGCCGCTCTGTCTCCATCCCTTCGCCGCTGGCGGCGCAGAAGCTTGGCATCGGCTTTGTGCACCAGGAGATCGCGCTGTGCCCCGATATCTCGGTGGCCGAGAACATCTTCATGTCGATCACCAACGCCAGCAAGGCGCTGCTGATGAACTACCGCGACCTCGAGAAGCGCGCGACGGCGATCCTGGCGCGGCTTGGCAACATCGATCCGGCCGCGACGGTGCGTAATCTGTCCATTTCCCAGCAGCAGCTGGTCGAGATCGCCAAGGCGCTGACGCTCGATTGCCGCATCCTCATCTTCGACGAACCGACGGCGGCGCTAACCGAGCGCGAGGCGCAAAAACTGTTCGAGATCATTCACCAGCTTGCCGGCGAAGGCATCGGCATCATCTACATCTCGCACCGCATGGCCGAGATCTTCGACAATTGCGACCGCGTCACGGTGCTGCGCGACGGCCGCTACATCACCACGCTCGACATTGCAGGGACGACTCCCGAACAAGTGGTCGCCTCCATGGTCGGCCGCGTCATCGACAGCCTCTATCCCGAGAAGTTGCGCGACGACGAAAGGTCCGAAGACATACTGCTCGAGATCGCCGGGTCTCTGCGAGGCGACTGCCTTCCGCGACATCAGCTTTCAATTGCGCAAGGGCGAGATCCTGGGCATTGGCGGCCTGATCGGCGCCGGCCGCAGCGAGATCGTCAAGGGCATCTGCCGGCTCGAAGGCGAGGTGACCGGCGATGTCATCCTGCGCGGCAAGCGCCTGTCGCTGACCCATTACGGCGACAGCATCGCCGCGGGCATCGTCTACCTGTCAGAGGACCGCAAGGGTGACGGGCTATTCCTCGACATGTCGATCGCCGCCAACATCTCCGCGCTCGCGGTCGACAGGATCGCCACGCGCTCCGGCCTCATCAACGAGCGGCGCGAGAAGCAGCGAGCGGAAACGATCGGCAAGCAGCTGTCGCTGAAATGCGGCCATGTCGGTCAGCCGGTTTCGACGCTGTCGGGCGGCAACCAGCAGAAGGTGGCGATCGCCAAGATGCTGTCGGTCGACCCGAAGGTGATCTTCCTCGACGAACCGACGCGCGGCGTCGACGTCGGCGCCAAGGCCGAAATTCATCGCATCCTGCGCAGGCTGGCGCGCGATGGCGTCGGCATCGTGGTCATCTCCTCCGAGCTGCCGGAACTGATCGGTATCTGCGACCGGGTGCTGATCGTGCGCGAGGGACGCATCACCGGCGAAGTCGCGGGGGCTGAGATGACGGAAGAAAACATCATGGTCCTGGCATCGCTTGCCGATGAAGGCCGGCAACGGAGCGCGGCATGAGCATCGTGGGGGACAGTATGGATAGCACGACGCAAGCTGCCCGGATGGGGCTCGGCGCAAGGTTCGGCGGCCTGATCAGGATGCGTGAGACCGGCCTGATCCTCATCATCGCCGTGCTGTTTGGCGTCATGTCGTTCGCATCGCCCTATTTCCTGACCTGGGACAATATGCGGGCGATGGCGATGGCCTTCGCCGTGGAAGGCATCGTCGTGGTCGGCATGACGATCCTGCTGATTTCCGGCGGCATCGACCTGTCGGTCGGTTCGGTCACCGCGCTCGCCATGGTGGTCGCCGGCCTGCTTTTCCTCAACGGGATGGACCCTTGGCTGGCGTCGCTGGTCGCGATAGCGGCGTGCACTGCCATCGGCGCCTTCATGGGATTCTTCGTCACCAGAGTGGGGCTGCATCATTTCATCGTCTCGCTGGCGGTGATGGTGATTGCACGCGGGCTCTGCCTGCTCGGCACCGGCGGCCGCCCGCTCGGGCTCTACACTCTGCCGCCTGAGTTCAAGTTCATCGGCCAGGGCGCGGTCGGCGGCATTCCGGTCGTCATCATCATCTTCATCGTCTTCGTCATCCTGTCCGACTTCATGCTGCGCCGCACGACGATGTTCCGCAAAGTCTTCTACACCGGCAGCAACGAGAAGGCGGCGGCCTACTCCGGCATCCGCACCAGGAAAGTCGTGTTCCTGACCACGACGCTGTGCTCGACATTGTGCGGCTTTGCCGGCGTCATCTACATGGCCCGCTTCGGCTCGGCCCAGCCGACATTCGGCGCCGGCATGGAGCTGAACGTCATCGCCGCCGCGGTGATCGGCGGCGCCAGCCTGACCGGCGGCATCGGCACCATTCTCGGCGCCATCCTCGGCACCGTCCTTTTGTCCGTCGTTTCAAGCTCGCTCGCCCTGCTCGACGTGTCCGTCTATTGGCAGGACATCATCCGCGGGTCCATTCTGCTGACGGCGGTCACCGCCGACTATTACTTCAACAAGCGGCGGGGCTGAGATGGCGGACAGCAGGGAAGATTTCGAGACGATCCGGCAGATCCACACTGTGCTGGTGCTGCATTTCGTCGACGGCATAAAGCAGAACGACATCGCCGCAGCGCTCAACCTGTCGGCGTCCAAGGTCAATCGGCTGATCGCCCAGGGGCGCAAGCTCGGCATGCTGAGGATCGCCGTCGAGAGCCCGTTCCAGGCCCTGGTCGATATCGAAAAGCAGCTGATCGAAATTGCCCGCCTGGCAGGAGCGATCGTGACGCCGACCGTGGCCGGCAGTCCCGAAAGCACGCTGCAGCAGGTGGGGCGCGCGGCGGCCAACCAGTTGCTCGAGACCTTGCGCGACGGCGACGTCATCGCCATTACCGGCGGCAAGGCGATCAGCGCTCTCGCCGAGAACCTGCAGCCGGAGCGCGCCTTCGACGTCACCGTCGTGCCGCTGACCGGCGGCGTCCAGGGCAAGCACTATACCGACGTCAACCATCTGGCGACGCGCCTCGCCGAGCGGCTCGGCGGTTCCAGCATGCTCCTGCATGCGCCGCTGTTCGCCGAGAGCCGGGAGCAGCGCGACCTGCTTCTGGAGATGGCGTCGGTGCGCGAGATCTTCGACCTGGCGCGCAAGGCCGCGATCGCGCTGGTCGGCATCGGCTCGATCCAGACGCCTGGGTCGAGCTACTACGACCTTCGCCCAGGCCTCGACCCCGACCGCGAAAAGCTGGCCGCCAGCGGCGCGGTCGGCGAGTTCCTTGCGCATCTGATCCGCGATGACGGCACGCTGGCGGATTACCCGCCCAACGACCGCCTGGTGGCGCTGGCGCCTTCGGAGCTCGGTCGCTGCCGGACGGTGATGGGCGTCGCCAGCGGCGCCGAAAAGGTCGGGCCGATCCGCGCCGCGCTGCGCGGCAATTATCTCAAGTCTCTGGTCGTCGACGAAGAAACGGCCAACGCAGTCCTGAACAATGCGGGGAGCCTACGCAATGTCGCCTGAAATGTTGACGCGCACCATTGGCGCGTCGGGAATCTCCGCCTCCGCGATCGGTCTCGGCACCTGGGCCATCGGCGGCTGGATGTGGGGCGGCACCGACGAGGCGCAGTCCATCGACACCATCCGCGCCTCGATCGACGAAGGCGTTTCGCTGATCGACACCGCGCCGGCCTACGGCCAGGGCCTGTCGGAGGAAATCGTCGGCAAGGCGATCAAGGGACGCCGCGGCGAGGTCGTGCTGGCCACCAAGCTCGGACTGATCTGGCACGCAAAAAAGGGCAATCACTTCTTCGACTATGACGGCGCGCCGGTGCATCGCTATCTCGGCGCCGACTCCGTGGTCTACGAAGTGGAGCAGAGCCTGCGCCGTCTCGGCACCGACCACATCGACCACTATATTACCCACTGGCAGGATTCGACGACGCCGGTCGCCGAGACCATGGAAGCGCTCGATCGCCTCAAGACCCAGGGCAAGATCCGCTCCATCGGCGCCAGCAATGTCGGGGTTGCGGATGTCGAAGCCTATCTCGCCGCCGGCCAGCTCGACGCGGTCCAGCAGCAATACAGCATGGTGGTGCGCGACATGGAGCGCGACCTGTTGCCTTTCTGCGCGGACAACAATGTGTCCGTGCTCAGCTACTCCTCGCTGGCGCTCGGCCTGTTGTCGGGCAGGATCGGTCCGGACCGCGTCTTTACCGGCGATGACCAGCGCAAGGACAATCCGTGGTTCTCGCAGGCCAACCGCCGCAAGGTCGCGACGCTGATGGAAGAGATACGGCCGATTGCCGAGGCACACGGCGCGAGCGAGGCGCAGATCGTCATCGCCTGGACGCTGCAGCAGCCGGGCATCACCTTCTCGCTTTGCGGCGCCCGCAGCCCGCAGCAGGCCAGGGAGAACGCGCAGGCCGGCCGCATCAGATTGTCCGGACAGGAGATCAGCCAGATCAGCGAGGCCGCCAGCCGCCATCTGACAAATCTCGACGCCTGATCGCCACCTGTGAATCCGAAACAAATCGAGCTGCCGTCCGCCGGACGGCCGAACGGCGAAGCCATGCCTGACCAGAGAAGCCTCATCCTCGACAAGATCCGCCACAATGGCGCGTTCGATGTCGTCGTCGTGGGCGGCGGCATCAACGGCATCGGCGTTTTCCGCGAACTGGCGCTGCAGGGCCTCAAGGTGCTGCTGGTCGAGCGCAGCGATTTCTGCTCGGGCTGCAGCGCGGCCCCTTCGCGCATGATCCACGGCGGTCTGCGCTATCTCGAGAATGGCGAGTTCGGCCTGGTGCAGGAATCGTTGCGCGAGCGCGATGCGCTGCTGGCCAATGCGCCGCACATGGTGCGGCCATTGCCGACGACGATTCCGATCCGCACCGTCTTCTCCGGTCTGATGAACGGCGCGGCCGGTTTTCTCGGGCTTTCCGAGGCGCCTTCCAGCCGCGGCGCGCTGGCGATCAAGGCGGGGCTCGCGCTCTACGACTGGACGACGCGCAAGCGCCGGGTGCTGCCGCGCCACAAGTTCCGCGGCGCCAGGACGACATTCGCGCAATGGCCGGCGCTCGACCCGAAACTGCGCTTTTCCGCCACCTACTACGACGCCTGGATCAGCTATCCGGAACGGCTTGGCATCGAACTGCTGCTCGATGCCGGACGCCTCGCGCCCGACAGCCTCGCGCTCAACCGCGCCCAGATCACGCGCGCCGGTTCGGCCTTCGAACTTACCGACATGACTACCGACGAGCGCTTCCCTGTCAGCGCCAAGGCAATCGTCAACGCGACGGGCGCATGGCTCGATTCGGCGATCGCCCGGCTCGACGCATCCGGAAAGCCCGCGGCACCGCTCGTCGAGGGCACCAAGGGCTCGCACCTCATCCTCGACAACGAGCCGCTTTACCAGGCCCTTGGCGGCCACATGATTTTCTTCGAGAACGCCGACGGCCGGATCTGCATCATGTTTCCCTATCTCGGCAAGGTGCTGGTCGGCTCGACCGATATTCGCGTCAGCGAGGCCAGCCGCGTGCGCTGCGAACCGGCGGAAGCCGATTACATACTGGCGGCGGCGCGGCTGGTCTTTCCGGCTATTCCGGTTCACGCCTCCGACGTCGTATTCACCTATAGCGGCATCCGGCCGCTGCCGAAGAGCGACCATGCCTTCACCGGCAGGATTTCGCGCGGCCATTCCGTGCATCGCATTGCCGGCGACATCCCGCAGTTCTGCATGATCGGCGGCAAATGGACAACCTTCCGCGCCTTCGCCGAACAGGCGGCCGATGCAGTGCTGGCCGAGCTTGGCCGCGAACGCCTTTGCGGCACGCTGACCATGCCGATCGGCGGCGGCCTCGGCTTTCCCGGGGATCCGGCGGCGCTGGCGGCCGATCTGGCTGGCGAGTTCACGCTCAGCGGCGACCGCGCCGCCTATCTTGTCGACCGCTACGGCAGCGGTGCGCGCGACATCGCCCTGTTTTGCGTCGGGCGTCCCGACGATATCAGGCTGGACGGCAGGACCGAAACGACGGCAGCCGAAATCGTCTACCTGACCCGGCATGAGTTCGTGACCTGCCTGTCCGATCTTGTCCTGCGCCGCACATCGCTTGCCATTCGCGGCGACATCTCGATGGCGGCCATCGAACGCATCGCCGAGGCAGTGGCCGCCGAGCGCGGCTGGAGCGATCGACAGCGCGACGGCGAGGTGCAAAGCCTGGTTGCCGAACTCGACACCTATCACGGCGTCTCGCAGGAGATGCTCGACCAACGCACGATTTCAGGAGCAGAAGATGAAGGTCAGCGCCAAGGCCCGCATGAACCGGATGTTCACCAACGGCAATTGCCTCGACGTGGCGCTCGATCACGGCGTCTGCAATGAGCCGGGTTTTCTCGTCGGCCTGGAGGACATGCCGCGCGTCATCGACACGCTGGTCGCGGCAGGACCGGACGCGCTGCAGCTCGCCTACGGGCAGGCCGATCTGCTGCAATCGCGGCCGGACAAGAACAAGCCGGCGCTGGTCATGCGCATCGATATGGGCAATCCCTACAATGTCCAGCGCCACCGCGTGATGTGGTCGATGCTGCAGAACCATGACGAGCCGATCATCGGCGCGCTGGAGATGGATGCGGCCTGCGTCGTCGTCAACCTGTTCATGCTGCCTGACGAGCCGGAGCTGTTTCGCCAATGCGTCGAAAACATCAGCAAGGTCCGCGCCGCCTGCCACAGATACGGCATGCCCTTGATGATCGAGCCGCTGGTGATGCTGCCCAACGATGTGCGCGGCGGCTATCAGGTCGACGGCGACGCCGAGAAGATCGTCACCCTGGTGCGGCTCGCCGCCGAAATGGGCGCCGACATCATCAAGGCCGATCCGACCGACCGGCCTGAGGATTTCCACCGCGTCGTCGAGGCCGCGCGCGTGCCGGTGCTGGTGCGCGGCGGCGGCAAGGACGACCTCAGGACGGTGCTGGCAAAATCGTCGGCCCTGCTCAGACAAGGCGCCAAGGGGCTGGTCTATGGCCGCAACATCTATCAGCATGCCAACCCGAAGGCGGTGGTCAACGCGCTGATGGCGATGATCCACAAGGACGCCGGCGGCGAAGAGGCCTGGGATATCTACAACAATGGCTGATCAGGCCGCATATCTGCTCGGTCTCGACGCCGGCAACACCATCATCAAGGCAGTGCTGTTCGACCTCGCCGGGCGGCAGGTCGCCATGCACACCGTCGCCGGGGGCTCGCACACGCCGCAGCCCGGCTATGTCGAACGCGACCTCGGCGATATGTGGGCCGTTGCTCGCGACGCCATCCGCCGCTGCATTGCGCAGGCTGGTATCGACGCGCGCCAGATCGCCGCTGTCGGCTGCGCCGGCCATGGCAACGGCCTCTATCTGATCGACCGCGCCGGCGCCCCGCTGATCGGCATCCAGTCGCTCGACACCCGCGCCGCCGGCATGGCGAAGGAGCTGGCTTCGCGCAATGCCGGCGCCCTGCACGCGATCTGCCTGCAAAAGCCCTGGCCGGCGCAGACGCCAACCTTGCTGGCCTGGGTCAAGCAGCATGACCCCGACCTTTATGCCGCGACCGGCACGGCGATGCTGTGCAAGGATTTCATCGCCTTTTGCCTCACCGGAGAGCAGGTGAGCGATGTCTCCGACATGTCCGGCTGCGGCCTCGTCCGCATGCCCGAAGGCGTCTATGATGCCGAGCTTCTGGCGCTCTACGGCATCGAGGACGCGCAGGAAAAACTGCCGCGGCTACTCGACAGTGCCGACATTGCCGGCGCGGTCACCGCCAGCGCGGCCGAAGAGACCGGGCTGGCAGAAGGCACGCCGGTCATCGCCGGCTATTTCGATGTCGTCGCCAGCGCCATGGGGGCCGGCGTCGTGCGCCCCGGCGAAGCCTCGATCATTGCCGGCACGTGGTCGGTCAACCAGGTTTTCTCCACCGCGCCGGTTGTCGATCCCGATGTTTTCATGGTGGCGCGGTTCGGCCCCGGACGCTTCGTCAACATCGAATCCAGCGCGACATCGGCCGCCAATCTTGAATGGTACGTGCGTGAATTCGTCGAGCGCGGCAGCCACCTCGGCGACCCGTTCGGCCATTGCAACGCGGCTGTCGGCGAAGTAACGCCGGCCTGGGACGACCCGATTTTCCACCCGTTCCTCTACGGCTCGGGCCAGAGCGCCGAGTTCCGCGCCGGCTTCTACGGGCTGGCCGGCTGGCACAGCGAAGGCCATCTGCTGCGCGCGCTGTTCGAAGGCGTGATGTTCGAGCACCGGCGCCACATCGATGTGTTGAAAGACGCCGGCGTCGGCTTCGACAAGGCGGTGCTGTCCGGCGGCGGCTCACGCAGCGAGCACTGGCCGCAAATCTTCGCCGACGGGCTCGGCGTGCCGATCACCGTTCCTGAAGCCCGCGAGACCGGCGCGCTTGGCGCGGCGATTGGCGCCGGCGTGGCGGTCGGACTGTTCGCCGACTATGAGTCCGGCGTCGACGCCATGACCCGTCCGCGCGCCGCCTACCGTCCGGATCCGGCCATGCAGCGTCACTATGCCAGGCGTTATCGCGCCTATTGCGGCCTCGCCGATACGCTGCGATCGTTCTGGACCGAACAGGCCGCAGGACCAGGCAGAGCAGCAGAATGACCCCAAGGCTGGACGGCGACTACGACTACATCATCGTCGGCGCGGGTACCGCCGGCTGCGTGCTGGCCAACCGCCTGAGCGAAGATCCGGCGACGCGCGTGCTGCTGCTCGAGGCCGGCGGCAGCGACAATTACCACTGGGTGCACATTCCTGTCGGCTATCTCTATTGCATCGGCAATCCGCGCACCGACTGGATGATGAAGACGGCGCCGGAAGCCGGCCTGAACGGCCGCTCGCTGGTCTATCCCAGGGGCAAGGTGCTGGGCGGCTGCACCTCGGTCAATGGCATGATCTACATGCGTGGCCAGGCCGCGGACTATGATGGCTGGCGGCAGATGGGCAATGTCGGCTGGGGCTGGGACGACGTACTGCCCTATTTCCTCAAATCCGAGGACCATCATGGCGGCGAGACCAGGCTGCATGGTTCCGGCGGCGAATGGAAAGTGGCGCGGCAGCGCCTGTCCTGGCCGATCCTGAACACGGTGCAGGAAGCGGCGAAGGAATTCGGCATCATGCCGCGCGAGGATTTCAACGACGGCGACAATGAGGGTTCCGGCTTCTTCGAGGTGAACCAGAGCAAGGGCGTGCGCTGGAACACCGCCAAGGCATTCCTGCGCCCGGCGCTGCGGCGGCCCAACCTGCGGCTGGTCGCCAAGGCGCATGTCGAGAAGGTGCTGTTCGAGGGCAAGCGGGCTGCCGGGGTCAGCTACCTCGCCGGCGGCGAGGCACGCCAGGCCAGCGCCGGCCGAGAGGTGTTGCTGACGGCCGGGGCGATCAACACGCCGAAACTGCTGGAGCTTTCCGGTGTCGGCCAGCCGGATCGCCTCGCCTCGCTCGGCATCGATTTGGTTCACGCCAGCCCCGATGTCGGTGAGAACCTGCAGGATCACCTGCAGATCCGCACCGTCTACAAAGTGTCGTCGGCGTTGACGCTCAACACCCTTGCCAACAGCCTGACCGGCAAGGCGCGGATCGCGCTGCAATATGCGTTTGCCCGGTCGGGGCCGATGTCGATGGCGCCAAGCCAGTTCGGCATGTTCAGCAAATCCGATCCGTCGATGGAGACGCCGGACCTGGAATACCACGTCCAGCCCTTGTCGACGGACCGGCTGGGCGACCCGCTGCACCCGTTCCCCGCGATCACCATGTCGGTCTGCAATTTGCGGCCCGACAGCATCGGCTCCGTACATGCCACGACACCTGAATTGGCCGTGCAGCCGGAAATCCGGCTGAACTACCTCTCGACGGTGCGCGACCGCGAGATCGCGCTGCGCTCGGTGCGCCAGGCGCGCAAGATCATGACCGCAAAGGCGCTTGCCGACTTCCATCCGGAGGAAATCCTGCCCGGTCTCGCCCACCAGTCCGACGACGACCTGCTGCACGAGATCGGCTCGATCGCAACGACGATCTTTCATCCGGTCGGCACCTGCCGAATGGGCGTCGACGATCGCGCCGTCGTCGGCCCCGACCTGTGCGTGACCGGTGTCGAGGGTCTGCGCGTCATCGACGCCTCGATCATGCCGCGCATCGTCTCCGGCAACACCGCCTCGCCCGTGGTGATGATCGCCGAGAAGGCGGCGGACATGATCCGCCGACCTGCATGAACCAGCGGCGACCGGCTATGAGCCCGGTATGTCGTAGATCGCCCTGACCTCGATGGTGCCGAGTTCGGCCAGCGGAATGTCGCCGGCGATCTCCAGCGCCTCGTCGAGGGTCTCGGCCTCGATCATGACGAAGCCGAGCAACTGCTCCTTGGTCTCGGCGAACGGGCCGTCGGTGACCAGTCTTTTCCCGTTGCGCCGCCGCACGCTCTTCGACGTCTTCACCGATTGCAGCGCCTGCGCGATGATCAGCTTGCCTTGTTGATCCAACGATCTGTCATAGGCCAGCGAATCGGCGTCTAGCTTGGCCGATCCTTCTGGGGTCAACGCATACAGGCTCTGTTCTTCGCCATAGACCAGGCAGACATATCTCATTCCGATCTCCCGTGTTGTGATGGACCATAGGATGCGGTGATGATGGTGTCAGCCGCGCCTCCGAACGCCGCCGCATGATCGAGAAGGCATGCCGCGATGCCGATGATGGCGACCGCCGCCAGCAGCCGGCCGAAGCCGGAGGGCGGCGGATCGAGCCAATAGTCTTCCTGTCGCCCGGCCTTGTGCCCAGGGCATTTCCACAGCGCGAAAAACAGATTGTCCATGTGAGCCTCCATCCGGCCGCGAAATCCGTGGCCGCCCGCAGGACGGTCGAGCCTGATGGAAGTCGACATTTTTGCAGGCGGTTTTTTTAAAAAAGGATTTTGGACGCCGCCGCTCCAAGAGCGCGGTGGCCTTCGCGCGTGCCCGCGCTATAGTTCGGGGGATCGCCGGCGCTCTGCCGGCGCAACCCCGACGATCAAGGAGGATTTCATGGACCGCACCGCGAACGCCGTCTGGAAAGGCAATCTGAAGGAAGGCAAGGGCACGCTCGACAGCCAGAGCGGGGCGCTCAAAGGCACGCCCTATTCGTTCAAGGCGCGCTTCGAGGACGAGAGCGGCAAATCCGGCACCAACCCGGAGGAGCTCATCGCCGCCGCGCACGCCGGCTGCTACGCCATGCAGTTCTCGCACTTCCTCGCCGAGAACGGCACGCCCGCCACCGAACTCGACGCCAAGGCGGTGGTGACGCTGGTGCCCGGCACCGGCATCACCGGCAGCGCTCTCACCGTGGTCGGCAAGGTGCCGGGCATCGACGCGGCAAAGTTCAAGGAGCTGGCCGAGAAGGCCAAGGCCGAATGCCCGGTCTCGAAGGCGCTCGGCGCCATCAAGGTTACGCTCGACGCGAAACTGGGGTGATTGGGGTTTTCGTTTGAGGGGCAGCGATCCTTCGCCCCCCTCTCTGTCCGGCAGGACAGAGAGGGGGGCCTCGCGACAAGGTATCTGATTGGCTACCCGCCCAGCGCCTCGATCTTCGCCCGCAAAGCCGCGACCTCTTCTTCCAGCGCCCGCACCCTGGCCTCTAGATCGGCATCCGACGCTGACGCAGCCGGCTGCCACGGCGCCGCCGCGACCGCCGACACGTCCACCGGCCCTGCGAGCAGATGCACATAGCGATCTTCGCGCTGGCCTGGCCCGCGCGGTATCTCCTGAACGAGCGGCGGTCGCCGGCCGATCAGCATGTCGAGTTCACCGCGCAGATCCTCGATCGACGAAAACCGCGCCATGCGCTCGCTTCGCGCCAACAGCTCATATGCGGTCTGCGGCCCGCGCAACAGGAGCAGCCCGACCAAGGCGGTCTGCGGCGTGGTCAGCGAGAATCGCTGCGCCATCTGATGCTCATAGCGCTCCACGCGCGAACCGAACATCTGCCGCACCAGCCCCTTCTGCTCGAGCAGCTTCAGGGCCCGGTGAACCTCGGTCTGTTCCAGCGCCATCACCGGCTCGCGCGCCGTCTTTTGGTTGGCGGCGGCAAGCGCGGCATTGAGCGTCAGCGGATAGACATCCGGCGTTAACTCCTTCTTCTCGATCAGGCAGCCGAGCACGCGCGCTTCGGCGGGAGAGAGGATGGGAAGGTCTTCGCTCATTGCCGTTCTGCCTCCCGACGATAAAAAGCCGTTGCCAAGGCGCGGTTGTAGGCCTGCCGAGCCTCGTCCCGGACCGAACCGGCCAAGTTCATTTCGTGATGACCATAGCGCGCTTCCAGATAGCGCGCGATCTCGACCGGGATAGGGCCGGTCCCCAGCTCGCGTGTCTCACGTTTCCTGTCGATCAGCCGGAGGATCTCCTCGCCTGCTCGTGTCGGGATCACCGTCTCGGCCAGGCAGTCGAGCATGTTCATCGGCGGCAGGCTGGCAAAGCTGCGCTGTTCCATCCAGTCGAGCGCGACGATCGGACGGATGAAATAGAACAGCTTCTTGAGCTTCACCTCGCCGGCGATGCTGCCGATCCTGGCGACATGTGAACGCGCGAGGCCGAGATAATGCCGCGAAACCCTGACCGGGTCGACGATCTCGGCAAGCAGGTCGAGAAGACGCTGCCGGAAGCCCGGAACCTCCTCGTAGACGATTGGCGATTTCGCCCATTCGACAACGACGGCGTTGCCGCCGAGCGCCAGCAGTAGCGCCTTGCGCAAATCCCAGCCGCCGGCGTCGATCTCGCCCTCGATGGGGAACTCGATCACGTCGCGCGCCTGCTCCAGCACGAGGTGGTCGGCGACCGGGCGGAGGTAGAGGAAACGGCAATCATAATCGCTGTCCGGAGACGGGAAGCCCCAGGCGCGGCTGCCGCTTTCGATGGCGAACAGGACATTTGCCCCTTGCGCCCGGGCCATCTCCAGCCGCGCGCGGATCGCCGTAATCGCTTCCGGCGCGAAATCGTCAGGCAGTGGCTTCATTCGCAGCCTAAACCCGCCGCTCCACCATCATCTTCTTGATCTCGGCGATCGCCTTGGCGGGATTGAGCCCCTTGGGGCAGGTCTGCGCGCAGTTCATGATGGTGTGGCAGCGATAGAGCCGGAACGGGTCCTCGAGATTGTCGAGCCGCTCGCCCTTGGCCTCGTCGCGGCTGTCGATCAGCCAGCGATAGGCCTGCAAGAGCACCGCCGGGCCGAGATAGCGGTCGCCGTTCCACCAGTAGCTCGGGCAGGACGTCGAGCAGCAGGCGCACAGGATGCATTCGTAGAGCCCGTCGAGCTTCTCGCGGTCCTCATGGCTCTGCAGCCATTCCTTGGCCGGCTCCGGCGACACCGTCTTCAGCCACGGCTCGATCGAGGCGTGCTGGGCATAGAAATTGGTGAGGTCGGGAACCAGGTCCTTGATCACCGGCATATGCGGCAGCGGATAGACTTTCACCGCGCCGGAAATGTCGTCGCAGCCCTTGGTGCAGGCGAGCGTGTTGGAGCCGTCGATGTTCATGGCGCAGGAGCCGCAAATGCCTTCGCGGCAGGAGCGGCGCAGCGTCAGCGTCGGGTCGATCTTGTTCTTGATGTAGAGCAGCGCGTCGAGCACCATCGGTCCGCAATCGTCCATGTCGACGAAATAGGTGTCCATGCGCGGGTTCTCGTCATCGTCCGGCGACCAGCGGTAGATGCGGTATTCGCGAAGATTGGTGGCGCCTTCCGGCTTCGGCCAGGTCTTGCCCTGCTGAACTTTCGAATTCTTGGGAAGCGTGAGTTCGACCATTTACCTGCGGTCCTTTCGGATGACGAGCTTCAGCCCGGACCAGATTTCATTCACGGCGGCAACCTTGACGTCGACCAGGTCGCGCTTCAGCGCCTCGGCGCGGATGACGTCCTCGGTGACGTCGGTCGCCACTTTCGACGCCTTCTTCGGCCATGAAACCCAGACCATGCCATCGCGCTTGATCGCCGTCTCGATGCCGGCAAGGCCGTCCTCGATCTCGGCGCGCTGCCGGGTGAAGGCATGCACGGCATCGTATTTCTGGCGGCCTGAAATCTCCGACCAGTCGGCCAGCCGGTCGATCGCGGCAAAGTCCACGGCTCCGGCAAGATCATCCAGCTCCGGCGGCAGCGCGATGAAGGCGGCGACCATGCCGTCCTTCAGGCCGAGCTTGGCCGGAAGCGGGGTGCCGGAATATCCCGTTGCCGCCAGCGCCATCGTCAGTACACCCTGGCCTTCGGCGCAATCTTGGCAAGGCTGATGCCGCCGTCCTTTTCGGCCAAGAGCGGCTCGGTGTGCACCGGGCGATAGGTCAGCGTCACCTTGCCGTCCTCGCTGAGATGGGCCAGCGTGTGCTTGCGCCACGCGGCGTCGTCGCGGGCCGAGAAATCTTCCCGCGCATGCGCGCCGCGGCTCTCCTTGCGCGCCTCGGCGCCGTAGACCGTGGTGATGGCGTTGGCCATCAGGTTTTCCAGCTCCAGCGTCTCGACCAGATCCGAATTCCAGATCATCGAGCGGTCGAACACTTTTATGTCCTTGAGCTCGCCCCAGATCTGCGAAATGCGCTTGCAGCCGTTTTCCAACGATTCCTGCGTGCGGAACACCGCCGCGTCTTCCTGCATCGCCTTCTGCATCTTTTCGCGAAGCACCGCCGTTGGCGTCGAGCCGTTGGCGTGGCGAAGCCGGTCGAAGCGGTCCATGATCTTCTCGACCGAGGCTTCGTTCGGCGACGGGATTGCCGACTTGCGGTCGATCACCTGGCCGGCGCGGATCGCCGCGGCGCGGCCGAACACGACGAGATCGATCAGCGAGTTGGAACCCAGCCGGTTGGCGCCGTGCACCGAGGCGCAGCCGGCCTCGCCGACCGCCATCAGGCCTGGCGACACTCTGTCCGGGCTCGCGGCTGTCGGGTTGAGCGCCTCGCCCCAGTAGTTGGTCGGCACGCCGCCCATATTGTAGTGCACCGTCGGCAGCACCGGGATCGGATCCTTGGTGAGGTCGACGCCGGCGAAGATCTTCGCCGACTCCGAGATGCCGGGCAGCCGCTCGTGCAGCACCGCCGGATCGAGATGGTCGAGGTGCAGGAAGATGTGGTCCTTGTTCTTGCCGACGCCGCGTCCCTCGCGGATCTCCAGCGTCATGCAGCGCGAGACGACGTCGCGCGAGGCGAGGTCCTTGGCCGACGGCGCGTAACGCTCCATGAAGCGCTCGCCCTCGGAATTGACGAGGTAGCCGCCTTCGCCGCGCGCGCCCTCGGTGATCAGGCAGCCGGCGCCATAGATGCCGGTCGGGTGGAACTGCACGAACTCCATGTCCTGCAGCGGCAGCCCGGCGCGGGCCGCCATGCCGCCGCCGTCGCCGGTGCAGGTATGCGCCGACGTCGCCGAGAAATAGGCGCGGCCGTAGCCGCCGGTCGCAAGCACCACCATCTTGGCCGAGAAGCGGTGGATGGTGCCGTCGTCGAGGTTCCACGCGACGACGCCGGTGCAGGTGCCGTCCGGCTCCATGATCAGGTCGAGCGCGAAATACTCGATGAAGAACTGAGCGTTGTTCTTCAACGACTGGCCGTAGAGCGTGTGCAGGATGGCGTGGCCGGTGCGGTCGGCGGCGGCGCAGGTGCGCTGCACCGGCGGGCCGTCGCCGTAGTTCATCATGTGGCCGCCGAACGGCCGCTGGTAGATCTTGCCTTCCTCGGTGCGCGAGAACGGCACGCCGTAATGCTCGAGCTCGTAGACGGCGGCCGGCGCCTCGCGCACCATGTATTCCATGGCGTCGACATCGCCCAGCCAGTCCGAGCCCTTGACGGTGTCGTACATGTGCCACTGCCAGGAATCCGGGCCCATGTTGGAGAGCGAGGCGGCGATGCCGCCTTGCGCCGCCACCGTGTGCGAGCGCGTCGGGAACACCTTGGTGATGCAGGCGGTGCGCAGGCCCTGCTCGGCCATGCCGAGCGTGGCGCGCAGGCCGGCGCCGCCGGCGCCGACGATCACCACGTCGAACTTGTGGTCGACGAAAGTGTAGGCGGAATTGGCTGATTTCGCGTCCTTGGCCAAAATGTCAGCCTCCGAATGCCAGTTTGAGCAGGGCGAAGAGCGAGGCGACGCCGACCGCTACGGAAAAGAATGTGTTGAGCGCGATCAGCGCCAGCTTCATGCCTTCGCCATGCACGTAATCCTCGATGATCACCTGCATGCCGAGCCGCATGTGGTAGAGGCCGGAAATCAGCACCAGCGCCAGCACCAGCGCCACGAACGGATTGGCGAGCGCCGCCCGCACTTCCGTGTAGCCGTGGCCGTTGAGCGCGATCAGGAAGCCGACGAAGAACAGGATCAGCGGGATGTTGGCGATCGCCGTCAGCCGCTGGCGCCAGAAATGGCCGGTGCCCTCCCGGGCGGAGCCGAGGCCGCGCACCTTGGCCAGCGGCGTGCGCATGTCGGTATTCTTGCCGCTCATGGTCAGGCTCCCCGCGCCATGTAGCCGGCGATCCAGATCAGCAGCGTGAGCAGGATCGAGCCGGCCAGCGTCGCCCAGGCGATCTTCGAGGCGGTGTGCTTCTCGAGCCCGGCGCCGGTGTCCCAGACCAGGTGGCGTATGCCGCCCAGCATGTGGTGCATCAGCGCCCAGGTGTAGCCGAACAGCACCAGCCGCCCCAGCCACGAGCCGAAGGCCCAGTTGACCCAATCGAAGGTGGCCTCGGAACTCGCCGCCGCCATCAGCCAGAACGCCACAAGCAGCGTGCCGAAATAAAGCGCGCCGCCGGTGATGCGATGGATGATCGACATCGTCATCGTGATCGGCGGCCGATAGACGGTGAGGTGCGGCGAAAGCGGCCGTTCACGTCTGGCAAATTCGCGGGTGGCTGGTGATTTGCTCATGGCTCCCCCAGTTCGGCGTCCCCTGGAGCCCCAGCGGAAAGGCGGCATTGCCGCCTTCGGTTGCGACTTCGGACAGCCGGTTTCTAATGCTCTTTTTGCACCGCGTCAAAGCCGGAAAATCGTTTTGGAAACGTCATTTAGTCTGACAAAAAGGCCGGCTTTGCTTCAATCGATTAGGGCGCGGCCGAAAGCCGGCGCAATGTTTCGCTGCAGTGCGGCATGCCGATGAAGATTGCTACCTTCTGCAAGTGAGCGGCGTCGATCCTTTCTTCATCAGCAAGGCCTCGCGTCCGTCGATCACAACTGCGTCATGCGTCGCCGCCGCCTGGTAGCGGCTGCTCTGGTTGGCGGGCGACGCCGCAAACTCCTCGGTCCAGCCATCCGGCCCCGCGACACGCAGCGACGTGCCGAGATTTTGGATCGAGATCACGGAGCCATTGCATCTGTAGGTGGCCATGCCGATAGCCGATCGCGGCGCAGTCAGGTCGGTGGTGATCTTGGCTGCAGATGCCGGAGCAGGTGCTGGCGGCGCCGCGGGCGCGGTGGCCTGCTGAGCCGGAGCGGGAAAGGCCGCAGCCGATGCCGCCTTGGGCGCGCCGTCCTGCGGCACGCAGGCTGCGGCTGCAGCGAGCAACGGAGCAAGGAGCAATCCCCGAACCAAGCGGCGTGACGCCATGTGCTGCCCCTCCCGTGCGCGGCACGCTAGCCACGATGTCGTTCCTGATCAAGCTCACCCGGCCCAAACGGCTGGTCGAGGTGGCGAGATGGTGCGGGCAAGCATGGCCGAAAGATGGCCGCCCCGTCGTCCGAAATTAACCATGTTTGTTAAAGTCCGGCTGAGAAAACGTCCCGGCTCTTAACAAAGGTTAAGAAAAGGTTAATTTCCGATTCGACAGGCTCCAGACCGAAACGGTCGAAGCAAATGGAGGGTGCCATGCGTTCGAATTCGAGCAGACTGCGCCTTGCGGCGCTTGCGCTGGCGGCACTTGCCGTCGGCTCCACGGCGCCGGCCGAGGCCGGGCTGCGCCACCACGACCGCGTCTATGCCGATTCCTTCGGCAACCTCGTCATCGACAGCGCCGCCGGCTACAAGCGCATCATCGTCGGCGAAGGCAGGCACGCCAAGGAACTCTCGAACTTTACCAGTGCCGGCGAGCCCGACGTGATCTACGAGAACGAATCCGACGAGACCGTTGGCCGCGGCTGCTATCAGCCGCCGGTTTTCATCAAGGGCCGCTCCTATATGTACGGCCTGTCCGACGGCGAGATGCCGAACCTCAGCCCCTGCCGTTGAAGACGGGGGACGCCTGCCGTCCGGCCGGCCCGGCCGAGACGCGCACGCAATCGCGGCCGCCGCCCTTGGCCTGATAGAGCGCCTCGTCGGCGCGCCGCAACAGATCGGAAAAACCCTCGCCCGCGCCGAGCTCGGCGACGCCGAAGCTGGCGCTGCAGCGATGCTCGGCGGGCAGGCTGTCGATCGGCAGGGCGCCGAAAGCGCTGCGCGCGCCTTCGGCGAACAGCCGCGCGGCTGCGAGATTGGTGCCCGGCAGGATGATGGCGAACTCCTCGCCGCCAATGCGCCCGGCGACGTGATGGTCGGCCGCCGCCTCGCGCAGAAAGCCGGCGAAGGTCTCGATCACCCGGTCGCCGCAGGCGTGGCCGAAATTGTCGTTGATGCCCTTGAAATGGTCGAGGTCGGCGATCACCAGCGCCACCGGAACGCCCCGCCGCGCCGCGTCCTTGAGGGTGATTTCGGCATGGCGCTCGAAGCCGCCGCGGTTGAGCAGCCTGGACAGCGCGTCGGTTTCCGATTTCGAGGTCGCCTCGGCCAGCACGTCGCGCACCAGTATGGCCAGCGCAAGCAGCGCCAGCGCCAGGCCGAAAACGGTGCCGAGCGATTGCGACACCAGCGCGTAGCGGATTGCGGGTCGGCGCCGCGGCCGCCCAGCCCATGCGCGATGAAGGGCTTGGAGGCAAACTGCAGCGCGCTGGCCGTCAGCACGGCCATCAGTATGGTATCGAGCCGCTCGCGCCTTTGCCTTGACGACCAGACGATGCCGAGCGCGGTGAACTGCATGACGGCGTAGGGAAGCTGATAGGCCATCATCGCCGTCAGCGACTGGCGCGGCAATTCCTGCACCAGATAGACGGTGACGGAGGCGATGGCCAGGAAGAACAGCATCGGCCACCAGGGCGGCGCCACGCCGTATTTATGCGCAAGTCCGCCATTGAAGACGATGGTGGCGCCGAGGAAGACGGCAAAGGCCGCGACCACCGGAAGCCGGGCATTGTCGAAGGCGGGGATGACGAACTCGAACGCGAAATAGACCATGCCCAGCACATAGCCGAAGGCCAGCCAGCGCGCCGACACCCGGCCTTTGTCGTAGATGGCGATCGTCATGAACGCCGCCGCCAGCAGTCCGGCGACGAACAGGTTGATCACGAGGATGACGTCCGCGCTGCCCATGGTCCAAAAACCCCCGCCGACAGCAAAGCATCGACGGGCGAAAAAGACGTTAACGTCGGGTCATGATCGGGCCGCTTGGCCTCACCCGACGCTGGCGGGCTCCGGCACGAAGACCGTTTCGGGACGCTCATAGGACAGGCGCACGCTGTCGCGGCCGTTCTTCTTGGCCTTGTAGAGCGCGTCGTCGGCGCGGCGCATCAGCGGCGCCAGGCCTTCGTCGCCGGTGCGGGCAGCGACGCCGAAGCTCGCCGTCACCCTGACGCCTCGCGGCAGGCTGGCGACGCCGCCGGACGAATAGAGCGAGCGGATCGCCTCGGCGAACAGGCGGGCAGAAGCCAGGTCGCACAGCGGCAGTAGCACGGCGAACTCCTCGCCGCCGATGCGGCCGGCGGCGCCGCGCGTGCCGGTGGCGAAGCTCAGCTTGGCGGCAAAGTCGGCGATCACCCTGTCGCCGACCGCGTGCCCGTGCTGGTCGTTGAGCGCCTTGAAGTGGTCGAGGTCGGCAAGCACCATGGCGACGGGGAATTTCGCCTTGGCACACTGGTCGAGCAGCAGCGCCGCCCGCTCCTCGAAGCCGCGGCGGTTGAGCAGGCCGGACAGCGGATCGGTATGGGTCTCGGCCTTCAGCGCCTTCAAGACGTCGAGCGCGGCCGCTGTGAACAGGGAAAGCGCGATCAGCAGCGACAGCAGCGCATGCGAGAGCAGCGCCGTCGTCCAGTAGGACGAGCCGTAGAATCCGTCATAGCTCGGGAACGGCCCGTGCGCGATGACGACGATCAGGGTTCGGACGACGAAGTTCAACCCCGAAAGCAGCGACAGCACGAACAGGATCTTCTCGGTCGGGCCGTTGCCGCGCACCGTGCGCAGTTCCGCGGCGACCAGCAGGCTAAGGGCGCCGAAACCGAAATTCATCGACAGGATGCGCCAGGTGAGATCCGGCTGCACGAACATGAACCATGAAAAGGCGGCGAGCCCGCCGCCGGTGGTGAGCGCGATGCCGACATAGGGGACGCGTCGCCCGTAGCGCGCAACGATCGCGCTGGAGAGGCAACAGCCGGCCGCCGTGAAGCATATGTTGGAGACAAGCTTGGTCAGCACCATCCCGACAGGAAGGGTGAAATACTGGAACAGGAAGCCGGGGGCCGACAGGCAGTAGCTCGTGGCCAGCACCGCCAGGTAGGGGCGATGGCGCTGATGGAACCACAGGACGAGGAACGCGGCGCCAAGCGCCAGCGCGATCGTCGGGTTGAGCAGCGCTATGAGCAGACCCGTGTCCAAACGACTGTGATTTCCCCGCTTACGTGAGGGAAGATGCTAAAGCGCAAGCCCAAACAAGCGGTTAAGCGAAGGCCGCCTTTCCGAAAAAAGCCGGAGGCGCGGCAAAGAAAAACCCCGAGCCACCTGGATGGTTCGGGGTTTTGATCTTGTCCGTATGCGAATGCCGCGGCTGCTATTTCCAGTCGCGGATGTCGACGAAATGGCCGGCGATCGCGGCCGCCGCGGCCATGGCCGGCGACACCAGATGGGTGCGGCCCTTGAAGCCTTGCCGGCCCTCGAAATTGCGGTTCGAGGTCGAGGCGCAGCGCTCATGCGGCTTCAGCCGGTCGTCGTTCATGGCGAGACACATCGAGCAGCCCGGCTCGCGCCAGTCGAAGCCGGCGGCGAGGAAGATCTTGTCCAGCCCCTCGGCCTCCGCCTGTTCCTTGACCAGGCCAGAGCCCGGCACGATCATGGCGTTGACGCGCGGATTGACCTTTTTGCCCTCGACCACCTTGGCGGCGGCGCGCAGATCCTCGATGCGGCCATTGGTGCAGGAGCCGATGAATACGCGATCGAGTTCGATGTCGGTGATCTTGGTGCCGGGCGTCAGCCCCATATAGTCGAGCGCGCGCAGCTTCGACGAGCGCTTGTTCTCGTCGGTGATCTCTTCCGGATTGGGCACGAAGCCCTGCACCGAGACCACATCCTCGGGCGAGGAGCCCCAGGAGACGATCGGCGGCAGCTTCTGCGCGTCGAGCACGACCACCTTGTCGAAATGCGCGCCTTCATCCGAATGCAGCGTCTTCCAATAGGCAAGTGCGGCATCCCAGGCCGCGCCCTTCGGCGCGCGCGGCTTGTCCTTGACATAGGCGAAGGTCGTCTCGTCCGGCGCGATCAGGCCGGCGCGCGCGCCGCCCTCGATCGACATGTTGCAGATCGTCATGCGGCCTTCCATCGACAGCGCGCGGATCGCCTCACCGGCATATTCAATGACGTAGCCGGTGCCGCCGGCGGTGCCGATCTCGCCGATGATGGCGAGGATGATGTCCTTGGCGGTGACGCCTTCCGGCAGCGTGCCGTCCACGCGCACCAGCATGTTCTTGGCCTTGCGCTGGATCAGCGTCTGCGTCGCCAGCACATGCTCGACTTCCGACGTGCCGATGCCATGCGCCAGCGCCCCGAAGGCGCCGTGCGTGGAGGTGTGGCTGTCGCCGCAGACGATGGTCATGCCGGGCAGGGTGAAGCCCTGCTCCGGGCCGATGATGTGGACGATGCCCTGGCGGATGTCGTTCTCGGAATAATAGTCGATGCCGAAATCCTTGGCGTTCCTGGCCAGCGCCTCGACCTGGATCCGGCTTTCCTCGTTCTTGATGCCGAACTTGCGCTCGGGCGAGGTCGGCACATTGTGGTCGACCACGGCCAGCGTCTTTTCCGGATGCCGGACTTTTCTGCCGCTCATGCGCAGGCCCTCGAAGGCCTGCGGGCTGGTCACCTCGTGAACGAGATGGCGGTCGATGTAGAGCAGGCAGGTGCCGTCGTCCTGGCGGTCGACCAGATGGTCGTCGAAGATCTTGTCGTAGAGGGTGCGCGGTGCGCTCATGTGCGTAAATCCGTCGATATGAAAAAGGGAAGAAGCCGGTGCCGGGCCATGCAAGCCCGGCAAGGGCGACGAGGCGAAGACGGCCTAGCTAAGTCGGCTGGTGAGCGCGCCGCAAACGCGCGCGGCAAATCGCGACGGCAGGCGCTTTCTGTCCTGCAGCACGAAACCCTTGTAGGCCGGATCGCCGAAAAGCTCTTCCATGGCGCTGCTCATATCAATGTTTGCCGATTTCGGCAATCGGCTGGCATTTGCGGCTTAGACACCGAACGTCAGCGCTGCCCCTCACCTGCCTGCCGGCACCCTCTCCCCGTATAGTGACGGGGAGAGGAACGCTCTCATCGGCGATTTCGCCAATTGCTAAGTTTGGATGAAGAGAGCCGGCGTTGCGGCCAGCCCCTTCTCCCCGTCACTATACGGGGAGAAGTGCCCGGCAGGGCGATGAGGGGCGGCGCCGACATCGGTGATTGGCGCTCACACCACCTCAAACACGAACGTCTTCACCAGCGCCTCCGGATCGCCGATCGCGTAGCAGCGGAACCAGGGACTTTGCTCTACCAGCCGCCATTTCTCCTCCCGCTCAAGGCTGTCGAAGACATCTTGAAATCCGCCGCTCTCGAACACTTGGTCTCGCACCGTGAAGATGGCGTGGCCGCCGCGTCGGGTGATGCGCACCAGCTCATGCAGGCCAGATGCCGGCGCATGGCCGATGGTGAACACGCCGGTCGAGAAGAAGGCGCGGAAATGGCCGTCCGGCCAAGGCAGCGGCCCGCCGAGCATCGCCTTCTTCAGCTCGCTGTAGGCGTTGCGGCTGCCGGCGATCTTCAGCATGTCGTCGGAGAGATCGAGCCCGGCAATGTCGGCATAGCCAAGCGCCTTCAGCGACTGGCCGGAGAGGCCGGTGCCGCAGCCGGCGTCGAGCAGCGGGCCTTCGCCGACAGGCACATGGCGCGCCACCCAGGCGGTGATCAGGAACGGCAGCAGATAGCCGAGCGAGGCGGTTTCGCTGTCATAGGTCGCGGCCCATTCGGCATAGGCCTTGGCGAGCGCCTCCGGCGTGTCGGCCGTATAGACGGAATCCAGCGCCGCATTGGCCTTGTCGAAATCCACCAAATTGTCCTCCTCCGCTGGCGCGCGGGACGGATCGTAGCGCGGTCTTTGTTGGACTTCTATTCCTGGTGCTGGCGGCGCAGCCGCTGCTCCAGCGCCCTGAGCGCCAGCGACAGGCCGACGGTGAGGATCAGATAGATATAGGCGACGATCGAATAGGTCTCGAAGAAGCGGAACGAACCGGCGGCATAGACCTTGCCCATCTGGGTGATGTCGGCGACGCCGAGCACCGAGACCAGCGAGGAATCCTTGACCATGGCGACGAAGTCGTTGCCGAGCGGCGGCAGGATGGTGCGGATCGCCTGCGGGAAGACGATCAGCCGGAAGCGCTGCGCGCGCGTCAGTCCGAGCGCCTTGGCCGCCTCGATCTGGCCCTTCTCGACCGACTGGATGCCGGCGCGGAACACTTCCGAGATGAAGGCGGAATAGCCGATGGTCAGCGCCATGATGGCGCGCCACAAAAGCGAGACGTCGCGCACCAGCAGTTCGCCGAGATAGCCGGCGCTTTGCAGCGGCGCGGTCAGCGCGTTCCACGCAGCCACGACGGCCGGCGCGCCGGCGAACGCGATCCAGAACAAGAGCACCAGGATCGGCACGCCGCGGATGATCTCGACATAGAAGCGGGCGATCTGGCGAAGCACCCGCGAGCTCGACAGCCCCATCAGCGCGACGCCGAGCCCGATCGCCGAGGCCAGCGCGAACGCGACCACGGTGACGAAGACAGTGATGCCGATGCCCTTGGCGACGGTGGCGAAGACCTGGGCGTAGAGGTCGCTCGACGCAATGAACAGCGCCGCCGCCAGCGCCAGCGCCAGGGCGGCGGCCAGCCACCAGGGGAATTCGGCTTTGGCGGAGGACGATGCGGGCATCAGGCGGCGGCGCTTGAGAGGTAGTCCCGAGAGGACTGCGCCAAGGAACCCCTCTCTGGCCTGCCGGCCATCTCCCCCTCAAGGGGGGAGATCGAACTTCGCGTTTGCTTTCGCCAATCACCAACGTTGAATGAAGAGCACCGTCGGCGGAGCTGCCAATCTCCCCCCTTGAGGGGGAGATGCCCGGCAGGGCAGAGAGGGGGGCCTGGGCGCAATGTCAGCGCAATTTCCTGCAAACCCACTGCGCGCACCAAGACGAGCTCACTGCCCCATCTTGTAATCAAGGAACCACTTCTTGTTCAGCGCATCGAGCGTGCCGTCGGCCTTGAGCGAGGCGATCGCGGCGTTGACTGGTTTCACCAAATCCGATCCCTTGGGGAAGATGAAGCCGAAATCCTCGGTGCCGAGCGGCCCGCCGATCAGCTTCAGCTTACCTTCCGAAGCGTCGACATAGCCCTTGCCGGCGGTGCCGTCGGTCAGCACCACGTCGACGTCGCCCGACTTCAGCGCCTGCACCGTGGCGCCGAACGTCTCGAACAGCTTTATGCGCGGGTTCTGCTCGTTGCCGTCGAGCACGCTGTAGACGGCGGTGTAGAAGGGCGTGGTGCCGGCCTGCGCGCCGATCAGCCCGTCCTTGAAGGCGCCGAAGGTCTTGGCGTCGGTGAAGCGGCTTTCATCGCCGCGCACCAGCATGAACTGCTCCGAACGCATATAGGGGTCGGAGAAGTCGACCTTCTCCTTGCGGTCGTCCTTGATGGTGATGCCGGTCATGCCGATGTTGTACTGGTTGTCGGAAACCGCCTGGATCATCGCGTCCCAGGAGGTGTTCTGGTACTCGACCTTGAAGTTCAGCCGCTTGGCGATCTCGTCCATCGCGTCATATTCCCAGCCGATCTGCTTGCCGGTTTTGGAATCGATGAACTGCAGCGGCGGATAGGCGTTCTCCGTCACCACCACCACCTTCTTGCCGCCGAGGTCGGGCAGCGTCTCGGCCAACGCGGCGACAGGCGCGAGAAGGCAGGCCAGCACGGCCGCCAGCAGCAGTTTCGATTTTGTCATGACACGCTCCAGAACTTGAAACGCCCCACGAAAGTGCGGGGCTTGCAGGAAAATCCGGCGCCGACTTTAGCTTTCCGCAAGCGCCTTGCAAGTCGATCCGCAACGCCACGGGGCTGAAGCTGATCCCATGCTCACGACGAAGCGGATTTGCAGCATCTTCGGCGGGTGTCTATTCCATTGCCTCGCGCAAGCCGGCGACGAGACGGGTGAGCGTTCCATGCAGGGCCTTGAGCTCGGCGCGCTCCATCGGCATGGCGCAGTCGAGGCCCGCCTGCACATCCTTCACGCGGGCGCGCAGCGCCTGCCCCTTGGCCGTCGGCTCGACCAGCACCCTGCGCTCGTCGGCGCTGTCGCGCCTGCGCGTAACGAGACCACCCGCTTCCATCCGCTTGATCAACGGCGTCAGCGTCGCCGAATCCAGGCCCAGCGCTTCGCCAAGCGCGCCGACCGTGCTCGGCGCGCGCTCCCACAACACCAGCATGGCCAGATATTGCGGATAGGTGAGGCCCAGCGGATCGAGCAGCGGCCGGTAGAGCTTGGTCATCAGCCCGCTCGCCGAATAGAGCGCAAAGCAGAGCTGCTGGTCCAGCCGCGGAACGGCAATCGCCCCGGCGCTATCCGCCGGGACGTCGCTGACGGTCTCTGTGGTTCTTGTTGTCATGCTGCCTTTGCCGGAAGCGCCACGGTCGAAAGCGCAACATCTATGTTGCCCCTGATGGCGTTGGAATAGGGGCAAATCTGGTGCGCCGCCGATACAAGCGCTTCCGCCGCCGTGTGATCAAGGCCTTTCGTTTCCGCCGCCAGCGACACACCGAGCCGGAACCCGCCCTGGCCGTTGGGGTGGAGGCTGACGCTGGCGGTCACCGCGGCGTCTTCGAGCGGCAGCTTCTCCTTGCGCGCGACGAAGCGGATCGCGCTTTCGAAGCAGGCCGCGTAGCCGGCGGCGAAAAGCTGCTCGGGATTGGTGGCGCCGCCCTGCCCGCCCAGTTCCTTCGGCATTGCCAGATCGACCTTGAGCAGCCCGTCGCTGGTCTCGGCGTGGCCGGCGCGGCCGCCGCTGACGCGGGCCTGGGTGGTGTAGAGTGCTGACATAGGTGGTCTCCTGTTATCTTGTGCACGATTACCTAGTGTACAAGATATTTGAATGTCAACCCCGACGTCGTCATCCACGGGCGGAGCCTCGGCCAAATCCAAACGCTTTCGACACCACCAAACGAAAAAAGGCGGCCGAAGCCGCCTTTTCCATAAACGAATTGTCGAGAAGCTTATTCGGCGGCGGCTTCCGCGGCCTTGGCAGCCTCGGCGGCGGCCTTCTTCTCGGCGGCGTCCTGCGCGGCCTTCTCGACGGCCAGCGCCTCGGCGGCGGCGACCTTCTCGGCCTCGATGCGCGCCTTCTCGGCGTTCAGCGCATCACGCTCCTCGTCGTTGAGCTTGCGGGCGCGCACGCCGGTGTTCTCCGAGATGCGGGCCGACTTGCCGCGACGGTCGCGAAGGTAATAGAGCTTGGCGCGGCGCACCTTGCCGCGGCGCACGATCTCGACGCCCTCGACCATCGGCGAGTAGACCGGGAACACGCGCTCCACGCCTTCGCCGTAGGAAATCTTGCGGACGGTGAAATTCTCCTGGAAGCCCGAGCCGGAACGGGCAATGACGACGCCCTCATAGGCCTGGACGCGGGTGCGGCTGCCTTCGGTCACGCGGACCTGGACGCGCACGGTGTCGCCGGGCTGGAATTCGGGAAGCTTGCGCTTGGCTTCGATCTTGGCGGCCTGTTCGGCCTCGAGCTGGCGGATGAGATCCATCTCAAATATCCACTTCTTGTTCTTCCGACAGTCAGAGCGTCCTCGACTCGCCTTGCAGTTCCAATGACCGCTCGGCTATGCCCTTTGTCCAACATAGGACATCGGGCAGGGACGGCTACACCGTCATTGTTGACGGGTTCCGAAAGATTGTTCTTCCGGTTCGGGCGGGCACATACAGCTATTTTGACGCTTTGTCACGCCTTGGCCCTGTCTTTTTTGGCCGCATGCCATCACGCAATTGCCAGCCGCGGGGTTGCGCGCGCCCGTCAAGCTTCCTAATCCGGGCTGGACAACCTACTCCGACGACGTGCTGATGTCTCCATTCGACGCGATCCTGCTCTTTCTGGCGGGTTTTGTCTCCGGCGCCGCCAATGCGGTGGCCGGTGGCGGAACCTTCATCACCTTCGGCGCCATGACGCTGGTCGGCGTGCCGCCGATCGTCGCCAATGCCACCTCCTCGGTGACGCAGTTTCCGGGCTACATAACCTCGACGCTCGCCTACGCGTCCGACATCCGGCATTTCTGGCGCGAGGCATTGCTGCTCTGCTTGATCTCGGCCCTCGGCGCGCTGGCCGGCGCGCTTATCCTGCTGGCGCTCGACAATCCCTCTTTTCGCGCGCTGGTGCCCTGGCTGCTTCTGGCGGCGACCGCCCTTTTCGCCGCCGGCCCCTGGCTGAAGCCGGCGCCGAAGCCCGGACACCAGCCGGCCGTCGGCTCGTTCGCCGGTTCGCTCGTCCAGTTCCTGACCTCGATCTATGGCGGCTTCTTCGGCGCCGGCATGGGCGTCATGATGCTGGCCACGCTGGGCCTCACCCAGGCCGGCGACTACCACCGGCTGAACGCGATGAAGAACATGCTGGCGGTGGTCATCGCCGCCATCGCCATCCTGGTCTTCGTCTCCGGCGGCGTCGTCGCCTGGCCGCAGGCGATCGTCATGATCCCCGGCGGCGCCCTCGGTGGCTATGCCGGCGTCTGGATCGCCAAGCGCGTGCCGCAGAACGTCGTGCGCGGCTTCGTCGTCGCCGTCGGCCTGTTCCTGGCCTTCTACTATTTCGCCAAGGGCTGAGAACCATGATCCCGAACCGCAGGACCGCGTAAGCGAAAAGCGGGACCCGGTTTTCGGAAAAGATCATGGTCAGATAAAGAGAAGGACGATCCGCCCCGAGCTATCGGGGCGGATCGTCCGCCAGCAAATCCGGCCGCCGCTCCCTGGTGAGCTTCTCGGCCTCGGCCCGCCGCCATTCGGCGATCTTCCTGTGGTTGCCCGAGATCAGCACATCCGGGATCGGCCGGCCCTCGAACTCCTGCGGCCGCGTATAGTGCGGATGCTCGAGCAGACCATTCTCGAAGCTTTCCTCCTCGCCCGAGACGGCATTGCCCATGACGCCTGGCAACAGCCGCACCACCGCGTCGAGCAGGACCAGGGCCGCCGGCTCACCTCCCGACAGGATGAAGTCGCCGACGGAAACCTCCTCTAATCCCCGCGCGTCGATCAGCCGCTGGTCGACGCCTTCGAAGCGGCCGCACAGGATGACCGCGCCCGGTCCGGCGGCAAGTTCGCGCACCCGGGCCTGCGTCAGCGGCTTGCCGCGCGGGCTCATCAGCAGCCTTGGCCGCGCATCGCCGGGAGGCGAAGCATGGTCGATGGCTTTTGCCAGCACGTCGGCGCGCATCACCATGCCGGCGCCGCCGCCGGCCGGCGTGTCGTCGACGGTGCGATGCCTGTCGGTGGCGAAATCGCGGATCTGGATCGCCTCAAGCGACCATGTGCCGACTTCCAGCGCCCGGCCGGCCAGCGACAGGCCGAGGGGGCCGGGAAACATCTCTGGATAGAGCGTCAGCACCGAGGCGGCAAAACTCACCGGTTGCCCCCGGCATCCTTCGGCCCGCGCGGCCGGCCCTTCGGATCGAAGCCGTCGCGGCCGGGCGCGGCCTCGCCGTCCTCGTCCTCGACCAGGCCGGCGGCCAGCGGATCGACGCGGACGAACCCTTCGACGACCGAAACCTGCGGAACGGCGGCCTGCGTGAACGGGATCAGCACGCCCTTGCGGCCGGCGAGCGTGACGTCGAGGATGTCGCCGCCCCCGAAATTATGCACGGCGACCACCTTGCCGATGGCAGCACCTGTCTCGTCCCGGACCTCCAGCCCGATCAGGTCGGCGTGGTAGAACTCGTCTTCCTCACCGTCGTCGGGCAGCACCGAGCGGTCGACGAACAGCTCGGTGCCGGAAAGCGCCTCGGCGGCGTTGCGGTCGCTGACACCCTTGAAGCGCACCACCACGACGGTATTGGCGGGCCGGATGTCGATGATCTGGAAGGCGCGGCCATCCTTGGCGTAGAGCGGCCCGTAGTCGGCCAGCGCCAGCGGATCACCGGTGAAGGTCTTCACCCGCAGCTCGCCCTTGATGCCATGCGCGGCGCCGATCACGGCCAACTGGACGGGGTACTGGGGCTTGGTCATGGCGCGACATCCTTTGCCCTGCTCTAACCCTCCCCAGCCGTCATTTCAATGACGCGCTCTTCACCGCTTCCTAACCTGGCTGGCCGAAAATGCAGCGCATGCAGGAATTCCTCATCCCGGCAAAGCCCGACCTCCAGGCGGCGCGCGAGAACTGGCTGAAGATGCTGGCGCGCGAGCGCCGGCTGTCGCCGGAAACGGTGGAAGCCTATGAGCGCGACACCCGCCAGTTCCTGCATTTCCTGACCGGCCATTGCGGTGGTCCGCCCGGCATCTCCGACATCGCCGAGCTGCGCCCGGCCGATTTGCGCGGCTTCCTCGCCGCCCGCCGCAACGCCGGCGCCGGCGCCCGCACGCTCGGGCGCGGGCTGGCGGGCATCCGCTCGCTGCTGCGCTTCCTCGAACGGCGCGGCCTCGCCAATGCCGCGGGTGCGGCGGCGCTGCGCGCGCCACGCCAGCCGAAGTCGCTGCCCAAGCCGCTGACGGCGAGCGATGCAAAAGAGGTCGTTTCCGTGCAGGGCCAGCTCGCGGAAGAACCCTGGATCGCCGCCCGCAACGCCGCCGTGCTGACGCTGCTCTACGGCTCGGGCCTGCGCATTTCCGAGGCGCTCGGCCTCGCCGGCGCCGAGCTGTCGTCGGAAACGGACACCGTGCTGCGCGTCACCGGCAAGGGCGGCAAGACCAGGCTGGTGCCGGTGCTGCCGGTGGCCTTGCGCGCGGTCGCCGAATACCGCCGGCTCTGCCCCTTCCATATCGATCCGAAGGGCCTGCTGTTTCGCGGCGCGCGCGGCGGTCCGCTCAATCCGGCGATCGTCCAGCGCGACATGGCGAGGCTGCGCTCGGCGCTCAACCTGCCCGACACCGCGACTCCGCACGCCTTGCGCCACTCCTTCGCCACGCATCTGCTCGGCCGCGGCGGCGACCTGCGCACCATCCAGGAACTGCTCGGCCACGCCAGCCTGTCGACCACACAGGTCTATACCGGCGTCGACACCGCAAGGCTGCTCGAGATTTACGAATCCGCTCACCCAAGGGCGTGAACCCTTCAAATTGGCTGCGCCGATTAACCGTTTTGCCGCTTTTTGATCGTAAGAAGCGACTTATGAAACGCGTCATCGCCATCGCTGACCGCGCGGCCCTCGTGTCGCTGAAGCTACTTGTCGCGCTCAACGTCCTGTTTTTCCTGTCTTTCCTGATCGTCGCGCTGCTTGCCGGTCGGGCGCATGCCGAGACCCCGGCCTGCGGCGGCACCGACATGCTGAGCGCGCTGCGCAAGGACAATCCGGCCGTCTACAGCAAGATAGAAGCCGAAGCAGCGGCCACGCCCAACGGCAAGGGCCTGCTGTGGAAACTGGAAAAGCCCGGCGAAAAGCCCTCCTTCCTGTTCGGCACCATGCACATGACCGATCCGCGCGTCACCACGCTGCCGCCGGCTGCGCAGAAGGCTTTCGACGCCGCCGATACGGTCGTCATCGAGACCACGGAAGTGCTCGACCAGCAGAAGATGATGGCCGCCCTGCTCAAGGAGCCGGACCTGATGATGTTCACCGACAGCACCACGCTGTCCTCGCTTTTGTCGCCCGACGACGCTGCCGCCATGAACAAGGCGCTCGACGCGCGCGGCATACCGCCGGCCACCGTCGCCAAGATGAAGCCCTGGCTGCGGTCGGCCATGGTTGCGCTGCCGGCCTGCGAGCTGGCGCGCAAGGCCGGCGGCGCGCCGGTGCTTGACGTCAAGCTCGCCGAGGACGCCAAGGCTTCAGGCAAATCCGTCGAGGGGCTGGAGACTGTCGCCGATCAGCTTCATGCCATGGCCTCGCTGCCGCTGGCCTTCCATATGAAGGGTCTGGTCGACGCGCTCAAGCTCGGCGACAAGGTGAACGACGTCAACGAAACCATGATCGTTCTCTACCAGAGCGGCGAGACCGGCATGTTCTGGCCGCTGTTTCGCGTCGTCCTGCCCGGCGACGAGGATGATCCGGCCGGCTATGCCGCGTTCGAGGAGACCATGATCACCAGCCGCAACAAGGTGATGGCCGATCATGCCGGACCGCTCCTGGCCCGGGGCAATGCCTTCATGGCGGTCGGCGCCATGCATCTTCCGGGCCCGCAGGGCCTGGTCGAGGATTTGCGCAAGGCCGGCTACACGGTGACCGCCGTCGACTGATCCGCACGGCCGGGTTGCGCCTCGATAGGGCGGGAGCGCCGGCGCCGGGCTGATTCGTGACTTGGCGGCGCAAACCTCCCCCGGTTTCGTGCCGGATGGTCTCGAAAGACCGGGTTCGGCTCGATCCCGACCCATTTTGTGGTGGAAATGCATGCCGGCAGGGGATTCCAGGTCAGAATTGCCCTGCTTTCAGCATTTTCCGGGCCTAGTATGAAACCCGTTCAACGGTCGCGCGTTGACGGGTGTTATTTGATACTTTTCATCCACGGAGGACACTTTTATGGCGAACCCTAACGACACTCCCAGATCGGGCGGCGGCGGCAGTGGCTGGCTGATTGCCCTGGTGGTCATTATCCTGGCCATTGTTGCCTACTATGTTTTCGGAAGAAGCGGCGAAGCTCCGGCGCCCGCCGAGCCGCCGGCCGCGAGCACACCGGCGCCCGCTCCGGAGCCGATGAAGCCTGCCGAACCTGCCCCGGCACCTGCGCCAGCGCCCGCTCCGGCACCAGAGCCGGCTCCCGCGCCAGCACCGGCCCCGGCGCCCGCTCCGGCACCTGCGCCGTCTCCGTAATCGGGCTTACCTCAACGACGAACGGCCCGCCGAAAGGCGGGCCGTTTTGTTTGGTGGCAGGCGCGAGAAAGGCCCTTAGAAACTCGCTCCGGTGAGTCAGCTGGAGTGGTTTTCGAGAACCGGAGCGGAGCGTACTAAAGTATGTGAGCACCGGAAGCGCAGAGAACCGCTCCAGATGGCCGCCGGAGTAGAGTTTATACGAGCCTTTCAGATGTGGATCGGCTTGAAGAAGGTGGCCAGCGCCGCTTCCTTCACCGCCTCCGACATGGTCGGGTGCGCGTGGCAGGTGCGGGCGAGGTCTTCCGACGAGCCGCCGAATTCCATCAACACCGCCGCCTCGTGGATCATCTCGCCGGCGCCGAAGCCAACGATATGGACGCCAAGCACGCGGTCGCTTTGCTTGTCGGCCAGGATCTTGACGAAGCCATCGGTGTGCAGCATGGCGCGCGCCCGGCCATTGGCCGTGAACGGGAATTTTCCTACCTTGTAGTCGACGCCGGCCTTCTTCAATTCTTCCTCGGTCTTGCCGACCGAGGCGATTTCCGGGCTGGTGTAGACGACGCTCGGGATCACGTCGTAGTTCACATGGCCTGCCTGGCCGGCAATGATCTCGGCCACCGCCACGCCTTCGTCCTCCGCCTTGTGCGCCAGCATCGGGCCGGCGATGACGTCGCCGATGGCATAGATGCCGGGAACGTTGGTCCTGAGATGCCCGTCGGTCTTGACCCGGCCGCGCTCGTCCATCTCGACGCCCGCATCCTTCAGCCCGAGGCTGTCGGCATAAGGGCGGCGGCCGGTGGCGACCAGCACCACATCGGCGGCGATCGTTTCGGCGGCGCCCCCCTTCACCGGCTCGAAGGTGACGCTGGCGCCCTTCTTGGCCTTGGCGACCCCGGTGACCTTGGCGCCGAGCTTGAACTCGAAGCCTTGCTTGGAGAGCAGCCGCTGGAACTGCTTGGAAACCTCGCCGTCCATGCCGCCGAGGATGGTGTCGAGGAATTCGACCACCGTCACCTTGGCGCCGAGCCTGGCCCACACCGAGCCGAGCTCCAGCCCGATGACGCCGCCGCCGACCACCACCAGATGGCCCGGCACCTTGTCCAGCGACAGCGCGCCGGTCGAGGACACGATCACCTTCTCGTCGAAATCGACCTTGACGCCGGGAATGCCCGCGACATCCGAGCCGGTGGCAATCACGATGTTCCTGGTCTCGATCTCCTCGACCTTGCCGTCCTCGCCGGTGACCGACACCTTGCCGGCACCAACCACCTTGCCGGTGCCGCGGAAGCTGTCGATCTTGTTCTTCTTGAACAGGAAGGCGACGCCGTTGACGTTGGCCGAAACCGTCGCGTCCTTGTGCGCCAGCATCTTCTTCAGGTTGAGCTGCGGCGCGCCGATTTCGACGCCGAGCGTGTCGAAGGAATGGCCGGCCTCGGCGAACATCTCGGAGGCGTGGAGCAGCGCCTTCGACGGAATGCAGCCGATGTTGAGGCAGGTGCCGCCGAAGGTGGCGTTCTTCTCGACCACCGCCGTCTTCAGCCCGAGCTGCGCCGCCTTGATGGCGCAGACATAGCCGCCCGGTCCCGATCCGATGATTACGACGTCATAGGCCATGGTCTTGTCCTTTGCTCTGGCGCCTAGCGGCCGCCGCTCACATTCAGGATCGCGCCCGTTATATAGGAGGCCGCGTCCGACAGAAGATAGAGAACCGCGCTCGCGACTTCATCCGCGGTGCCCGGCCTTTTCATCGGCAGCATGTCCCGCATTCGCGCCACGCGGTCCGGCTGGCCGCCGGAGGCATGGATCTCGGTGTCGGTGATGCCGGGGCTGACGGCGTTGACGCGGATGCCTTCGAGCACCACCTCGCGTGCCAGGCCGATGGTCAGCGTGTCGATCGCGCCCTTGGAGGCGGCGTAGTCGACATATTCGCCGGGCGAACCCAGCCTCGCCGCGGCGGAAGAGATGTTGACGATGCCGCCGCCCTTGCCGCCATGCCGGGTCGACATGCGCTTGACCGCCTCGCGCGCGCAGAGGAAGGAGCCGACGACATTGACGCGCATCATGCGCTCGACCCGCGCGGCGCTCATCTCGTCGACGCGCGTCTTGGCGTCGACGATGCCGGCATTGTTGACGAAAGCATCGAGCCGGCCGAAACCCTTGTCCACCGCCTCGAACATCGCCAGCACATCGGCCTCGTTGCCGACATCGCCCTTGACGGCAATGGCCTCGCCGCCCGCGGCCTTGAGTTCGGCGACCAGCGCCTCGGCGACTGCCTGGTTGGAGACAAAATTGACAGCGACACGATAGCCGGCCTGGCTGGCCTGCCGGCAGATGGCGGCGCCGATGCCGCGGCTGCCGCCGGTGACCAGCAGCGTCTTCTTGTCCGCGCTCATTCCTGGCAGCCTTTCAGCAGGAAGACATCCCACGGCACCTTGGAAAAGCCGTCTGGGCCATAAGCGGCCGACATCTGCAGCGAGGCACCTAGATCCGGAAAGATCAGGCTTTTCGGCGCCTCCGCGCCTTCGGCCGGCAGCAGCGCGATGTTGCCCTTGTCGTCGGCGCTGTAAACGACGCCCTCCCACACCGTGCAGGCGGCGAGCTCATCGCCGGTGACGTCGCCGGTCGGGCATTTGTACATCAGCGAGCCGTGAGGCCGCGCCACGCCGTCGGTCCACATGACGATGCCGTCCAGCACCAGGCCCTTGTCGAGCACCATCTTGAAGCTGTTTGTGACGGTGGCCGAGTCCATGGTCGGCCTGAAATCGATGCCGGCCTCGCTTTCGGCATCGCCATAGACGGCGAGTTCCAGCGGGCAGGCGGCGTGGGACGGCGACGCAGTCAGCGTCGCCGAACAAAATACCGCGAAGACCGCTCCGGATCGAAAGCCAGAGGAACCGGTCGTCATCCGCTGGCGCAGATCGTCTCTCCGGCCCACCTTGACGGACCTCAGAGATCGAGCACCAGCCGTTCCGGATCCTCCAGGCTTTCCTTGACGCGCACCAGGAAGGTCACCGCTTCCTTGCCGTCGACGATGCGGTGGTCGTAGCTGAGCGCCAGGTACATCATCGGCCTAATCACGATCTGGCCGCCGACCACGACCGGCCGGTCCTGGATCTTGTGCATGCCGAGGATGCCGGACTGCGGCGCATTCAGGATCGGCGTCGACATCAGCGAGCCGTAGACGCCGCCATTGGAGATGGTGAAGGTGCCGCCCTGCATGTCGGCGACGGAGAGCTTGCCGTCGCGCGCGGCGAGACCCAGCCGGCCGATCTCCTTCTCGATCTCGGCGATGGACATCTGGTCGGCGTCGCGCACCACCGGCACCACCAGGCCCTTGTCGGTGCCGACGGCGACGCCGACATGGGCGAAGTTCTTGTAGATGATGTCGGTGCCGTCGATCTCGGCGTTGACCGCCGGGATCTCCTTCAGCGCATGCGTCACCGCCTTGGTGAAGAAGCCCATGAAGCCGAGCTTCACGCCGTGCTTCTTCTCGAATACGTCCTTGTACTTGGCCCGCAGCGCCATCACCGCGCTCATGTCGACCTCGTTGAAGGTGGTCAGCATGGCGGCGGTCGACTGCGCTTCCTTGAGCCGGCGCGCGATGGTCTGGCGCAGCTTGGTCATGCGCACGCGCTCCTCGCGCGGAGCGTCTTCGGCCGGCGACGGCGCGCGCACGGCGACCGGGGCCGATCTCGGCGTCTCGGCCGGCTGCGACGGCGCGCCCTTGGCGATGGCGTCAAGCACGTCGCCCTTCAGCACCTGGCCGCGCTTGCCGGTGCCGGTGATCTGGTCGACCGCGAGGTTGGCCTCGGCGATGAGCTTCGCAGCCGCCGGCGCCGGCGGCATGGTGCGCTGCTCGATCGCGCCGGCATCGCCGGCGATCTTGGCGGTCTCGGCCGCCGCCTGCTTGACGGTGGAGGCCGCGTCCGGGCTCGAGGCCTGCGAGACGGCTTGAGGCTTGGTCGCCGGAGCCGCGGCCTCGCCGCCGGCCGAGATCGAGCCGAGGAGCGCGCCGACGCCGACCGTCTCGCCTTCCTTGGCGGCGATCTCGCCGAGCGTTCCGGCGCTCGGCGACGGCACTTCCACCGTCACCTTGTCGGTCTCGAGCTCCACCAGCGGCTCGTCGGCGGCGATCGCATCGCCGACCTTCTTGAACCATTTGCCGATGGTCGCTTCGGTGACGGATTCGCCGAGGGTGGGGACGCGGATTTCGGTAGCCATTGTGCCTGTCCGTTCTGTCTCTTCTTGAGTTCTATTCGCCGAGCGCGTCGTCGAGCAAGGCGGCGAGCTGGCTGAGATGCTTCGACATCAATCCGGTCGCCGGCGAGGCGGACGCCGGCCGGCCGGTGTAGCGGACCCGCTGATGCTTGGCGTCGATATGCGCCAGCACCCATTCCAGATAGGGATCGATGAACGACCAGGCGCCCATGTTCTTGGGCTCCTCCTGGCACCACACCATCTCGGCATTGCGGAAGCGTGACAGCTCGGTGATCAGCGCCTTGGCCGGGAACGGATAGAGCTGCTCGACGCGCAACAGGTAGATGTCGTTGATGCCGCGCTTCTCGCGCTCCTCGTAGAGGTCGTAATAGACCTTGCCCGAGCACAGCACGACGCGACGGATCTTGGAATCCTTGGTCAGCTTGATCGCCTGGTTCGGCAACAGCTGCGCGTCGTCCCACAGCAGCCGGTGGAACGAGCTTTCGCCCGAAATCTCCGACAGCGTCGACACCGCCCGCTTGTGGCGCAGCAGCGACTTCGGCGTCATCAGGATCAGCGGCTTGCGGAAATCGCGCTTCAATTGCCGGCGCAATATGTGGAAGTAGTTGGCCGGCGTGGTGACGTTGGCCACCTGCATGTTGTCCTCGGCGCAGAGCTGCAGGAAGCGCTCGAGCCTGGCCGAGGAATGCTCCGGCCCCTGGCCCTCATAGCCATGCGGCAACAGGCAGACGAGGCCCGACATTCTCAGCCACTTGCGCTCGCCCGACGAGATGAACTGGTCGAACACCACCTGGGCGCCGTTGGCGAAGTCGCCGAACTGTGCTTCCCACAGCGTCAGCGCCTTCGGCTCGGCCAGGCTGTAGCCATATTCGAAGCCGAGCACCGCCTCTTCCGAAAGCATCGAGTTGATGACTTCATAGCCGGCCTGCGCCGCCGACAGGTTGTTGAGCGGGATGTAGCGCGTCTCGTCGCGCTGGTCGTAGAGCACCGAATGGCGCTGCGAGAAGGTGCCGCGCTCGGAATCCTGGCCGGAGAGCCGGATCGGGTTGCCGTCGAGCAGGATGGCGCCGAAGGCCAGCGCCTCGGCCGTCGACCAGTCGATGCCTTCGCCGGAGTCGATCGACTGGCGGCGGTTCTCGAGGAAGCGGACGATCGTCTTGTGCGCCTCGAAGCCCTTCGGCACCTCGGTCAGCTTCTTGCCGATCTCCTTCAGCGTCTTGACCGGCACGGCGGTCTTGCCGCGCCGCTGTTCGTCCTGGTTGTCGGCCGTGCGCAGGCCCGACCAGGCGCCGTCCAGCCAGTCGGCCTTGTTCGGCTTGTAGCTCTGGCCGACTTCCCACTCGGCTTCCAGATGCGCCCGCCAGTCGGCCTTCATCTTGTCGAACTCGGCCTGGGTGATGTGGCCCTCGGCCATCAGCCGGTCGGCATAGATCTGCACCGTCGTCTTGTGGGTGCGGATGGCGCGGTACATGATCGGCTGGGTGAAGGCCGGTTCGTCGCCCTCATTGTGGCCGAAGCGGCGGTAGCAGAACATGTCCACCACCACCGGCTTGTGGAACTTCATGCGGAACTCGGTCGCCACCTTGGCGGCGTGCACCACCGCTTCCGGGTCGTCGCCATTGACGTGGAAGATCGGCGCCTCGATCATCTTGGCGACATCCGACGGATAGGGCGAGGAGCGCGAGAAGCGCGGATTGGTGGTGAAGCCGATCTGGTTGTTGATGATGACATGCAGCGTGCCGGCGACGCGATGGCCGCGCAGGCCGGATAGGCCGAGGATCTCGGCGATCACGCCCTGGCCGGCAAAGGCGGCGTCGCCGTGCAACAGCAGCGGCATCACCTTGGCGCGTTCCGACAGCGGCACGATCTCGCCGCGCTCGCGGCCGGCGAACTGGTCCTGCTTGGCGCGCGCCTTGCCCATCACCACCGGGTCGACGATTTCCAGATGCGAAGGATTGGCGGTCAGCGACAGGTGCACCTTGTTGCCGTCGAACTCGCGGTCCGACGAGGCGCCGAGATGGTACTTAACGTCGCCCGAGCCCTCGACCTCGTCGGGTGCCGCCGAGCCGCCCTTGAACTCATGGAAGATGGCGCGGTGCGGCTTGGCCATCACCTGGGAGAGCACGTTGAGGCGGCCGCGATGCGCCATGCCGAGCACGACCTCTTTCAGGCCGAGCTGGCCGCCGCGCTTGAGGATCTGCTCCAGCGCCGGGATCAGCGCCTCGCCGCCGTCGAGGCCGAAGCGCTTGGTGCCCTTGTACTTGACGTCGGCGAACTGCTCGAAGCCTTCCGATTCGATCAGCTTCTGCAGGATCGCCTTCTTGCCGGTCGCGGTGAAGGTGATCTCCTTGTCGGCGCCCTCGATGCGCGCCTGAATCCAGGCCTTCTCCTCGGGGTCGGAGATGTGCATGAACTCGACGCCGAGCGTCGAGCAGTAGGTGCGGGTCAGAATGTCCAGCATCTGCCGGATCGTGCCGAACTCGAGCCCCAGCACATTGTCGAGGAAGATCGGCCGGTCGTAATCTGCTGACGTGAAGCCGTAATTCTCCGGCGACAGCTCGTTGTAGTCCTCGAGCGGCTTGGCGATGCCGAGCGGGTCGAGATTGGCATGCAGATGGCCGCGCATGCGGTAGGCGCGGATCATCATGATGGCACGCACGGAATCGCGCGTCGCCTGGTGCACGTCGGCATCGGACAGGACGACGCCGTTGGTGACCGCCTTTTCTTTGACCTTCTTCTCGATCGTCTTTTCGACCAGGCCCCAATTGCCGTCGAGCGCCGAGACCAGTTCGCCATTGGCCGAGAGCGGCCAGGAGGGCCTGGCCCAGGAAGCGCCGTTGGCGTTCTTGCGGACGTCCGCGGCGTCGTCCTTCAGCGCCGCGAAGAAATCCTGCCACTGCGGATCGACCGAGCCGGGATCGTCCTCATAGGCGGCGTAGAGCGCGTCGATATAGTCGGCATTGCCGCCATAGAGGAAAGAGGTGAGCGAAAATTGGTCGTTGGCCTGATCTTGTCGTGCCATGTCACTTGTCGGAGCCTGGCTCCGTCTCCTTAGTTTGGAGGGAGTAGGGGAATAGGGGAGTAAGGGAATAGGGCTGTCCAGCGCCTGTCTTTCCCTATTCCCTTCTGCCTTACTCCCCTACGCTCTTAACCCTTGATCGCCTCGACCAGCGTCGTGCCCAGCCGTGCCGGCGACGGCGAAACTTTTATCCCGGCCGATTCCATCGCCGCGATCTTGTCCTCGGCGCCGCCCTTGCCGCCGGAGATGACCGCGCCGGCATGGCCCATGGTGCGGCCGGCCGGCGCCGTGCGCCCGGCGATGAAGCCGGCCATCGGCTTCTTGCGGCCACGCCTGGCTTCGTCCTTGAGGAACTGCGCGGCGTCTTCCTCGGCCGAGCCGCCGATCTCGCCGATCATGATGATCGACTTGGTCTCGTCGTCGGCGAGGAACATCTCCAGCACGTCGATGAACTCGGTGCCTTTGACCGGATCGCCGCCAATGCCGACGGCGGTGGTCTGGCCGAGGCCGACATTGGTGGTCTGGAACACTGCCTCATAGGTAAGCGTTCCCGAGCGCGAAACAACGCCGACCGAACCCTTGCGGAAGATGTTGCCGGGCATGATGCCGATCTTGCATTCGTCGGGGGTCAGCACGCCCGGGCAGTTCGGTCCGATCAGCCGTGACGTCGAGCGATCGAGCCGCGCCTTGACCTTGACCATGTCCATCACCGGGATGCCCTCGGTGATGCAGACGATCAGCGGGATCTCGGCCTCGATCGCCTCGATGATGGCTTCGGCGGCGCCCGCCGGCGGCACGTAGACGACGGAGGCGTTGGCGCCGGTCTTGGCCTTGCCCTCGGCGACGGAAGCGAAGATCGGCAGGCTCTCGCCCTTGGCGCCGGTCCAGGTCTCGCCGCCCTTCTTGGGATGGATGCCGCCAACCATCTTGGTGCCGTGATAGGCCAGCGCCTGCTCGGTGTGGAACGTGCCGGTCTTGCCGGTCAGGCCCTGAACCAGCACCTTGGTGTTCTTGTCGATGAGAATGGACATCGGAGCCCTTTTCTAAACGTTGATCGAGGAAGGCGAGACGCGCCGGTAGAGCCCGCTCACCATGTCTTGCCAGCCATCGCTGCCGGCAGGTTTGAAGTTCAGTCGCATGCGGTAGGCATCGTCGCCGTCGAAACTGTAGGTCACCCGTGCAGCGCCGCGCGGTGACGACCGCTCCAGCACCAGCTCGTCGCCATTCCAGGTGCCCGTGGCCGGCGAGGCCGGCACGAAGCCCATGGAATCGAACTGATGCATGGTGACGAGTTTGGACTGCTGGTCGAAGCCGAACACATTATGCGAGCCGAACGAGACCGTGCCGTCGCGGCGCTGCTTGTAACGCTGCACCACGAACAACCCGCCGAACTGCGCTTCCGCCAAGATTTCCGACGTTGCCGCGCCTTCATCGGCCCATTGTGTCGCCGCGACGTCCTCCTCGCCGCGCCACGCGCCGACCAGCGCCTGCAGGCGCTGGTGATCGGCCGAGAGCGAGGAGAAAGAGGCCGCGTTCATGGTCAGAGCCGCTTCAGGTCGGTGACAGTGAGGTCGCTCTTGGCATTGCCGGTGTTCAAGGTCGTCGCCGGCTCGAACATCAGCACGATAGGCTCTTCGGTGAGCGAGCGCGGCCGGTGCTCGACGCCGCGCGGCACGACGATGAAATCGCCCTCGCCGAGCTCGACCGGCCCGTCGCGGAAATCGATGGCGATGCGCCCACGCAATACGAGGAAGGCTTCATCCTCATTGTCATGCGCATGCCAGTCGAAGGCCGCGCCGAACTTGGCGACCTTGGCCTGGCTGTCATTGACGTCGCCGGCGATGTGCGGATCGAAGACCTTGGCGATCTTCGCGTCCGCCGCCTCGACCAGGTTTATCTTGCGCGGGGGCATCCGCTCAGCCCTTCACCGCCTTGACGATCTTCTTGGCCGCGTCGTCGAGGTCGTCGGCCGAGACGACGTTGAGGCCGCTGTCATTGATGATCTTCTTGCCCAGTTCGGCATTTGTGCCTTCCAGCCGCACCACCAGCGGCACCTTCAGCCCGACTTCCTTGACCGCGGCGATCACGCCTTCGGCGATCACGTCGCATTTCATGATGCCGCCGAAGATATTGATCAAAATGCCTTCGACCGCCGGATCCTTGGTGATGATCTTGAACGCCGCCGTCACCTTCTCTTTCGAAGCGCCGCCACCGACATCGAGGAAGTTGGCCGGTTCGGCGCCGTAGAGCTTGATGATGTCCATCGTCGCCATGGCCAGGCCTGCGCCGTTGACCATGCAGCCGATATTGCCGTCGAGCGCGACATAGGCGAGGTCGTATTTCGACGCCTCGATTTCCTTCTCGTCCTCTTCGGTGGTGTCGCGCAGCTCCATCACATCGGGGTGGCGGAACAGCGCGTTGTTGTCGAACGAGACTTTTGCGTCGAGCACGCGCAGCCGGCCGTTCTTCATCACGATCAGCGGGTTGACCTCGAGCAGGCTCATGTCCTTCTCGACAAAGGCCTTGTAGAGGATCGGGAATAGCGTGCCGCCGTCCTTGGCGGCGTCGCCGTCGAGCTTCAGCGCGCCGTTGAGCGTCTTGAGATCATCCGCCGTCACGCCCTTTTCCGGGTCGATGGCGACGGTGATGATCTTTTCCGGCGTGTCATGCGCCACCGCCTCGATGTCCATGCCGCCCTCGGTCGAGACGACGAAGGCGATGCGGCCGACCGAACGGTCGACCAGGATGGACAGATAGAGCTCGCGGTCGATGTCGGCGCCGTCCTCGACATAGAGGCGGTTGACCTGCTTGCCGGCAGGGCCGGTCTGCTTGGTGACCAGCGTGTGGCCGAGCATCTCGTTGGCGTTGGCGACCACTTCGGCCACCGACTTCGCCAGCCGCACGCCGCCCTTGGCGTCGGGGGAAAGCTCCTTGAACTTGCCCTTGCCGCGGCCGCCGGCATGGATCTGGCTCTTCACCACATAGAGCGGGCCGGGCAGCGCCTTGGCGGCGGCTTCGGCATCGCCGGCCTTCAGCACCGGCACGCCATCCGCCACCGGCGCGCCGAACGACTTCAGCAGTGCCTTGCCCTGATATTCATGGATGTTCATGGCTTATCTCCGGATCAACTGCTGGCGGATCACTTCGAGGCGAGGTGCGGCGCGATCTTGACGCAGGCCTCGGTCAGGCCCTGCACCGTCGCCACCGAACTGTCGAACATCTTCTGCTCGCTCTTGTTGAGGTCGATCTCGATGACGCGCTCGACACCGCCGGCGCCGATCACAACGGGAACGCCGACATAGGTGTTCTTCACCCCGTACTGGCCCGACAGGTGGGCCGCGCAGGGCAGCACGCGCTTCTTGTCCTTGAGGAAGGATTCGGCCATCGCGATCGCCGAAGCCGCCGGCGCATAATAGGCCGAGCCGGTCTTGAGCAGCCCGACGATCTCGGCGCCGCCATCGCGGGTGCGCTGCACGATCTGGTCGAGCTTTTCCTTCGAGGTCCAGCCCATCTTGACGAGGTCGGGCAGCGGAATGCCGGAGACCGTCGAATAGCGGATCATCGGCACCATCGAATCGCCGTGGCCGCCGAGCACGAAGGCGGTGACGTCCTCGACCGAGACCTTGAACTCCTCGGCCAGGAAATAACGGAAGCGCGCGCTGTCGAGCACGCCGGCCATGCCGACGACATGTGTCTTGGGCAGGCCGGAGAACTTCTGCAGCGCCCATACCATCGCGTCGAGCGGGTTGGTGATGCAGATGACGAAGGCCTTCGGCGCATACTTCTTCAGTCCGGCGCCGACCTGCTCCATGACCTTGAGGTTGATGCCGAGCAGGTCGTCGCGGCTCATGCCCGGCTTGCGTGGCACGCCGGCGGTGACGATGCAGACGTCGGCGCCCTCGATGCCGGCATAGTCGTTGACGCCGGTCAGCCTGGCGTCGAAGCCGTCGACCGGCGACGACTGCGCGATATCCAGCCCCTTGCCCTGCGGAATGCCCTCGGCGATATCGAACAGAACCACGTCGCCGAGGTCCTTGAGGCCGATCATATGGGCGAGGGTGCCGCCGATCATGCCCGAGCCGATAAGCGCTATCTTGTTGCGTGCCATGTGAGGATTTTTTCCCTTTGTCTGTGACGGCGCCAAATCTTTGCGACTTGCTGACGGCGTCGAGGAAGGAGGCCGAATGCTGCGGGGAACCCGTGAGATTTCGCCGCACCCAATAGCTCCGGTGGATGGAAAATTCAAACGATTATTTTGGAGCGAGCATTTTCAATCGGTTAGATAATTTGGGTTTTACGTAAACGTCAAAATTATTGAGCCGACTTGGGAGAATTTATACAATGAAGGTGGAAATCTGAAGGCTGGCAGCCGGCGATGACGCCCTTGTGATGGCGATGCCCGGTGGGCGCGCGGGGAGCGGCATGGGTTAACGAAGGCGCTCGCAATTAAGGTGATGCGCGCTTCGGAGATTGGCCGAAGTCGCAGCCGTTGCGCTTCGTCAGCCTACGCCCGCGCCTGCTGTGCCTCCGGCGCCACCGTCTCCACCTTCCGCCTCTCCGCCCAGTCCTCCAGCCATTCGTGGCCCTGCATCTCGATAAGGCGCGAGGCAGTACGTTCGAACTCGAACACCTCGTTGCCGCGCTTGGCCGTATAGAGCCCGGTCGGCGGAGCATCGGCGCTCACCACCAGCCTGATGTGATGATCGTAGAGCGTGTCGATCAACAGGATGAAGCGCTTGGCCTCGTTGCGCTTGCCTTCGCCGAGCACCGGCACATGGTCGATGAAAATGGTCGAGAAGCGGCCGGCGATGGCCAGGAAATCGCGCGCGCCGAGCGGCTTTTCGCAAAGGTCGGCGAAGGAAAAGCGCGCAGCGTCGCCGGCCGCGCGCGGCACCGCGACCTGCCGGCCCTTCACCGTCAGCGCCGTCTCGGCCGTCGGCTTGCCGTGCGTCATTGCTTGCCAGGCCTCGTCGAGGGCGGCGTCGGCGGCCGCATCCGCCGGCGAGACGTAGACCGCCATGCGGCTGAGCTTCTCGAGGCGATAGTCCTTGTCGCTGTCCAGCGTCATCACCTCGGCATTGCGCTCCAGGAGGCCGATGAAAGGCAGGAAGAGCTGCCGGTTCAGCCCGTCGCGATAGAGGTTCTCGGGCGCGACATTGGAGGTGGCGACCAGCACGACGCCGTCGGCAAACAGCGCCGAGAACAGCCTGGACAGGATCATCGCATCGGCGATGTCGGTGACGGAGAACTCGTCGAAGCACAACACCCAGGCCTGCTCGGCCAGCGCGTGCGCCACCGGCGGGATCGGGTCGTCCTCCTTGACGTCGCCGTTCTTGCGCGCCTGCCGGTGCTTCTGGATGCGGTCCTGCACATCGGCCATGAAGTCGTTGAAATGGACGCGGCGCTTGCGCCTGACCGGCAACAGCTCGAAGAACATGTCCATCAGCATGGTCTTGCCGCGGCCGACGCCGCCATGGATGTAAAGGCCCCTGACCGCCGCCGGCGGCTGCTTGCGGGCGAACAGCCAGCCCAGCGCGCTCGATTTCTGAGCCAGTCTTTTTGCAGAGATCTCGTCGGTCAGCCGATCGAGCGCGGCGGCGATGCGCTCCTGCGCCGGGTCGCGCGCGATGGCGCCCGTCTCGACCAGATGGTCGTAGCGCTGCCTGACGGTCGCATGGGTCTGGAGGCCGTCACGCAGGTGCATCGGTCACGTCGTTGTTGAGCACATCCAGGAAAAGTAGCGGCTTTCCGCGCGCAATTGGAGCGGTTAGGCGACTCTTTCGAACGCTGAACCGCCTCAAGGGCGGCGGTTTCGCCCTACCTGGTAAGCGAGATCGGCAGGCCGGTGGAGGTCTGGCCGTCGAATTTCTCGCCGCCCGAGGAATAGAGCTTGGCCAGCGTGCCGCCATTCTCGTCATAGAGGGTCAGCTGCTTGCCGGCGACATTCCAGGACTTGATGCCGTCGATCGGCGCCGGGCAATGCAACGGGCCGGCACGGTAGCCGGCGCCGAACTTGGTCTGCGGCGTCGCCACCTTGCAGCTCTGGCCGGAAACGCTGGCGTTCCAGACACCGGCGACACTGGCCGCGGTCAGGTCCGGCGCCCCTGCGGGCGCGCTTCCATCCGGCGGCAGCGAGGCGACCTGGCTGTTCGCCGGCGCGGTTGGGAACTGCGAGCCGTCGGCGGTGCCGGGAGCCGCCGGCGGCGGCAGCTGGTTTCCGGTCACCGTGCCGGCGGGCGCGGGAGTCAGCGGCGCCGGCTGCTGGTCATCCATCGACGAGAATCGCGATGTCGAGCAGCCGCTTGCAATCAGCGCGGCCAGCGATACGGCCACCAGACCGGTCTTCGAAAAAGTCATTCCTGCCTCCGTCGGATCCGGCTGGGGGGACGCCGTCCGCGCAATCTCTCCCTCCACCAAGATGGAGAAGGTGGCAGAATTTCAACCCGATATGGTTAAAATAGGGTTTTCGGAGCAATTGTTGCAATTTTACCGCAACAGGCGTGTGACCCTCGAAGGCCTGCTTGTGGCGCGCCCCGAAGAAGCCCGTCGTGCTCGGCAAGCCCGACGCATCCCTAAGCGGAAAGCGCCGCGCTCGGCACGAAGACATAGCCGTCCGGACCGACGACATAGCATTCGCGCAGGCCATGCGGCTTGTCGATCGTGCCGGCGAGCACGATGTGGCCGAGATCGCGCGCCCGCGCCTCGATCGCATCCGGATCGGCGCCGTAGAGACGCAGCTCGATGCCCGTCCCGCGCGTCTCGGCGCCCGTGATGACGCCGCTCATCTCATTGTCGAGATAGGAATGGTCGGCATGCAGCATGAATATCGAGCCCAAGAGCTCGATCGCCGCGAAATCCTCGTCGGCATAGACGATACGGGCGCCAAGCACGTCGCGGCAGAAGGCCTCCATCGCCGCCATGTCGGTGACCAGAAGATTGACGCCGATGCCGCGCGGCAGCGAGCGGCCGAAATCCTCGGCCTTCATCCACGGTGTCTTGGTCCGCTTCATTGCCATCGTGCTGCCCTCGGAAATTACAGGGATGTCGCTGGAACGGTCTCAGCGCGGTTCGAACCGGTAGAGCCGTTGCGCGAGCGCCACCGGGGGCCGCAGCAAGTCGGCGCAGCGGCGGTCCAGGTCGAGCGCCAGCTGATGAGCTCTCCCCACTGCCGTCTTCCAGTCGCCGGCTGTTTTCAGAAACCCCACCGCGTCTGCGGGGCGATCGGCCGCGATCATCAGATCTGCGGCGACGATGCGATCGTCTGGTGAAATGGTTTCGCCGGCCTTCAGCTTGCCGGCCAATCCGACCCACTGCTCCCAGGGGAAGGCCGCCGCCAGCTGTTTCGGGCGAGGGGGCGCTTCGGTCTCACCGCCTTGCATGAAAGGCGCCAAAGTAAACCGCGCCAATGCCCTTTCGACGAAAGACTCGGCCATTTCGCCTTGCACATCGGAGATGCCAAAGCCAGCCAGGATACTCTCTCGGTCTTTGCGACCGAGAACATAGTCGAGCCCATCGAGCATGGCCGCCGTGACGGCATCGGGATTGTTGATCGGGTCGAGCTGTTTTGCCGCGATCCGCGCATTGAGGCCTTCAGCCACCGTTGTGCCGACGCGCAGGTCGCCGCTGTAATTTATCACCTGCAGCAGCATCGCGGTTTGCGGAGCATAGGCTACAAGCCGCCCGACCTTCCGCAGAACGGCGCCCAAATCATTCTTGCGGTCGATCGCCTGGACTTCCGCCGGCTGTTTGGAAATATCGAAGGAAGGACGAAGATCGGCCGCGTGGAGCGCATTGCGTATGAACTGCGCGCGGTCGTCCTTTTTGGGAAGCGCCGTGGCCGGAAGGCGATCGAGGGCGGAAACGAAGTCAGTAAGATTGTCCTCGAACGCCCGCACATCGAGGGCCAGCCGCCAAATTCCTGCATCTTCCGCTCTCTTGGCAAAACGCGACTTCGCCTCGTCATCGAGGTCGGCCAGTGCCTGCGCAATCCCCGCCGCGCCGACCGATGCGTTGTTGGCATCGGATGCCTGCCAGCGCGCCAGTTCACCCAGCAGCCACTCGCCGCCATCTTCGGTGACAAGCGCGCGCCAGGCAGATTGGCCAAGCTGTGGCACAATCGACTGTGCCTTGGGCAGCGGTTGCATGCCGGCAATCATCGCCGCCCGATCCGGCGTTGTTGCATAGGCAAGCCTGAGTTCGACAATGCGAAGCGGCGGGTGAGTGCGTTTTTCCAAACCCGCCAGAAGCGCCGAGCCCTCGGCGTAGGCAAGGCCGCCATAGCGTATCTTAAGATAGGCCGCGTCATCGCCAAAACGATCGCGCCAGAAATTCGGGAACGTTGCCGGTTCGGCGAGCAGGAAATCGCCCGCGTCCAGGATGGCTGGCGTGTGAGCACAAGCGCCGGGCTGCGTCTGCGCGGCAGCCGGCGCTATCGGCGCGATCCCCATGATCGTCGCCACGACTGCAAGAACTGCTTGCCGACGCATGGTGGCCCCCTCCATTCCGCCGAGCGATCGTATACCGGAAATCATCGCCGGCGCCAGCGCGCGGCCTTTGGCCAGGGCATGCACCCGTCCCCAAATGCTTGCGCCAGATGGCATCGATCCTATCTTGCAAGGAGCAGAAACATGCCGGAGCCGCAACCTTGGCCGCAAGAAAGAGAGCCGCCAACCGCTATTACAGCGGCCCGCCAAGCGACCATTTCGACGGCACTCTGTTCTTCAATCCCGACGGCAAGCCGCCCGGCCGCTTCGCCGATCTCTTGAAATGGCAGCTGAGCGGCGAGCGCGCGAAATGGCCGGCGGCCAATCCGAGCCCGTTCCATCAGGCGAGGCCCGACGAGCGCGTCGACAGCGGCGCGCTGCGGCTCACCATGGTCGGCCATTCCTCGCTGCTCATCCAGACGGCGGGGCTGAACATCCTCACCGATCCGGTCTGGTCGCAGCGCGTCTCGCCGCTTTCCTTCGCCGGGCCGAAACGGGTCAACGCGCCGGGCATCGCCTTTTCCCAGTTGCCGCCGATCGACCTCGTGCTGGTCAGCCACAACCATTACGACCATCTCGATCTCGCCACGCTGAAGCGGCTGAAGGCAAAGCACGACCCGCTGGTGATCACGCCGCTCGGCAACGACGCCATTATCGACGCCGCCGTGCCCGGCATGCGGCTCAGCGCGCATGACTGGGGCGGCAGGATCGACCTCGGCAAGGATGCCGCCGTCCATGTCGAACCGGTGCACCACTGGTCGGCCCGCGGCACCCGCGACCGGCGCATGGCCCTCTGGGCGGGGTTCGTGGTCGAGACGCCAAGCGCAAAAATCTATTTCGCCGGCGATACCGGCTTCCATGGCGGCGCCAACTACCGGCTGATGGCGGAGAAGCATGGCGGTTTCCGCCTCGCCATCCTGCCGATCGGCGCCTATGAGCCGCGCTGGTTCATGGAGCCGCAGCACCAGAATCCGGAGGAGGCGGTGCAAGGCATGAAGCTCTGCAACGCAGCCCACGCCGCCGGCTGCCACTGGGGCACTTTTCAACTCACCAATGAACCGATCGACGAGCCTGCCCGCAAATTGGCCGAGGCGCTCGACGCCGAGCGCCTGCCGCGCGAGCGTTTCCGCGCCTTGCGGCCGGGCGAGGTGTGGGATGTGCCGGCCGCCTAGCCCGGAACCTGAGCCGACCACAGGAACCCAAGCCGACAAGAGGCGTTGATCCCACAACGCAATTCGGCTGGGAGCCTTCCCATGATCAAGTGGATCATCATCCTTCTTATTGTCGCCGCCGCAGCGAGCCTGCTCGGCATGCCGGCATTGGCAGGTGCGGCCGCCACCGGCGCGCGCGTCCTGATCGGCATCGTCCCCGTCATCTTCCTGCTGATCGTGCTCGGCGTCTTCGCGGTTACTTAGGTTCGGCATCTTTGCCGTAACCAGCCGCGTCGTCTTCGTCGTGGGCTAGGCCCGACCTCTTCGTCGTGGCCGGTTCGGCATCTTTGCCGTAATCAGCGGCGGCGTCTTCGTCGTCGCCAAGGCGCGACGTCTTCGCCGCCGCTTCAACCGCGCCGCACTGGTAATTCCCGCCCGTTTCCGCCATATAGCGCCAAACGGACATGGAATGACCGGCTAGATGGCAGGCACCGCCCCCTTCGCCAAGATGAACGGCATCGGCAACGAGATCATCGTTGCCGATATGCGCGGCCGTGCCGATCGGGTGACGGCGGCGGCGGCGATCGCGCTCAATGGCGACGCCGCGACCAAGTTCGACCAGATCATGGCGATCCATGACGCCAGGACGCCCGGCACCGCCTACTATATCGACATCCTCAATTCCGACGGTTCCGGCGCGCAGGCCTGCGGCAACGGCACACGCTGCGTGGTGCAGGCGCTGGCCGCCGAGACCGGCCTGAAGGCTTTCACCTTCGAGACCCGCGCCGGCATCCTCAACGCCGCGGAACATGCCGACGGCACGATCTCGGTCGACATGGGCACGCCGCGCTTCGGCTGGCAGGAGATCCCGCTTGCCGAGGAGTTCCGCGACACCCGCATGATCGAGCTGCAGATCGGCCCGATCGACGCGCCGGTGCTGCATTCGCCCTCGGCAGTCTCGATGGGCAACCCGCACGCCATCTTCTGGGTCGACCGCGACGTCTGGTCCTATGAGCTCGACCGCTTCGGCCCGCTTTTGGAAAACCATCCGATCTTCCCCGAGCGCGCCAACATCACCATCGCTCAGGTCACCTCGCCCGAAACCATGGTCATCCGTACCTGGGAACGCGGCGCCGGCCTGACCAAGGCCTGCGGCTCGGCGGCCTGCGCCGCCGTGGTGGCGGCCGCCCGCACCAAGCGCACCGGCCGCAGCGTCTCGCTGATGACGCCCGGCGGCGGCTCGCTGCATGTCGAATGGCGCGACGACGACCACGTCATCCTGACCGGTGCCGCCGAATGGGAATTCTCCGGCAGCTTCGACCCCTCGACCGGCACCTGGGCCCGCGACACCGAAAGCGCGGCCTGATGGCAATAGACGTCGTCACCTTCGGCTGTCGCTTGAACACCTATGAATCCGAGGTGATGCGCAAGGAGGCGGAAAGCGCCGGCCTCGGCGCGCTGAAGGGCGGCGCCGTCATCTTCAACACCTGCGCCGTCACCGCGGAAGCGGTGCGCCAGGCCAAGCAATCGATCCGCAAGGCCCGCCGCGAGAACCCGCACGCCCGCATCATCGTCACCGGTTGCGCGGCGCAGACCGAGCCGCAGAACTTCGCCGCCATGGGCGAGGTCGACCTCGTGCTCGGCAATGAGGAGAAGCTGAAGGCGAACTCCTATCGCGCGCTGCCCGATTTCGGCGTCAACGACACCGAGAAGGCGCGCGTCAACGACATCTTCTCGATGCGCGAGACGGCCGGCCACATGGTCGATGCGATCGAAGGCCGGGCGCGCGCCTTCGTCCAGGTGCAGAACGGCTGCGACCACCGCTGCACCTTCTGCATCATCCCCTACGGCCGCGGCAATTCGCGCTCGGTGCCGATGGGCGCCGTGATCGAGCAGGTCAAGCGGCTGGCCGGCAATGGCTATGCCGAGATCGTGCTGACCGGCGTCGACATGACCAGTTTTGGCGCCGACCTGCCGGGCGCCCCGAAGCTTGGGAAGCTGGTGAAGACGATCCTGCGCCAGGTGCCCGACGTGAAGCGGCTCAGGCTGTCCTCGATCGATTCCATCGAGGCCGATGACGATCTGCTGGACGCCATCGCCACCGAGCCCCGGCTGATGCCGCACCTGCATCTGTCGCTGCAGTCGGGCGACGACATGATCCTGAAGCGCATGAAGCGCCGCCATCTGCGCGACCAGTCGATCCGCTTCTGCGAGGACGTGCGCAAGTTGCGCCCCGGCATTGTCTTTGGCGCCGACATCATCGCCGGCTTCCCGACCGAGACCGAGGCGATGTTCGAGAATTCGGAAAGAATAGTCGAGGAATGCGGGTTGACGCATCTCCACGTCTTCCCGTTCAGCCCACGCGAAGGCACGCCCGCTGCGCGCATGCCGCAGGTCCGCCGCGAGGTGGTCAAGCAGCGCGCCGCCAGGCTCCGCGCCGCCGGCGAGGCGGCCTATCGCCGCCATCTCGCTGCCCTTGCCGGCACGCGCCAGTCGATCCTGGTCGAGCGCGACGGTCTCGGCCGCACCGAAGGGTTTACGCTGGCCGCCATCGACGCCGGGACGCCGGGCGAGATCGTCGAGGCCATCATCACCTGCCATGACGGTGCCCGCTTGATCGCGGCGCCCCTGGCCGCCCGCGCCGCCTGAGAAAAAGCAAAGCATGGCCGGTTTCTTCAAGAAGATATTTTCGTTCGGCAAGAAGGAAGTCGTCGAGGAACGCGTCGACGAGACCGCCCCGCTGCCGCCGATCAAATGGGACGCGCTCGAGGCGCTGAAGCCGGCGGCCGAGCAGGCTCCCCACCCTGATGGGGAGGGTCCCCACGAAGTGGCGGCGCGGGGTGACAGTGCCGACGCTGGTGCCAGTCACCCCCACCCCCGAGCTGCGCTCGGGACCTCCCCCATCGAGGGGGAGGTAGAGGCCGCGCCCCAACCGGTTCCGCAAGAGCCGAAGCCCGCACCGGCTATTCCACAGCCGCCGGAGCCAATCGTTCCGTCCGAGCCGGAACCTCTGCCGGAGCCCCGCCCGGAAGAAGAGCCGAAACCCGTTCCGCAAACGCCCGAGCCACCGGCGCCGGAAGAAGTGCCGCCGGCACCACCGGAACCAGCGCCCGAGCCGCAGCCCCAAGAGGTGCCTGCACCCGCGCCGGCCGAGCCGGAAATTGTCCCGTCGCATCCGGAACCGCAGCCTGAGCCGTCGCCGATCGAGGTGCCGACCCTGCCCAGCGAAGTCCCTGCCGATACGCCGTCGCCGATCGAGATTCCACCGGCCGAGGCATCTTCTATCGAGCCATTTTCAGAGGTCGGCGCCGCCCCTCATCCGCCTGCCGGCACCTTCTCCCCGCATAGTGACGGGGAGAAGGAAGAAGTGCCAACGCCGACGCCCCCCTCTCCCCGTCCTTCACGGGGAGAGGGTAAGGGTGAGGGGCAGCGCCGACCTCCACAGGATTTGGCGTCACTGGAGCCTGCTCCGCCGGCGGAAATCTCTCCTCCTATTCGCCAGCCTGCGCCGGTCGAACCGGAGCGGATCCTTGCCGAGATTGCACCCGAGCCAGAAGCCGTCCCCGCGCCGCAGCCAAGGCCCGCGCCGTCCGCCGGCAAGGTAACCGTCGCGAAAAAGGTCGAGCAGAAGGCCGAGGTGCAAAAGGCGCCGGAGCCGGCGCCGCGGCGTTCCTGGTTCCAGCGCATGCGCGACGGGCTTGCCCGCTCCTCGCGCGAGCTCTCGGGCAACATCGCCGGCGTCTTCACCAAGCGCAAGCTGGACGAGGACACGCTGCAGGACCTGGAGGACGTGCTGATCCGCGCCGATCTCGGCCTGGAAACCGCGCTCCGCGTCACCGATGCGCTGGCCTCCAGCCGCTACGGCAAGGACGTCTCCGACACGGAGGTGCGCTCGGTCATGGCGGCCGAGGTGGAGAAGGTGCTGACCCCCGTCGCGCTGCCGCTGGAGCTCGACCTCAGCCACAAGCCGCATGTCATCCTGGTGGTCGGCGTCAACGGCACCGGCAAGACCACGACCATCGGCAAGCTGGCCGCCAAGCTGACCGATGGCGGCCTGTCGGTAATGCTCGCCGCCGGCGACACCTTCCGCGCCGCCGCGATCGAGCAGCTCAAGATCTGGGGTGAGCGGACGAAATCGCCGGTCATCGCCTCCAAGCTCGGCGCCGATGCCGCCGGCCTCGCCTATGACGCCTTCGAGAAGGCCAAGGAGGCCGGCTCCGACGTGCTGATCATCGACACCGCCGGCCGGCTGCAGAACAAGGCCGAGCTGATGGCGGAGCTCGAGAAGATCGTGCGCGTGCTCGGCAAGCTCGACCCGGAAGCGCCGCACACCGTGCTGCAGACGGTCGACGCCACCACCGGCCAGAATGCGCTCAACCAGGTCGAGATCTTCCGCAACGTCGCCGGCGTCAACGGCCTGGTGATGACCAAGCTGGACGGCACGGCGCGCGGCGGTATTCTGGTGGCGATCGCGGCCAAGCACAGGCTGCCGGTCTATTTCATCGGCGTCGGCGAACAGGTCGACGACCTCGAACCTTTTTCAGCCAGCGAATTCGCCAGGGCGATCGCTGGCGTGGCTTGAACGATCCCAAAAGCGCCGACTTTCGGGACAACAAGGACTTCCATGAACATCCTCGAACGCGACCCGTCCGACCCGCAGAAACAGAAGAAGGAAGGCGTCAACCCGGCGCTCAAGCTGCTGCTCGAGCTCGGCCCGCTGCTGGTGTTCTTCTTCGCCAATGCGCGCGGCGAATGGCTGGTGCAGAAATTTCCGGCGCTGGGCGAGCTCGGCGGACCGATTTTCGTCGCCACGGGCCTGTTCATGGGCGCCACCGCCATCGCGCTGATGGCGTCCTGGCTGCTGACCCGCACCTTGCCGATCATGCCGCTCGTGTCGGGTGTCGTGGTCTTCGTCTTCGGCGCACTGACGCTCTATCTGCAGGACGACATCTTCATCAAGATGAAGCCGACCATCGTCAATACGCTGTTCGGCGGCGTGCTGCTCGGCGGCCTGTTCTTCGGCAAGTCGCTGCTTGGCTACGTCTTCGATTCCGCCTTCAGCCTCGACACCGAGGGCTGGAGGAAGCTTACCTTCCGCTGGGGGCTGTTCTTCCTCTTCCTGGCCATCGTCAACGAAGTCGTCTGGCGCAATTTCTCGACCGATGCCTGGGTTACGTTCAAGGTCTGGGGCATCATGCCCATCACGCTTCTCTTCACCTTCAGCCAGATGCCGCTGATCATGCGCCATTCGCTGGAGGAAAAGGCCAAGGAAGAGAACGCCGGCAAATAGAACTGAGAGGGGGACGGGCATGGAATTCCTCACCACGCGCGACGAGCTGAGGACGATCTACAAGACGCCCCGACCGACCGACGGCCCCATCCGCAAGGAGCTGAAGGCGCTCGACGGCCACTGCCGCTCCTTCATCGGCAAGAGCCCCTTCGTGCTGATCGGCTCCTCCGACGGCGCCGGCAATGCCGACGTGACGCCGAAAGGCGACAAGCCCGGCTTCGCCGCCATCCTCGACGACAACACCATCGCCATCCCCGACCGGCCCGGCAACAACCGGCTGGACACGCTGGAGAACATCGTCCGCAATCCCTCGGTCGGGCTGTTGTTCCTCATTCCCGGCATGAACGAGACGCTACGCGTCAACGGCGACGCCCGCATCACCGTCGATGCCGGCCTGCGCGGGCGGCTGGCCGTCGACGGCAAGGAGCCGCAGAGCGTCGTCGTGGTGTCGGTCAAGGCGGCCTACATGCACTGCGCCAAGGCTTTCATGCGCTCGGATCTGTGGAAGCCGGAGACCTGGTACGACCGCGCGACGCTGCCGACGCTCGGCCAGATCATCCGCGACCAGCTGGCGCTCGCCGAGGCGGCCGGCGACATCGACCGCGAGCTGGACCAGGATTACCGGCAGACCATGTGGTAGCCTCGGGCTCGATTCGCCCGGACAGTTCCCCCTTGCTCAACATCTTTGCCATTTCCGGCAGCCTGCGCGCCGCCTCGACCAATTCGGCGCTGCTCGCGGCGCTGGCTCAAAACGCGCCGGCCGGCTGCCGCGTGACCCTCTATGACGGACTTGGCCGGCTGCCGATCTTCAACCCGGATGACGAGGGCGAGCGCACGCCACCGGAAGCGGCAGCGCTGATCGAGGCCGTCACGGCGGCCGACGGCGTCATCATCTCCTGTCCGGAATATGCCCATGGCGTGCCGGGCGGTCTGAAGAACGCGCTCGACTGGCTGGTGTCGCGCGACGCCGCCGTCGCCAAGCCGGCCATGCTGGTGCACGCCTCGCCGCGCTCGCTCTACGCCCGCGCCGCGCTCAGCGAGATCATGCGCACCATGTCTTTCGTCCTCTTTGAGGAGACGGCGCTGGAGATCGTCCTGATCGGCAAGAAGCCGCCGGAGATGGAGGCGATCTTGACGACGGCCGAGAACCGGCTGGCGATGCGCGCGGCGGTGCAGGGTTTCGCGGCGTCTATACGCAGTCGAACATGAGGTCGTCATCCTGGAGCGAAGCGACGCAGCGCAGACCCTAGGAGCCATGCCGCTACGCTAAGGCATTGCAACGGTTACAGAATTCTGCGCCGTTGCACCGACGTCGAAGGTCACGGCATGGAGGGGCGCTCTCCCGCGAGCCGTCAATACGTCTTGGCGCCGTTGACCATCAGCCGCACCATGTAGAGCGATGTCGTGCCCGCGATGTAAAGGCAGTTCCGCTTGTTGCCGCCGAACACGCAGTTGGCGACGACCTCCGGCACCTTGACCTTGCCGATCAGCGTGCCGTCCGGATCGTAGCAATGGACACCGTCGGCGGCGCTCGTCCAGATGCGCCCGTCCTCGTCGACCCGGAAGCCGTCGAACAGGCCGGCCGTGCAGTCGGCGAAGACCTTTTCGCCGGAGACCTTCTTGCCGCCCTTGCCGACGTTGAAGACGCGGATATGCGCAGGGTTCTTGGCGCCGTGGGTGCGCCCGGTGTCGGCGACATAGAGTTTGCTTTCGTCGAGCGAGAAGGCAAGCCCGTTGGGCCTCACCATGTCGGTGATGACGGCATCGATCTCGCCGCTGTCCGGATCGACCCGGTAGACGTTGCAGGCGCCGATCTCGCTCTCGGCCTTGTCGCCTTCATAGTCGGTGTCGATGCCGTAGCTCGGATCGGTGAACCAGATCGAACCGTCGGACTTCACCACCGCGTCGTTAGGCGAATTCAGTCGCTTGCCGCGCCATTTGTCGGCGATGGCGATGATCGAGCCGTCATGCTCGGTGCGGCTGACGCGGCGGCCCGAATGCTCGCAGGTGACCAGCCGGCCCTGCCGGTCGACCGTGTTGCCGTTGGAATTTCCCGACGGCTGGCGGAACACGCTGACGCCGCCGTCGGTCTCGTCAAAGCGCAGCATGCGATTGTTCGGGATATCCGACCAGACGAGATAACGGCCGGCGGCGAACCAGGCCGGGCCTTCCGCCCAGCGGCATCCGGTGAACAGCTTCTCAACTTGCGCGTTGGAGTTGAACAACCGCGCGAAACGCGGATCGAGGATTTCGTAGTAGTCGGCGGCCGCCATGCATTTCCTCCCGGCATTCAGTCGGTCGCGATCAAGCCAGCCGGCGAGCGATATGGCAAGATCGGTGATGACGGCTTCACCGTCTCTTGAGGCCTTGGCGGCCTTCAATCAGGTTTGCTCGGCGGCAACGGCCGGTTAACCGGCTATGCGTTCAGCGCAATGGTGCATTGCAACATCTTCTTTTTGCAACGCACTATTCCTATGTCATGCTCCGTATCGATCAAGGGAGGAACAATTCGCCGCCAGAACGCGGCACGAAAGGACCCTCGTCATGATCTTCGACAACTTTGTTTCCCGCGCTCGCAGCAGCATCGCCAAGCGCAAGCAGTACAACCGCCTCGTCGCCGAAATCGACAGCTTCTCCAGCCGCGATCTGGCCGACATGCGCGCCGACCGCTCCGAGATGCTCTACCAGATCCACAAGCAGATCTACGGCTGAGTTTTTCGCCCCAACCAGCTCCGCGCCGTCAGGCGCGTTGAGATTCAGGTCAGGCCGAGTCGAGAATGGTGGATTCCGAGAACCGGAGCGGAGCGTACTTAGGTACGTGAGCACCGGAAGCGCGCAGGAAGCCGCGATTCGCAGGCCGCCATCACCTGATATCAATGCGCCGCCAGCGCCTTCTCGATCTGCGGCAAGAGCAGAGTTTCCGCAGATTCGGCCGTGATCGGCCCGACATGCTTGTAGGCGATCTTGCCGTCCTTGCCGACGACGAAGGTCTCCGGCACGCCGTAGACGCCCCAGTCGATCGCCGCCCGGCCCGCCTCGTCGACACCGATCGCCTGGTAGGGATTGCCGACCTCGCCGAGGAATCGGCGGGCGTTCGCGGGCTCGTCCTTGTAGTTCAGCGCCGCCAGCACGAAACGCTTGTCCTTCGACAGAGCGAGCAGCACCGGATGCTCGTCGCGGCACGGCGCGCACCACGAGGCAAAGACGTTGACCAGCGTGACCTTGCCGGCGAAGGCCTTCGAATCGAGCCCCGGCAAGGCGCTGCCTTCCAGCGGCGGCAGGTTGGTCTGCGGCGCCGGCAGGCCGATCAGCGCCGACGGCACTTCCGACACGTCGCGGCCGGACAGAAGCTGCGACAGGAACAGCCCCGCCAGCCCGAGGAACACCAGCAGCGGCAAAAGCACGAACAGGCGCCGCCACCGCGCCGGCGTTGCGGTCTCCGTGCTCTCGCCGCTCATGATTTCGCGCCCTTGTCCTTGACGGCCTCGGCGCCCTTGTCGGAGCGCCGGCGCACGCCGGCGGCTTCCAGCTCGGCAAGATCGCGCTTGCGGCCGCGCTGGTCGATGAGGATCCATGCGACCAGCCCGGCCAGCACCAGCGCCGTGATGGCATAGGCGGCCGTGACATAGAGCGCATGCGCGCTCATGGCAGCCGCTCCACGTGGATGCGGCTTTCCGGTCCGGCCATGTTGCCCTGTTCGATCATGCTTTCCCTTAGCCTTGCCGTTCCAGCTTCGCAATCGGCCGCCGCGCCGCAGCCTCAGTCCGTCCCGTGGCGCAGTGCCAAAGCCGCCGCCAGCGGTCCGAGCACGGCAAGAAACAGCGTCAGCGCGGCAAGAATGAGGAAAGGCTGCAGGAACGGCGCCGGGTCGGCCACCGCGCCATAGCTGGCCGAAACGCCGAAGATCAGCACCGGAATGGTGAGCGGCAGCACCAGCACAGAGATCAGCAGCCCGCCGCGCGGCAGCGCCACCGCGACCGCGGCGCCGGCGGCGCCGATGAAGGTGATGGCCGGCGTGCCGACGAGAAGCGTGAGCGCCGTGGCGCCGATGCCGGCCGCCTCCATGTTCATGAACAGCCCCAGCAAGGGTGCGGCGACCACCAGCGGCAGCACGCTTCCCGCCCAATGCGCCAGGCATTTCACCAGCACCATCAGCGCCAGCATGTGGCGATCGTGGCCCAGCACCAGAAGATCGAGCGAGCCGTCCTCGCGGTCGGCCTGGAACAGCCGGTCGAGGCCGAGCAAGCAGGCAAGCAGGGCGGCGATCCACAGGATCGCCGGGCCGATGCGGGCAAGCAGGTTGAGATCCGGGCCGACGCCGAACGGGATGGTGGCGATGACGGCGAGGAAGAAGATGACGCCCGTCAGCGCCCCGCCACCGGCGCGGATCGAGAGGCGGATGTCGCGCAGGAAGAGGGCTAGCATGGGTTGAGATGCCTGCGCCCAGGCCCCCCTCTCTGGCCTGCCGGCCATCTCCCCCTCAAGGGGGGAGATTGGATGTCACTTCGGCTTTCGCCAATTTTCAACATAAGGAAGCTGGCGGGGCGCGCGAACTGCCGATCTCCCCCCTTGAGGGGGAGATGCCCGGCAGGGCAGAGAGGGGGGTGACAGAGCGACAACCTCAACTGGCTTCCCCCATCCTCAACGCCTTCGCCCCCTCCAACCCCAGCGGCAGATGCGTCGCCGCCACGATGATCCCGCCTTCCTCCAGATGCCCGCGCATCAACCCCGCGAACCGTTCCTCGGACGCCTTGTCCAGCCCCGCCGTCGGCTCGTCGAGCAGCCAGATCGGCCGGTGGCTGACCAGGAGTTTTGCAATGGATGCCCGCCGCCGCTGGCCGGTCGAGAGATAGCCGAACGGCAGATGGCCGATGCCGCCGAGCCCGACGGTCTCCAGCGCCTCGTCGACGCCGAGCGCCGGCTCGCCGCAGAAGTCGCGCCAGAAGCGCAGATTCTCCGCCACGCTCAAGGCCGTCTTCATCGCGTTGAGATGGCCGAGATAGTGTGACGCCGCAGCGACCGTGGGAAAAGCCTCGCCGCCGGCCTCGACCTGGACCCGCCCTTCGGCGGCGCGCAGCAGACCGGCGATGACCCTCAGCAGCGTCGATTTGCCGGCGCCGTTCGGCCCGGTGACGACCAGCGCCTCGCCCTTCTCGAGCGCAAAGCCGATGCCGGAAAAGACCGTCTCGCCGCCGCGCTCGCCGCCCAGATTTTCGGCGATCAGCCGCATCATTGCCCGTTCCGAAAGCGCCGTTTCGCGGCCGTCGCCGCATCGCACAAATTTGCCTTTCGACTGTCTAGAACTATTCCAGGAAATTCTCTATATGCGGTTCATCCGTGCCAGCGGTCGGCTCGGGAACAGAATTAGCGCCGAACCAGCGCACGCGCCGCCTTGAACGGCTCGGGTTGCTTGGGAGCGGACAGCGGAAATGGCCGTACCCGCACCTTTGCGCGTGATTGCATGCCATCGGCGTCCGTTCCCTTTCAGGCTGAACAGACAAGGACGGATCGCACGTGTCAAAATCCCTGGACAGTTTCAAATGCCGCCGCACCCTGACCGCGGGTGGCGCTGACTATGTCTATTTCGACCTCACCGAGGCCGAGAAGAACGGCCTCGCCGGCATCGCCCGGCTGCCCTATTCGATGAAGGTGCTGCTGGAGAACCTGCTGCGCAACGAGGACGGCCGCTCGGTCACCAAGGAAAGCATCCAGGCGGTGGCCGGCTGGCTGACCGACAAGGGCACCGCCGGCGTCGAGATCGCCTACCGTCCGGCCCGCGTTCTGATGCAGGATTTCACCGGCGTTCCGGCGGTGGTCGACCTGGCGGCCATGCGCGACGGCATCAAGGCGCTCGGCGGCGATCCGGAAAAGATCAACCCGCTGGTGCCGGTCGATCTCGTCATCGACCACTCCGTCATCGTCGACGAGTTCGGCACGCCGATGGCCTTCGCCCGCAATGTCGAGCTCGAATATGAGCGCAACGAGGAGCGCTACAAGTTCCTGAAATGGGGCCAGCAGGCGTTCCGCAACTTCCGCGTCGTGCCGCCCGGCACCGGCATCTGCCACCAGGTCAACCTCGAATATCTCGGCCAGGTCGTGTGGACGAACAGCGAGGACGGCGAAACCACCGCCTATCCCGACACCTGCGTCGGCACCGATTCGCACACCACCATGATCAATGGCCTCGGCGTGCTCGGCTGGGGCGTCGGCGGCATCGAGGCCGAGGCGGCCATGCTCGGCCAGCCCGTCTCCATGCTCTTGCCGGAGGTCATCGGCTTCCGCCTCACCGGCAAGCTCAAGGAAGGTGTCACCGCCACCGACCTCGTGCTCACCGTAACCCAGATGCTGCGCAAGAAGGGCGTCGTCGGCAAGTTCGTCGAGTTCTTCGGCCCCGGCCTCTCCAACATGACGCTGGCCGACCGCGCCACCATCGGCAACATGGCGCCCGAATACGGCGCCACCTGCGGCTTCTTCCCGGTCGACAGCGAGACCATCCGCTACCTGACGATGTCCGGCCGCGACGAGAACCGCATCGCGCTGGTCGAGGCCTATTCGAAGGCGCAGGGCATGTGGCGCGACGCCGGCTCCGCCGACCCGGTCTTCACCGACCTGCTCGAGCTCGACCTCGGCGACGTCGTGCCGTCGATGGCAGGCCCGAAGCGCCCTGAGGGCCGCGTCGCGCTGGAAGGCATTCCGGCCGGCTTCGCCAAGGCGATGGAGACCGAGTATAAGAAGGCCGCCGATATCTCCAAGCGCTACGCCGTCGAAGGCACCGACCACGATCTCGGCCATGGCGACGTCGTCATCGCCGCCATCACCTCGTGCACCAACACCTCGAACCCGAGCGTGCTGATCGGCGCCGGGCTGCTCGCCCGCAACGCCAACCGCGTGGGCCTGAAGCAGAAGCCGTGGGTGAAGACCTCGCTGGCGCCAGGCAGCCAGGTGGTCGCCGAATACCTGGAAAAATCCGGCCTGCAGAAGGAGCTCGACCAGATCGGCTTCAACCTGGTCGGCTTCGGCTGCACCACCTGCATCGGCAATTCCGGCCCGCTGCCGGCGCCGATCTCCAAGACCATCAACGATAAGGGCCTGATCGCCGCCGCGGTCTTGTCCGGCAACCGCAACTTCGAGGGCCGCGTCTCGCCGGACGTGCAGGCGAACTATCTCGCCTCGCCGCCGCTGGTCGTCGCCCATGCGCTGGCCGGAACGGTGACCAAGGACCTGACCACCGAGCCGCTTGGCGAGGACAGGAACGGCAACCCCGTCTACCTCAAGGACATCTGGCCGAGCGCGGCCGAGATCCAGGAGTTCATCGAGAAGAACGTCACGCGCGAGTTGTTCGCCCGCAAATATGCAGACGTCTTCAAGGGCGACGAGTACTGGCAGAAGGTCAAGGCGCCAGAGGGCCAGACCTATGCCTGGGACGACAGCTCGACCTATGTGCAGAACCCGCCCTATTTCGCCGGCATGACATCGGGCTTCGGCAAGATCGGCGACATCAAGGGCGCGCGCGTGCTCGGCCTCTTCGGCGACAAGATCACCACCGACCACATCTCGCCGGCGGGCTCGATCAAGGCCGCCTCGCCGGCCGGCAAGTACCTCACCGAGCATGGCGTCGGCGTCGCCGACTTCAACCAGTACGGCACGCGGCGCGGCAACCATGAGGTGATGATGCGCGGCACCTTCGCCAACATCCGCATCCGCAACCACATGCTGGGTGAGAACGGCCGCGAGGGCGGCTACACGATCCACTATCCCTCGAAGGAGGAGATGTCGATCTACGACGCCGCGATGGAGTACAAGAAGGAAGGCGTGCCGCTGGTCATCTTCGCCGGCGTCGAATACGGCAACGGCTCCTCGCGCGACTGGGCGGCCAAGGGAACAAATCTCCTGGGTGTCCGCGCTGTCATCGCCCAGTCCTTCGAGCGCATCCATCGCTCGAACCTGGTCGGCATGGGCGTCATCCCCTTCGTCTTCGAGGACGGCACCTCATGGGCCTCGCTCAACCTCAAGGGCGACGAGCTGGTCGAGATCGACGGCCTGGACGCCATCAAGCCGCGCCAGAAGATGACCGCCAAGGTCACCTACGGCGACGGCACGGTGAAGAACATCCCGATCATCTGCCGCATCGATACGCTGGACGAGCTCGACTACTTCAAGAACGGCGGCATTTTGCAGTACGTGCTGCGCGATCTGGCAGCTTGATAAGGGAGTAGGGGAGTAGGGCAGTAAGGAAGTAGGGAAGAGACACCCCTATTCCCCTATTCCCCTATTCCCCTATTCCCCTATTCCCCTATTCCCCTATTCCCCTATTCCCCTATTCCCCTATTCCCCTATTCCCCTATTCCCCTCCGCACTTCCCGCACGCCCCACAATCCAGCGGCAATAAAGGCAAGGTTGGTCAAAGCATTAGCCGGCTCTGCCCAAAGTTCCGGCCCGGTCCGCTCGCAATAAAGATCGACGGGCGTCGGGAGAGTTTGCCACATGACGATGATGCGCCCTCCTAATCGAACCGCGGCATGAAGTGGAGGGGTCTTTCCTATTGCGGCCCTGGGCGTGCTTGCAACGCCGAAAATTTCACCGCAACGTGACTTCCCGTTGACTGGCGGTTCTGCCACATATTTTAGCAATCAGAACAAGGCCGGCGTCACCGGCGGGAATCGGAACGGCCATGGCATTTGCAAAACCCTTGCGGCTCGCGGTTCTTGCGCTGGCCCTGTCGGCAAGCGCCGGCACGGTGCTTGCAAGCGAGCCAGAGAGCGCCCGGGCCGATAAACAGCAAACCGACAAGCCGCTCGGCGTGGTCGAGCTTTTCACCAGCCAGGGCTGCAGCTCCTGTCCGCCGGCCGACGAGTTCTTTGCCGAGCTTGCCAGCAAGGAGGACCTCGTCGCGCTCGCCTATCACGTCAACTACTGGGACTATCTCGGCTGGCAGGACACGCTGAGCAGCAAGGAAAACACCGACCGGCAGTACGACTACATGCGCGCCTTCGGCAGCCGCTCTGTCTACACGCCGCAAGCCGTCATCAACGGCCGCAGCCACGTCAACGGCGCCAGCCGCAAGGAAGTCGACGGCACGCTGGCGCGCCTCAACCGGACCGGCGAAGGCATGCGCGTCGGCATCAAGGTCAGCCGCACCAGCGACCGCGTCATGATCGATGCCGGCGACGCCGGCAACGGCCCCAACGACGCCCATGTGGTGATCGTCTATTTCGATCCGCCGCAGATGGTGAAGATCGGCCAGGGCGAGAACAGCGGCCGCAGCCTGACCTATTGGAACGCCGTCTCCGACATCCAGATCGCCGGCATGTGGCACGGCAAGCCGCAGCGCTACGAATTGCCGATGACCGAAATCGCCAAGAAGGCCGGCTGCGCGGTGCTGCTGCAATCCGTCGGCAAGGACGGCATGCCAGGCCCGATCCTCGGCGCCGCCTTCATCCGCAAGCCCGACCGGCTTTAGAGCTTCCTCGTCCTAGAGCATTCCAGGAAGTGCGTATCGGTTTGCGTCCGGAATTGCGTCAAAACAAAGAGATAGAGCGGTTCAGCGTTTCCACTGAAACGATGAATAGCCAATAGAATGGGACGATTGTCGTTCAGGCACTATCGCAGGAGAAGACAACCGACAAATTGTTAGCAGGCATCTCGATCGCCTCGCGGAGACTAAGTCGAGAGGCCTCACCCACGCGTTCAAGATCAGCAATATCACGCACACCCCAAGATGGGTTGCGCTCCTTTAGAGATGCGTCGAAAGCGGCGTTGGATGGTGCGTTGTGTGTGCCGTCGCGCATGAATGGCCCGTAGAGAACAAGAAGCCCACCAGTGCGGAGCAAACGGCCAGCGCCTGCAAACAATCCTAAACTTGCCGCCCACGGCGCGATATGAACCATATTGATCGACACGATGGCGTCAAACGGCGCCGTTTGCTCGACGCCCCATAATCTCGAGCACACATCTATTTCAAGCGGCGCGAGCACATTATTCAGCCCAGAAAATTTGATCCAGCTAGAGGTGCTGGCGCGTGCGTCGGCATCAGGATCGCTTGGCTGCCAGGTGAGGTTGGGCATCGCTTCCGCAAAACACACGGCGTGCTCCCCGGTCCCGCAGCCAATCTCCAGCACCACGCCATGTGTCGGAAGAACACGCTTTAGGACCGCGAGGATCGGTGCCAAATTTCGCGCAGCTGAAGGCGAGAACATGCGCTGGTCGGGGCTCATGCCGCGCTGTTCAAGAGCAACAGGCGAGCGGTTGTCATTCTCCTCGGGCATGGGCCGCAGATCCTCCGGGGCCGACGTTTCCCGCTTTATAGCTGAAATGATGGAACCGGATCCCGAAGATTTTGGACTGCAAGGCCTCGTCGAAGGAATATCCGAGGATGGTTGGAATTGGTCCTTCGCGTCGTGTGCCAAGCGTCAGCTTCTTCATCACTAGGAGCGAAGCGACGCAGCGCAGACCCAAGGATCACGAAAGCCAAGCAGTAAAAACCGGCGTCAGCTTGCTTCTGACGCCGGTCATTTAGGTTTTGGGATCGTCGCACCCGATTTTCCGAGGGAAAACCGAGGTTGGTTCGATCCGACGCAGACCCGTGGGCGGGGGGCTTGGGGTTTACGAGCCGGTGCCGGACCGAACCGTCTCAGGCAACGCCGGTAAACTCGTCGGACATTGGGGCATGAGCGCGGTTAGAAAATGGCAGAAATGTGGCAGAGCATCACCAATTCCAACAGGAGGTTCACAAACGTGACTGGACGTGACGGAAACAGCGCTGCGCTGGCATGCTTCGCCGGCTCTTGCAATTCCATGGCGAACGGGCCAACTTCTGAAGGCGAAGATTCATTCGAAGGATCTAGGCATGACCGATCGCGGTGGCAGTGGGACGGAGGATGGGGACGCATCCGCAATATTGATCCCGCTGCATGAGGCCCGACGCGAGCGCCTCGACCAGCCGGTGCGCTTCGACCGGCGCGAACTCGATCAGATCCTCAGGCTCTACGGACGCATGGTCGCCGCCAATGAATGGCGCGACTACGCCATCGACCATCTCTCCGACCGCGCCGTCTTCTCCGTCTTCCGCCGCGCCAGCGAGGTTCCGCTGTTCCAGATCGTCAAGGATCCGAAGCTGGCGCGCCGCCAGGGCGCCTTCTCCGTCATCGCCGCCGGCGGCCGCATCCTGAAGCGCGGCCAGGAGCTCGGCCGCGTGCTCGGCGTCTTCGATCCAAAGCTGAAGGTTATCGAGGCTTGAGCTGGGAGTCGAAGAGGAACTGAGGAACTGGGGAACTGACGAATTGAAGAATTAGGGAAGAAGGCACTCAGCGCCTGGTGCAACCGCCGCCTTCCTTTTGTTCTCCAATTCTCCAGTTCCTCAGTTCCCCCTTAGTCCATCACGGAACCGCCGCTCCGGCCACGAATCCGAATCCGGCGCACGTCCTGCCCCGCCATTCAGCGACAGCTGCATGAAGACCGTGTCCAGCCAGCGTCCGTGCTTGTAGCCGGACCCTTCCAGGCGCCCGGAATGGCGGAAGCCGAGCTTCTCGTGCAGCCGCACCGACGCGCTGTCGGCATGGCCGTCGCCGATGACGGCGATGATCTGGCGGAAGCCGGCCGCCTCGGCCGCGTCGATCAGCCCTTGCATCAGCAGCCACCCGACACCCTGGCCCTTCGCCTCGGGCGCGACATAGACGGAATCCTCGACGACGAAGCGATAGGCCGGGCGTGGCCGGAACGGACCGGCATAGGCATAGCCGAGCACCGCGCCATCCTTTTCCGCCACCAGATAGGGGAAGCCGCCCGCCGTCAGACCGTCGAATCGGCTGCCCATCTCGGCGCGGCTCGGCGGCTCCAGCTCGTAGCTGGCGGTGCCGTGCGTCACCGCATCGGCGTAGATTTCCGTGATTCGGTCGAGGTCCGCGGCGCCGGCGGCTCTGATCGTGATGCTGCTCATAATTTATGCAAATCTTTCACCTGCCCTCCATAACAGCAAAGGCAGGCGCAAAAGAAAAGGGCGGCCATTGGGCCGCCCCTCGTGAACTCAGTAGTCCAGTGCCGTTCAGCGGCGGTCGCCCATGAACTGCAGCAGGAACATGAACAGGTTGATGAAGTCGAGATAGAGCCTCAAGGCGCCCATAGTCGCCTTGCGGCCGGCGACATCGCTGGCGTCGCCGTCGAAATACATCTCCTTGATCTTCTGCGTGTCGTAGGCGGTGAGGCCGGAAAAGATCAGCACGCCGATCGCCGAGATGGCGAAGGACAGCGCCGACGAGGCCAGGAAGATGTTGATCACCATGGCGATGATCAGGCCGAACACGCCCATGACCAGGAACGAGCCGAACGCTGTCAGGTCGCGCTTGGTCGTATAGCCGTAGAGCGACAGCGCGCCGAAGGCGGCCGCGGTGGCGAAGAAGGTCTGCGAGATGCTGGCGCTCGTATAGACCAGGAAGATCGACGACAGCGACAGGCCGACAAGGCCGGCATAGACCCAGAACGTGGTCTGCGCGGCCGAAACGCTCATCGACTGGATGCGGGCCGACAGGAACAGCACCGGCGCCAGCGGGGCGAGGATGACGACCCAGCGCAGCGGCGAGCCGAAGATCGCATAGCCGAAGGAGGTCAGCATCTCGCCGCTCGGCAGCGTAGCGACCGCCGAGGCCGGGTCAGTGGTGGTGGCCAGCATGATCGTGCCGATAGCGGCAAGGCCGGTGATGAGCAGGCCAAGCCCCATCAGATTGTAGACCTTGATCATGTAGGCGCGCAGGCCCTGGTCGATGTCCGCATCGACACGGGTGCCGGGCACGGCGCGCGTCTGGTAGTTGCGAATGGGATCAGCCATTGGAATTCCTCTGTTGCTTCTGCCCCGTCCGGTGTCCGGCCTTTTCTGGCCCAGGCGCCGCTGGCAGGGCTCCAGCATGCCTGCGCGGAATATGATGGTTCTTCGCCTGAAGAACAAGTCCGTAACCGGCTGTAACGGTTCGTGAGAAGGTAAAAAGCCGCTTCGACGGCCTTTTTCGGGGGCATTCTTACCAAGATTTAACCCGGCGCGGGTGTCGCGAGCCCGGCAAATCAGAGATTGCGCAGCACCGGCGCCGCCTTGTGCCCGAGCACCCGCCAGGTTCCGGCAAGGCCGATGCCGACCGTGACGGCCAGCGAAAACAGCATCGTCGCCATCGCCACTTCCGGCATGAAATGCGATGGCAGCGTCATGATGCGCGCGACCACGAACCAGGCCGCGACGCCGCCCGCCGCCAGCGCGAAGACCGCCGTGGCAAGGCCGATCAGCACATATTCCAGCGAGAACGCCGTGATCAGCGTCCTGCGCGTCGCGCCCAGCGTCTTCAGCACCACCGCATCATGGATGCGCGCCCGGTTGCCGGCGGCGAGCGCGCCGGAGAGCACCAGCACCGATGCGATCAGCGCCACGCCGGCGGCGGCGCGGATCGCGGTGCCGAGCTGGCCCACCAGCCGGTTGACGATGTCGAGCGCATCCTTGACCCGGACCGTCGTCACCGCCGGAAAAGCGCGGGTGACGGCGTTGAGCAGACGGGCGTCGTCCGCCGTGGACGCGTTCTTGTCGGTCAGCGTCGCCAGCCAGCCATGCGGGGCTCCGGCGAAGGTGTTGGGCGAGAACACCATGACGAAATTGATGCCCATCGTCTCCCATTCGACCTGGCGGAAATTGGCGATCCTGGCGGTCACGTTGCGTCCCAGCACATTGACGGTGACGGTGTCGCCGAGCTTCAACCCGATCTGCCGCCCCTCCTCGGCCGAAAACGACACCAGCGGCTCGCCGGCATAGTCCTGCGGCCACCACGCGCCTTGCGTCAGCGTCGCGTTGGCGGGCATTTTGGCATCGTAGGTCAGGCCGCGGTCGCCGCGCAGCACCCAGGCGCCTTCCGGCGGCACGCTCACCTTGCCGACATCGATGCCGTTCAGCGCCATCACCCGTCCGCGCAGCATCGGCACCTTGACCAGCGTTCCGCCGGGGGCCTCCTTGCCGATCAGCGCCGAGAAGGCGTCGACATCGCCGCTCTGGATATCAACGAAGAAGAAGTTCGGCGCCCGTTCCGGCAGGCTGCCGGAGATCTGCCGCCTGAGATTGCCATCGATCAGCGCCAGCGTCACCAGAAGCGTCAGCCCGAGCCCTAGCGACAGCACCACCGACGGCGTCAGGGCGCCCGGCCGGTGGATGTTGCCCAGCGCCAGCCTGAGCGCGACCGAGCGGACACGCGGACTCTTCCGCGCTGCCCATTGCACCAGCGCGCCGACCAGGCGCAGCACCACGAATGCAACGATCGTGGCGCCGACGAAGATCGAGGCGATGCGGCGGTCGCCGGAAAACAGGATGGCGAGCGCCGCCAGGAACAGCGCGATGCCGACCGCTGCCGCGACATAGGGCAGGCGCGGGAAGCCGCGGCTTTCAAAACCCATCTCGCGAAACAGCGCCGTTGCCGGCACGTCGCGGGCGCGCCCCAGCGGCAGCAGCGCGAAGGCCAGCGTCACCAGCAGGCCGAACAGCGCCGCCATGGCGAGCGCGCCTGGATAGAAACCGCCTTCCGCCGGCACCGGGATGACCGACTGCAGCGCGGCGCTCGCCGCGAACGGCATCGCCGCGCCGAGGATCAGGCCGGCGACGATGCCGACGCCGGCAATCAGCAGGATCTGCACCAGATAGATGGTGAAGACGAAACCGCCGGAGGCGCCGAGGCTCTTGAAGGTGGCGATGACGCCGCGCTTGCCGTCGAGATAGGCGCGCACCGCGTTGGCCACGCCGACGCCGCCGACCACCAGCGCAGTCAGCCCGACCAGCGTCAGGAATTGCGAGAAGCGCTCGATGTTGGAGGACAGCGCCGGTGCAGCGTTGCTGCGCGTGCGGATCGACCAGCCGGCCTCCGGAAACGCCTTGGCCGCGCGATCCTCGATCGCCTTGAGATCGGCCCCGCTGGCGCCGGCGGGCAGCCGGACCTTGTAGGCGTTCTCGACCAGGCTCCCTGGCTGGATCAGGCCCGACGCGGCGAGCCCTTCGGTCGAGACCAGCAGCCGCGGCGCGAAGCCGAAGCCGTCGGAGACCGCGTCCGGCTCGTTCACCAGCCGCGCGCGCAGCTCGAACGTGGCGCCGCCGAGTTTCACCCGGTCGCCAAGCTTGAGGTTCAGCCGGTCGAACAAAAGCTCGGGCGCCGCGGCGCCGAATACGCCGGACCGCTCGCCGAACAGCGCCGCGCGCGGCAGCGCCGGCTCGGTCGCCAGCGCGCCGAAGAGCGGATAGGCGTCATCCACCGCCTTGGCTTCGACCAGCGCCTGGTCCGAGCCGTCCTCCAATCGCGCCATCGAGCGCATGCTGGCGCTGTGCGAGATCGCGCCCAGCCCGCCGAGGAAATCGCGTTCGGCCGATGTCGTGTCGCGCTGGTTGAGCTGGAAGCGCAGGTCCCCGCCAAGCAGCGTCTGGCCCTGGTTGGCGACGCCGGCGCTGATCGCCTGCGCCACCGAATTGACGCCGCCGATGGCGGCGACGCCGAGCGCGATGCAGGCGAGGAAGATCAGGAAGCCAGAGAGGCCGCCACGCATCTCGCGCAGCGAGAAGCGGACCGCGAGCTTCAACGTCTGCGACAGCGCCATCAGGCCGAAACCTTCACCGGCTTCGGCGCGTCCTCGATCCGGCCCGAGCGCATCGACACCTGGCGCGAGCAGCGCGCGGCGAGTGATTGGTCATGCGTGACCAGCACCAGCGTCATGTCGCGTTCGGCCGCCTTGGCGAACAGGAGGTCGGCGATCTGCCGTCCCGTCGCCTGGTCGAGATTGCCGGTCGGCTCGTCGGCGATCAGGATGCGCGGCGAGGGCGCCAGCGCCCGGGCGATCGCCACACGCTGCTGCTCGCCGCCCGACAATTCGCCGGGATAATGGGTGACGCGATCGCTGAGCCCCACCGCCGCCAGCTCGCGCGCCGCGACGCCGAACGGGTCGGCATGGCCGGCGAGCTCGAGTGGCACCGCAACATTTTCCAGCGCCGTCATATTGGGGATGAGGTGGAAGGACTGGAACACGATGCCGATGTTTCGCCCCCGAAACGATGCGATGTGGTCCTCGCTTTTACCGTTGAGCAGCTCGCCGGCGATGCGGACCGTTCCGGAATCGACCCTTTCCAGGCCGGCCAGGACCATCAGCAGCGTCGACTTGCCGGAACCCGAAGGGCCGACAATGCCGGTCGCCTCGCCGGCCGCGACATCGAGGCTGACGCCCTTCAGCACATGCACGGAGGACGCGCCTTCACCGAGCGTCAGCGATACGTCTTTCAGCACGATGACGGCTTCTGTCACAATGAAAGCGTCCTATATGGGTAGAGAAGGGCTAGAGCATCGGAGCCAAAGTGGAGACCGGGGAAATCCGATGCTCAACAAGGAACCCGCCTTCGCCTGAAGACCATTTCCGCTCATATGGGGCCTGCCGCATGGCTTTCAAACACACTCTGGCCGCAGCCCTCGTTCTTTTCGCCGCGATCGGCAGCGCCGTTTCCTCGGCAAGCGCCGAGACGTTCAGGATCGTCGGTTTCGGCGACAGCCTGATGGCGGGTTTCAGCCTCGGGCCCGGCGAGGGTTTCACCGATAGGCTGCAGGCAGCGCTTCGCGCCAAGGGTCTCGATGTCAGCGTCGCCAATGCCGGCGTCTCCGGCGACACCTCGAGCGGCGGCCTGGCGCGGCTCGACTGGTCGGTGCCCGACGGCACGCAACTGGTGATCCTCGAGCTCGGCGCCAACGACATGCTGCGCGGTGTGGCGCCGGCCGTCCCCGAGAAAAACCTCGACGAGATGCTGGCCAGGCTCAAGGCGCGCAAGATCGGCGTGCTGCTGGCCGGCATGCGCGCCGCGCCCAATCTCGGCGCCGACTACCAGAACGCCTTCGACGCCATCTATCCGAAGCTCGCCGCGAAATACGGCGTTCCGCTCTATCCGTTCTTTCTCGACGGCGTCGCCGGCGTGCCCGGCCTGCAGCTTGGCGATGGGCTGCACCCCAACGCCAGGGGCGTCGACAGGATGGTCGAAGGCATACTACCGACGGTGGAAAAGTCGATTGCCGCGGATGGCGGCGCGTCGTGAGGCAGGAAAGTCACGGTTGCCGTTGGGGAAACCGCGAGGTCAATAAACCGCTTGCCCCGCTTGGATATCGATGATTCGCTAGGGGCGTGAGTTTCGATTCGAGGACAGGAGGCTTGCCATGCCGCGTCTTTTCACCGCCCTCGAAATTCCGCGTGACGCCGCTCTTTCGCTGTCCCTGCTCCGGGGCGGCCTGCCCGGAGCCCGCTGGATCGACGTCGAAAACTACCATCTGACGCTGCGCTTCATCGGCGATGTCGAGGGCCATGTCGCCGACGAGATCGCCAACGCGCTGGACCGCGTCCACCGCCCGTCCTTCTCGCTGACGCTCTCCGGTGTCGGCGCCTTCGGCCAGAAGAAGCCGCACGCCGTATGGGCCGGCGTCGCCGTCTCGCCGGACCTGACCGCCCTGCAAGGCGAGATCGACCGCATCTGCCAGCGGCTCGGCCTGCCGGCCGATCCGCGCAAGTTCATGCCGCATGTGACGCTGGCGCGGCTGCGCAATTCAAGTCCGCTCGACGTTGCGCAGTATCTTTCGGCGCGCGGCAATTTCTCGGCGCTGCCCTTCCGCGTCGGCCGTTTCGTTTTGATGTCGTCGCGCGATTCGGTCGGCGGCGGCCCCTATATCGTCGAGGAAGCCTGGCCGCTGTCGGGCGCCGACGCGCGCGCTGCCAGCCGCTTCGCCAGCGCCTCCGACGCCTCGCGGATCATGCGATAGACCTCGGCGAACGCGTCCGGCCCGTCATAATAGGGGTCCGGCACCTCGCCCGCAGCGCCGTCGGCAAACTCAAGGAACAGGTGGATGCGCTCGCGCATCGCGGCGGGCGCGATCGCCTTGAGGTCGCGGACGTTCGCCCGGTCCATGCCGAGGATCACGTCGAAGCGGGAAAAATCCTCCGGCACCACCCTGCGCGCCCTTTGCCCGGAAATGTCGATGCCATGATGCGCCGCGATCGAGATCGAACGCGGATCGGGAGCGGAGCCGACCTCCCAGCCGCTGGTCGCGGCCGAATCGAGCATGATGGTTCGGCCCAGCCCGCGCTCGGCCAGCACGGCGCGCAACACGCCTTCGGCGAGAGGCGAGCGGCAGATATTGCCGAGGCAGACGAACAGGATGGAATTTATCGGCTTTGCGCTCATCGATCCGGCGCCGTTTTTGTGCATGTCATGTCCCAAAACTGCGACGCACTTGCGGACGACATGCATTATGGTGAGGGTCAAAATCCGAAATAGCACGGGACAAAGACATGACGAGAGAAAAACTGGGCAAGGACGCCGTCCTCGCCGCTTTGGCCGAACTCGGCGGCTGGTCGCTGGCCGAGGACGGCGCCTCGATCAGGCGCAGCTTCGGTTTCAAGAACTTTTCCGAGGCCTTCGCCTTCATGACCCGCGTCGCGCTCGCGGCGGAAAAGATGGACCATCACCCCGACTGGTCGAACGTCTACAAGACCGTGGACGTCACGCTGAACACGCATGATGCCGGCGGCGTCACCGCACTCGACATCGAGCTGGCCACGAAGATGAACCGCTATTTTGGCGGCTGAACTCTTGTGATGGGGGGGCGCTTTCACCACATTTTCCCCCGGCGGCCGTGCACCCAACCAAGCGCGCGGCGCCAAGGAGAAGAAGATGGCGCGGCAACCCGGTTTTGATTTCTTCGGCTTCGGCGACAAGCTCGCCGGCGAAGGTGAGGTGCGCGAAAAATTCTGGCGCACGGCCAAGAAGGCCGCCCGGCAGATCCCGTTCATGGAAGAGGTGGTCGCCGCCTATTACTGCGCCATGGACAAGGACACGCCGATGCGCGCCAAGGGCATCCTGCTCGCCTCGCTCGGCTATTTCGTGCTGCCGATCGATTTCATCCCCGATGTCATCTTCGGCCTCGGCTTCACCGACGACCTCGCCGTGCTGACCGCTGCGATCACCGCCGTCAGCGCCCACATCACGCCCGCGCACAGGCAGGCTGCCAGGGACGCGATCGCCGACAAGGACTGAGCCCGAACCGGCGCAAGCGCTTGTTTGAAAAGTCAAACTCTTGCCGCTTTCGTATCCTCCAAGTCGGCACAGGACGTCCCGCCTGCCGCCTTTGTGGCGACGGCGCGGGAATGGCGGCGGTTTCCTGGGGTGAGGGTCCTTTTCTTGAGGAAAATTCACCGTTTGGTAACCCTGATTAAATCAAAATGAAGCGACGGGCAGGACGCCGCAACGGCCTGCCGCCGCACCATTTGGAATACGGGAAAAACGATGCGTGGATTGATTGCTACAGTTTCCAGCCTGGTCCTGGTGGCCCTGGCGGCGCCCGCGCTGGCGCAGTCGGCGACCAAGATCGGCCAGCACAATGCCTGGGGGACCTACAGCTACCAGGCATCCGGCGGCAAGGTCTGCTACGTGCTCACCGTGCCGACCGACAAGCAGCCGGCGACACTCGACCATGGCGACATGTTCTTCTTCGTCAGCCAGCGGCCGGGCCAGCAGGTGTCCTACGAGCCGCAATTCATCGCCGGCTACAATTTCCAGGAAGGCTCCAAGGCCACCGTCACCATCGACAAGAAGACCTTCTCGATGTTCACCCGCGGCAAGTCGGCTTGGGTCGAGAACGCGGCGGAAGAGCCGGTGCTGATCGCCGCCATGAAGACCGGCACCGACATGAAGGTGCAGGCCAAGTCCGGTCGCGGCAACCCCACCTCCTATGTGTTCTCGCTGAAGGGCATTTCGGCCGCGCTGGCCTCGATCGCCAAGTGCAAATAGGCTGAGGCCCCCTTGACGGCGGACAGCGACATCGACCGCGCCATCATGCAAATGGTGATGGACCGCTGGCGGAAGACGGCCATGGTCCTCGCGAAGACCGAAGAGGCGCTTCGCAAGGCGGGCGTCCAGGTTTCCTGGGACGATATCGCCGGGCGACTGGAAGCTCTCGACGCGCGCGGCGACATTGAAAGCCAGGGAGACCTGACGCTCTGGCACAACAGCGAGGTCCGCCTCCCGCAAGTGAAAGCGGAAGAACGATAGCTCAGCCCGGCGCGGGCATCGTCTCCGTTCTGCGCCGCCGGATCGCCTCGGCGATGAAGACGCGCGACAGCGCATGATAGAGCGGCTCGTTGGAGATCAGCCTCGCCGTGCCGTAGCCCAGCATCGCTGCGCACATCAGCGCGATGACATTGTCGTGGTTGCCGGTCATCTCGAGGATGATGACGAAGGCCGTCATCGGCGCCTGCACGACACCGGCGAAATAACCGGCCATCGAGCAGCGCCGCCGTGCCGGTGGCCGTGCCGAAGACCAGGCCGAGCGTGCTGCCCAGCCCCGCGCCCACCGCCAGCGACGGTGCGAAGAGACCGCCCGGAATGCCCGATACCATCGACAAGAGGCCGGCGGCGAATTTTTCCACGAAGAAGAGGGCCGGCAGCTGCGTGCCTTCGATCGCGCCGCGCGCCTGCGCATAGCCGGTGCCGAAGGTCAGCCCGCCGGACGCGACGCCGATCACCGCCACGGCGAACCCGCAGACGGCCGCCACCACCAGCGCGCGCGGCAGCGGCTGCAGCGCGTTCCAGCGCCGGATGCGGCGCATGACCTTCAGCGCAAGCAGCGAGAACAGCGCGCCGACACCGCCGCCGATGATGCCGCAGGCAAGCACCAGCGGCCAGTCGGTGGCAAACGCCACCGTGTCCTTGGCGACGCCGAAATAGGTGTAGTTGCCGAGCAGCCCCAGCGAGGCGAGGCCGGCCAGGATCACCGCCGTCAGCACCAGCCCGTTGGTGCGCGCCTCATAGGCCCGGCCCATTTCCTCGATGGCAAAGACGATGCCGGCAAGCGGCGTGTTGAACGCGGCGGCGATGCCGGCGGCGGAGCCGGCCAGGATCAGCCCGCGCGCCTGCGCCATGCCGCCCCAGCGCGCCGCCTGCAGCATCAGCGAGGCGCCGACCTGCACCGTCGGACCCTCGCGGCCGATCGAGGCGCCGCAGGCGAGGCCGACGACGGTGAGCGCGATCTTGCCCGCCACCAGCCTGAGCGACAGGATGCGGCTGCGGTCATCCTCGTCGCGCAGATGCCGCGCTGCGATCGCCTGCGGAATGCCGCTGCCTTGCGACCCCGGGAAGAAGGAATGCGCGACCCAGGCGCAAAGTACGAAACCGAGCGGCGTCACCACGAGCGGCAGATAGAAGCGCCAGCCGCCCTCATTGCCGGTCATGATATGGAACAGAGCCTGCGCGCGGTCGGCAAGCAGCGCGAACAGGACGCTGATCAGGCCGATCGAGATGGCGCCGGCCCAGAAGACGAGACGCGGCTGCCAGACGCGCCGCGACACCCACATGGCGTGCGAACGCCGCAGCAAGCGGTATTTTCGGGATATGCCGGCCATGACGAACCTCGTGGTGACAGGCCCGGCCTAGCATAATGACGGAGCCGATCAACCCGGGCGGCGAGTCCGACGCTATGCGGCACCGCATCGGAACGGGGTTCAAGGAGATGTGATCGGAATACCCGCCGGCGCACCGGCCGGCGGGAAGGTCGGCGTGCGTGCTTGGCGATGTTCACATCGCCATTTTCTCACACTCGGCCTGGGCCTTCTTGGTCGACGTGTCGATCATGTAGGCTTTGCCCTTGGCGTCGGTCATCATCATCATGCAGTGCTTGATCGGCTTCGCCATCTTCATCATCTCGGCGCTCATCTTGGCGTCCGGCACCATCGTGCCCATATGGCCGTCGGGCGTGATCGCCGTTACCTGGCCGGCCTTCATCATGGTCATCGTTCCCATCGTGTCTTCGGCAAATGCCTGTGCCGCGGAAAGGCCGAGGAGGCCGGCGATGACAACAAGCTTGATCGATTGCATTCCGCATACTCCCATTTTGCAGGGGCACAGTTGCCCCTTTCAGGGTTCGCGAAGGCGCCTTGGGTCGTTACGCCAACACGAATATGTGATCGATTTGCGCAGTGCGAGGGATGCGGCGCCGCCTCACGGCGGTCGAGCGAATGATGACACGACTGGCAAGGTCGCGCCCGCCCCGCATGACTCCGCTCCGAACCTGTGCTATGCGCCGCGCTTCATTTCGGGCACGATACTGAAATCGGCCGCAAACCGCTTATATTGGCGCAACCATGACCCTTTCACTTGATCTTACCGCCGAAGGCGCGCGCGACGCCTTGCGTGCCCGCGCCACGCCGGCCGAAAAGCCGACGCTGATCGGCCTCACCCGGACCGAGCTCGGCGCCGCCCTCGTCGAGGCCGGCATCGTGCCGGAGCGCCAGGCGAAAATGCGCGCCCAGCAGCTCTGGCACTGGATGTATGTGCGCGGCGTCTCCGACTTTTCCGGCATGTTCAACATCTCCAAGGACCTGCGCGCCGAACTCGACAGGCATTTCACCGTCGCGCGGCCCGAGATCGTCGAGGAGCAGATCTCCGCCGACGGTACCCGCAAATGGCTGTTCCGCTTTCCGCCGCGCGGCGCCGGCCGCCCGGTCGAGATCGAGACCGTCTATATCCCCGAGGAAGGCCGTGGCACGCTCTGCATCTCCTCGCAGGTCGGCTGCACGCTGACCTGCTCGTTCTGCCACACAGGCACGCAGAAGCTGGTGCGCAACCTGACCACGGAAGAAATCCTGGCGCAGCTGCTCACCGCCCGCGACCGGCTCGGCGACTTCCCAGACCGCGACACGCCCGACGGCGCCATCGTGCCCGCAGAAGGACGTAAGGTCTCCAACATCGTCATGATGGGGATGGGCGAGCCGCTCTACAATTTCGAGGCGGTGAAGAAGGCGCTGTTGATCGCCTCCGATGGCGACGGCCTGTCACTGTCGAAGCGCCGGATCACGCTGTCGACCTCCGGCGTCGTGCCGGAAATCTTCCGCACCGGCGAGGAGATCGGCGTCATGCTGGCGATCTCGCTGCATGCCACCAATGACGATCTGCGCGACCTTTTGGTGCCGATCAACAAGAAGTATCCGCTGAAGGAGCTGATCGCCGCCTGCCGCGCCTATCCCGGCCTCTCCAACGCAAGGCGCATCACCTTCGAATATGTGATGCTGAAGGACGTCAACGATTCCCTCGACGACGCCAAGGCGCTGGTCAAGCTCTTGAAGGGCATCCCGGCCAAGATCAATCTGATCCCGTTCAACCCGTGGCCGGGCACCAACTACCAGTGCTCGGACTGGGAGACGATCGAGAAGTTCGCCGACTACATCAACAATGCCGGCTACGCCTCGCCGATCCGCACCCCGCGCGGCCGCGACATCCTCGCCGCCTGCGGTCAGCTGAAGTCGGAATCGGAACGCATGCGCAAGGTCGACCGGCTGGCGCTGGAAGCGATGATGATCGCCGGGCACGGCGAGGCGTGAGCCGCTTCGTCGCCTACCTCATCCGCTTCGCTGTCATCCTGGTCGGCTACATCGCCGCCTCGTTGGCGGCCAGCGCCTTCCTCAACATCCTGTTCCTGGGCTCGCTCGGCTATACGCCCGACCAGGCCCACCCGACGGCGACCGCCTCGCTCTATTTCTCGATCCCCGTCGTGGCGTTGTTCGTCGCCTATTTCGCCTTCATGCCGGCGGCGGTCGTCATCGTCGCCGCCGAGATCCTCGGACGGCGCGACTGGCTGTTCTATGCGATCGCCGGCGGCGGCGTCGCCGCGGCCTTCCTCGGTTTCGTCCGCCAGAGCGGCGATCCCGACTTCGTCATCACCGATACCAGCGCCATCCTGGCGGTGATCGGCTCCGGCATGGTCGGTGGCATCTTCTACTGGCTCGCCGCCGGTCGCTGGGCCGGCAGCTGGCGCGAGACCCAGCCTATTTCGCCTGGGCCGTCAGGATCTTGAGCGCGAAGGCCGAGAACACGCCGCCGAACAGATAGTCGACCACCCGCATCACGCGGGGGCTTGCCTTCATCGCCGCCGAAAATCTTTCCGCCGCCAGCACCATTGGCACCACCACAGGCGTCGACAGCACGATGAACATGACGCCGAGGAAGAACAGCTTTCCGGGCGCGTTCGGGTCGTGCGCGGAGACGAACTGCGGCAAAAACGTCATGAAGAACATGATGATCTTCGGGTTGAGCAAATTGACGCCGAGCCCGGCCGCCCAGCTGCGGAACAGCGAGATACGCGGGCCGGCCTTCTTCTCCGGCGAGAAGGCCGAGCCCTTGCTGACCGCTTGCCACGCCAGAAAGACCAGATAGCCGGCGCCGAAGATTTTCAGGACGAAAAAGGCCATCGGCGAGGCGACGATCAGCGCCGAGACCCCGACCGCCACCAGTGTGGTGTGGATCAGCGTGCCGCAGAGCGCCCCTGCCATCGAGGCAAAACCGGTGGCGCGGCCATGGCTCAGCGTCCTCGACACGAACAGCGTCATGTCGGGCCCCGGCGTGATCGCCAGGATCACCGTGGCGATGGCGAACTGGATCAGCGTCGTTGCGTCGGGAAGGAAGGACATCGGTCGCGCGCGCCCCAGAGAAGGATTGCGGAGCCTATAATGCAGCCATTTCAGCTTCGCCAGCGGCTGACCGGCGCGGCGTCTGGTCCAGCCCTTGCTGGCATCAAAGGCCGGTTCGTCTCTTGCGCAGCCCGGAAACGCCGTGATACCTCGCCCGCGAAACCTTTCCCGCGGAACCGCCAAAAATGTCCAAGACCAAAAGCGTGAAGAAAGTCGTGCTCGCCTATTCCGGCGGCCTCGACACCTCCATCATCCTGAAATGGCTGCAGACCGAGCTCGGTGCCGAAGTCGTCACCTTCACCGCCGACCTAGGCCAGGGCGGCGAGCTGGAGCCGGCCCGCCGCAAGGCCGAGCTGATGGGCATCAAGGACATCCGCATCGTCGACGTGCGCGAGGAATTCGTCGCCGACTTCGTCTTCCCGATGTTCCGCGCCAATGCCGTCTATGAAGGCACCTACCTGCTCGGCACCTCGATCGCCCGGCCGCTGATCTCCAAGCACCTCGTCGAGATCGCAAAGGAAACCGGCGCCGACGCGATTGCCCACGGCGCTACCGGCAAGGGCAACGACCAGGTCCGTTTCGAGCTGTCGGCTTACGCGCTTAACCCCGACATCAAGGTCATCGCGCCGTGGCGCGACTGGTCCTTCAAGTCGCGCACCGACCTGCTGAACTTCGCCGAACAGCACCAGATTCCCGTGCCGAAGGACAAGCGCGGCGATGCGCCGTTCTCGGTCGACGCCAACCTGCTGCACTCCTCCTCGGAGGGCAAGGTGCTGGAGGATCCGTGGACGGAACCGCCGGAATTCGTCCACCAGCGCACCGTCTCGCCGATGGACGCGCCGGACAAGGTCACCGAGATCGAGATCGAGTTCCTCAAGGGCGACCCGATTGCGCTGAACGGCAAGAAGCTGTCGCCGGCGACGATGCTGGCCGCGCTCAACGACCTCGGCCGCGACAACGGCATCGGCCGGCTCGACCTCGTCGAGAACCGCTTCGTCGGCATGAAATCGCGCGGCGTCTACGAAACGCCCGGCGGCACCATCCTTATCGCCGCCCACCGCGCCATCGAATCGATCACGCTCGACCGCGGTGCCGCCCACCTCAAGGACGAGTTCATGCCGCGCTATGCCGAGCTGATCTACAACGGCTTCTGGTTCTCGCCGGAGCGGCTGATGCTGCAGGCGATGATCGACAAGAGCCAGGAGGATGTCGAAGGCACTGTGCGGCTGAAGCTCTACAAGGGCAATGTGATGGTCACCGGCCGCAAGTCGAAGAAGACGCTCTATTCCGACGCGCTGGTCACCTTCGAGGACGACCGCGGCGCCTACGACCAGAAGGACGCCGCCGGCTTCATCCGCCTCAATGCGCTCCGGCTGAGGACGCTCGCGGCGCGCACGCGCAAGGGCTGACATAGTTGCTGCGGGACGCTGTGCCGGTCCCCGCGAAGGCAGAAACGACCAAGAAACCCGGTGGACACGCCGGGTTTTTTATTTCCATCTCCTAATATAAGGGAAATAAGAGCGACCGGACTAAGTTCCCGTTTGACCTTTCGGCAGCTTCATCTAAGTTCCGCCGCGGGATCGGCGGGGTTTTGACAGTGAAAAAAGCTATTTCTGTTCTGCTTGCGACGGCTATCGCTTTCGCGGCGTGCCAGGCCTCACAGGCCGCGAAGCGTGAGGCCAAGCCGGATCTGGACGGCTGCATAGCCGAAGCCCGCGCATGGAACATCACGCTCAAGCACGATATCGCCGGTTTCATGGGTGTGTCGCTGGAGCGCATGCCGGCCCTGTTCTGCGAACGCCTTGCCGCCGGCGTGCGCAGCGGCCGCATCACCTATTCCGATGTCAACAACCTGCAGCTCGACCAGCCGACCGAAATCTGGATGGTCCTCAAGGGCAAGCCAAAGCCGGCTGCGGTTACGAAAACCCCGGCGCCGCGGACGTCCAACTTCCGTAATTGCACCGGGAGAGACGGCATCTTCCAGGTTCCCGCCTCCCGGAAATGCCCGCCGGGCGGCTACGGGCATTTCGAGCAGCCGTCCCAAAGGGAGATTAAGGCCAGGTCAAGCGTGGCCACCTCAGCGCCGCGGAACGCCAGATTCCATACCTGCTCAAATGTTTTCACCGGCACCTTCGAGGTTCCCGCTTCCCGGAAATGCCCCTTGGGCGGCGGCTAATCGTAAGTTGCCGGAGTCCCGCTGGAGATCGAGGGCAGGCCAAGGGCGGCTCCTCCGCCCCTTCCAGGTTCCCGATTCCCAGAAATGCCCATTGAGCGGCTACGCGCATTATTGAGACCGAGTGATTGGGCTTCGAGCCTGATCCTAGCTATGGAGGGACTTCGACGATGAAGAACGGTATTTTTCTCTTGCTTTCAGCGGCAGTCATCTTCGGCGGATGCCAGTCCTCGCAAGCCCTGGCGGCACCGACGTCCAAGTTCCGTACCTGCAGCGGATTTGACGGCCCCTTCCAGGTTCCCGTTTCCCGGAAATGTCCGGTGAGCGGCTATGCGCATTCCGACGAACCGACCAAAATGGACACCAAGGGCAGGTCAAAGGCGGCTACGGCGCCGCGGTCGTCCAAGTTCCGTACCTGCAGCGGATTTGACGGCCCCTTCCAGGTTCCCCTTTCCCGGAAATGCCCGGTGAGCGGCTATGCGCATTCCGACGAGCCGACCAAAATGGACACTAAAGCCAGCTCAAAGGCGGCTACGGCGCCGCGGTCGTCCAAATTCCGCAACTGCAGCGGCATTGACGGCAGCTTCCAGGTTCCGATTTCCCAGAAATGCCCGTTGAGCGGCTACGCGCATTACTGAGAGCGTATCTGGTCGTTCCGAGCGTCTGGGCTTCACCTGCTCCATAAACAAAAAGCCCGGCACATGGCCGGGCTTTTCTGTCGAGTGGAGATGGCATCAATTGCCGTCGATCGCTTCCGCGATGCGGGCAATGGCCTGCTGGTAGACGCTGGCCGAGTTCCAGCCGGCAATGGCGCCCATATTGGCCTGATAGCTCGCGCCGGCCCGCCAGCCATGGCCCTTGAGGTAGTTGGCGGTGGAAGCGAGCGCGGTATTCCTGTCGCGCAGGTTGCCGTTGCCGACGCCGTACTTCAGGACGTTTCCGGGCAGGAACTGCGTGTGGCCGATTTCGCCATGCATGGCGCCCACGGAAGCTGAGGTCAACGTTCCGCGATCGACCAGCTTCAGCGCCGCAATGGCATGCGGGTAGAAATAGTCCGGGCGGCGGCAGTCATAGGTAAGCGTCAAAATGGCGGACACCGTGTTCTGGTTGCCCATGGAGGCGCCGAAGCCGGTCTCCATGCCCCAGATGGCGAGCAGCACGCCGGGCGGCACGCCGTAGGTCGATTCGATCTTGTCGAACAGCGCCGCGTTCGACTTCTTCAGCGAACGGCCCTTTGAAATGATCGCGGCCCCGCCGCGGCGCTTCATGAAATCTTCCACCGAGCCGCTGAACGCCTTGTGGATGGCGCGGTCGGCGGAGATGGTCCTTGTCGCGTAGGTCGCGCCTGCTAGAGCGGCCAGACCCCTCGAACCGACACCTTCGGCCTGGGCCTGTGCGGCAAAGTCCTGCTTCCAGGCGTCGAAGCCGGCGCTGTTCTTGCCACAGCTGCCAGCCGCCTGCGCGCCCGTCGCCAGCGCAAGCACTGCCATCACCGCGGCCGCAAAAATCTTTCCCTTGGCAAGAAATGCCATCTCGTTCTCTCCTGATTGCCTGAATCACGTCCCGGTTGCGAATTTGCCAGTGAAACGCCCGGTTGTCACCGCCCCCGCGGCTGCACTGGTTGCTCGATGCTGGCGAATGAAGCGGAATTTGCCTACGATCAAGTATTTATTGTGGCGGAGGGGCTCGATACATATGGATGATGTTGATGTTGTGATCATCGGCGCCGGCTCGGCCGGGCTCTCAGCCGCGAAAACCCTGCGCGCCGCTGGCGTCTCCTTCAAGCTATTGGAAGCGATGGACCGCATCGGCGGCCGCGCCTGGACCAGCGACCGGCATTTCGGCGTCCCCTTCGACATTGGCTGCGCCTGGCTGCATGCCGCGGACCGCAATCCCTATTTTCCCGAGGCGCAGGCCGCCGGGTGGACGCTGCACCATCACGATATGAACGTCGACCATCTTTACTACCGCCAGCGCAAGGCGAGCGAGGCGGAAGAGGCCGAGATGAAGGCCGCCGACGCGCGGCTGTTCGAGCTGCTCGCCACGCATAAGGTCGAGGAAGGCGACGACGACCGGCTTTCGGCGCTGCTCGCCAAGGGCCAGGCGCCGCGCGCCGCAGCCACCTTTGCCGGTCCGATGGATTTCGGCGCCGACGAGGACGAGATCTCGATCCGCGATTTCCAGGCCGCCGCCGACCTCGACCCGAACTATTTCAGCAAGGAAGGGTTCGGCGCGCTGGTCGCGCGTTTCGGCGCCGACGTGCCGGTCGAGCTGTCGACCCCGGTGCGCCGGATCTTCTGGAACGGACCGGATGTCGCCTGCGTCACCGATCGCGGCACCGTTCGCGCCAGGGCGGTCATCGTCACCGCCTCGCCGGCCGTGCTCGCCTTCGAGGAGATCGCCTTCTCGCCGGCCCTTCCCGACGCGCATTTTTCCGCCTTCTTCGATCTGCCGATGGGCATGCTGACCAAACTGCCGGTCGAGGTAAGCGCAACCAGGCTCGGCCTGCAACCCTTCGACGACCTGCTGATCGAGCGGCTGGCCAGGCACGACATCTATTTCCTCTGCTTTCCCTTCGACCTCGATCTGATGGTCGGCTTCGTCGGCGGCGACTTCGCCTGGGAGATGTCGGCGGCCGGCGAGGCGGCGGGCATCGACTTCGTCGTCGACCGGCTGTGCGACATTTTCGGCGCCGACACCCGCAAGCATGTCGGGCGCGCCATGATGACCAACTGGGGCGGCGAGCGCTACGTGCGCGGCGCCTATGCCGCGGCGCGGCCCGGGCGGTCGGAGGCGCGCGCCACGCTGATGCAGCCGGTGGCGGACAAGATCTTCTTCGCCGGCGAGCATCTGGCGGGACCGCTGATCCAGACCTGCGGCGGCGCCCGGCTGTCGGGCGAGAGCGTGGCGCGGCAGGTGGCGGCCGTGCTTGCGGCCAAATAGCGCTGGAACGCCTGGTCGCGACCGGGCGTTTGGGTGGGGCGCGATCCCGCCCTATATGCGGGCGCTGATGGGTTTGAGTGCAAGATGAAGCTGTTCGACTGCCCGCATTGCGGCCACCGCCTCTATTTCGAGAACGCCCAGTGCCTGAACTGCGCCAGCCTCGTGCTTTACGATCCGCAGCTGTCGCGTTTCACGCTGTCGGACGTTGATGGCGCCTACCACTGCACCAATGCCGACGAATGCGCCTGCAACTGGCGGACGGAGCCAGGCCAGGCCTTTTGCCGCGCCTGCTCGTTGAACCAGCTCATTCCGAATCTGTCCGTCGACGGCAACCGCCGGCGCTGGATCCGCGTCGAGGCTGCCAAGAAACGCGCCATCTATTCGCTGCTCGCCTTCGGCCTGCCGGTCGCGCCCAAGCAGGGCCCCGGCGACGAGGCCGGCCTTGCCTTCGATTTCCTTGCCGATCCGATCGGCGGCGGCCCCGGCGGCGAGCGCATCCTCACCGGCCACGACAATGGCCTGATCACGCTCAACGTCGCCGAGGCGGATTCGGCCGAACGCGAGCGACGGCGTGTCGCGATGGGCGAGAACTATCGCACGCTGCTCGGCCATTTCCGCCACGAGCTCGGCCATTATTATTGGGACCGGCTGATCCGTGACGACCCGCAAAGGCTTGCCGCTTTCCGCGCCCTGTTCGGCGACGAGCGCGCCGGCTACGAACAGGCGCTGACGGCCTACTATGCCAATGGCGCGGCGCCTGACTGGCAGCAGGCTCACATCTCGGCCTATGCAACGTCGCATCCATGGGAGGATTGGGCAGAGACCTTCGCGCACTATCTGCACATCACCGACACGCTGGAGATGGTGCATGCGCTGAACTTTCCGCTCGGCCGGCTGGAGACGGTCGATGCCGACGCCCTGCCGCGCAGCGACACCGGCGGCGAGCTGCTGGCGGCGCCCGCGGAGCCAAGGCACGAACCCGAGCCTTTCGAAAGGATCCTTGACCGCTGGCTGGTGCTGTCGGAAGCATCCAACTCGATCAACCGCTGCATGGGCCTGCCCGACCTCTACCCCTTCGTCATCTCGGGCGTGACGGCGCACAAGCTCGGCTTCGTCCATGCACTGCTGGCCGGCCTGCCGCAAGAAAACGGAACAATTCGTGAGCCGGCAGAAGCATTTTAGCCGGAACGCATAAGGCTCGGCTTCGTTTTCGTCCGCGAGGGAGCATGAAAACGGAGTGAAATCCATGAAAACCTTACTGTTTCCCGCCATCGCTGGAGCGCTCGTCGCCATGTCGGGTGCGGCCCTGGCCGAAACCGCGGTTTCGGCCGTCACAGACCTCAACGTGCGCGCCGGTCCCGGCCCGCAATATCCGGTCATCGGCGTGCTGGCCGCCGGCCAGTCGGCGACGCTCCAGGGCTGTATCGCCAACAGCAAATGGTGCACCATCGCCGAGGCCAACGGCCAGGGCTGGGTCTATTCCGACTATGTGACGGCCGATTTCGGCGGCAACGCTGTCGTGCTGACACGGCGCCCGGCCGATGCCGGCATTGCCGTCGTCGAGGCGCCGACCGACGAACTCTACTCGGACAGCTATACCGGCGCCATCGTGTCGGGCGACGAGCCACTCGATCCGATCGCGCGGCCGCCGGCCGAAGTCGGCACCTATGTCAGCACGCACCGGCTCGATCCGGTCTATCTCGACGGCGAGGTGGTGACCGGCGCGACCCTGCCCGACAGCGTCGAGCTGCGCGAAATCCCCGATTACGACTACCGCTATGTCTATGTGAACAACCAGCCGGCGCTGGTCGATCCCGGCACGCGGCGCATCGTCTACGTCATGCGCTGACAAATGCCGACAGCAAGCGGCCGCCTGCCGGCGGCCGCTTGCCCCTCTTCACAGATGCGAAACCACGAGCCCAAGCCGTGGCGAGGATGATTGCGCGCAAAGCGCCGATCCCATAGATCAGGCGGACCCGGACGCGTTCGGCGCTTGCGTTCGGCTGAGGGAAACCGCGTGATCATCGACAAAGCCGCGTTCGAGCGCTACCGGCGCTCGCCGAACGCCAGGACAACCCCGCTCCGGCTCCTGTTTGGAACCGCCATCGTCGTGCTGTTCTGGATGGCGACGACCCTGGCGGTGCTGCTCGGCGGCACCTATGCCTTTGTCGTCTGGCGGGCTTCGATCGGCGGCACGGCAGCCGGTGGCCCGGTCCAAAACTTCCTGGCCTCGCCCGAGGGCATCCTCACCGCCCTGGTCTCCTTCGCCGGCATCTGGATCGGCCTCTGGTTTGCCATGCGCTTCGTGCATCGTGAGCCGCTCGCGGCGCTGGTCGGGGACAGCAGCCGCGTTTCCTGGCCGGGCTTCCTCAAGGGTCTGATCGCGGTGCTGATCACCTCGCTTTTCTCTGAAATCCTGCTTTACTGGCTGCAGCCCGAGATCGCGCGCGGCGCCATCGGCCTGTCGACCTGGCTGCTTTTCCTGGTCCCGATTGTGCTGCTCGCATTGCTGCAGACCTCGTCCGAGGAGGCGCTGTTTCGCGGCTATCTCCTGCGCGGCCTCGCCAACCGGTTCAGCAACCCGCTGATCTGGGCAGGGCTGCCGCTGCTACTGTTCAGCGCGCTGCACTGGGGCGCGAGCTCGACGCTCGCCATCAATGCCTGCGTGCTGGTCTCGATCGCCAGCTTCGCGCTGGTGCTGACGCTTCTGGTCTACGCCACCGGCAATCTGGGCGTGGCCTTCGGCGCCCATCTCGGCAACAATCTGACCGGCTTCCTGCTGATCTCGCATCAGGAAAGCTACAATTCCTTCGCCCTGTTCAACGCCAAGCCGCTGGAGGGTCCCGGTTGGACCGGGTTCGATGCGGTCCTCATCGCGGCGATCGGCATCGTCAGCAGCCTGCTGACGGCAGTGCTTCTGCTGCACCCGCGCTCGCCGCTAAGGGTCAGGCCGGCCTGATGCGCGTCACGCTGGTGGTGGAAGGGGCGATCCCCTGCAAAGGCTATGGTGGCACGGAACGCCAGGTCGACTGGCTGGCGACGGAACTGGCGCGGCTCGGGCACAGGGTGGTCCTCATCGCCGCGCCCGGCTCCAGCCATCCACTTTGCGAGGTGCGGCCGGCGGCGTCGCGGGCCGAGTGCCGCGCTGCCATCCCCCGGGATACCGACATCGTCCATTTCAACGGCCGGTATATCGAGGTGCCCTTTGCGACCCTCAACACCGAGCACGGTTTTACGCCCCAGTCCCCGAGGTTGCACCCGAACTGGAGCTTCGTCAGCGCCAGCCACGCCCGCAACCATGGCCGCGAGACCTTCGTCCATAACGGCTTTCCGGTCGACGAGTACCGGCTCGCGGCGACAAAGAGCGACCGCCTGCTGTTCCTCGCCGGCATCGCCCGCGCCGGCAAGAACCTCAACCGCGCCGTCGACCTTGCCAAGGCATTCGATTTCGCGCTCGACATTGCCGGCGGCTCGCGCTGGCGCCTGCTGACGCGCAGCCAGGTGCGGCGCCAGGGCGTCTTCTTCAAGAGCCTTGGCGGCCGCTATCGCTTTCACGGCATCGTCGGCGGCGGCGAAAAACTGCGCCTGCTAGGCGAGGCAAAAGCCTTCCTCAATCCGATCGCCTGGGAAGAGCCGTTCGGCATGGCGCCTGTCGAGGCGATGCTGTGCGGAACGCCGGTGCTGACGACATCGCGCGGCGCCCTGCCGGAGATCGTCGACGCCGACACCGGGCGCCTTTTCGAGACGGATGCCGAGTTCGCGCAGGCTTTCGCCAATATCGCCGCGCTTTCACCCCAACGGTGCCGCGAGTCCGCCGCCGACCGGTTTCCCATGTCGAGGACAGCAAAGGGCTATCTCGACCTCTATGCGCGCATCCTCGACGGCGAAAGCCTGCCCTGAGCACGGGCCGGGCGCGACGTTTTGGCCGTTGAACCGGCCTCAGCCTTGACTCAGCGGGCGATTTCCTGTCTAGACCTGCACGAATTCCGCGACGAGTTTCCCTCGCGAAGCCGACCAGGACGCCGAAGCCTCTTTGAGGCAGAAGCTGTAAAGAGATCCTGGAGGCCAACACCCGGCAGCGCAATGCGCCCCCGGGTGCTTTTTGGCTTTGGGCTTTGCTTGGCGACCCGGCGCGAACGCACTACCTCTCGGTCGAACCCACCGAGATCAAGGACCGCAGATGTTTGAATCCCTTCAGGAGCGTCTTGGCTCCATCCTGAATGGCCTGACCGGCCGCGGCACGCTGTCCGAAGCGGATGTCTCGGCGGCGTTGCGCGAGGTGCGCCGCGCGCTGCTCGAGGCCGACGTGGCGCTGGAAGTGGTGCGTTCCTTCATCGACAGGGTGCGTGAGAAGGCCGTCGGCGCCGCGGTGCTGAAGTCGATCAAGCCCGGCCAGATGGTCGTCAAGATCGTCCATGACGAGCTGGTCGAGATGCTGGGCGCCGAAGGCGTCGCCGTCGATCTCAACGCGCCGGCGCCCGTCGTCGTCATGATGGTCGGCTTGCAGGGCTCCGGCAAGACGACGACCTCGGCCAAGATCGCCAAGCGCCTGACCGAGCGCCAGAACAAGAAGGTCCTGATGGCCTCGCTCGACACGCGGCGCCCTGCCGCGCAGGAGCAGTTGCGCCAGCTCGGCGAGCAGACCAAGGTCGCCACGCTGCCGATCATCGCCGGCCAGAGCCCGGTCGACATCGCCCGGCGCGCCGTGCAGGCCGCCAAGCTAGGCGGCCACGACGTCGTCATCCTGGACACCGCCGGCCGTACCCATATCGACGAGCCGCTGATGGTCGAGATGGCCGACATCAAGAAGGTGTCGTCGCCGCACGAGATCCTGCTGGTCGCCGATTCGCTGACCGGTCAGGACGCCGTCAACCTGGCGAAAAGCTTCGACGAGCGCGTCGGCATCACCGGCCTGGTGCTGACCCGCATGGACGGCGACGGCCGCGGCGGCGCGGCGCTCTCGATGCGCGCCGTCACCGGCAAGCCGATCAAGCTGATCGGCACCGGCGAAAAGATGGACGGGTTGGAGGAATTCCACCCCAAACGCATCGCCGACCGCATCCTCGGCATGGGCGACATCGTCAGCCTGGTCGAGAAGGCCGCCGAGAACATCGACGCCGAGCAGGCGGCGGCGATGGCCAGGAAGATGCAGTCGGGCAAGTTCGACCTCAACGACCTGGCCCAGCAGCTTCAGCAGATGTCGAAAATGGGCGGCATGGGCGGCATCATGGGCATGATGCCCGGCATGGGCAAGATGAAGGACCAGATGGCCGCGGCCGGCCTCGACGACAGGATGTTCGGCCGGCAGCTCGCCATCATCTCCTCGATGACCAAGGCCGAGCGCGCCAATCCAGACATCCTCAAGCACTCGCGCAAGAAGCGCATCGCCGCCGGCTCCGGCACCGACGCGGCCGAGATCAACAAGCTGTTGAAGATGCATCGCGGCATGGCCGACATGATGAAGGCGATGGGCGGCAAGGGCAAAGGCGGTGGCCTGATGCGCGGCATGATGGGCGGCCTCGCCTCGAAAATGGGCCTTGGCGGCATGATGCCGGGCGGCCCCGGAGGCCTAATGGGCGGCGGTATGCCGGACCTCTCCAAGATGGATCCCAAGCAGCTCGAAGCCTTGCAGAAGCAGGCGCAGGCGGCCGGTCTCGGCAAAGGTTTGCCGGGCGGGTTGCCCGGCGGTCTTCCCGGCGGCGGTCTGCCTGGTCTTCCCGGCGGCATGAAGCTGCCTGGCCTTCCGGGCCTCGGTGGCGGCGGCCTGCCGGGCCTTGGCAAGAAGAAGTGAGGGCACCATGAACGAAGACAAGGACATGGCCGACGCTCGCAACATCCTGGCCGGCTACCGCGCATCGATCGACAATATCGACGCGGCCCTCATCCACATGCTGGCCGAGCGCTTCCGCTGCACCAAGGCGGTGGGCGTGCTGAAGGCCGAGCATGGCCTGCCGCCGGCCGATCCGGCGCGCGAGCAGCAGCAGATCGCCCGCCTTCGCCAACTGGCGAAGGATGCGCATCTCGACCCCGATTTCGCGGAAAAATTCCTCAACTTCGTCGTCCGCGAAGTGATCCGTCATCACGAACAGATCGCCGCATCCAACGGCGTGACGAAAACCGGTTGAAACCCAACCCAGACCATCAAACGAAATCAGAGCTTTTTAGGAGAAAACAATGGCACTGAAGATCAGACTGGCCCGCGCGGGCTCGAAGAAGCGTCCTTACTACCACGTCGTCGTCGCCGACGCGCGTTCGCCGCGCGACGGCCGTTTCATCGAGTCGCTCGGCTCGTGGAACCCGCTGCTGCCGAAGGACGGCGAGCGCGTCAAGGTTGATGCCGAGCGCGTTAAGCACTGGCTCTCGCACGGCGCCCAGCCGACCGACCGCGTTCTGCGCTTCCTCGACGAGGCCGGCCTTGCCAAGCGTCCGGCCCGCTCGAACCCGCAGAAGGCCGAGCCGGGCAAGAAGGCGCAGGAGCGCGCCGCCCTGCTGAAGAAGGCGCAGGAAGATGCCGCCGCCGCTGTTGCCGCGGCAGCCGCCGCGCCGGCCGAGGCGGAAGCCGCCACGGCCGAGTAATCCGGCCCGAATCGGTTAACGAAAACGGCGGGCTTTGCCCGCCGTTCTTGTTTCAGGCGTCCCGGAAGGAATCAGTAGCCTTGCGGGCAACGGGCGATGTAGACGCGCCCGTAGCGATCGCGGTAGCGGCAGCGGTCCGGTTCGCTGGCACGACCGATCAGCGCGCCCGCGACGGCGCCGACGGCACCACCGACCACAGCGCCTTCCACCGGGTCATTTGCCACGGCGGCACCTACGGCCGCGCCGCCCAGGCCGCCGACTGCGGCACCCTTTTCCGTCTGCGAGCAGGCACCGAGTGCCGTCGCCAACGCCAGGATGATCATCGCTTTCTTCATTGTCGTTCCTCTCACACGCCGTCCTCGCCGCCATGCCGTTAACTCTCGGACGGCTAATTTGATCCCGAGGACATCGAAGATTGCCGATGCCAGCGCCGGCGCAGGGCTCCTCACCTCACCTGGATATCATTGAAATTATTGTCGTTTTACGGTTCGGTCGCGCGCTTCAGATTGCCGAGCCCGGTCTCGAAATCCTTGCCGATCAGCGTGTCGAAATTCATGAACAGGCCCATCAGCTTGGCGACGAACGGCCGGCCGCCGCGCATCGCCCAGGTGACCGTCGTGGTTTCGCCGGACGGCGTCAGGGTGAAGTCGACTCTGTTGCTGGCCCGAAACGGCTTCTCGAAATCGAGCTTCAGCGCCACCAGCGACGACGGAACCGAGCTGGTGATCTCCATCCGCCCGACGCCTGCCTTGCCGTTGCCTTCCCAGGCATAGGCGGCGCCCTTGCCGCTTTCGGCGCCGGACAGCGTGCGCTTCATGTCCGGGTCGAGTTTTTCGTAAGGCGACCATTCGGGCCAGCGCCTGAAGTCGTTGATCAGTGGAAAGATCGCTTCCGACGGCGCCGCGATGCTGGCCGAGCGGCTGACGACGAAATCGTTCGGCCGGGTCGCGGCATAGATGAGCACGGCGGCGATTATGACCAGGATGATGACGACGGCTGTAAGCATTGTGCCTATCCTTCCAATGGCTTAGCGGGTGAACGAAAGCAGGGCGCGCACCCTCGGGTCGCGCAGCAACAGACCGCCCCACAGGATGATGCCGAGATAGACGCCGAACAGTATGTGCGAGAACAGTGGGCTGCCGATGCGCACATGGGTGGCGATGGCGCTACCCATATAGGCGGTGAGCAGGATGGCCCCGAGCACCGAAGTGCGCGGCAGCGCATAGAGCGCGGTCGAGACCAGCCCGATGACGCCGAGCAGGCGCGCGGAATTGGGATCGGCTGGCCAGCCGAGCTGCGTCATGGTCTGGGTGACGATATCCATGGGCGGCAGCTTGATGACGCCGTCGAAGATCATGAACAGCACGATGATGGCGCTGAGCGCGCGGCCGGTCCACAGGGCGCCCGACGAGACGGGCGCGGTTTGCGTAATGATCATTGACGTTTCCTCCTGGTATCCTGGGCGCTGGCCATCCTTGCCAGGGCTCGAACCAAGGACGCCGGACAGGTCGACGATCCGACACGTCCCGGTATCTTTTTCGCAAACGGCGCGCGGGCGCGCGTGATCACACCCTCGTTCAGAGTGTCTTGAGATAGGCTTCCAGCCGCGCGTAGCTCGCCATGACCATCTGGCCGAAGCCCATCTTCACCGCCATGTCGCGGGCAGCGATCGAATTGGCGCGGATGTTGGCGACGATCCGCGTCTTGCCGCCGGCATCCTCGAACAGGATGGTCGTCACCATGTTGGGCGGCGGCAGAGTGTCCTGCCACTGGCCGCGGTCGAGTGGCGCGTCGCGATAGACGATCCGCTCCGGCGGAGCGATTTCCAGATAGACGCTGTTGGTCGGATACTCGCTGCCGTCGGCAAAGCGCATGGTCAGGCGGAATTGCCCGCCCGGCCGCACATCCATCTCGCAGACCGGATAGGTCGAGCCTTCCGGTCCCCAGAACCGCACCAGATGGTATGGATCGGTGAACAGCTTGAACATCAGCGCGCGAGGCGCATCGAAGGTCCGGGTGATGATGATCACCGGGTCATCGGCTGGTGTGTCGATGCTCTGATCCGTCACGTTTCCCTCTCTGGATTGTGCTGCCGCGCGTCGAGCGCAAACTGGTTAGCCGGCTTCAATTTCGGCCTCCGCCGGGCTCTCCGGCCTGCAGACCCTGCAGATAGGTCTCCAGCCGGTCGAAGCGGGCGTCCCACAGCGCGCGATAGGACTCCAGCCATTCGTCGATCTCGCGCAATGGTTCCGGCTGCAAGCGGCGCGGCCGAAACTGGGCGTCGCGGCCGCGCGCCACCAGGCCAGCGCGCTCGAGCACCTTGAGGTGCTTCGACACCGCCGGAAAGCTCATGGCAAACGGCTCGGCCAGCTGCGTGACCGAGGCCTCGCCGAGCGCCAGCCGCGCCAGGATGGCGCGCCGGGTCGGGTCGGCAAGCGCCGCGAGGGTCAGGCTGAGGCTATCCGTCGTCATGTTTATTGAACCAGATGGTTATATAACCTTTTGGTTCCATACGAGAGGCCGCCGGCCGAGTCAAGCGGCGCGGTATCGAGGGGAGCGCGGGCAGCGCCCCATCCGGCTCGCAAACCGGACGGCAAGGCTCCTGGTGGCCTCAGGAGAAGTAGAAACGTTCGGCCGGGATCATCTTCGGCGCCGGCTCGCCGAGCGCCTCGAACACCGAGATTTCGCAGACGCGGCAAAGGCCATCGAGCGCAAGGTCGTTGGGCTGGGTGCCGAACGGATCCTCGAGCTCTTCCGACAGCGCGTCGAGGCCGAAGAAGGTGTAGGCGATCAGCGCCGTGAACAGCGGCGTCGCCCAGCCGGCGGGCGCGGCCAGCCCGAACGGCAGCAGCAGGCAGAAGACGTAGGCGGTGCGCTGCAGGAGCAGCGTGTAGGCGAAGGGCAGCGGCGTTCCGGCGATGCGCTCGCAGCCGGCCTGCGCCGAGGCGATCTCCGACAGGCGCTCGTCGAGGATGCGGTAGCCGATCGTATCGATGGCGCCGGACTTGCGCAGCCCGGCAACGCGCGCGCCCATGCGGCGCAGCATGGCGTCGGGGGAATTGACGGCCTTGGCCACCGCTTCGACCTCATCGCCGATGAAGCCGCGCGCGTCCGGCGCAGCGTCCACCCGCCTGAGCGACCCGCGCAGGAAATGGCAGAACGCGATCGCCTCCATCAACAGGCCGCGCAGGTCGGCCCGGTCATCGATCAGGCCGGTCGAGGCGCGCGCCAGGTTGCGGATGTCGAAGACGAGCTGGCCCCACAGCTTGCGCGCCTCCCACCAGCGGTCGTAGGCGGCGTTGTTGCGGAAGCCGAGATAGATCGACAGCGCCACGCCGAGCAGGGCGAAGGGTGCGGTGCCGGCATTGCCGAAGTCGAGCTTGAGGGCTCTTACGACCAGCAGCACAAGCGCGCCATAGGCGGCAAAGCCGAAGATCTGCGGCAAGATGCGCGGCACTACCGAGCCGCGCATGATGAAGAACAGATGCAGGAAGCGCGGACGCGGGCGGACGATCATCAAAACCCCCAGACGGACCGGTTGCGATCCCGATGCCCTATTGTGCTATGCACCGGCAAGGCAAGCTCGGCCGCCAGCGACATTTCCGTGTCGCCCGGGTTGGCACTACCGGTGCTCATCCGGCCGGTCTAATGACGAGGGTGGACCCGCGAGACTGGCGACCGCGCGCCGCCCGAGGGAGGAAAGATGACCGGCGAAACCGATCTGCAAAGATTGTTGGCGTCGATGACGCCGCACCTGCTTCCCGATGTCCACGTCTTCGCAACGCTGGCGCCGGGCGCGGCCATGCCGGAAGGCCTCGATCCGGTCATGAGCTTTCGCGAGCAGGAAGGCCTTACGCTGATCGTGAAGGAGGACCAGGCGAGAGCGGCCGGCGTCGACGGCATCTTCCGCTGCCGGATGATCACGCTGAACATCCATTCCTCGCTGGAAGCCGTCGGCTTCCTCGCCGCCATCACCGCGCGCCTGGCCTCGGCCGGCATGGGCGTCAATCCGGTCTCGGCCTTTTACCACGACCATCTGTTCGTCCCGGCGGATCGGGCGGAGGAGGCGATGGCGATGTTGATGGAATTGGCGGAGCAAAATCGGTTGTGATGCCGGCTCTCCGCCGCCTGCTTGAGATGCCGGTGCCGCCCCTCATCCCCCTGCCGGGACCTTCTCCCCGTGAACGGGGAGAAGGAAGCTACCCGGCCGAAGGCCCAGCCCGCGACTGCGGGCCGCCGGGTCGTCCGGCGCCCCCGCGGAGGGCCAGCCGCGGCAGCGGCGGTGCGGCCCGTGAGCGATAATCAACCGGCCGCAGGCCGAGCCCGCGACCGCGGGCCGCCGGTCGTCCGGCGCGCCCGCGCAGGGCCAGCCGCGGCAGCGGCGGTGCGGCCCGTGAGCGAAAACAAACCAGCCGTCAGGCCGCCTTCTTCTTCGGCTGGATCAGGCCGCGCTCGACCAAAAGCTCGGCGATCTGCACCGCGTTGAGCGCCGCGCCCTTGCGCAGATTGTCGGAGACGATCCACATCGACAGGCCGTTGTCGATGGTCGAATCCTCGCGGATGCGCGAGATGAAGGTGGCGTCCTCGCCGGCCGATTCCAGCGGCGTGATGTAGCCACCGTTCTCGCGCTTGTCCAAGACCTGGCAGCCGGGCGCCTCGCGCAGGATCTCGCGCGCCTCGTCCGCCGTGATCGGCTTCTCGAACTCGATGTTGACCGCTTCCGAATGGCCGATGAACACCGGCACGCGCACGCAGGTCGCCGTCAGCTTGATCTTGGGGTCGAGCATCTTCTTGGTCTCGGCCACCATCTTCCACTCTTCCTTGGTGAAGCCGTCGTCGAGGAAGACGTCGATATGCGGAATGACGTTGAAGGCGATGCGCTTGGTGAACTTCTTGACGTCGACCTGATCGGCGACGAAGACCGCCCGGGTCTGCGTGAACAGCTCGTCCATGCCTTCCTTGCCGGCGCCGGACACCGACTGGTAGGTGGCCACGACGATGCGCTTGATGGTCGCCGCGTCATGTAGCGGCTTCATCGCCACCACCAGCTGCGCCGTCGAGCAGTTCGGATTGGCGATGATGTTCTTGCGCGAGAACTGCTCGACCGCGTCCGGGTTCACTTCCGGCACGATCAGCGGCACCTCCGGGTCGTAGCGGAAGGCAGACGAATTATCGATGACGACGCAGCCCTGCTTGCCGATCTTCGGCGACCATTCCTTGGAGACGTTGCCGCCGGCCGACATGATGCAGAGGTCGGTGTCGGAAAAGTCGTAGGTGTCGAGCGCCTTGACCTTCAGCGTGCGGTCGCCGAAGGACACTTCGGTGCCCTGGCTGCGCCGCGAGGCCAGCGCCACGACTTCGCTTACCGGAAAGCCGCGCTCGTCCAGAATGTTGAGCATTTCGCGGCCCACATTGCCCGTGGCGCCGACTACCGCAACCTTGAAACTCATAAAGATCTCCTGTCCCTCTCCGCTTGGTTGTTGGAGAAAACCCGCCGGCCTCATGCGGGTTCTGTCCCCCGGGCCGAACCCGGGAGAGGGTGGTTAGGCCAAGGGAATCACACCGTTTTGGTGGTGGTTTTGGCCGTAGTTTTGCTGGAACGGGCAGGCGCGCCGAGGCGCCCGGCCCGATGCTGAGCATCGTGGCTGGGGGCATCGAAGGCAAGAAGAGCCATCAGAAGGCCGCGCATCGAAGACAATCCCGTTCGAAGCGGGCTTTTACGCGGTTTGGTAAAAGAGTCAATTGGCGGCAGCGCTCTCCCTTCTCCCCGTCACTTTCCGGGGAGAAGGTGCCCGAAGGGCGGATGAGGGGCGGCGCTGACTTCGAGCTGGCTCGTCCGGAAGTAAGGGGCCCGGCGCCTCGCCCCTTTCCCTACTCAGCGTTGGCGCTGCCCCTCGCCTGCCTGCCGGCATCGTCTCCCCGTATAGTGACGGGGGGAGGGGCGCTCTCGCCAGCGGTTTCGCCAATCGCCGCGCTGCGCACTGCCCTGTACAATGGCGGCCGCAGGAAGTAGGAACGCCCAAATACCGTTTGCCCGGCGCATGCCGGCCTTGTGCTCCACGACGGGCACAAAACCCCGAATTCCGAAAGAGAAAAATGTCCAGTTTCGAAACGATCGTGCCTGCGCTTGCAGAGGCGCTGGAAAAACGCGGCTATACCGCGCTGACGCCGGTGCAGCAGGCGGTGCTGGCGACCGAGCTCGGCGCGGCCGACGCGCTGGTCTCGGCCCAGACCGGTTCCGGCAAGACGGTCGCCTTCGGCCTTGCCTTGGCGCCGACCCTGCTTGGCGGCGCGGAGCGCTTCACCGATGCCGGCGCGCCGCTCGGCCTGGTGGTGGCACCGACGCGCGAGCTGGCGCTGCAGGTGCGGCGCGAGCTCGAATGGCTCTATGAGCTGACCGGGGCGCAGATAGCCTCCTGCGTCGGCGGCATGGACATGCGCAGCGAGCGGCGGGCGCTAGAGCGCGGCGCCGACATCGTCGTCGGTACGCCGGGCCGACTGCGCGACCACATCACCCGCGGCGCGCTCGACATGTCGGCGCTCAGGGCGGTGGTGCTGGACGAGGCCGACGAGATGCTCGATCTCGGTTTTCGCGAGGACCTCGAATTCATCCTCGACGCAGCGCCCGCCGAGCGCCGCACGCTGATGTTTTCCGCCACCGTTCCGCGCTCGATCGCGACGCTGGCGAAGAGCTACCAGCGCGATGCCGTGCGCATTTCCGCCGGCGGCGAGGCAAAGCAGCATCTCGACATCGAATACCGGGCGCTCTCCGTGGCACCCGCCGACCGCGAGAACGCCATCATCAACGTGCTGCGCTATTACGAGGCGACCAACGCCATGGTGTTCTGCAACACCCGCGCCGCCGTCAACCACCTCACCGCGCGCTTCAACAACCGCAATTTCGCCGTCGTGGCGCTGTCCGGCGAGCTCAGCCAGAACGAGCGCAGCCACGCGCTGCAGGCGATGCGCGACGGCCGCGCAAAAGTCTGCATCGCCACCGACGTGGCGGCGCGAGGCATCGATCTGCCCAATCTCGACCTGGTCATCCATGCCGACCTGCCGACCAACCCTGAAACGCTGCTGCACCGCAGCGGCCGCACCGGACGGGCCGGGCGGAAAGGCGTCAGCGCGCTGATCGTGCCGAACAACGCCCGCAGGCGCACCGAGCGCCTGCTCAACAATGCCGGCCTGACCGCGACCTGGGCGAGCCCGCCCTCGGCCGACGAGGTGTTGCGCCGCGACGACGAGCGCATCCTCGCCGACCCGGCCTTCGGCGAGCCGGTGAGCGACGACGAACGCGGTTTCGTCGAAACCCTGCTCGAGCGCCACGGCGCCGAACGCGTCGCCGCCGCCTTCGTGCGGCTCTGCCGCGGCAGCCGCTCGGCGCCGGAAGACCTGCTCGACGTTGCGCCCTTCACGCCATCGGGCGACAGGCCGGCGCGGCGCGACGAGCAGCCCAGCCGCCGCGACGATTTCGGCGACAGCGTCTGGTTCTCGCTGTCGGTCGGCCGCCGGCAGAATGCCGAGCCGCGCTGGCTGATCCCGATGCTGTGCCGCACCGGCAATATCTCGAAGCGCGAAATCGGCGCCATCAAGATGCAGCCGGAAGAGACCTTCGTGCAGATCGCCGCTGACTGGGCCGACCGTTTCCTCGCCGCTATTGGCCCCGACCGCAAATTGCAGAACAACATCGCGGTGAAGCGGCTCGACGGCACGCCCGACCTGTCGCGGGCCGGCTACCAGCCACCGAGGCCCGACAAGAAGCCGCATCGCGGCAAGCGGCCCTTCGAGGCGAACGCGCCCCAAGGTGCTCACAAGCCGAAATTCGAAAAACGCGCGCAGCCCGAACGCACCGGCGCGACGGAGACCAAGCCCTGGGCGAAAAAGCCCGGCAAGCCGAAATTCGACAAGCCAAGGTCCGACGCGCCGGCAAAGCACAAGAAGCCGAAGAAGTGGCCGGGCTGAGCGTCTCCGGATTCAGTGGTCCGTGGGCCCATCCAGCGATTCGTTGATGCAATCGCACCAATTGCCGAAGTCGGCGCCGCCCCTCATCGCCCTGCCGGGCACTTCTCCCCGTATAGTGACGGGGAGAAGAAGGTTGGCCGCGATCTTGGCGCCCATCCTGCGATGGCGATTGGCGAAATCGGCGATGGCAGCGCCCCTCTCCCCGTCACAATACGGGGAGAGGATGCCGGCAGGCAGGTGAGGGGCGGCGCCCACCTCGGATAGGCAAAGGAACGGGGGGCAGACCTGAAACGATTGCTCACCATGTCCGGCATGCCTCTTGCGATCCGCGTCGACTTTGAACAGTCTGGGCAAGGCGCAACTTTGGGGGCAAGGCCATGCGCGGCGAAATTCTGCACTATGACGAGGACCAGGGTTTTGGTTTCCTCACCGGAGCCGACGGGAACCGCTACAGCTTCGCGCGCGAGGACATGCGCCGCGAGACCTCGCTGACCAAGGGCGCTGTGGTCGAGTTCCAGCCGGATCGCGGCCAGGCGCGCAACGTCTACTCGGTCCGTCCACAGGCCTCGGCCTCCCCAGGCGCCACCGCCCCAACCGCCGCGCCGCCGCAGCAAGCCGCCCTCAGGCCGGCGGCCGCACAGCATTTCGGCCGCGCGGCCGACGCAGGCCCAGCTCAGTCCACCGGTCTGTGGGACTATTTCTGGCGGGGGGTGACGCGAAACTATTTCAACTTCGCCGACCGCGCCCGCCGCAAGGAATTCTGGGCCTTCTGCCTGTTCTGGACCATCAGCGTCATCGCGGTCGTCGCCATCGGCCTCGCCGCCGACGCGGCGATCGGCGATCTCGAGCCCGGCCAGGAAATGCCGGCGATGACGGTCGGCCTTTGCGGCCTGTTCATCCTTGCGTCGATCCCGCCCTGGATCGGCCTGATCGTGCGCCGCCTGCACGACATCGGCCTCACCGGCTGGCTCGCCATCCTCTGCTTCATCCCGACGATTGGCGGCCTCGCGACGCTGGTCTTCGCGCTGATCCCGACGCAAACCCGCGAGAACCAGTGGGGCCCGGTGCCGCAGGGCGTCAGGATTTAGCGGCCGTCTTCAGCGCCTCGCCCGACAACCGGAGAAAAATCTTCTGGCCGTGGCGCTCGGCACCGAGCTGCGTGTAGAAGCGCCGCGCGCCGTCGTTCCAGTCCTCGGTGGTCAGGTCGATGCGGCCGATGCCGTGGCTCAGGCAATGACCGGCGAGAAACGCGATCAGCGCGCGGCCGGCGCCCTGGTTGCGGGCGCCTTCGCGCACGAAAAGATCCTTCAGGAACATCAGCCGTTCGAGATCGATGCCGGGATGCGCGATCGCCACCGAAGCCAGGCCGGCAACCTCGCAGCCGGCGAAAGCGAGCGCGAAATGCGGGTAGGCCGGGCTTTCATCGGTGAGCCACTGCCGCGCCGCAGCCAGCGCCCGGTCGTGATCGAGCTGCGTCTGCCGGTAATGCGCCGCCATCTCGCAAAGGATGGTGGCGAGCGCCGCCGCGTCTTCAGTCGTCGCCCAGCGGACGTCGACCGCCATGGGATCAGCCCAGGAACTTGGCGATGATGGCGTCGCCCATTTGCACCGTGCCGACCTCGGTCATGCCTTCGGACATGACGTCCTTGGTGCGCAGGCCGTCGTCGAGCACGGCGGCAATCGCCGCTTCGAGCTTGTCGGCTTCGGCCACCATGCCGAAGGAATAGCGCAGGCACATGGCGAAGGATGCGATCATGGCGATCGGGTTGGCGATGCCCTTGCCGGCGATGTCGGGCGCCGAGCCGTGCACCGGCTCGTAGAGCGCCTTGCGCTTCTTAGTCTTGACGTCAGGCGCGCCGAGCGAGGCCGACGGCAGCATGCCGATCGAGCCGGTGAGCATGGCGGCGATGTCGGAAAGCATGTCGCCGAACAGATTGTCGGTGACGATGACGTCGAACTGCTTCGGCCAGCGCACCAGCTGCATGCCGCCGGCGTCGGCCAGCATATGGTCGAGCTTGACGTCTGAAAATCTTGCCTGATGCGTCTGGCTGACCACCTCGTTCCACAGCACGCCGGATTTCATGACGTTGCGCTTTTCCATCGAGGTGACGTGGTTCTTGCGCGTGCGGGCCAGCTCGAAGGCGACGCCGGAGATGCGCTCGATCTCGAACGTGTCGTAGACCTGCGTGTCGATGCCGCGCTTCTGGCCGTTGCCGAGATCGATGATCTGCTTCGGCTCGCCGAAATAGACGCCGCCGGTGAGCTCGCGCACGATCAGGATGTCGAGGCCCTCGACCACCTCCTGCTTCAGCGAGGAGGACGCGGCGAGCGCAGGGTAGCAGATCGCTGGACGCAGATTGGCGAACAGCTCCATGTCCTTGCGCAGGCGCAAGAGCCCGGCCTCGGGGCGCACTTCGTAAGGCACCTTGTCCCACTTCGGCCCGCCGACGGCTCCGAACAGCACGGCATCCGCTGCCATCGCCTTTTCCATGTCGGCATCCGAGATCGCCGCGCCATGCGCGTCGTAGGCGCAGCCGCCGACCAGCCCCTCGTCGGTGGCAAAACCGCTGCCGAGTTTTTCGTTCATGGCCGCGATCAGCTTCTTCACCTCGGCCATGGCCTCGGGGCCGATGCCGTCGCCGGCGAGCAGGAGGAGATTTTTCGAAGCCATGGAGAACCGTCCCGATAGTGTTTGGAGAAACCGCGGCCTTGCTAAACGCCAAGTGGTCCGTACGCAAGGGGATGCAGAAGGCCGCGACGCCCCTTGCACCTGCCGGCCCTGCAGGAACTGGGTTCCTCGCCCCCGCCAGAGGCGGGGGAGAGGTGGCCGAGAAGCGGACGGAGAGGGGGTCTTCGTAGGGTGCTGCCCCCGCTCCGCCTCGGCTTCGCCGAGCCACCTCTCCCCACGTCTAGGGAATGCACACGTCGCTGCTTCGCAGCGCCACCTTTCCCCCCTCCGGAGGGAAAGGAAGGGAGCATTGCTGGACGAGCGTTGACGGCAAAAGGCCTGGCGTCTTTCCTCTACCCCGTCGATCGGGGGGAGAGGTGGCTCGGCGAAGCCGAGACGGAGTGGGGGTCGACCAGCGCTACATTAGACAATCCATGCGCCAAGCTGCCATGCACGCTATCGCAAAAACCAGCCGCTTGGAAATGCGTGCATGCCATAGCCCACTGTGTGGGGCGAGAAACCCAAGCTGGAATAGCGGCGCGCCTACCGGTGCGAAAGGACATTCACCAGCCGACCGAACGGGTCGCGCACAAAGAAGCGCCGCACGCCCCAGGGCTCGTCGGCCGGGCCGTATTCGATGGCGAAGCCGGCCTTGCGCATGGCCGCAAGCGCCTCGTCGACGTCGTCGACCTCGATCGAAAGATCAGGCACCGGCGTGCCGGAGCCGCCCTCGGTCATGAAGCTGATCTGCACCGTCATCGTCTCGGCCGAGCCGCTGGTGACGATCCAGCCCTGATCCATCAAAACATCGAGCCCGAGCACGTCCTGATAGAAATGCTGCGCAGCGGCGGTGTCCTGCGTGGCGATGTTGGCGACGACGCGCTTGACCTTCACCATCGGCTGATCCTCGCTTTGTGCAAGCCGGCGCCCCGGGTCTTGCGCGACCTGCATCAGGCCGTGCGCTTGAGCGCGGTCACTTCGATCTCGATCTTCATCTCCGGCTTGTTGAGCTGGCAGACGATCATCGTCGCCGCCGGCCGGATATCACCGAACGCCTCGCCGAGGATCGGGAACACCACGTCAACATAGGCCTGGTCGGTGATGTAGTAATGCGCCCGCACCACATCGGCCATCTCGAAGCCTCCGTCGGCCAGGGCTTTGGCAATGGTGGCGAGGCAATTGCGCGTCTGCGCCTCGACCGTGTCGGGCATGGTCATGGTGGCATAGTCATAGCCGGTGGTTCCCGAGACGAAGCACCAGTCGCCCTGCACCACGGCGCGCGAATAGCCGGCGGTTTTCTCGAAGGGCGAGCCGGTGGAGATGAGTGTGCGCATGCAAACCTCGCAGTTGTTGCGGTTATCCTGAGGGGAAAGGTGGCGTCTGGCCATAGGCCAAGGGATGCACGTTGGCGGTGCAAAGACATTTGATGCTGGCGGGCCAGCGCCCCCCTCTGGCCTGCCGGCCATCTCCCCCGCTTGGGGGGAGATCAGATGTCACGCCGGTTTTCGCCAATCACCAGCGTTGCAAAACAAGCGGGGCGCCGAAACAGCCAATCTCCCCCCTCGTGGGGGAGATGTCCGGCAGGACAGAGGGGGGCGCGAAGGATCGCGGCGAAGCAGAAGGCGCTCACGCGCCGTCTGGCAAGAACCTAATTCCCCGACCCCTGCGCGTCGTCATATGCTTTCTTGATATCCGCCGGCCAATCCTTCAGCGGCGGCCGAGCATCGGGCTCGCCATTGTCGCCGCGGCGGGCGAAATAGACCATGTGCTTGACCGGGTCGACCGCCATGAAGCCGTCATTGCCGCCGCAATCGTGCGGCACGCAGCCGGTGGCGTAGAAGGCGCCGGATGCGGTCTTTTCGGTGCCGCCGCCGACCAGCAGGCTGGTCGCCATGTCGGGCATGGTGTCGCCGAGCACCGCCTGCGCCGCCTTGTAGACGGCCTCGTTGTGGAAGGCGTCGATGATGTTGTCATATTTCGACGGGTCGACATCCTTCCAGTCGGTGCCGGATTCCGGCGTGTAGGTGAGGTTGCCGGAGGTGGTCAGCCCTTCGGTCGGCGACCATTGCAGCGCCGCTCTCGTCTCTCCCGGTAGCAGGAAGGGCACATAGTAGATGGCGCTGTCGGAGACCGCGGCCGGCGGCGCGCCGCATTCGTCCTGTTCGACGGTGGTGGTCTGGATCTCGCCGCCTTCCGGCTTCCAGGCGATGACGCTCGCCGGCCCGCATTGATTGCCGCCATCGCCGACATCGAACAGTGCGATCTTGACGCCGCCGACCTCGACAATCTTGTCGAAGAAGACGTCGTAATTGTCAGCGAGCTGCTTGCCGTCATAGGCCAGCACCTTCTCGCCATACTCCTCCTGCTGGGTGATGGTGAACTGGCCGCCCTCGAACGGGATCGGCGCCTGCTTGTCGTCGTCGGCCGGCGCCGCATCGGTGGTGCTCGACGCGCCCTGGTCGGCGGCGCCGCCGGACGCATCGTCGGCCGGCACCAGCACCGGGTCGGTCTGGGCATGCGCGCCCGCCATCGGCAGCAGGATCAGCGCCAGCGCGCAGGCGCCGGCCAGAAGCGAGCGTGTCATGACTGTCCCTCCGTTCAGCCGCAGCACGAACCCGGCCTGTCGTGGCCGGGCTTAAGCATTCAGATATTGACGATCAGGCCCAGGGGCGCTGCGCGGCGTTCTTCTGTTCGAACGAGGCGATGGCGCCGGCCTTCTCCATGGTCAGGCCGATGTCGTCCAGCCCATTGAGCAGGCAGTGACGCTTGAAGTCGTCGAGGTCGAACGTGACCACGCCGCCATCCGGCCCGCGGATTTCCTTGGCCTCGAGATCGACCGACAGCGTGGCGTTGGAGCCGCGCGAGGCGTCGTCCATCAGCTTGTCCAGGTCTTCCGGGCTGACGGTGATCGGCAGGATGCCGTTCTTGAAGCAGTTGTTGTAGAAGATGTCGGCGAACGAGGTCGAAATGACGCAGCGAATGCCGAAATCGAGCAGCGCCCACGGCGCGTGCTCGCGGCTCGAGCCGCAGCCGAAATTGTCGCCGGCGACCAGGATCTGCGCCTTGCGATAGGCCGGCTTGTTGAGCACGAAGTCGGGGTTTTCCGAGCCGTCCTCCTTGTAGCGCATCTCGGCGAACAGGCCGGTGCCGAGCCCGGTGCGCTTGATCGTCTTCAGATAATCCTTGGGGATGATCATGTCGGTGTCGATGTTGACGATCGGCATCGGCGCGGCGACGCCGGTCAGCTTGGTGAATTTGTCCATTGGCTTTTGCCCGTTTTTCGTTGCGGGGGATTTGCTGGCGCACGGTTTACACAAAGCCGGCGGCAAATGAAAGGCAACTGTTCGTGCGCGGATCGGCGGTCAGAAAAGACTTCGAAATCCTGGCCCCTTGGTGCAGTCTGGCGCCCATGACCGAACCATCCCGCGTCCTCTATGCCAGCGAGCCGGCGGTCGGCGTCGCCGAGTTCCGCCGCGTGCTGGTGGAATCCGGCCTCGGCGAGACGCGCCCCGTCGACGACGAGGCCCGGCTGACGACCATGCTCGGCAACGCCAACCTGGTGCTGTCGGCGCGCCTCGACACAGAGGGCAAGCCGCTGATCGGCGTCGCGCGCGGCGTCACCGACTTTGCCTGGGTCTGCTACATTTCCGAGCTTGCCGTTTCCCGATCCGCGCAAGGGCTCGGCGTCGGCAAGGGTCTGATGGACGAGGCGCGCCGCCAGCTCGGTCCCGCAGTCGCCATCAGCCTGATCTCGATGCCCGACGCCGTCGGCTTCTACGAGCGCATCGGCATGGCGCGCATGCCGGACGCCTTCTGGTTCTCCCGCAAGGGCTGATCCGGCTGGCGACCCTGAAGTCCTGCTTGAGACCGGCAAGCGTCGCGATCCTTCGCGCCCCGTCTGCCCTACCGGGCATCTCCCCCACATGGGGGGAGATCAGATGTCGCGCCGGCTTTCGCCAATCACCAACGTTGCAGGAATGGCACGTTCGGCGAAGCTGCTAATCTCCCCCCTCGTGGGGGAGATGTCCGGCAGGACAGAGGGGGGCGCTGTCCCGCCAGCGTCGAAGAGAAACTTCAACACTAAATCACATTCAACTCCCGGAACGCCCGCCCTTCGGCCACCCGGCTGTACCCGAACGCAGAGCAATCCACCGTTCGGTAGCCGCCATGCACGATCAGCTCGGAGAGCGCCTTGCCGACGGCCGGCGCCTGCTGCAAGCCGTGGCCGGAAAAACCGTTGGCGAAGAGGAAGTTCTCGACCTCCGGATGCGGCCCGATCACCGCGTTCTGGTCGAGCGTGTTGTAGTCGTAATGACCGACCCAGGCGCGCATCGGCTTGATCGCCTCGAAGGCGGGGATGCGGGTCGCCAGCGTCGGCCAGATCACCTCCTCGAACAGCGGCCAGTTGACGTCGAAATCCGCGGGATCGGGAGCATGATCGCCTTCCTCTGGTTCGGCGCCGCCGGTGAGGTAGACCGAGCCTTCCGGCCGCACATAGATGCCGCTGGGATCGACCAGCAGCGGCATGTCGGCATATTTCTCGCGCGCCTCGAAGACGAAGACGTTGCGCTTGCGCGGCTCGACCGGCAGCACGAGCCCGGCAAAAGCCGCGACCTTTCCGGCATTCGGGCCGGCAGCGTTGACGACGATGCCCGCTTCCAGCGTCTCGCCATTGTCGAAGCTCACGCCGGTGACGCGGTCGCCCTGCCGCGCGATGCCGGTGACATCGGCGGTGATGAAATCGATCTTCTTGTCGCGCAGCGCCTTGCGGAACAGCATCAGCATCGCATGCGCGTCGAACCAGCCCTCGCCGCTGCGGCCATAGGCGCCGGCGGAAATGCCCTCGGCCGACAGCCAGGGGAAGCGGCGCGTCAGCTGCTCGGCGTCCTCCAGCAGAATGTCGGCGCCCTCGGCGATCTGCGCCGCATGATTGGCCTTGAGGATCGGCAGCCCGGCCTCGCCGGCGAGGATGAGATAGCCGCCCTCGCGGAAGCCGATATCGGCATCGGCGCCGAAAGTCTCCTTCAGCCGCCGGAACAGTTTCAGCGTGAACTGCGACAGGCGGATGTTTTCCGGGATCGAGAATTGCTGGCGGATCGAGGCCATGGAGAGCGTCGTCGCCGCATGGGAAAATTGCGGATCGCGCTCGACCAGCGCGATCGAGCCGGAAAAACCCTCCTCGCGCAGATAGTAGGCGACCGAGGATCCGACGATGGCCCCGCCGATGATGACGATGTCGTAGCGCACTTTTGTCTCCGATCCGCCCAGTGGCATCCTTCACGCCGCAGGCAGGCTGATCTCGAAGCGCGTGCCGCGCTCGCTGTCAACCAGCCTGATCGTGCCATCATGCGCTTTCAGGAGGGCCAGCACGATGCCCAGGCCCATGCCGGTGCCGCCGGTCTCGCGCCGCGTGGTGAAGAACGGCTCGAACACCTTGCCGCGGTTGCTCGGCGAAATGCCGGCGCCGTCATCGCTGACCACGATGGTTGCCCGTTCCGCCGCGCTCGCGGCGGAAATCGAGACCAGGCTGGCGCCATGCCGCGCCGAATTGTCGATCAGATTGGCCAGCACGATCGCCGCGTTCTCGGCCGAGATGCGCAAGCCGGTCCCGCCGCCGGCCTCGACGCGGACCGTCAGCCGGGTGTCCGCGGGCAGCAGCGCCAGCGCCGCATCGAGCGACGTGCTTTCGCCGCTGGGCGCGAGGTTTTCGACGCGCGCCAGCTCGAGCAGGCGGCGGACCAGCAGATTGAGCCGCCCGGCATCGGTGACGATATTGTTGGAAAACCGCTTCCGCTCGGCCTCGTCCATCGCCTCGCCGGAATCGCGCAGCAGTTCCGCCGCGCCCTGGATCGCCGTCAGCGGCGATTTGAGCTCATGCGAGACATGGGTGGCGAAAGTCTGGATGCTGTCGGACCGCGCCTGCAGTTTTTGCGCCATGTCGAGGAAGGCGGCGGACAGCTCGGCCATCTCGCGCGTGCCGTGATGGTCGAGCGGTTTCATCGCTTCGCGGTCGCCGGCGGCGATGCGCTTGGTGCGCTCGATCAGCCCGTAGATCGGCCGGCTGACCGTGCGCAGGAAGACCAGCCCGATCAGCAGCGTGCCGCCGACAATCGCGATCGCCGCGAGCGTCACCTTGCCGCGCTCGCCATAGAGATGCTTGACGATGTTGTTCGGCGTCCGCGACAGGTAGACCACGCCGGCGATCCGGCCTTCGACCGCGACCGGCATGGCGACGAAGACCCGCACCCTGGTGCCGCGGCTGACCGAATAGAGCGGCGGCGCCGGCTGGTTGGGGATCCTCAGCCGGAGCGCGCTGGCGTAGCGGCCGGCAAGTGCTGCGCGCACCTCCGCGACATCGGCCAGCGACTGCCCGATCTCCTCGCGCCCGGCGATGACCACGCCTCTTGGATCGAGCAGCCGGAAGCCGGCCAGCGTCGTCTTCTGCGTTTCCGCGAGGATGCCGGAAAGCCCCGCGCCGATTGCCGCGAAGGCCGGATCGGCGATTGCCGCGACCGGGGCGGGCCGCGTCGGCAGCACAGTGTCGGAGGCAAGGTCGAGGCGCGGCTCGAGCGGCTGGTACGGCTCGTTCGTGCTGGCGCTCCGCTCGGCGTCGATTGCCACCGGCGCGCCAAGCTTGTCCGGCGCGATCCCCGCCGCGCGCACATCCTCGGCATAGATGGCGGCCAGCACCGCACCTTGCGCGATCAGTTCCGCCTCGGTCTGGCGGATCAGCTGGTTCTCATAGAGGCGGAAGAAGAACAGGCCGACCAGCGGCAGCGCCATCACCACGATCAGGATGGCGACCACCACCGTGGCCAGGCGCGGCCGCCATTTCTTGCCTGTCCAGTCCCGGGAATTCAGCCGCCGCATCGGCCGAGCCGGAAGCCGACGCCGTGTACCGTCTCGATCGCGTCCGTGCAGCCGGCCGCCGCCAGCTTGGCGCGGATGTTGCGGATATGGCTATCGACGGTGCGCTCCGAGACATGGATGTTGGCGGCATAGGCATTGGCCATCACCGCCTCGCGGGCAAGCACATGCGCGGGGCGCGCGAGGAACCCTTTCAGGATCGAGAATTCGATCGAGGTGAGCGCCAGCGGCTGGCCGTCGAAGCTGGCGCCGTGGCTGGACGGCGTCAGCACCAGCCGGCCATGCGCGAACTGCCGCTCGTCGGTCTCGGCCGCAACCGGGCGGGCCCGCCGCAGGATGACGTTGACGCGGGCGACCAGCTCGCGCGGGCTGAACGGCTTTGTCACATAGTCGTCGCCGCCCATTTCCAGCCCGAGGATGCGGTCGATCTCTTCATCCCGCGCCGACAGAAACAGCACCGGCACATCGGAGGTCTGCCTCAGCCGCCGGCACACTTCCAGCCCATCCATCTCCGGCATGCCGATGTCGAGCACGACGAGGTCGGGCGCGCGGCGCTCGACCGCCTGCAGGGCGGCCGCGCCGTCGGCGACGCCTTGCGTCCTCATGCCGGCCTTTTCCAGCGCGAAGCAGATGATCTCGCGGATATGCGGATCGTCATCGGCGACGAGGATTTGATGCGGCATCGATCAGCGGCCCGGCACGGAAGGTTGCGAAGGCTGAGGAACCACGAGCGGGCCTCTTTTGTCGAGAGTGCGGATGAGCCGCCAGTCGCGAAAGCTCCAGGCGCGCCAGTTTTTCTGTTCGGCGCGGTAAGCGGCCTCGTCCCCGGCGTGCGCGATGGCGAGGTCGCGCCGGCAGGGCTCATCGGTAGCGGGCGCGTTCGCCTGGTGCGCGAGGAACCGGTCGAGCGCTGGCAACGCGCCCGGGCCGAGCGAGCGCAGATACTGCGTGTCCAGCGGAACGCCTTGCCCGGTCATCTCGTAGGAATGGTCGACATTGTAGTTGGCGATCGTTGCTGCGAAGTTGACGTAGCAGCACGCATAAAGCGTCGCCGATAACGTCAGAAGATTGGCGGAGAGCAGCCATTCGCTGGATTTTCCGAGCGCGATGCGGGCGATGATCAGCGCCAGCCCCGCCGCCACCAGCCCCATCCAGACGAAGGCGGCAATGCGCAGATAGGTCAGCGCATAGATGCCGATATAGAGGTCGAGCCTCAGCATCGAGGAGATGACCAGCATGATGTTCTGCGCCACCCAGGCGTAGACCAGCCGGCGGATCAGCGGATCCCCGGAGGTTTCGCTGCCCGGCCTCAGCGCCGCCAGCACGAAGCCGGCGGCAAGCAGCGCGGTGACGATCAGCGGATAGGCGCCGCGATGCGCGTAAGCCGCGTAGGTCAGCCCGTCCGGCAGCGCCACTCCGCCCCACAGATAGGTGGCGTCGAGCCCGGTCTGCATCGCGAACAGGAGGTTGAACACGACCAGCGCGCGCAGGATCGCCGCCTTGCCGAAGAGAACGTCCTCGATTGCCGTCCTTGCCGGCGCCGCCGGTTCGACGCGAACAGGCCGCGCCGGCCGAGGCAGACGGCGGAGGAAGCGCGGCAGGCGCGGCCTCAGGAAGGCCCAGACGCCGGCGAGCACGGCGAGCCAGAAGATCAGCCGCGGCAGCTGGATCAGGTTGAGGAGTGCAAAAAGGTCGATCAGCGAGAACCAGTATTCGATGACCGGATTGGCGGCGCCGAACAAGGCGAGGAAGACGAGGCCGAGGCCGAGCGGCATCGCCCATACGGCGATCGCCGCCAGCCGGATGCGCCGCCGGCCATGGCGCCGCGCCGCCTTGCGCCAGCGCAGGAAGTCGCCCACGAAGCGGAACGGCGCGGCGATGACGAAGGCCAAGAGCTGCCTGGCGATGCGGGCAACGCTGGAGCGCAGCCGCCCGGCGAGCGAAAGCGCGAACACCGCCATTGCCGCCAGCGCGACCGAGACCGAGAGCGGACTGACATTCTCGACCAGCGGCAGCAGCGCGCAGAGCAGGGCGGCCGGCCTGATCCAGAGCCAGCGGTCGTTGGAGGCGAGGGACAGGGGATTGAGGGCCGCAACCGCGGCGGCGAGCGCGATGCCGAACAGGAACCACGTGATGCCGGCCGGCTGGCCATAGAAGAAAAAGTCCGCCAGCGCGACCAGCAGGACGGCGACGCCGAAGCGCCGGCAGTAGCTCGGCGCCGGCGCGAGGAGATGTGTCATGAGCGGGTTTTCCTCGCTTTGGCCGGGGCGTGGCGCGGCGGCGATCTAGGGACGAATGGCAACAGCGTCGCGGTCGGCCGCGACTTCGGGGCGAGCCACCAGCCATCGCTGCGCAGCCGGTAGGGCAGGGACCAACGGGGATTTTCGCGTGCTTGCATGCGGCCTGTCTCGCAAGCAGGCGAGGAGAGAGCGGGGCGGGCCGCCTGAGATTTTCAGCAATGATTTGCAGATTTCGTGCAGGGCAAATCGCTTCAAATTGCGCTGGCCCCGCGCCCGTCCCAAACGTTGGCGCCGCCCCTCATCGCCCTGCCGGGCACTTCTCCCCGTATAACGACGGGGAGAGGGGCGCTGTCATCGCCGAGTTCGCCAATCGCCAGCGTTGCAGAAAAAACGCCAGGGCCGCGGCCAGCCCCTTCTCGCCGTCACTATACGGGGAGAAGTGCCCGGCAGGGCGATGAGGGGCGGCGCCGACTTCCGACGATTGGCTGCGCCGCACGGCTTGCCTCCATTGTCCACAGGCGGCATAGATCGCGGATGCAAACCTACCGCCCGCGCCGTTCGGTGCTCTACATCCCGGCCTCCAATGACAGGGCGCTGGCCAAGATCGCGACGCTTGCCTGCGATGCCGTGATCATCGACCTGGAAGACGCCGTGCCGCCCGCCGACAAGGTCGCGGTGCGCGAAAAGCTGGCGGGCATCCTGACCGAACGTCCGAACCGGCGCTGCGAGATGATCGTGCGCGTCAACGCGCTGGGAACCGAATGGGGCATCGACGACGTGCTGGCGGCGGCGAAAGGCGAGGCCGACGGCATCCTTTTGTCCAAAGTCGTCACGCCGCGCGAGGTGCTGGAGGCCGGCGACCTGCTCGACGACAATTTCGCGCCGGACACGGTGAAACTATGGGCGATGGTGGAGACGCCGAAGGCCCTGCTCAACATCGGCGCGCTTGCCGAACTCGGCCGCGACCCGGCCTCGCGGTTTACTTGTTTCGTTGCCGGAACGAACGATCTGGTCAAGGAGACCGGCGTCCTGGCAACGCCGGACCGGCGTTATCTCATGCCCTGGCTGATGCAGTTGGTGCTGGCCGCGCGTGCCGGCGGTCTCGATGTGCTGGACGGCGTCTTCAATGATTTTCGCGATGCCGATGGCTTTGCCCGCGAATGCGTGGAAGCCGCCGCCATGGGCTTCGACGGCAAGTCGCTGATCCATCCGGCGCAGATCGAGGCGGCGAACCGCGCCTTCGCGCCGGCGCCCGAGGCTCTTGCGCAGGCGCGCGCGGTGAAGGCGGCCTTCGCGCTTCCCGAAAATGCCGGCAAGGGCGTCATCGCGCTCGATGGCAGAATGGTCGAGCGGCTGCATCTCGCCCAGGCCGAGAAACTGCTGGCGAAGGCCGCCGCCATCGGCGCATGATGGTCCTAAACGAAATCACCCACCACAGAGACGAACCATGAAACTCTACCGCTTCCTGTCCGCTCCCGACGATTCCAGCTTCTGCCACAAGGTGACGGCGGCGCTGAACAAGGGCTGGCACCTGTTCGGCTCGCCGACCTACGCCTACGACAAGAAGACCAAGTCGATGCGCTGCGGTCAGGCCGTGGTGAAGGATGTCGAGGGCCACGACTACACGCCCGACACCAAGCTGAGCGATTGGTAGACGCGGGATTCCAGCCGGCACCCTTCCTCTCCCTCCGGAGGGGGGAGAGGTGGCGCTGCGAAGCAGCGACGGAGTGGGGGAAGCCGGTCCTCAAAATGCGGCGGCGCCGCCAATTCACCACAGCGCCTCAGTCAAGGCGCGACACCGCCCAGGCTTGAATAGCAACGCCCGGCAGGTCGACCCCCACTCCGTCGAGCTTCGCTCGACACCTCTCCCCGATTGACGGGGGAGAGGAAAGGCGCGATGCGGTTTCGCGAAAAGGCCCTAGGCCGTCTGCTCCGCCGCTTCCTCGATCCGCTCCATGTCGTCGTCCGACAGGCCGAAATGGTGGCCGATCTCGTGGATCAGCACGTGGGTGACGATGTCGCCCAGCGTCTCCTCGTTCTCGGCCCAGTAGTCGAGGATGGCGCGGCGGTAGAGCGTGATGCGGTTCGGGCCCTCGCCGGTCTGCGGGTTCCAGCGCTCGGCGATGCCGCGCCCCTCGAACAGGCCGAGCAGGTCGAACGGCGTTTCCAGCGACAGATCGTCCATGATCTCGTCGGTCGGGAAGTCGGCGATCTGGATGACGATCTCGCCGGTCAGCTTGCGGAAATCCTCCGGCAGATGGGCGTAAGTCTCCAGCGCCAGGAACTCCATTTCCTCCATCGACGGCGAAAGCTGGTCGTGCCAGGTGCGGGTCTTGTAGATGCGGGCCATTCTTTGTCCTTTGATCCCGGCATATAGGCTTTCGCGCCGGTCGAGGCAAATGATGCGGCAATTCCGTTGCATATCCTTTGCCGCTGCCGGGGAATCGGCTATCCGTCGGTTCCGGCCATGTATCAGGAGCTCCTCATGCCGGACCTTTCCACCCTTGGACTTTTCGCCATTGCCTGCCTCGCTTTGACCGCGACGCCGGGGCCGGACATGCTGTTGATCGCTTCCCGCAGCGCCAGCCAGGGGCGCGCGGCTGGCCTGGCGACCTATGTCGGCATCGCCGCCGGCACCTATTGCCATGCGCTGGCCGCTGCCTTCGGCCTGTCGCAACTGTTCCTTGCCGCGCCCATCGCTTACGACATCGTGCGTTACGCCGGCGCTGCCTATCTGGCCTATCTCGCCTGGAAAGCGTTCCGCTCCGACGGGGCAGCGCTTGCGCCGGTCGCCGGCCTTGCGCGCCACTCGCAAGCGCGCATCGTCCGGCAGGGGCTGTTGACCAATCTCCTCAACCCGAAGATGGCGCTGTTCGTGCTGGCGCTGTTCCCGCAGTTCGTGCAGCCGCAGGCCGGGTCCGTGGCGGGGCAGATACTGGTGCTCGCAACAGTGCTCAACCTGATCGGGCTGGTCGTCAACGGCCTGGTCATCCTGACCGCCAGCCGGATCGGCGCGGCATTGTCGAGACGGACGCGGTTTCAGCGGGCGCCGCAGCTGTTGCTGGGAACCGTCTTTGCCGGGCTTGCGGCCCGGCTGGCCTTCGGTGGCCAGCGCTAAAGCAATTCCAGGAAAACTGTGAAGCGGTTTTCCATCCGGATTGCGTCAAACGAAAGCGCACAATGACAGAGGAATAAATTCACAATGACTCTGCTTGACTCTTCCGGCACCCTCTGGAATCTATAGGAACATAACAGGAACAATGCTGCTGAAAGTTGACCGTCATGGCGATGACCGCCGTGGCGCGGGAGACTGTTTTTGCCCTGCGCCGCCAGATCGCGAAGATCGAGGGAACGCTGCCCGAGCGCCTGGCGGCGCCGGCCGGCGCGTCGCCTGATGACCGCGACATCGCCGATGTCACGGTGGTTCGGCGCGGCCTTGCCGTTGCCGCGCCGGATGCCTTCCTGCGCACCGGCATCGAGCCGCTCGACGACGCCCTCGGCGGCGGCCTGCCGAAGGCGGCGCTGAGCGAGATCCATGGCGTCGAGACCCGCGACGCCGGAGCCGTCGCCGGCTTTGCCCTGTCGCTTGCCGGCCTGATCCTGACGCGGCAGCCGGGACTGCCGGTGCTGTGGGTCGGCACCTCGGAAATCTTCCGCGAGGCCGGCTTCCCCTATGCCGGCGGACTTCGGAGCCTGTTTGGCATCGCGCCCGAGCAATTGCTGTTTTCCGAGACGCCGAGGCTGCTCGACGCGCTGTGGATCGCCGAGGAAGCCGCCCGCATGACGGCGCTCGCCGCCGTCATCCTCGAAATCCGCGGCAGCCCGCGGCCTCTCGACCTCACCGCGACGCGGCGTTTGCACGCCCGCGCCCAGGACGCCGGCCGGCCGGTGTTGCTGCTGCGCCAGGCTGGCGAGGCCGAGCCGACCGCCGCGCCCGTGCGCCTCATCGTGTCGGCCGCGCCCTCGGCAAGCCGCGCGACGATCGCCGGGCCGCTGGCCGGCTCGATCGGCCGTCCCGCCTTCACCGTCAACATCGGCAAGAGCCGCACCGCGCTCCCCGGACAATTCACACTGGAGTGGAACCCCGATGAACATGTTTTCGAGGAAAGAAGGACCCAGGAAGAACGGGCAACGAATCCTGTCGCTGTGGTTTCCGCATCTCGCCGCCGACCGCATCCTGCGCCAGCGTCTGGGGCGGTCCTGGCGTTCCCGGCCGTCGCAGCACCTGCCTCTGGTGATCAGCCACCGCGACATGAACGCCCAGCGCATCGCCGCCCTCGACGAGCGGGCTGAGGCGCTCAGGCTGAAGCGCGGCATGGGCATCGCCGACGCGCGCGCCATGCACCCGACGATCGACATCGTCGAGGCCGATCCAGAGGCCGACCGCCGCCTGCTCGAGGGCCTCGCCGACTGGTGCGACCGCTACACGCCTTTGGTGGCGATCGACGGCGCCGACGGCCTGTTCCTCGACGTCACCGGCTGCACCCATCTGTTCGGCGGCGAACGCGCCATGCAGGACGAGATCCTGTCGCGCTTCCTTGAGCAGGGTTTCGATGTCCGCGCCGGGCTCGCCTCGACCCCGGGCGCCGCCTGGGCGGCGGCGCATTTTCACGGCGACCGCATCGTCGCCGGCGGCGAGGAGGAGACGCTGCTGGCGCCCTTGCCGCTCTCGGCACTGCGCATCGAGCCGGAAACGCGCGCCAGCCTGGAAAGCGTCGGCCTGCGCACGGCGGGCGCGGTGATGGCGGCGCCCCGCGCCCCGCTTGCCCGCCGCTTCGGCGCCTCTTTGCTGCTGCGCCTCGACCAGGCGCTCGGCCGCCTCGACGAGGCGGTGTCGCCGCGCCTGCCGGTGGCGCCGCTTTCGGTCGAGCGCCACCTGGCCGAGCCGGTCGTGCTGACCGACGACATCGAGCGGCTGGTGAGCCGGCTGGCCACGGCGCTGAAGGGCGACCTCGAGCGGCGCGGCGAGGGCGCGAGGGCGCTCGCTCTGCTGCTCTTCCGCGTCGACGGCGCCGTCAGCCGCATCGCCGTCGGCACCTCGCGCCCGCTGCGCGAGCCATCGCTGATCCGCAGGCTGTTCCACGAGCGGCTTGCCGCACTCGAGCAGGACATCGACGCCGGCTACGGCTTCGACCTCGTACGCCTTTCGGTACTGTCGGCGGCGGCCTTCGACATGCAGCAGGCCGATCTCACCGGCGAGGCCAACGACGATGACGCCGATATCGCTTTATTCGCCGACCGCGTCCGCGCGCGGTTCGGCGAGGCCGCGGTGCTGCGGCCGGTTGCCGTCGAGAGCCATTTGCCGGAGCGCGCCGTCGCCATCGTCCCCTTCTCCGAGGCGCCGCAAAGGCGCGCGCCGCTCAAGCGGCCGGAGCGCGCCGTTCCGCCGGTGACCATCTATCCGCCGGAACGGCCGATCCGCCTGTTCCGTTCGCCCGAGCCGATCGAGGTGCCGGCCACCGAGATGCCCGAGGGCCCGCCGATGAATTTCCGCTGGCGGCGCGCGCTCTACCGCGTCGCCCGCGCTGAAGGGCCGGAACGCATCGCCGCGGAATGGTGGCGAAGGCTTCCCGGCGAGGAGGAAGCGCCGACCCGCGACTATTTCCGTATCGAGGACAGCGATGGCCGCCGCTACTGGCTCTACCGCCAGGGCCTCTACGGCGCGTCGGAGGCGCCGCCGCGCTGGTTCATGCACGGGGTCTTCGCATGAACGCGCTCGCCGCCACCGCCTATGCCGAATTCGGCATCCAGTCGAATTTCTCCTTCCTGCGCGGCGCCTCCAAGCCGGAGGAACTGGTGGTCGCGGCGAAATACCTCGGCTTCGCCGCGATCGGGCTTGCCGACCGCAACACGGTGGCCGGCGTCGTGCGCGCCTGGCAGCAGGCCAGGGTGGAGACGCTTGCCTATCATCCCGGCTGCCGCCTGGTGTTCGGCGACGGCACCCCCGACATCCTCGCCTATCCGCGCGACCGCGCCGGCTGGGGGCATCTGTGCCGCATGCTGACGCAGGCCAATCTGCGCGACGAGAACGAGAAGGGGGCGACGCTGCTGAAGCTGAGCGACCTCCTCGAATGGGGGGATCTGATGTCGCTGGCGGTGCTGCCCGAACTGTCGTCGGATCCGGATGGCAATCTCGCAATGATTAGCCTGCTTAAGGATCGCTTTGGCGCGGCGCTGCGGCTCGCCGTGGCGCCCGACTATCGCGGCCATGACCGTTTCCGCGTCGAGCAGGCGGCGGCGATGGCAGACCGGCTGGCCGTGCCGCTGATGGCGACCAACGACGTCCTCTATCACAGCCCCGGCCGCCGCTCGCTGCAGGACGTGCTGACGGCGATCCGCCTCAACACGCCCGTTTCCCAGGTCGGGCTGGAGCTGGCGGCCAATGCCGAGCGCCATCTGAAGCCGCCGCAGGAAATGGCCAGGCTTTTCCGGCGCCACCCGCAAGCGCTGGCGGAGACGCTGCGCTTCGCCGGCGAGCTGACCTTCTCGCTCAGCGACCTCGAATACAACTATCCGGACGAGCCGACCGAATCCGGCCTGGGGCCGCAGGCCGAGCTCGAGCGCCTGGCCCGGGAAGGGGCCGCGACGCGCTATCCGGCCGGCGTCCCCGCCGCCGTGATGAAACGCATCGGGGAAGAGCTCGCCCTGATCGAGCGGCTGAACTATGCGCGCTACTTCCTCACCGTTTACGACATCGTCAAATATGCCCGCAGCCAGCATATCCTGTGCCAGGGGCGCGGCTCCGCCGCCAATTCCATCGTCTGCTTCTGCATCGGCATCACCGAGGTCGGCCCCGACCGGATCGACACGCTGTTCGAGCGCTTCATCTCCGAGGAGCGCAACGAGCCGCCCGACATCGACGTCGACTTCGAGCATGAAAGGCGTGACGAAGTCATTGCCTATATCTACCAGAAATACAGCGCCAAGCGCACCGCGCTCGCCGCCGCCGTCATCAGCTATCGCGGCCGCTCGGCGCTGCGCGAGGTGGCCAAGGCCATGGGCCTGTCCGAGGATGTCCGCACCGCCTTGACCAGCTCGATCTGGGGCTGGTCGACCTCCGAGCTCGGCGAGAAGGAGGCAGCCGCCGGCGGCATCGACCGCAGCGATCCGCTGGCCAGGCAGGTGATCGAACACGCCAACGAGATCATGGGCTTTCCCCGGCATCTGTCCCAGCATGTCGGCGGCTTCGTCATCACCAGGGACCGCCTCGACGAGGTCGTCCCCATCGTCAAGACGGCGATGGACGAGCGCAAGATGGTCGAATGGGACAAGGACGACCTCGACGCGGTGAAGATCCTCAAGGTCGACGTGCTGGCGCTCGGCATGCTGACCTGCCTCAAGCGCGCCTTCACACTTCTCACGCAACATTATCCGGACGCCCGGGACGCCTATGGCCGGCCCTATGTGCTGGCCTCGCTTCCGGAGGAGGATCACCGCGTCTATGACATGATCTGCCGCGCCGACACGCTCGGCGTCTTCCAGATCGAGTCGCGTGCCCAGATGTCGATGCTGCCGCGCCTCAGGCCGCGCGCGTTCTATGACCTGGTCATCGAGGTGGCGATCGTGCGGCCGGGTCCGATCCAGGGCGACATGGTGCACCCCTATCTGCGCCGCCGGCAGGGCAAGGAGCAGGCCGAATATCCCAAGCCGGAGCTGGAGGAGATCCTCGGCAAGACGCTGGGCGTGCCGCTGTTCCAGGAACAGGCGATGAAGATCGCCATCGTCGCCGGCGGTTTCCGGCCGGGCGAGGCCGATGAATTGCGCCGCGCCATGGCCACCTTCAAGCGCACCGGCACGATCGGCAACTACCGCCAGCGCATGATCGACGGCATGGTCGGCAAGGGCTACGAGCAGGCCTTCGCCGAGCGCTGCTTCAAGCAGATCGAAGGCTTTGGCGAATACGGCTTTCCCGAAAGCCATGCCGCCTCCTTCGCGCTGCTGGTCTACGCCTCCTGCTGGTTCAAGACCTTCTACCCGGATGTCTTCTGCGCCGCGATCCTGAATTCGCAGCCGATGGGTTTCTATCAGCCGGCGCAGCTCGTTCGCGACGCTCGCGACCATGGCGTCGAGGTGCGCGAGGTCGACATCAACTTCTCCGTCTGGGACTGCACGCTGGAGCAGACCGCCTTCGATCCGGCTCGCGTGCTTGCCCGCCATGCCGAAATGCGCGGCGTGATCGAGACCGGCCATGCCGTCCGCCTCGGCTTTCGCCAGATCAAGGGCCTGTCGGAGGAGCGCATGACGCTGTTCGTCGAGCGGCGCGGCGCCGGCTACGAGACCGTGCGAGACGTCTGGCTGCGCTCCGGCCTCGATGTCGGCGAGATCGAACGATTGGCCGAGGCCGACGCCTTCCGCTCGATCGGCCTCGACCGCCGCGCCGCGCTCTGGGCGGTGCGCGCGCTCGACGGCAAGAGCGCCGCCGAGAGATTGCCGCTGTTCGACCAGCCGAGGGTCCGCCTGCGCGAGCTGGAGCCGGAGACCCGGCTGCCGACAATGCCGCTCGGCGAGCATGTCATCCACGACTACCGCTCGCTCGGCCTGTCCTTGAAGGCGCATCCGGTGGCCTTCCTGCGCGAGCGGCTCGACCGCGCCGGCGTCACCCCCAATGCGCGTCTCCCGTCCGTCAAGGACGGCAGGCGCGTCTCCGTCGCCGGCCTCGTGCTGGTGCGCCAGCGCCCCGGCAAGGGCAACGCGATCTTCCTGACGCTGGAGGACGAGAACTCCGTCGCCAATGTCATTTTCTGGGAGAGGACCTTCACCCGCTTCCGCCCGATCGTCATGGGCGCCCGCTTCGTGCGCGTCACCGGCAAGCTGCAGCAGGAATCAGGCGTCATCCACATCGTCGCCGAGAAGATCGAGGACCTGACGCCGTGGCTGACCATGCTTTTGGAGGAGATGACCCCGGCTCTGCCCGCCCCGCCGGACATCGCCGTGCTATCGGACAAGGCGGAAAGCGTCATGCCCAGGGGGCGGAATTTTCAGTAGGCGGCCTACGCCTTCGCGGGATTACGCAATCCCATATCGCGCTCCCCCTCTCCGCCAGCTCATCCCGCCCGACGGCTGGCGCCTTTCCTCTCCCTCCGGAGGGGGGGAGGTGACGCTGCGAAGCAGCGGCGGAGTGGGGGAAGGCGGTCCTCAAATGCGCCGTCGCTGACAATTCAGCACCAGGCCTCAATCAAGGCGAGGCATCACCCCGGCTTGAAACAAAGACGCGTGAGCAGGTCGACCCCCACTCCGTCGAGCTTCGCTCGACACCTCTCCCCCGATCGACGGGGGAGAGGAAAGGCGCCCTCACTTCGCCGCCGGCCTTTCAATCCAGAAAAATGGGAGGGGGCCGCCTTTGCTGCGCGTGATCTCTCCCCCCTCGAGGGGGAGATGGCCGGCAGGCCAGAGGGGGTCGGTTCGACCGGATGCGACCCTCAATTCGCCGTACCCACTCACGCCGGCCCGCCGAGCCGCGGCGGCGACAGCAGGTCCTCGGCGGAAATCGTCCGCGCCTCCGAGGGCAGCATGATCGGGATGCCGTCGCGCACCGGATAGGCAAGTTTGGCCACGCGCGAGATCAGCTCGCCGCGCTCCGCATCCCAGGTCAGCGGACCCTTGGTCAGCGGGCACGCCAGCAGCTCCAGCAGCTTCGGATCGACACTGGCCTTCTGTCCGTCACGTCCTTCCGCAGCCATTGCACTTTTCCCTGTCCGACTGGTGCCTAAGGTGTGTTGAGATACAGGTCAGGCCCAGTCGAGAATGGTGGCTTCCGAGAACCGGGGCGGAGCGTACTTGAAGTACGTGAGCGCCGGAAGCGCCTTTCCTCTCCCCGTCGATCGGGGGAGAGGTGTCGAGCGAAGCTCGACGGAGTGGGGGTCGACCTGCTCACGCACGCAGGAAGCCGCCGTTTGCAGGCCGGCCTCACCTGAATAACGATACACCTACTGCAGGCTCGAGCCAAAATCCTCACCCTCGCGCGCCAGCGCCATTTCGGTGATGGCGATCAGCGTTTCGGCGCGCGTTTTCAGGTCCGCCGCTTCGAGCAGCGCCTGCTTCTCGGCCGGCCCATAGGGCGCCATCATCGACAGCGCGTTGACCAGCATGGCGTTCTCGGCGCGGCTGACGCTCTCCCAGTCGGCTTCGAGATCGTTGGCCTGCAGATAGGCGCGAAACGCTTTCAGCAGCGACGGTCGGTCGACCTCGGCGCCGGCGCGGTCTTCATCGAGATCGGCGAGGAAGGGCGCGATCCGGCATTGCCGGAACGGCGTCTTGGTGGCGGCCTCATGCGTGATGCGGAAGCGGCAGACGCCTTGCAGCGAGATCAGGTAGCGGCCGTCGCCGCTCTCGGCCAACGAGATGATGCGCCCGGCGCAGCCGACGCTGCACAGTTCCGGTTCGCCGTCGTCGCGCAGGGCACCGTCGAGACTGGGCTGGATGATGCCGATCAGCCGCGCGCCGCCGACCGCCTCATCGACCATCTGCAGATAGCGCGGCTCGAAAATGTTGAGCGGCATGCGCCCGCCCGGCAACAGCAGCGCGCCGGCAAGCGGAAACACCGGGATCGTCGCCGGCAGATCGGCGCCACGCCGGTAATGCGCGTTTCCCGCCTGCAATCAGCCCTCCGATCGCCTGAAGCGTGTCAAAGCCGCGATCTCCTCCTCGCCGCCAAAGGCTACTCGTGCCTCCAAGCTGTGTCGAGATTCAGGTCAGGCCGGCCTCACCTGAAAAATCAACCCAGCTTAATCTGGCGCATTCGCGACAGGCCGCAAGCCCATGCGGCAAAAACAGCCGGCGAACCGCCTCAGGAAAACAGCAGCGACGACAGTTTGCGCCGTGCGCCAAGCGTCGCCTCGTCGGTCATGCCCCAGGCCTCGAAGAATTTTAACAGCTGCGCCTTGGCGCCGTCGTCGTTCCAGCTCCGGTCGGCCTTGATGATCGCCAGCAGATTGTCGGCGGCTTGCGTCCGCTCGCCGCGGGCATTCTGGATCATCGCCAGGTCGAAGCGCGCCTGGTGATCGCCGGGATTGGCGGCAAGGCGGCGCTCAAACTCGGCCGGATTGCCGAGCGAGGCGGCCTGCGCGGCGAGCGCGATCCTGGCGCGCAGCGCGGCAAGTGGCGGCGCGTCCTTCTTGTCTTCCGGCGCCCGCGCCAGAATGGCCTCGGCGCCTTCCGTGTCGCCTGCCTCGAACAGCAGTTCGCCGAGCCCGGCGATCGCCTCGATCGTTTCCGGCGCCTGCTCGAGAATGGCGTCGTAGATGTCGGCCGCGGTCTGCGCGTCACCGGCGCCGCGCGCTTCCGCCGCCGCCGCCAGCGCCTCCGCCACCTGGTTGCCGGCGCCGTTCTTGCCGCCGACCTTCTTGATGAACTCGGCGATCTGGCTTTCGGGAATGGCGCCCATGAAGCCGTCCACCGGCTGGCCGTTCTTGAAGGCGATGACCGCCGGGATCGACTGGATGCCGAGCTGGCCGGCGATCGAGGGGTGGTCGTCGATGTTCATCTTGACCAGCTTGACCGAGCCGCCGGCGGCCTTGACCGCCTTTTCGAGCTGCGGCGTCAATTGCTTGCAGGGGCCGCACCACGGCGCCCAGAAATCGACCAGCACCGGCTGGCGGCGCGATTCCTGGACGACGTCGGCGGCGAAGCCGGCCGTCGTCGTGTCCTTGATCAGGTCGGCCGGCGCCTCGCCGAGCGAGAGCTTGGGCTCGCCGCCGCCATATTGCACCGTCGTGGCATACTGGCCGCCACTGCTGCCGAATGGATTGTTGTCGCTCATGTCATTGCCCTTCCGGTCGCGCCGCCGGCCAGCGGGAGGCGCGACAATTCTTGCTGGAGGTCAGGTTTCGCCATCCATGTGGCGATCATGACGTGACTTTCAAGATAACAGCATCGTGTCCGGTTGCCTCGACGAATCTGACGAGATCGGCCGATGCGATCGAAGTTGTCGCCTCGTTGGTCAGCGGATGCGCATTGATGACCGCATGGCTCATCAACTCCTGGTCGAGAAAGACCTTGACCCGCCGCTCGCTGTCGTTGATCAGCCCGAAGACGGTGACTGCGCCCGGAATGACGCCGAGCAGCTCCATCAGCATTTCCGGCTTGCCGAACGAGACGCGGCCGGCGGCGCCGATCAGATGATGGATCTGCTTGAGATCGACCTCCGCCTCCTCATCCACGGTGACGAGAAAGAAATTGTCCTTCTTGTCCTTGAGGAACAGGTTCTTGGTGTGGCCGCCGGCGATCTCGCCGCGCAGCGCCTGCGAATCGGCGACCGTGTAGAGCGGCGGATGGCGGATCGTCGACACGCCGATGCCGAGGTCGGCAAGAAAGGCATTGAGCTCGGCTTCGGTCTTCGGCATCGGTCCTCACTTCTGTCGCGCTTGGTCTCGGCTCCGGCTACGCCGTTTACGGCCAATCACCGCACCGAGACAAGACCGTCGCCGGGGCAAGCCGACGAATCCCCGCATCTGCGGTAACGGCGCTTCTAGCCCTGTCGAGCTAGGTGAAAAAAGCCCGTCATTTCCCTGTTGCAATCGCCGCGCTCTTCAGCCATATAGGCCCGGCTTGCGGCCCAAAGCCGCGTGAGCGGGTGTAGCTCAGGGGTAGAGCACAACCTTGCCAAGGTTGGGGTCGAGCGTTCGAATCGCTTCACCCGCTCCAGTTTCCCTCCGGGGATCAAGCAAACGAAAGGCCGCGGTTCGCCGCGGCTTTTTCGCGTTTTGGGCCCTTCAGAACAAGATACCGTTGCGCGCCATTCCCCATACCGCGGCGACGCAATGAAGGATCCCGATGGGCAGCGCAAGCAGCGGCCTGAAGCGGATCAGCGCAACATAGATCGTGAATTGGACGCAGGCGCTGAGCAACCCGGGCAAGGCGCCAGCGCCAGCCATCATCAGCAGCATCACCCAAGGGACCACGATGAAACCCGGGACATTCGTTCCGTGCCCGGCGCCCATGGTGAAAATCGCGACGAGGAACCCGACAAGGCCGAGGCCGACCCCGGCCGCGATTATCTTCAGCATCGCGCTGGTTCCCACGATTTTATGGCTCGGCTCATACCCCGGAGAATAGGGGAAAGTCGCGACGCAAAGGAACCGCGTCGCCGTCCACTCCTGACGTCTGCCGCCTCTACCATGCCAACCGCGCCCGCGCCGTCCGCCAACACAGTGTGGAAACGCGGCGTCGAGCGGATGCCGGCAGCACAGCGCCCTCGGGGCAAGCCGGCCACGCGCCGGTTTGGTCATCCATGGTCGGGGCAAAGCTGTCAGGACTGTTTATCTGATGCTATCAAGAATAAATGACCGTTACCTCCGACGAAACAACACCATCGCTGCAGTCAATTGATTGGGATGCGACTTTCTGCGAGGTCAATTCCTGGCGTGGCGCCTGTATGCACCATTTCTCGATGGTCGAAATGGCGGTGACCGAGACACTGCTTGCGTTGAGCGCCACGGCACAGGGCGGGATCGCAGTGCGCTTGCGTCACCTCATCGGGCAAAGGTTCGAAGATTTGGCGGCAGCGATCAGCCCCGGCGGCCCGTTTGAGGAGGCCGGCCGGCACGCCCTTGGTGAACTTTCACAGTATCGCGAAAAGCATGAGGCGTTCCGGACCTTGCTGTGTCACGGGACGGTCAAGGTGACGGTCGAGCATAACTGCCGATGGATTTTACTCATTCGTTCGCTGTCGATCCGCTCGCGTCAGCCTGACCTCACCACACTGGCGTTAGAGCAGTCCGAAGCCGAAGCCAAACTGGCGGTCCTAAAACGAGACGGGCAGAAACTCGCGTCGAGCCTTGGCCAGCTTCGCAAAGTGGCGGCCACGACCAGCCGTTGACCAATACCCTGCCGGGCTAAGCCAGCCTCGCTCGCGTCGTCCTCGGCGTCGCCAGCAGCAGGCTGGTCTCGCTCCCCGTTATCCCCGGGATCAGCCGGATCCGCCGCAGCACCGCGTCGAAATCGGTCAGCAACGCGGTGCCAAGCTCGACCACCAGGTCCCAGCGGCCGTTGGTGGTGTGGATGGTCGACACCTCGGGAAAGCCGCCCAGCGCCCGGATCACGCGGTCGGCGGCATGACCCTCGATCTCGATCATCATCACGCCGCGCATGCGCTGGTCGACCGCGTCGGCGCGCAGCACCACCGTGTAGCCGATGATATCGCCCGACTTTTCCAGCCGCGCCATGCGCGATCGAACCGTCGCGCGCGACACGCCGAGGTCGATCGCGAGATCGGAGACGCTGCGCCGTGCATCGTGCCTCAGCAGCGTCACCAGCCTTTCGTCAAGCGCATCCATGATTGCCCATTTCGATCAACCCATTTATCCAATATGATAGATCAGCCTTCTCGAAATGCCAATTTCGCCTGTTCAAACCGCCACCGGATGATGGTTCATTCCTGCGATCAATCGCAAGGACGGATAAAATCATGCGCTGCAGGATCGTTGGCGCGCCGGTGCAGGACGGTGCGGGCAGAATGGGATGCGAGATGGGGCCGAGCGCGCTGCGCACGGCCGGGCTGGTCTCGGTGCCGTCGGAACTCGGCCATCAGGTCGAGGACTGGGGTGCGGTCGAGAAGGCCGAGGCGCGCGCGGTTGTCCACGGCAATCTTGCGCTGAAAGCGCTGCCGGAGATTTCCGCCTGGACGGCGGCGATCGCCGACACCGCCTACGCGGCGTCCCGCGAAGCGATGCCGATCTTCCTCGGCGGCGACCATTCGATCTCCGCCGGCACGGTATCCGGGGTCGCGCGCCGGGCGGCGGAACTCGGCCGGCCGCTCTTCGTGCTGTGGCTCGACGCGCATCCGGATTTCCATACGCTCGACACCACCACCAGCGGCAATCTGCACGGTGTGCCGCTCGCCTATGCGAGCGGGCAGGCCGGCTTCAAGGGCTATTTCCCGGATCTACCTGTGACCGTCGATCCTGCCCGCATCTGCGCCATGGGCCTGCGCAGCGTCGATCCGGCCGAGCGCCGCGCGCTGAACGAGGCGGGCGTCACCGTGCATGACATGCGCACCATCGACGAGCATGGCATTGCGCCCTTGCTGCGCGCCTTCCTGGCCAAGGTCGAGCAGGAACACGGCCTGCTGCATGTCAGCCTCGATGTCGATTTCCTCGACCCGTCGATCGCCCCGGCCGTCGGCACCACCGTGCCCGGCGGCGCCACCTTCCGCGAGGCGCATCTGGTGATGGAGATGCTGTCCGACAGCGGCCTGGTCACCAGCCTCGACCTCGTCGAGCTCAACCCGTTCCTCGACGAGCGCGGCCGCACCGCCACGCTGATGGTCGACCTCACCGCCAGCCTGATGGGCCGCCGCATCATGGACCGCCCGACCCGCAGCCATTCCGGAAGCCTCTGATCATGACCCAGCCGTCCCGCCTTGCCATCGTCCCTTTCGTCAGCGTCGACCGCATGATGAAGCTGGTGCTCGCCATCGGCGTCGAGCGCTTCCTCACCGAGCTTGCCGCCTATGTCGAGGAGGATTTCCGCCGCTGGGAGCTGTTCGACAAGACGCCGCGCATCGCCTCGCACAGCCATGACGGCGTCATCGAGCTGATGCCGACCAGCGACGGCAAGATGTACGGCTTCAAATATGTCAACGGCCATCCGAAGAACATGCGCGAGGGCCGCCAGACGGTCACCGCCTTCGGCGTGCTGGCCGATGTCGGCTCCGGCTATCCGATGCTGCTGACCGAAATGACCATCCTGACGGCGCTGCGCACCGCCGCCACTTCCGCCGTCGCGGCCAAATATCTGGCGCCGAAGGGTTCCCGCGCCATGGCCATCATCGGCAACGGCGCCCAGTCCGAATTCCAGGCCATCGCCTTCAAGGCGCTGCTCGGCATCGACAGGCTGCGGCTCTACGACATCGACCGCTCGGCTTCTGAAAAATGCGCCCGCAACCTCGCCGGCAAGGGTTTCGACATCACCATCTGCGCGACCGGCCAGGACGCGGTCGAAGGCGTCGACATCATCACCACGGTGACCGCCGACAAGCAGTATGCCACCATCCTCACCGACAACATGGTCGGCTCCGGCGTTCACATCAACGCCGTCGGCGGCGACTGCCCCGGCAAGACGGAGCTGCATCGCGACATCCTGCTGCGCTCCGACATCTTCGTCGAGTTCCCGCCGCAGACCCGCATCGAGGGCGAAATCCAGCAGCTCGACGCCGACCATCCGGTGACCGAGCTGTGGCAGGTGATGACCGGCAAGGCCAAAGGGCGCAAGGCGCCGGAGCAGATCACGCTGTTCGATTCCGTCGGCTTCGCCACCGAGGATTTTTCCGCCCTGCGCTATGTCCGCGACCAGCTCCAGGCCACCGGCCTCTATGAGGAGCTCGACCTGCTCGCCGACCCCGACGAGCCGCGCGACCTGTTCGGCATGCTGCTGAGAGCAGGTTTGCAGCCGGCGGCTTGAGCCTTTCCTTCTCCCCGTTTCACGGGGAGAAGGTGCCCGAAGGGCGGATGAGGGGCGGCGCAGCGGTGGAAGATGAGCGCGCGTCGCGACCTCCTCGGATGGCTTCCGAAATGCAATCTCGCAGCCTCGGCGCCGCCCCTCATTGCCCTGCCGGGCATTTCTCCCCGTATAGCGACGGGGGAAAGTGCCGCCACGCTTGATTTCGCCAACCGCCAACGTTTCAGGATAAGCGCCAAGGCGGCAGGCAGATGAGGGCAGCGCTGGCGTCGATAATTGACAGCGCTACCCACGCAATGGTGCGCAGCTTTCCCTCTCGACCAGGACCGGCATCAGGATCTCGCGGCGCGAGTGCGCGGCCGGCTCGGCGACGCGCTCCAGCAGCAGGCTGACCGCCCGCGTTCCGATCTTCTCCACCGGCTGCGCGATCGTCGTCAGCGGCGGCCAGGTGGTGACCGCATAGGGGATGTCGTCGAAGCCGATCATCGACATGTCGTCGGGAACCCGCAATCCGCGTGAGCGCAGCGCCGTGACCGCGCCCATCGCCATCAGATCGTTGCAGGCGAACACCGCCGTGATGTCGGGTGCCTGCGTCAGCAGCCGCTCCATCGCCAGGCGGCCGCCGGCGAAATGGTAGTCGGAATCGACCACTGCTGAAGCCGGCAGGTCGACGCCTGCTTCCTGCAGCGCCCGGGTAAAGCCGCGCAGGCGCGCCGGGCTGGAGCTCGAATCGCGCGGGCCGCCGATGACGCCGATCCGCTTGTGCCCGAGCCCGACCAGATACTGGCCGGCGAGATAGCCGCCGTGATCGTGGTCGACCAGCACGGAATCGACATGGACGGAATGGATCTCGCGGTCGAGCAGCACCGCCGGCACGTCGGGCGCGAGGCGCGAGAACACCCCCGCATGGTCGGACGAGCCGGCGAAGATCAGCCCGTCGATCTGCTTGGCCATCAGCACCGACAGATAACGCTCCTCCTTCTCGGCGCTGCCGTCGGAGTTGCACAGGATCACCGTATAGCCGGCGACGAACCCGGCATCCTCGATCTGGCGCGCGACGCTGGCGAAGAACGGGTTGGAATTGTCGGGGAGCAGCAGGCCGATGGTCTTGGTCTCGCCGCGCCTGAGACTCCGCGCCAGCGAATTCGGGCTGTAGCGCAGGGCGGCGATCGCCGTGCGCACGCGCTCGGCCGTCTCCGGCTCGACATGGCGCGTGCGGTTCATCACATGCGAGACCGTTGCGACGGACACCCCCGCGTAACGCGCGACATCGGCGATCGTTGTCATGGCCCCTGGTCCCAGCGCTCCTACATTTCCCACGCAAATCCGGACGGAAAGCCTAGCGTATCTTGCGCAACAGCCTCTCCCTATATGCGTCTAGGATGACGGCGAGCACGATGACAAGCCCAATCACGATCGGCTTGAAATTGTCGCCGACGCCCAGAAGCTGCAGGCCGGTGCTCAGCACCTGCAAAATGCAGGCGCCGACCAGCGTGCCGATGATCGAGCCCTTGCCGCCGCTGAGGCTGGTGCCGCCGATGATGACCGCGGCGATCGCGTTGAGCTCGTAGCCGACGCCGGCGATCGGGCTGCCGATGTTGAGGCGCAGCAGATAGACCATGGCCGCGATGCCGGCGGTCAGGCCGCTGATGGTGAAGGCCGCGACCTTGTAGAAATCCGGATTGTGGCCCGAGAGCCGCACCGCCTCGTCATTGGTGCCGACGGCGAAGATCATGCGGCCGAAGACGGTGAAGCGCAGCACGAACCAGCCGACCGCGATCACCAGCACCGCGACCAGGAAGATCGAGGGCAGGAAGCCGCCGATGATCAGATTGCCGAAATCGACGAAGCTCTGCGGCAGGCCGGTGATGGTCGAATTGTCGCTGACCACGCGCGCCGCGCCTGCGGCCATGTTGAGCATGCCGAGCGTGACGATGAAGGAGGGGATCTTCCAGCGCGTCGAGATCCAGCCGTTGAGCAGTCCGCAGGCGGCACCCGTCGCCATGCAGGCCAGCAGCGCCAGCGTGATCGCCACCGCCGGCGACAGGCTCTCGTTGATCATGATGGTGGCGCCCACCACCGTGCACAGCGCCAGCACCGAGCCGACCGACAGGTCGATGCCGCCGGTGAGGATGACGAAGGTCATGCCGGCCGCCAGCACCGTGTTGATGGCGATCTGCACGAAGATCTTCAGCGCGTTGCCGGGCGTCGCGAAATAGGGCGCGCTGGCCGAGAAGAACACGGTGATCAGCACCAGCGCCAGGAGCACGCCGGCATCGCGGATGAGGAAGCGCAGGAATTTCGCCCGGCCGGGGGAAACAGGCGCCGACACGGTTGCTTCGGACGTCTCGCTCATGGTCGCACATACTCCTGATAGGCGAGCGACAGGATGCGCTCCTGGTCGAATTCGGCGCGCGGCACCTCGCCGACAATTCTGTTTTTTGAAAAGACGACGATGCGGTGGCACATGCCCATCAGCTCGGGCAGGTCGGACGACACCATGATGATGCCCTTCTTAGCCGCCGCCAGCATCCACAAGAGCTGGTAGATCTCGCGCCGCGCGCCGATGTCGACGCCGCGTGTCGGCTCGTCGAGGATCAGCGTCGAGGTGCCGCGGAACAGCCATTTGGCCAACACCACCTTCTGCTGGTTGCCGCCGGACAGGTTGCGCACCGCCTGCTCGATCGAGCTTGCCTTGACGCGCAGCTGGCCGACCAGGTCGGTCGCCGCCACCGCCTCCGCCTTGCGGTTGACCAGCCCGTGGCGCGAGACCTTGCCGAGATCGGTGATGGTGATGTTCTTGTCCACCGGCAGGTCGAGCAGCAGGCCCTGCCCCTTGCGGTCCTCGGTCAGCAGGCTCAAGCCATGCCGGACCGCGTCCTTGGGCGCCGTGATCGCCACCGGCCTGCCGTCAATGGCGACGACGCCATCGAGTTTCGGATCGGCCCCGAACAGGGCGCGCATGGCTTCCGTCCGGCCGCTGCCGACCAGCCCGGCGACGCCGAGGATCTCGCCATGCCGCACATCGAAGGAAATCGCCGGTGTCGTGGCGTCGCGCTTCAGGTTCGCCACGCTGAGCGCGACCTCGCCCGGCACGATCGAAGTGTCGAAACCGTATTCGTCGGCGATGTCGCGGCCGATCATCATGCGCACCAGGTCGGGCACGGTGAGGCCGTGCAGGTCGCGGGTGGCGACCAGCCTGCCGTTGCGCAGGACCGTCACCCGGTCGCCGATCTCGAACACCTCGTGCAGGCGGTGCGAGATGTAGATGATGGTGACGCCTTTGGCCTTCAGCCGCTTGATGATGGCGAACAGGCGCTCGATCTCGGGCGGCGTCAGCGTCGCCGTCGGCTCGTCGAGCACCAGAAGCTTGCTGTCGTAGCTCAGCGCCTTGGCGATCTCGACCAGCTGCATCTGGGCAACGCCGAGCGCCTCGACGCGCGTCCGCGGATCGATGTCGAGCCCGACCTCCTTCAGCAGCGCCAGGGCGCGCCGGTTGAGCGCCTTGCCGTCGACGATGCCGAAACGGCGGCGCGGCAGGCTTTCCAGCATCAGATTCTCGGCGATGCTGAGATAGGGGAGCAGGTTTAGCTCCTGATGCACGATGCGGATGCCGGTCTGATGCGCGTCATGCGGCGTCTTGGGCTGGTAGGGCTGGCCGTTGAAGGCGATCGCGCCGCTGTCCGGCTGGTGGATGCCGGCGAGCAGCTTGATCAGCGTCGACTTGCCGGCGCCGTTCTCGCCGAGCACGATATGGGTTTCGCCGCGCGCGATCGACAGCGAGACGTCGCTCAACGCGACGGCGCCGGGAAAGATCTTCCCGACCCCTTGAAGGGAAAGAATCGCGTCATCCATGCAGCAAAATCCTGGATTGCGCCGTTCGGCCGCCAAGGCGGCGTCGGCGCGCCGTCACCGCCGCCGGAATTGCCGGCGGCGATGATGAGGTAAGCGCAGCGATGGCACCAGCCATTAAATGCCCGGTGCCTCTTCGCCCGCCTCAGCCGGTGACCAGCTTGATGTCGGTCTTGACCCAGCCGGAGAACTTCTCGCCGGCGAGCTCGCGCAGGCCGTAGTCGATGCCGAGGGCGGCCATCTGCGCGCCATACTGCTCGACGGTGGCCAGCATCTTGCCTTCCTTCAGCAGCGGCCCGACCGCCGGGATGTTGTCGAAGCCGACCACCTTGATCTGGCCGGACTTGCCGGCCGCGTCGATCGCCTTGACGACGCCGAGCGCCATCGAATCATTGGCCGCCATCACGCCCTGGATGTCGGGGTGCTGGGTCATGAAGTTGGTCATCAGCGTGTTGGCTTCCTCGGTCTCCCAATGCGCGGTCTTCGAATCGAGCAGGTCGAGGCCGTGTTCCTTCACCGCATCGTCGAAGCCGAGCTTGCGTTCCTTGGCGTTGTCGGCCTCGGGATTGCCCTCGAGGATGACGACCTTGCCGCCTTTGCCCAGCGCCTTGCCGAGCGCATCGCCGGCGAGCTTGGCGCCGGCGCGGTTGTCCGGACCGAAGAAGGCGAGGTCGATGCCGGCCTTCTTCTTGGCCTCGGTATCGAGCGAGACGTCGATGTTGATGACCTTGATGCCAGCCTTCAGCGCCTTGGCGATCGGCGTCACCATGGCCTTCGAATCGGCCGGCGCGACCACGATGACGTTGAAGTTCTGGGTGATGAAGTTCTCGATGGCGTCGACCTGCGCGGCAAAGTCGCGCTCGTCCTTCATGCCGACGGCGGCGAAATCGAACTTGTCCTTGTTCTTGGCCGCGTACTCTTCGGCGCCGGCCTGCATCTGCTTGAAGAACTCGTTGGCGAGCGACTTCATGACCAGGCCGACCTTCGGCTTGTCGGCGGCGAGCGCCCGCCCGAACGGCAGCGCCAGGGCGCCGGCCGCCAATGCGCTGGTCTTGAGGAACTGACGGCGCGAGAACTGGCCTAGATCGAGACCGGACGCGTTTGGATCCTTGCTCATGCTTTCCTCCACTTGATTGATCCGTAATCGGTTACGTAACCGATTACGCAGCAAGGTTTAGTGTGCAACTTTGACCGATGTCAATATCAGCATGGAGGCTTGAGGCATCTCTTGCCGGCCGCCCCCGTAGCTAGGGGCGGCATCTAGGGCGCGCCTATGCGCCGGCAAGCGGTCGGGCGACGGGCGGCTCGCGCTCAGCGAGCCCACATCGCGTCCGGCACCACCACCAGCTTGCCGACGAAATCCTTGGCGATGAAATCGGCTTGGGCGCGGTGGAAGTCCGACAGCCTGTAGACACCGCCGACCAGCGGCTTGATCTTCCTGTCCTCGATGTAGCGCACGATGCGGCGGAAGTCCGCCCGCGTGCCCTGGCTGGAGCCGTTGAGCTGCAACTGCTTGAGGTACATCGTCCGGAGGTCGAGCTGCACCACCGGCCCGGCGATGGCGCCCGCCGTCGTGTAGCGCCCTTCCGGCCGAAGAATGCGCAGCAAATCGTTGAAGATCGCGCCGCCGACCAGGTCGGCGACGACATCGATGGGTTGCCCGCCGGTCGCCTCGGTGACGGCGGCCGGCAGATCCGCGACGCCGCGCGTAATCACCCTCTCGGCGCCGATATCGAGCACCGCTTGCTCCTTGCCCTTGCCGACAATGGCATAGGGGATGGCGCCGCGCGCCCGCGCCAGCTGCACGATGCCCGAGCCGACGCCGCCCGAAGCGCCGGTGACCAGCACCCGCTCCCCGGCCTTCAAAGCCGCGCGCTCCAGCATCTGCTCGCCGGTGAGATAGGCGCAGCAGAAGGTGGCGAGCTCGACGTCGCTCATATCGGTGTCGACGACATGCGCGTTCTCGGCCGGCAGGGTCTGATACTCGGCGTACCCGCCATCGCGGCCGTGGCCCATATAGTCGATGTCGGCCAGCGAATCGTCGTCGCGGTTGTAGATGGAAAAGTCGACCATCACCCGCTCGCCGATGCGGTCGGCAGACACGCCGTCGCCGACGGCGGCGATCGTTCCCACCGTGTCGGTGCCCTGGATGCGCGGGAAGACAAGCGTGTTGCCTTGCCGGCGCCAGGTCGACACCGCCGCCGCGTCCTCTTCCGTGCCATAGGCGCCCTGGCGCACCCAGACATCGGTGTTGTTCATGCCGCAGGCGCTGACCTTGACCAGCACTTCGCCGGCGGCCGGCGCGGGCACCTTCACATCGGTGCGGTAGACGAGCTTTTCCGGACCGCCATGGCCGGTGAGCTGCACGGCGGCCATGGTGGCTGGAATGGGGAGATGGGATGTCATGAATGTTGGCTCCAACTCAATATAGGTTGGCGCTGCCCCTCACCCTACCCTCTCCCCGTGAAGGACGGGGAGAGGGGGCTCCAGCGTCGAAGCTTCTCCCCCCTCCCCGTCACTATACGGGGAGAAGGTGCCGGCAGGCGGATGAGGGGCGGCGGCGACGGTCAAATTAGAGTCCGGCGAACACGCTGTTCACCGCGTCGGCCGTCTTCGCCACCACCGTGTCGGCTTCCTCGCGCGTCAGGCAGAGCGGCGGTGCGAAGCCGAGGATGTCGCCCTGCGGCATGGCGCGGCCGAGGACGCCGCTGGCCGCGAGCGCCGTGGCTATCTGCGGCCCCACCTTCAGCGCCGGATCGAAGAACACGCGGTCGTCGCGATCCTTGACGAACTCGACCGCCGCCAGCATGCCGTCACCGCGCACCTCGCCGACATGTCTGTGGCCGCCGACGGCCCTGGCCAGCTCGGCGCGGAAATAGGCGCCGGTCTCGCCGGCGTTCGTGACCAGGTCCATCTCGTCGATCAGTTCAAGGTTGGCCACACCCGCGGCAACGCAGATCGGATGCGCCGAATAGGTCCAGCCATGGCCGAGCGAGCCGAGCTTGTCGGCGCCCTTGACCAGCACCTGCCAGACCTTGTCGGAGACGATGACGCCGGAAAGCGGCGCATAGGCCGAGGTCAGCCCCTTGGCGATGGTGATCAGGTCCGGCTTGATGCCGTAATGGTCGGAGCCGAACATGGTGCCGAGACGGCCGAAGCCGGTCACCACCTCGTCGGCGACCAGCAGCACATCGTACTTCCTCAGCACACCTTGGATTTTTTCCCAATAGCCGGCCGGCGGCGGCACGATGCCGCCGGTGCCCAGGATCGGCTCGCCGATGAAGGCGGCGACCGAGTCCGGCCCTTCGGCGAGGATCATCTCTTCCAGCCTGTCGGCGCAATGTTGCGAGAACTGCTCCTCGCTCTGCGCGCGGTCGGCGCGGCGGAAATAATAGGGTGCCTCGGTGTGCAGGATCGGCGCGCGCGGCAGGTCGAAGGCATTGTGGAACAGGTCGAGCCCGGTCAGTGAGCCCGTCATCACGCCGGAGCCGTGATAGCCGCGCCAGCGCGAGATGATCTTCTTCTTCTCCGGCCGGCCGAGCACGTTGTTGTAATACCAGATCAGCTTGATGTTGGTCTCGTTGGCGTCCGAGCCGGAGAGCCCGAAGTAGACCCTCGACATGCCCTCGGGCGCACGGTCGACGATCATCTTGGCGAGCGTGATCGAGGCCTCGGTGCCGTGCCCGACATAGGCGTGGTAATAGGCGAGGTTCTTCGCCTGCTCGGCGATCGCATCCGATATCTTCTGGCGGCCGTAACCGACATTGACGCAATAGAGGCCGGCGAAGGCGTCGATGCTCTTCCTGCCGGTATTGTCCCAGACGGTGACGCCCTCACCGCCGGCCATGACGCGCGCCGGCGACTCGCCCCGCGCGTGGGTGCCCATATGCGTCGAGGGATGGAAGAAGTGGTCGCGATCCCAGGCGGCAAGTTCGTTGGACTGTTCAAGCATTTTTTGACTCCTTGAGAAAGATCGCCTTGCGCGGCCCAAGGTGCGTCGAGATTCAGGTCAGGCCGAGTCGAAAATGGTGGATTCCGAGAACCGGAGCGGAGCGTACCTTTGGTACGTGAGCACCGGAAGCGCAGGAAGCCGCCATTTGCAGGCCGGCATCACCTGAATATCGACGCGCCTTACGCCACGTCCAGGCAAAGATATTTGAGGTCCGTAAAGGCTTCGAGCCCGTGGCGCGAACCTTCGCGGCCGATCCCGGATTGCTTGACGCCGCCGAACGGGATTGGCGCGCCGGTGATCTTCACCCGGTTGATGGCGACCATGCCGTAGTCCAGCGCGCGGCCCATGCGCGCCTGCCGGGCGCCATTTTCGGTCACGACATAGGCGACCAGGCCGTATTCGGTGGCGTTGGCGCGGGCGACAACCTCCGCCTCGTCGTCGAAGGGCGTCACCGCCGCGACCGGGCCAAACGTCTCCTCGCGCATGATCAGCGCTTCGTCGGGCACATCGACGAGCAGCGTCGGCTGATAGAACAGCGGCCCGGCGGCATGGCGCCCGCCGCCGCCCAGGCAGCGCGCGCCGCGGGCGAGCGCGTCGGCGACCTGCTCCTCCACCTTCTGGACGGCGCGCTCGTGCATCAGCGGCCCGATGTCGGCATCGCCGGAAAGCCCATTGCCGGTTTTCAGCGCCTCGATGCGGCGGGCAAAGGCGGCGCAGAACCGCTCGTAGATCGGCCGCTGCACATAGATGCGGTTGGCGGCGAGGCAATCCTGGCCTGAGGTGGCGAATTTGGCGTCGAGCGCAATCGTCACAGCCCTGTCGATGTCGGCATCGTCGAACACGATCAGCGGCGCATGGCCGCCGAGCTCCATCACCAGCCGCTTCATCGTCGGCGCGCTCTGCGCCGCGATCAGCCGGCCGACTTCGGTCGAGCCGGTGAAGCTCATGGCGCGGACGCGGGCATCCGCGCACATCGCGCCGACGATTTTGCGCGCCTCGCCGGTGACGACGTTGAACACGCCGGTGGGAAGCCCGGCGCGCTCGCCGAGCTCGGCCAGCGCCAGCGCCGAGAGCGGCGTTTCCGAGGATGGATGCGCGACGATGGTGCAGCCGGCGGCAAGCGCCGCCGCCGCCTTGCGGGTCAGCATCGCCGAGGGAAAATTCCACGGCGTGACGACGCCGACGACCCCGAGCGGCTCGCGCCGCACGGTCATCTCGGCATTCGGCAGATGGCTGCTGACGCTCTCGGCGTTGAGGCGTTTGGCTTCTTCGGCATACCATTCGACGAAGGATGCGGCGTAGTCGATCTCACCCAGCGATTCCTTCAGCGGCTTGCCCTGCTCCAGCGTCATCAGCAGCGCCAGATCGTCCTTGGCGGCGATGATCAGCTCGAACCATTTTCGCAAGATCTTCGAGCGCTCCTGCGGCAGCAGCGCCCGCCACGCCGGAAAGGCGCGGGACGCGGCATCGATCGCCTTCGTGGTCTGCCCTGCATCGAGCGCGGCAACGAAGGCGATCGCTGAGCCAGTCGCCGGATCGGTGACCGCGAAACTTTCCGCCGCCTCGCTCGCCGTCCAGTGGCTGTCGACATAGGCGAGCGCCCGCAGCAGCCGGCGGTCGGAAAGGCCGTCGAGGGCTTCATGGCGGTTCGTGCGGGCAAGATGCGCGGACATCGATCAGGTCTCCCGGTGCCGAGGCGATACGGAGAGACTAGCCGCGCGGTCGAGACAGAGAGGCTGTTTCGGCAGCCGCAGGTAGAGAGATTGTCTCTAATGACCCTTGGGCGCAGATGATCTCTCTAGCGCGACGGCCGGCGGTCAGCCCGAACCGTGAAAACTGGCCGAGCCTCCTCCGCTTCGTCACCCTGGGGCGAAGCAGCGGACGTTCGGCCAATCTCCAAGCTGATCGCGAGACCGACTCAACCTTGCCCCGGCAGCAGATCCGCCACCGGCAGCACCGTCTCCTCCTTCACCGTCTTGGTGACGATGTAGGTGAAGTAGCGGTCGATGCCGATCTCGCGCTCGAGCAGGCTGTCGACCAGCCGCTGATAGGCGTCGATGTCGCGCGCCATCACCTTCAGCACGTAGTCGACGCCGCCACCCACCGACCAGCAGGCGACGATCTCGCGAATGTCGCGGATGACGCGCTCGAAACGGTCGAAATCGGCCTGGCGGTGGCTGGCCAGCGTCACCTCCACCAGCACGGTCGCCACCGGCGCCACCGCTCGCATGGCGACCGAGGCATGATAGCCCGAGACGATGCCCGCCTTCTCCAGCTTGCGCAGCCGCATCCAGCACGGTGTCGGCGACAGGCCGACCTTGTCGGCCAGCGCCAGCTTGGTGATGCGCCCGTCGCGCTGGATCGCGTCGAGGATCTTGAGGTCGATCGGGTCGAGTTTCACCGCGGTCATGGGCGTCCACTTTTTGCTGCCGCCACCATGGGGGCGCATGATTTCGATTGTCAATTGCACTGATTTCGATCTCTAATAAGTCATGACATTGTGGCAGCCAGATCCCACCCTCATTCGCCGCCCGGCCTACCAGTCGCTGGCCGACCAGTTCGCCCGCGCCATCCATGACGGACGGCTCGCCAATGGCGCCCGGCTGCCGACGCACCGCAGGCTCGCCGAGGACCTGAATTTGTCGGTGCAGACGGTGAGCCGCGCCTATGAGGAACTGATCCGGCGCGGCCTGATTTCCGGCGAGATCGGCCGCGGCAGCTTCGTCCAGACGCAGCGCCGCGAGGAGGATCCGCCTTACATTCCCGAGCGCCTGGGCGAGGTCATCGACCTCTCGATCCTGAAGCCGGTCTGCGAACCGATGCATCTGGAGCGGCTGAGGCAGGCGCTGGGCTGGCTGGCCGAAAACCTCCCGTCGAGCTCGGCGCTGTCCTTCCGCCCGAACATGGTGTTTCCGCGCCACCGCGCCGTGGCGGTCGAATGGCTGCGGCTTTGCGGCCTCGACGCCTCGCCGCAGAACATCAGCCTGACCAACGGCGCCACCGCCGGCATGACGGTGGCGCTGATGAGCGTGGCGCCCCCCGGCTCGACGGTCGCCACCGAGGCCATCGGCCACCACACGCTGGTGCCGCTCGCCCGCTATCTCGGCTTCAACCTCGAAGGCCTGCCGATCGACGAGAACGGGCTGATCCCGCAGGCGCTCGATGAGGCCTGCCGGCACTCCGACATCCGCGCCGTCTTCGTGCAGCCCTCGGTGATCAACCCGACGGCGACGCTGATGGATGCCAGGCGGCGCGAGGAGATCGCGGCCGTGGCGCGCAAGCACGACATCGCCATCATCGAGAACGACGTGCTCGGCCCGCTGGTCGAGGACCGGCCGCCGCCGGTCGCCGCCTTCGCGCCGGAGCGCACGCTCTACGTCACCTCCTTCACCAAGATCACCGTGCCCGGCCTGCGCATCGGCTACCTCGCCGCGCCCGACCGCTATGTCGCGGCGGTGGCCAACCGTCACCTCGTCTCGAACTGGATGGCGACGCCGATGGTGGCCGAGATCGCCACGCGCTGGGTCACCGACGGCACGGCGATGGAGCTGGTCCACTGGCAGCGCGCCGCGCTCAGGCGGCGCCAGGACATCGCCGCGGAGGTGCTGGCCGGCATCGACTACCGCGTCCACCGCGACGGGCTGCACCTGTGGCTCGAGCTTCCCGGCGACCGCGCCGAGGAGAGTTTTGTGTCGCAGGCCCGCCTGCGCGGCGTGGCGATCGCGCCCGGCAGCTCTTTCCGCATCGCCGAGGCATCCTGGCATCCCGCGGTGCGCATTTCGCTGGGTTCGACCGCCGAGGCGGAACTGCGCGCCGGCTTGAGCGTTGTCGCCAAGCTGCTGCTTGGCGATCCGGAGCATCTCCTGCTCGCCATCTGATGCACAAGCGGAGTTCAGATTGCCCTGAAATTGTGCCGCGTCGGAAATATTGTCATGATATTATTTTCCTAATTGACATGATTTAGCGCGTTCCGCATCGTTAAGGGCATAGGCTTCTCCAGAACGGGGAAATTGATTGCCCGCGCCCATCATCAAGGTCGACGCCATTTCCAAAAGCTTCGGCGCCTTCAAGGTGCTGGACGGCCTGTCGATGCAGGTCATGCCCGGCGAGAAGCTGGCGCTGATCGGCCCGTCCGGCTCCGGCAAGACGACGATCCTGCGCATCCTGATGACGCTGGAGAAGATCGACGGCGGTCACATCCAGGTCGATGGCGAGCATCTCTACCACATGGAGCGCAACGGCCAGCTCCTGCCCGCCGACGAGCGCCATCTGGCGAAAATGCGCCAGAAGATCGGCATGGTCTTCCAGCTGTTCAATCTGTTTCCGCACAAATGCGTCATGGACAACGTGACGCTGGCGCCGATGCTGACCAAGGGCGTGGCGCGCGCCGCAGCCGAAAAGCGGGCGATGGAACTGCTCGACATGGTCGGCATGGCCGACAAGGCCAAGGCGATGCCGGCGCAGCTTTCCGGCGGCCAGAAGCAGCGCGTGGCGATCGCCCGGGCACTCGCTTTGTCGCCGAAGATCATGCTGTTCGACGAGGTCACCTCGGCGCTCGACCCGGAGCTGGTCGAGGAGGTGCTTAACGTCATGCGCAAGCTCGCCGCCGAGACCGACATGACGATGCTGCTCGTCACCCACGAGATGGGCTTCGCCCACGATTTCGCCGATCGCGTGCTGTTCTTCGACCGCGGCCGCATCGTCGAGGAAGGCAAGCCCGACGAGATTTTCCGCCACCCCAAGCAGGAGCGCACGCAAGGCTTCCTGAAAAAGATCATCGCGGCCGGACACCGCGTCTAACGGGCCACGAAGTCGTCCCGCGGGCGACGAAGCCCGAAGCGACGAGACCATCCTAGACGGGCGACGCAGTCGTCCTGAAACAACGCAAACCAGGATAACAACAAGGAGTTGGGAACAATGAAGAAACTTGCCATTCTGGCCGGCGTCGCCGGCCTCGCGGTGACCACGATGCTGCTTGCCTCCGGCGCGCGCTCGGCCGACGACGCCAAGCTCGAGCAATTGAAGGGGCAGGGCTTCGCCCGCGTCGCCATCGCCAACGAGCCGCCCTACACGGCGGTCGCCGCCGACGGCAAGGTCTCGGGCGCCGCGCCCGACGTGGCGCGCGAGATCTTCAAGCGCCTGGGTGTCAATGACATCGTCGCCTCGATCTCCGAATATGGCGCCATGATCCCCGGCCTGCAGGCCGGCCGCTTCGACGTCGTCACCGCCGGCCTGTTCATGAAGCCGGAACGCTGCGCGGCGGTCGCCTATTCCGAGCCGGTGCTGTGCGACGCCGAGGCGATGCTGGTCAAGAAGGGCAATCCGAAGGGTTTCAAGAGCTATGAGGACGTCGCCAAGGATAGCTCCGCCACCATCGGCGCGCCGGGCGGCGGCACCGAGGAGAAGCTGGCGCTCAATGCCGGCGTGCCGCGCGATCGCGTCATCGTCGTGCCGGACGGCCAGAGCGGCCTGAAGATGCTGCAGGACGGCCGCATCGACGCCTATTCGCTGCCCGTGCTGTCGATCAACGACCTGGTCAAGAAGGCCAACGATCCGAATCTCGAAGTCATCGCTCCGGTGATGGGCGCGCCGGTCTATTGCGACGGCGCCGCCTTCAAGAAGGGCGACGAGGCGCTGCGCGATGCCTACGATGTCGAGCTCGCCAAGCTGAAGAAGTCGGGCGAGTTCGCCAAGATCATCGAGCCCTACGGCTTCTCGGCGGCCGCCGCGATGTCGACAACGCGCGAAAAGCTCTGCGCGGCGAAGTAGGGCGCTTTCTTCCTTCTCCCCGTTCACGGGGAGAAGGTGGCCCGAAGGGCCGGATGAGGGGCAGCGCCAAGATATCAGAAGGTGGCTCCGCCCCTCATCTGCCTGCCGGCATCTTCTCCCCGTAGAACGGGGAGAAGAAAGCTAACCGCCAACGTTGGAACCCAGATGACCCAGTGGTCCGGCTATCTCGGCCTGATATTGCAGGGAGCGCTTGTCACCATCGAGCTGACGCTGATGGGGTCGGTGCTGGCGCTGATCATGGCCTTCCTGGCCGGCATGGGGCGGCTGTCGCGCTTCTTCATCGTGCGCGCGTTGGCCACCGCCTATATCGAGTTCTTCCGCGGCACCTCGATCTTCGTGCAGCTGTTCTGGGCCTACTTCGTGCTGCCCCTTGCCGGCATTTCGCTGACGCCGCTGCAGGCCGGCGTGCTGGCGCTGGGCCTGAATGTCGGCGCCTACGCGGCGGAAGTAGTGCGCGGCGCCATCCAGTCGATCGGCCGCGAGCAGTACGAGGCCTGCACCGCGCTCAATCTCGGCCGCTGGCAAGGCATGCGCCATGTCATCCTGCCGCAGGCGCTGCTGGTCATGCTGCCGACCTTCGGCAACAACGCCATCGAACTGCTCAAGGCGACCTCGGTGGTCTCGCTGATCTCGCTCGCCGATCTCACCTTCCAGGCGCAGGTGGTGCGCTCGCAGACCGGCAACACGCTGATGCCATTCACCACCATCCTGGTCATCTATTTCGTGCTTGCGCTGGTCATCTCCTGGGGCGTGCGCTCGCTGGAACGCCGCATGGCGCGCGGCATCGACGGAGTGCGCGTCTGATGGACTGGGATTGGAATTTCGTCAGGGAGATCCTGCCGACGCTGATCCAGGGGGTGAAGATCACCATCCTGGCGACGCTGCTCGGCTCGGTGCTGGCGGCGATCGTCGGCCTGGCCATCGCGCTGGCGCGGCGTTCGGAGAACCGGGCCGTGTCGCGCACCGTCGGCTTCCTCGCCGAATTCATCCGCGGCACGCCGCTGCTGGTGCAGCTCTATTTCATCTTCTACGTGCTGCCCGACTTCGGCATCCTGTTGCCGCCGCTGGTGGCTGGCGTCATCGGGCTCGGCTTGCACTACGGCACCTACACGGCAGAGGTCTACCGCGCCGGCATCGACAACGTGCCGCGCGGCCAGTGGGAAGCCGCCAAGGCCTGCAATCTCGGCGCCGGCCAGACCTGGACGCACATCATCCTGCCGCAGGCGATCCCGCCGATGATCCCGGCCCTGGCCAATTACTTCATCGCCATGTTCAAGGAGACGCCGCTGCTCTCGGCGATCACCGTGCTGGAGCTGATGAACCAAGCCAAGAGCGTCGCCAACACCTATTACCGCTACGTCGAGCCGATGACGCTGGTCGGCGCCTTCTTCCTGATCATCAGCCTTTTCTCGGTCGTGCTGCTGCGCTGGCTGGAACACCGCTACGGCAAGATCGAAAGGTAGTTTTGATGCAACCGCTGCCCGAAATCAGGCTGTTGCCGACAAGGCCGGCCCTCGATGCGCGCCCGCTGGAAAAGCGCGTCGGCCTGATCATCCTTGCCACCGACCACACCAGCGAGCCGGATTTCCGCCGCATGGTGGCGAGCGAGCGGATCGGCGTCTATGTCGCCCGCATCCCCTACAAGAACCCGACCACGCCGGAGAATCTGCGCAGGATGCAGCCTGAGCTTGAGGCCGCCGCCGCGCTCATCCTGCCGGACGAGCCGCTCGACGCCATCTGCTATTCCTGCACCTCGGCCTCGGTGGTGATCGGCGACGCCGAGATCGAGGCGGCGATACGGGCCGCCAGGCCCGGCGTTGCCGTGGTGACGCCGCCGATGGCCGGCGTCGACGGGCTGAAGGCGCTGGGCGCGAGACGGATCAGCATCCTCACCCCCTACACGGTCGAGACCAGCCGGCCGATGGCGGCCTATTTCGCCGAGCGCGGCTTCGAGATCGTGAGCTTCACCTGCCTCGGCTTCGAGGACGACCGTGAGATGGCGCGCATCCCGCCGGCCGCGCTCGTCGAACTGGCCGGCAAGGCAACCGATGCCGAGGCTGATGCGCTGTTCGTGTCCTGCACCGCGCTGCGCTCGGCGCTCGCGGTCGCCGGCATGGAGCAGGCGATCGGCCGCCCGGTCGTCACCAGCAACCAGGCCACGGCCTGGAATTGCCTGCGGCTGTGTGGCGACGACACGGCGCGGCCTCAGTTCGGCCGGCTGATGACGAAGTCGCTGAGCCAATCATGACGAGCGCCATCACCCTCGCCGACATCCGCGCCGCCCGCGAGCGCATCGCCGGCAAGGTCGAGCGCACGCCGAACGTGCAGTCGCAAAGCCTTACGGATCGCATCGGCCACCCCGTCCACCTCAAGCTCGAACACCATCAGACCACCGGCGCCTTCAAATTGCGCGGCGCCTCGAACGCGATCGCTTCACTAAGCCCTGAGGATAAGACGCGCGGCGTGGTCGCCGCCTCGACCGGCAATCACGGCCGCGCGCTGGCGCATGCGGCGCGGCTCGACGGCATCCGCGCCGTGATCTGCATGTCGCGGCTGGTGCCCGACAACAAGCTCGACGCGATCCGTCGGCTCGGCGCCGAGATCCGCATCGTCGGCAACAGTCAGGATGATGCGCAGAAGGAGGTCGAGAAACTGGTCGCCGAACAGGGCTTGGTCATGCTGCCGCCCTTCGACCACCCCGACATCATTGCCGGCCAGGGCACGCTCGGTCTGGAGATCATCGAGCAGGTGCCGGACGCAGCAAGCGTGCTGGTGCCGCTGTCCGGCGGCGGGCTGGCTTCGGGCGTCGCCGCCGCCGTCACGGGCGTCAGCCCGAACACTAAAGTCATCGGCGTCACCATGGCGCGGGGCGCCGCGATGAAGGCGAGCCTCGACGCCGGCCGGCCAGTCGAGGTGGAGGAACTGCCGACGCTGGCGGATTCGCTCGGCGGCGGCATCGGCCTTGACAACCGGCTGACCTTTGGCATGTGCCGCGACCTGCTCGACGATGTTATCCTGCTTTCCGAGGGCGAGATCGCCGCCGGCATCCGTCATGCCTATGAAGAGGAGCGCGAGATCGTCGAGGGCGCCGGCGCGGTCGGCATCGCCGCGCTGCTTGCCGGCAAGGTCAAGACGGCCGGGCCTGCCGTGCTCATCCTGTCCGGCCGCAACATCGACATGGCGCTGCACAGAAGAATCGTCTGCGGCGAGGCGCCATCAACCGTGGAGCGTGCCGCATGAGCCGGATGATGATCCTCACCGAGGCCGAGCTGCGCCAGATCGTTGCCCTGGATCTCGATGCCGTGGCCTGCGTCGAGAACGCCTTTCGCGCGCTGGCCACGCTGCCGGTGGCGATGCCGCCGATCCTGCGCCTCGACATTCCCGAGCATCACGGCGAGGTCGACGTCAAATCCGCCTATGTACCTGGCATCGACGGCTTCGCCGTCAAGATCAGCTCCGGCTTCTTCGACAATCCGAAGCTCGGCCTGCCCAGCGGCGGCGGCATGATGGTGCTGCTCTCGGCCAAGACCGGGCAGGTCGAGGCGCTGTTGCTCGACAATGGCTATCTGACCGACATCCGCACCGCCGCCGCCGGCGCGGTCGCGGCCAGACACCTGTCGCGGCCGGACTCGGCCGTCGCCGCGATCTTCGGCGCCGGCCTTCAGGCCGGGCTGCAGCTCGAGGCGCTGCGCCTGGTGCGGCCGATCGGGGAAGCCCGCATCTGGGCGCGCGATGCCGCCAAGGCAGACGCCACCGCTGCCCGCTTGCGCGAGAAGTTCGGCATCATGGTGCGCGCCGAGCCGGACGCGGCGAAGGCGGCCGCCGGCGCCGACATCATCGTCACCACGACGCCGTCGACCGAACCGCTGATCAAGGCCGGCTTCGTCGTGGCCGGCCAGCACATCACCGCCATGGGCTCGGATGCCGAGCACAAGAACGAGATCGCGCCGGCGATCCTGCGCATGGCCGATCTCTATGTCGCCGACAGCGCCAGGCAAACCAAGCGGCTCGGCGAACTGCATCATGCCATCGCGACCGGGGTGATGACGGCCGACGCCGACGTTACCGAACTCGGCCAGATCATCGCCGGCGACAAGCACGGACGGCGCTCGGACAGCGACATCACCATCGCCGACCTCACCGGCACCGGCGTGCAGGACACGGCGATCGCCACCTTGGCCCGGGACCGCGCCCAAGCGGCCAATGCCGGGACCATTTTCGAAAGCTGATGCCTGGCCAAGGCGTGATCCGGAAAGGTGGAAACCTGCTTTCCGAAAAGGCCGCAAGGCCCAACAAACGAGGACCAAGAACAATGCAGCCGAATTTGAAATTCACGCGCGGCGAATATGCGGAGCGCCTCGCCAAGACGCGGAAGGCCATGGCGGCCAAGGGGGTCGATCTGCTGATCGTCAGCGATCCCTCCAACATGGCCTGGCTGACGGGCTATGACGGCTGGTCGTTCTATGTCCATCAGGCGGTCATCGTGCCGCCCTCCGGCGAGCCGGTCTGGTATGGCCGCGGCCAGGACGCCAACGGCGCCAAACGCACCGCCTATCTCGCCCATGACAACATCATCGGCTACGCCGACCGCTACGTGCAGTCGACCGAGCGCCACCCGATGGACTTCTTGTCCAGCGTGCTTTCCGATCGCGGCTGGGAGAAGCTCACCATCGGCGTCGAGATGGACAATTACTGGTTCTCGGCCGCCGCCTTCGCCGCCCTGCAGAAGCACCTGCCCAACGCCCGGTTCGTCGACGCCACCGCGCTGGTCAACTGGCAGCGGGCGGTGAAGAGCCCGACCGAGATCGACTACATGCGCAAGGCCGCCCGCATCGTCGAGGCCATGCACCAGCGCATCGTCGACAAAATAGAGGTCGGCATGCGCAAATGCGATCTGGTCGCCGAGATCTACGATGCCGGCACGCGCGGCGTCGATGGGATCGGCGGCGACTATCCGGCGATCGTGCCGCTGCTGCCGTCGGGCGCCGATGCCTCGGCGCCGCATCTGACCTGGGACGACCGGCCGATGCAGGCCGGCGAGGGCACCTTCTTCGAGATCGCCGGCTGCTACAACCGCTACCATTGCCCGCTGTCGCGCACCGTCTTCCTCGGCAAGCCGACGCAGGCCTTCCTCGATGCCGAGAAGGCGACGCTGGAAGGCATGGAGGCAGGTCTTGCCGCCGCCAGGCCCGGCAACACATGCGAGGACATCGCCAACGCCTTCTTCGCCGTCTTGAAGAAATACGGCATCGTCAAGGACAACCGCACCGGATATCCGATCGGCATCTCCTATCCGCCGGACTGGGGCGAGCGCACCATGAGCCTGCGCCCCGGCGACCGCACCGAGCTCAAGCCCGGCATGACCTTCCATTTCATGACGGGCCTCTGGCTGGAGACGATGGGGCTGGAGATCACCGAATCCATTCTCATCACCGAGACCGGCGTCGAGTGCCTGGCCAATGTGCCGCGCAAGCTGGTCGCGAAGGATTGATCGCGATGCCGGCCTTGCGTCCCTCACCGATCGCCCCGACCGTCGATTTCGACAAGGACGGCGTCCAGCACGGTTTCCTGCGCCTGCCCTACAGCCGCGACGATTCGGCCTGGGGCTCGGTGATGATCCCGGTCTGCGTCATCCGCAACGGCAACGGGCCGACGGCGCTGCTCACCGGCGGCAACCACGGCGACGAGTATGAGGGGCCGCTGGCGCTCTACGACCTTGCCCGCACGCTCGATCCCAGGGACGTCTCTGGCACCGTCATCATCGTGCCGGCGATGAACTACCCGGCCTTCCGCGCCGGCACCCGCACCTCGCCGATCGACAAGGGCAATCTCAACCGCAGCTTCCCCGGCCGCCCCGACGGCACGGTGACGGAAAAGATAGCCGACTATTTCCAGCGTGAGCTCCTGCCGCGCACCGACATCGCGCTCGACTTCCACTCCGGCGGCAGGACGCTCGACTTCGTGCCGTTCTGCGCCGCCCACATAAGGCCGGACAAGGACCTGGAAGCGAAGGGCTTCGACGCGGTCGAGGCGTTCTCGGCGCCGTGGTCGATGAAGATGCTGGAGATCGACGCCGTCGGCATGTTCGACACCGCTGCCGAGGAGATGGGCAAGCTGTTCATCACCACCGAGCTCGGCGGCGGCGGCACCTCCCGCGCCGAGACGGTGCGCATCGCGCGCCGCGGCGTGCGCAACGTGCTCAAGCATGCCGGCATCGTCGCCGGTGCGGTCGAGTTGGCAAAGACCCGCTGGCTCGACATGCCTTCCGGCGACTGCTTCGCCTTCGCCGAGGACGACGGCATGATCGAGACGATGGTCGATCTCGGCGAGCCCGTCGAGGAGGGACAGGTCGTCGCTCGCATTCATGGCATCGGCCGCACCGGCGTCGCGCCGCAGGAGATCGGGGCGAAAATGTCGGGCCTGCTCGCGGCGCGGCATTTTCCAGGCCTGGTCAAGGCCGGCGACTGCGTTTCGGTGGTGGCGGTCGAGGTGGGGTGACGCGACGCGCGCACCCATGAAGTGATCCTCGGCTATTTGACGCCGGCCCGGCGGAAGTCGGAGGGCGACATGCCGGCAAGCTTGCGGAACGACTTGTTGAAGGCGCTGAGCGAGCCGAAGCCCGAATCCATGGCGACGCGCAGCACATTGGCGTCTTCATGCATCAAGAGCGCCTGCGCATAGCTCAGCCGCAGCAGGTTGACATACTCGTTGAGCGTCATCCCGGTCGACTTCTTGAAGATGCTCATGGCGTATTTCGGGTGGATGTCGACGACAGCCGCTATGTCGACGCAGTCGATCTCATAGAGGAAATTCTCGGCGATGAAGTCGCACATGCGTCCGACATTGCGCGAGGACTGCTGGTCGAAGGGGCTGCCCGCCGAATGTGCGGCGGGAGCCCTCGAAACAAGCCGGTAGGGTTCGAACCTCACCCGCTCCAGCCGAAGCAGCAGCTCGTTCACCGCGTGCTCGGCTTTGGCCGCGTCGCCCGAGCGGGCGTAGCTGTTCCAGCGCTCGAAATTGTGGTTGTCGGCCTGGTCGGTGGCCGACGTCACCAGCGTGGCGCCCGTCATCAGCCGGTGCCGGACATCGGTGGGCAGATGCAGCCGGAAGAAATGCACCAGCGGCAGATGCGCCCCGGCATAGACGGCATCGTCACTGAGATCGTCCATCTGGTGCGGCAGGCCGCCCCAGAACAGGCACATCTCGCCGGCCGACAGCGAGATCTCGTGATCATTCATCAAATAGTGCACGCTGCCGCGCACGATGAAATTGACTTCCACCTGCGCGTGCCAATGCGGCTTGAGCATAACCAGCGGCTGTGTGTGGAACATCTGCAGCATCAGCGGCATGCCTTCCACGCTGCTGGCGCCAGGCTGGTAGAACGGCCGTTCCGGCATCTTACTTTCCGCCAATTTTCTTTTCCCTTTGTCCGGGACAAGCCTTCCGCGCTGCATAATCTAGCCACGCTCACTGTGAGAGAGCAAATGAAATGGGAGGAGTTCAATGCGCACCACACTGACCTGCGCCGCGCTCGCGCTTGCCCTGGGCTCCGGCCCGGCCATGGCGCAATCCGGCGAAATCACGATCTGGAGCTGGAACATCGCGGCTTCGTCGCTGAAGGCCACCGTCGCCGGCTTCAACAAGAAATACCCCGACATCAAGGTGACCGTCGAGGATCTCGGCAACCAGCCAACCTATGACAAGTCGATTGCCGGCTGCGCCGCCGGCGGCGTCGGTCTGCCGGACATCGTTTCGATCGAGAATGGCGAGGCCGAGAACTACTGGAGCCAGTTCCCCGACTGCTTCGTCGACCTGCATACGCTGGGCTACACCGCCGAGGACCAGAAGAAATTCCCCGATTTCAAGCGCACCGAGCTCGAGGTCGGCGAGAAGGCCTATGCGATGCCTTGGGATTCCGGCCCGGTCGCCTCCTTCTACCGCCGCGACTTCTACGAGAAGGCCGGTGTCGACCCCGCCTCGATCAAGACCTGGGACGATTTCATCGCCGCCGGCAAGAAGATCCAGGCCGCCAATCCCGGCGTCACCATGACCAACGCCGATTTCAACGGCGACACCGAATTCTTCCGCATGATCGCCAACGAGCAGGGCTGCGGCTATTTCGCCGAGGACGGCCAGTCGATCACGGTCAACCAGCCCAAATGCGTCGACACGCTGACCAAGATCAAGGAGATGAAGGACGCCGGCATCATGGCCTCGGCCGACTGGGGCACCAAGATCACCAACAACACCGCCGGCGCCGTCGCCACCCAGGTCTATGGCGGCTGGTATGAGGGCACCATCCGCACCGAATCGGCCGGCGAAAACGGCAAGTGGGGCGTCTATCCGATGCCGAGCCTGACCGCCGACGGCCCGCGCGCCGCTAATCTCGGCGGCTCGTCGCTGGCCATCACCTCGGCCTCGAAGAACAAGGAAGCGGCCTACGCCTACCTGAAATACACGCTGGAGACCAATGAAGGCCAGATCACCATGCTGAAGGATTTCGGCCTGGTGCCGTCGCTGATCTCGGCGCTCGACGACCCCTATGTCTCGCAGGGCCTGCCTTACTGGGGCGGCCAGGCGGTGTGGAAGGATATCCTGGCCACCCTGCCCAAGGTCGTGCCGAGCCGCGGCACGCAGTTCCAGAGCGATGCCGAGCTCATCATGCGCGCCGTGCAGACCAAATATCTGGGCGGCGGCTATCCGGACGCCAAGGCGGCGCTCGACGACGCCGCCAGCCAGATCGCCTCGGCGACTGGGTTGCCGGTGAAGTGAAGGCAGAGATGCTGGTGGGCCAGATATAGGGCACCTTGCCGGACTGTTGGCGCTGCCCCTCACCTGCCTGCCGGCATCCTCTCCCCGTATAGTGACGAGGAGAGGGACGCTGCCGCCAGCGATTTCGCCAATCGCCAGCGTTGCAAAGCAGGATGCCAAGGCCGCGGCTAGCCCCTTCTCCCCGTCACTATACGGGGAGAAGGTCCCGGCAAGGGGATGAGGGGCGGCGCTGACCTGGCCAAATCATGCTGCCCCCACCGGCTGCATCCATATCAACACTGCCCGCCACAACAGGCGGCAACCGATCGAAGGAGGAAACGATGCGCCATCAGAACGCCACGGCCTATCGTTTCCTCACGCCCTATCTGCTGATCTTTTCCATCTTCTGGGTCTGGCCGATCATCAGCTCGTTCCTGATCTCCTTCCAGGCGACGCGCACCGTGCCGTGGCGCTTCGCGCCGACCTTCAACTGGGGCCGGCTGATCGGCGACCCGGCCTTCTACAACGCGCTGAAGAACACGCTGCTCATCCTCGTCATCCAGGTGCCGGTGATGATCTCGCTGGCCATCGTCATGGCGGTGCTGTTGAACTCGCCGCTGCTGAAAGTCCGCGGCCTCTACCGCTTTGCTTTCTTCGCCCCGGTGGTGGTCGGCGAGGTTGCCTATTCGGCGGTGTTCCGGCTGATGTTCAATCTGAACTTCGGCATTATCAACAAGCTCTTGAACAGCGTCGGCCTGCCCAGCGTCGACTGGTTCTCCAACGTCACGCCGGCAATGGCGCTGATCATGATCGCGGTGACCTGGCGCTGGGCCGGCTACAACGCCATCATCCTGCTTGCCGGCCTGCAGTCCATCCCGGACGACGTCTATGAGGCGGCCACGCTCGACCGCGTCAGCAAGGTCAAGCAGTTCTTCTACATCACCCTGCCGCTGTTGAAGCCGATCATCGTCTTCTGCGCCGTGCTGTCGATCATCGGCACCATGCAGCTGTTCACCGAGCCGTTCCTGATCACCGAACGCGGCGGCCCCGGCGGCGGCACCGAGACGCTCGGCCTGCTGCTCTACCGCCAGGGCTTCCGCTCGCTCAATTTCGGCTATGCCTCGGCCGTCGCCTACACCATGGCGGGGCTGGCGATCGCCATCACCCTGGTGCAGCTCTGGCTGACGAGAGACCCGAAATGACCTCGCGCTCGCAAAGCCGGCTCGGCCGCGCAATCGCGCTGCATCTGTTCCTGACGCCCCTGGCGGTGATCTGGCTGTTTCCGCTGTGGATGATGGTGGTGTTCTCGACCATGCCCGACAACGGCATCTTCAGCCCCGGCATCGAGCTTCTGCCGCACGACAATTTCGTCGACAATTTCAACAATCTGCAGCGCGACACCAATTTCGTCGGCGCCATCGGCATCTCGGTTTCGGTGGCGGGGACCTACACCTTCCTGTCGGTTCTGCTCACCTCGATGGCCGGCTGGGCGCTGGCGCGCTATCAGTTCGTCGGCAAGGGCGCGGTGGTGGCGATCATCCTCGGCACCATCACGCTGCCCTATTCGGTGGTGCTGATCCCGCAGTTCATCATGGTGGCGCGCGACTTCCAGCTCGCCAACACCTGGATCGCGCTGATCGTGCCGCCGCTGTTCAATTCGCTCGGCGTGCTGTTCATGCGGCAGGCCTTCTCGATGATGCCGGCCGATCTGTTCGACGCCGCCCGCGTCGAGGGCGTCAAGGAGTGGCGCATCTTCCTGTTCGTCGCGCTGCCTTTGGCACGGCCGATGCTGGCCGCGCTCGCCATCATCCTCTTCCTCGCCTCGTGGAACAATTATCTCTGGCCGCTGCTGATCAACAGCCAGCCCGGTTCGATGACCGCGCCGGTGGCGCTCGGCACGCTGATCGGCCTGACCAAGGTCTCCTGGGGCGGCATCATGGCCGGCGCCGTCATGCTGACCGTGCCGATGCTCGTCGTCTTCGTGCTCCTGCAGCGTCATTTCATTGCCGGCATCGCCGCCGGCGCGGTCAAGTAGGAAAGGCGATATGGCAGCGGTCACACTTACCAATGTCGTCAAGCGCTTCGGCGGCTTCGGCGTCGTCCATGGCGCCAACATCGACATCGCCGATGGCGAGTTCGTCGTCTTCGTCGGCCCGTCCGGCTGCGGCAAGTCCACGCTGCTGCGCATGATCGCCGGGCTGGAGGACATCAGCGCCGGCGAGATCGCCATCGGCGGCAAGGTGGTGAACGATGTCGAGGCGGCCGAGCGCGGCATCGCCATGGTGTTCCAGTCCTACGCGCTCTACCCGCACATGACGGTGGAGCAGAACCTGAGCTTCGGCCTGCGCATGAACGGCAACCCCAAGGCCGACACCGAGCGGCGGGTGAGGCGCGCCGCCGAGATTCTCCGCATCGACGAGCTGATGCACCGGCGGCCGAAGCAATTGTCGGGCGGCCAGCGCCAGCGCGTCGCCATCGGCCGCGCCATTGTGCGCGAGCCGCAAGTGTTCCTGTTCGACGAGCCGCTCAGCAATCTCGATGCGGAGCTGCGCGTCCAGATGCGGGTCGAGATATCCAGGCTGCACAAGGAGCTCGGCGTCACCATGATCTATGTGACGCACGACCAGACCGAAGCGATGACGCTGGCCGACCGGATCGTCGTGCTCAAGGCCGGCAATGTCGAGCAGATCGGCGCGCCGCTCGATCTCTATGACGACCCGGCCAACCGCTTCGTTGCCGGCTTCATCGGCTCGCCGAAGATGAATTTCATGCCGGCGAAGGTGGTCGAGACCGGGCAGGGCGCGGCGACGGTCGAGCTCGTCAATCACGCCGGCGCGCGGCTGAGCAAGCCGCTCCAGAGCGCGCCTCCGGCTGTCGGCGCCGAGGTCGTGCTCGGGGTCAGGCCGGAACACTTCTTCGATGCCGGCAAAGGCGAATGCGACATCGCCGTCAAGGCCGATGTCGCCGAGCATCTCGGATCGGTGAGCTACGTCTACGCCGGTGCCGGAGACGACGAACTGATTATCGAGCGCGAGGCATCCAGGCAGCGGGCGAGCGGCGACCATCTGACGGTGGCGATCAAGGCCGACAAGGCGCTGCTCTTCGACACCAAGGGCGCGCGGATACGCTAGAGCAATTCCAGGAAAAGTGTGTAACGGTTTTCCGTCCGGAATTGCGTAAAAACAAATACTTAGAGCGGTTCGACGATTCCAAGAAACGTTGAACCGCTCTAGAGCATGATCCCGAAAAGCGGGAACCGGTTTTCGGAAAAGATCATGCTCGAACAAAATGGTCCATTCTTGCCCGCTCGCGGATGCGTGGCGGCGACCCCAGGAGATTTGACATGACATCCAGACCGCAAAAGATTCGTTGGGGCATTCTCGGGCCCGGCAGCATCGCCAAATCCTTTGCCGGCGGCGTGGCGCAGTCGCGCACCGGCGAACTGGTAGCGCTCGGCGCCCGCAACCCCGGCAAGGCGGGGCTTGCCGAGACCTTCCCCGGCGCGCGCATCCTCGACGGCTATGAGGCGCTGCTCGCCGACGATGGCGTCGACGCCGTCTATGTCTCGATCCCGCATCCCGGCCATGCCGAATGGGCGATCAAGGCCGCTGAAGCCGGCAAGCACGTGCTGTGCGAAAAGCCGCTGGCGCTCACCGCTTTCGAGGCCGACGCCATGATCCATGCCGCGCGCAAGGCCGGCACTTTCCTCGGCGAAGCCTTCATGTACCGGCTGCACCCGCAGACGTTGAAGCTGGTCGAATTGATCAAGTCGGGCGTCATCGGCGAAGTCCGCATGATCAAATCGAGCTTCGGCTTCGCCATGCCGGGCTTCATGCCGGAGCACCGGCTCTATGCTAACGACCTCGCCGGCGGCGGCATCCTCGATGTCGGCGGCTATCCTGTATCGATGGCGCGGCTGCTTGCAGGCGCTGCGGTCGGGCAACCCTTCGCTGAGCCCGGCAAGGTTGTGGGCGCTGCCCATCTCGGCCAGTCCGGCGTCGACGAATGGGCCTCGGCGCTGCTGCAGTTTGCCGACGGCATCGTCGCAGAGGTTTCCTGCAGCATCTCGCTCAACCAGGACAATGTGCTGCGCATCCTTGGCACCAAGGGCCAGATCGAGGTGCCTGACTTCTGGTTCGCCGGTGGCAACCGCGACGTCGGGCCGGGCAGGATCGACCTGATCCGGCCCGAGGGGAGCCGCGAGACCATCAGCGTGAACGAGACCCGCCATGTCTATTCCTTCGAGGTCGACGGCGCCGGCGAGGCGATCCTGGCCGGTCGGCAGGAATTCGCCTGGCCGGGCATGTCCTGGGCCGACAGCCTCGGCACGCTGCGCGCGCTCGACAAATGGCGCGCCGCGGTCGGGCTGGAGTACGAGATCGAAAAGCCGGCTAAGCGCGTCAACACCCTCTCCGGCCGGCCGCTGCGCACGGATGGCAAGGCGATAGCCAAGCGCGCCATTCCCGGCCTGCCGAAGCCGGCGTCCGTGGTGGCGCTCGGCTTCGAGGACTTCCGGACGTTCTCCTCGGGCTCGATCCTGCTCGACGCCTTCTTCGAGGCCGGCGGCAATCTGTTCGACACCGGCTACGTCTATGGCGCCGGCTACACCGAGACGCTGCTCGGGCAATGGCTGCGGAGCCGCGGCGTGCGCGAACAGTCGGTCGTCATCGGCAAGGGCGCGCATTCGCCGCTCTGCTACCCCGACGTGATCGGCAAGCAGCTCGCCCAGTCGCTCGACCGGCTGCAGACCGACCATGTCGATATCTATTTCATGCACCGCGACAATCCGGACGTGCCGGTCGGCGAGTTCGTCGACGCCATGGACCAGGAGGTCAAGGCCGGCCGCATCCGCGGTCCGTTCGGCGGCTCGAACTGGACGATGGCGCGGATGGACGAGGCGATTGCCTATGCCGAGAAGAACGGCAAGCAGAGGCCCGGCGCGCTTTCCAACAACTTTTCGCTGGCCGAAATGCTGGAACCGATCTGGGCCGGCTGCATCACCTCGTCCACCGACGACTGGAAGGCCTGGCTGACGACAAGGCAGATGCCGAACTTCGCCTGGTCGAGCCAGGGCCGCGGCTTCTTCACCGACCGCGCTGGCCGCGACAAGCATGACAGCGAGGAGCTGGTCAGGGTCTGGTACTCCGAAAAGAATTTCGGCCGCCGCGACCGCGCCATCGAGCTCGCCAACCGCCTCGGCAAGAGCCCGATCCATGTCGCGCTCGCCTATGTGCTGGCGCAGCCCTTCCCGTCGGTGCCGCTGATCGGCCCGCGCACGCTTGACGAGCTGGAGGACAGTCTCAGGGCGCTGGATATCAAGCTGTCGGCGGAAGATGTCGCCTGGCTGGACAACGGACCTGAGCGGCGCAGGGCGTAGAGCGAGTTACGAACGCCTCGTTCCTTCGCGCCCCCCTCTGCCCTACCGGGCATCTCCCCCACAGGGAGGGAGATCAGATGTCACCCTGGCTTTCGCCAATCGCCAGCGTTGCAGAAAAGGCGGTGCCGGTGGAACTGCCAATCTCCCCCCTCGTGGGGGAGATGTCAGGTAGGACAGAGGGGGGCGCTGTCCCGCCAGCATTTCCAAATGGCCTTGCCCACCCTCACCGATCGATCCGCGTCGACAAAATAATCGACGACGACGTCCGCTCGACCCCGTCCATAGCGCCGATCTGGTCGAGCAGCGCGTCGAGATCGCGGATCGACGGCGCGTCGACGATGACGATCATGTCGAAATTGCCGCTGACCGAATGCAGCGTCCTGACCGGCGGCAGCGCCTCCAAGGCGCGCACCACCTTGTCGGCGAGCTTGGGCGTGACGGTGAGCAGCACATGCGCCCGGACCAGCCCTTGCTCATAGTCGGGCGACAACCGCACGCCGTAGCCCGCAATGATGCCGCGCTGCTCCAGCCGCTCGATCCGGCTCTGCACCGTGGTGCGCGACACGCCGAGCTGGCGGGCGAGCTCGGCGGTCGAGGCGCGCGCGTTGGCGCGCAGCAGCGAAAGCAGGGCCTGTTCGGCATCACTGATCATTTCGACGATCCTTGTCGGCATATTGTTCAAAATGGCATTTCGCTTCGTACAATTCCACGCTTCCTTTCGACAGGCAAGCTGCGATGATTCCCGCCAGTTTCGAAATGGCAGGGGTATAGATCATGAAAAAGAACATCGTTGTCGTCGGCGCCGGCAAGATCGGCTCGACCATCGCCGAAATGCTCGCCTCCACCGGCGACTATGGCGTGACGCTCGTCGACCGCTCGGCGGCGCAGCTTGCCGCGGCCGATTTGCCCGCCGGTGTCGAGACGCTTGAGATCGACATCGCCGCGCCGGGCGTGCTCGAGGCGGCGCTTGCCGGCAAGTTCGCGGTGCTGAGCGCCGCGCCCTTCCATCTCACCACGCGCATCGCCGAGGCAGCCGCCGCTACCGGCGTGCACTATCTCGACCTCACCGAGGATGTCGTCTCGACCCGCCGGGTTAAGGAGCTGGCGCGCGACGCCGGGAGCGCCTTCATTCCGCAATGCGGGCTGGCGCCGGGCTTCATCTCCATCGTCGCCAACGATCTCGCCAGCCGCTTCGACACGCTCGAGAGCGTGCGCATGCGCGTCGGCGCGCTGCCGCAATATCCGTCCAACGCGCTGAACTACAATCTGACCTGGAGTACCGACGGCGTCATCAACGAATACTGCGAGCCCTGCGAGGCGATCGTCGAGGGCGAGCTGATCGAGGTGCCGCCACTGGAAGAGCGCGAGGAGTTCTCGCTCGACGGCGTCACCTACGAGGCCTTCAACACCTCGGGCGGGCTGGGCACGCTGGCCGAGACGCTGAAGGGCAAGGTGCGCACGCTGAACTACCGCACCATCCGCTATCCGGGCCACGCCGCGATCATGAAGGCGCTGCTCAATGATCTCGGGCTTCGCCATCGCCGCGACGTGCTGAAGGACATTTTCGAGAGCGCGCTGCCGTCGACGCTGCAGGACGTCGTCATCGTCTTCGTCACCGTCTCGGGCCGCAAGAACGGCCGCCTGCTGCAGGAGACCTACGCCAACAAGATCTACTCGAAGCGCGTCGGCACCCTTGTGCGCAGCGCCATCCAGATCACCACCGCCTCCGGCATCTGCGCCGTGCTCGACATGCTGGCCGACGGCTCGCTGCCGGCCAGGGGCTTCGTGCGCCAGGAAGACATCGCGCTCGACGCCTTCCTCGCCAACCGCTTCGGCCGCGCCTACGCTCAGCACGAGATGGAAAGCCGGCTCGCGGGGTGAGCTGTGCAATCTTCCCCGTTGAGGGGGAGATGTCGCCGAAGGCTACAGAGGGGGTCGCTTCGCGTGGAGCGCTAACCTCCATCTGTCGCAAGGGAGGTCGCGTCCGGTCGCACCGGCCCCCTCTGGCCTGCCGGTCATCTCCCCCTCAAGGGGGGAGAAACCTTTTCAAATATGCAGCGCCTGACCCAGCGCCTTGAGCGCCGCTTCCTGGAAACCTTCGCCCTGCGTCGGATGGGCGTGGATCGTTCCCGCGATGTCCTCCAGCCGCGCCCCCATTTCCAGCGCCAGGCCGAACGCGGCCGACAACTCCGACACCCCTTGCCCGACCGCCTGGATGCCCAGCACCAGGTGGTTGTCGGCGCGGGCGACGACGCGCACGAAGCCATCCTCGCCGAGCCTGGTCATGGCGCGGCCGTTGGCGGCGAACGGGAACTGGCCGATCTTGATCTCGCCGGCCAGCGCCTTCGCCTCGTCCGGCGACAGACCGGCGGTGACCAGCTCCGGATCGGTGAAACAGATCGCCGGGATCGAGCGCTTGTCCCAGCTTCTTTTGTGGCCGGCGACGATCTCGGCCACCATCTCGCCCTGCGCCATCGCCCGGTGTGCCAGCATCGGCTCGCCGGTGACGTCGCCGATGGCGAAGATGCCGCGCATCGAGGTGCGGCACTGCTCGTCGATGCGGATGAATTTGCCGGCCATGTCGAGGTCGATTTGGTCCAGCCCCCAGCCTTCGGTGAGCGGCTTGCGCCCGACCGTGACGAGGATCTTGTCGGCGGCGACCTTGGCGTTCTTGCCGTCTGCCGTCTCGACCAGCAGCGCATCGTCTTTGGTCGACACCCCCTTGGCCTTGGCGCCTGTCATCACCTCGATGCCGAGCTCGCCGAGCCGCTTCACCACCGGTCGGGTCAGTTCGGCGTCATATTGCGCCAGCACGCGCGGCAGCGCCTCGACCACGGTGACCTTGGCGCCCATTTTTGCGAAGGCCATGCCAAGCTCCAGCCCGATATAGCCGCCGCCGACCACGGCGAGCTTCTTCGGCACCTCGCTCAACGCCAGCGCGTCCGTCGACGAGATCACCGGGCCGCCGAATGGCAGGAACGGCAGTTCGACCGGCGCCGACCCGGTCGCGATCACCACCGTCTCGGCGCGGATCACCTGGGTGCCGGTCTCGGTCTCGACCTCGACGGTCTTGCCGTCGCGGAACGTCGCCCAGCCCTGCACGGTCTTCACCCTGGCCTTCTTCAGCAGCCCGGCGACGCCGCTGTTCAGCCGGCTAACGATGCCGTCCTTCCAGGCGATTGCCCTGGCCAGATCGAGCGTCGGCGCGGCGACCGAAATGCCGAGCGGGCTCTTGCCGCCGGCCATATGCGCCACCTTCTCGAACTCCTCCGCGGCGTGGATCAGCGCCTTGGACGGTATGCAGCCGACATTGAGGCAGGTGCCGCCCGGCTTGCCCGCCTCGACGATCACCGTGTCGACGCCGAGCTGGCCGGCGCGGATCGCGCACACATAGCCGCCGGGCCCGGCGCCGATGACGAGCAGCTTGCAGGATATTTCTTTCATGATGTGGTCCTTCGATCCGAGGGAACGTTCCGTCGCGATCCTTCGCGCCCCCCTCTGTCCTGCCGGACATCTCCCCCACGAGGGGGGAGATCAGCAGCTTCGTCGTTTCGTTCATTGCTGCAACGGCGGAGATTGGCGAAGCCCGGCATGACGTCCAATCTCCCCCCTTGTGGGGGAGATGCCTGGCAAGGCAGAGGGGGGCGCTGTCCCGCCATCATCTCAATCGTCCCGCCCCACTAATCCACGAAAATCAGCGCCGGCGTTTCCAGCAGCGCCTTGATGCGCTGGACGAACACGGCGGCATCCCAGCCGTCGATGACGCGATGGTCGAAGCTGGACGACAGGTTCATCATCTTGCGCGGGATGAACTGGGTGCCGTCCCACACCGGCCGCACCATCATTTTGTTGACGCCGACGATCGCCACCTCCGGATAGTTGATGACCGGCGTCGTCGCCACGCCGCCCATGGCGCCGAGCGAGGTGATGGTGATGGTCGAGCCTGACAGCTCGTCGCGGCTCGCCGTGCCCGACTTCGCCGCCTCGGCCAGCCGGTTGACCTCGGCGCCGCACTCCCACAGGTCGCGCGCCTCGGCATGCTTGACCACCGGCACCACCAGCCCGGACGGCGTCTGCGCGGCGATGCCGATATGGACGCCGCCATGCTGGTGGATGATGCCGGCCTCGTCGTCGAAGATCGCGTTGATGCTCGGCTGGTCGGCGATCGCCTTGACCATCGCCCGCATCAGGAACGGCAGCAGCGTCAGCTTCGGCCGGTCTGGCCGCTTCTCCTTGTTCAGCGTCGCCCGCAGCTCCTCCAGCGCGGTGACGTCGATCTCCTCGACATAGGTGATGTGCGGGATGCGCGATTTGGCGAGCGCCATCTTCTCGGCGATCTTGCGCCGCAGCCCGATGACCTTGATGTCCTCTACATTGTCCTTGCGGGCAAGCCCGGAGGTTTTCGCGACCTGCGGCCCGCGCGCCAGGAACGCCTCGATATCCTCATGGCCGATGCGGCCGGCCGGGCCGGAACCGGCGACCTGCCGGAGATCGATGCCGGCTTCCCTGGCGCGCAGCCGGACGGCTGGCGAGGCCAAAGGCTTCTCGCCTTCCGGACGCGGCGCGCCGGAAACCAAACCCCGTGCCGCCCCATTCGCCGACGCTGGCGCCGGCTTGGCTTTCGGCTCGGCGGCCTTTGACTGCGCCTTCGGGCTCGCCGGAGCGGCCTCGGGTTTCGGGGTTGGGAGCTTGGCTGGCGGTTCGGCCTTGATGGCCTCTTCCGCCGCATCGCTCTGCGGCTTCACATTGCCCTCGCCGGCAACCTTCAGCCGCACGATCGGCGAGCCGATCGCCACCGTGTCGCCGATCTCGGCGCCCAGCCACAGGATCTCGCCATCGACCGGCGAGGGAATTTCGACGGTTGCCTTGTCGGTCATGACGGCGGCCAGCACCATGTCCTCGCGCACGAGGTCGCCGACCTTCACATGCCATTCGACCAGCTCGGCCTCGGCGACGCCTTCACCGACATCCGGCAGCTTGATGACGTGCTCGCCCATGGTCAGGCCTCCCCTCTTCAAGCTTCCAGCGTTTCGACGAGCGCGCGGCCGACCCGGGCCGGGCCGGGAAAGTAGTCCCACTCCTGCGCGTGCGGATAGGGCGTGTCCCAGCCGGCGACGCGCACGACCGGTGCTTCCAGATGGTAGAAGCAGTGTTCCTGCACCAGCGCCGAGAGCTCGGCGCCGAAACCGGAGGTCAGCGTCGCCTCGTGCACCACCACGCAGCGTCCGGTCTTCGTCACCGAGGTGACGATCGTCTCGAGATCGAGCGGCAGCAAGGTCCTCAGATCGATGATCTCGGCGTCTATGCCGGTCTCCGCGGCCGCCGCCTCGGCGACATAGACCATCGTGCCATAGGCGAGCACCGTGACCGCGGCGCCCTGCCTGCGGATCGCCGCCTTGCCGAGCGGGACGGTGTAGTGGCCGTCGGCGACCTCGCCAAGATCATGTTTCGACCACGGCGTCACCGGGCGGTCGTGATGGCCGTCGAACGGACCGTTGTAGAGCCGCTTCGGCTCGAGGAAGATCACCGGATCGGGATCCTCGATCGCCGCGATCAGCAGCCCCTTGGCGTCGGCAGGGTTGGACGGCACGATCACCTTCAGGCCGGAGACGTGGGTGAACAGCGCCTCCGGGCTCTGGCTGTGCGTCTGGCCGCCGAAGATGCCGCCGCCGGTTGGCATGCGGACCACGATCGGGCAGGTGAAATCGCCGTTGGAGCGATAGCGCAGCCGCGCCGCCTCCGAGACGATCTGGTCGTAGGCCGGATAGACATAGTCGGCAAACTGCACCTCGACGCAGGGCTTCAGCCCATAGGCGGCCATGCCGATGGCGGCGCCGACGATGCCGGCTTCGCTGATCGGCGCATCGAAGCAACGGCTCTTGCCGTATTTGGCCTGCAGGCCTTGCGTGCAGCGGAAGACGCCGCCGAAGAAGCCGACATCCTCGCCGAACACGACGACGCGCTCGTCGCGCCCCATCGACACGTCCATGGCGTCGCGGATGGCCTCGATCATGGTCCGTCTCGGCATGGTCAGACCCCCGCCTGCTGGCGCTGTCGCCTGAGATGCGGCGGCATCTCGGCATAGACGCCCTCGAACATGTCGCGCGTCGACGGCTTGCCACCGGCATGCAGCGTGCCGTGGCTCTCGGCCTCCTTCTGCGCCGCGATCACCGTCTCGAGGATTTCGGCTTCCGCCTGGGCATGGCGCTCGTCCGACCAGACGCCGCGCAGGATGAGATGGTTCTTCAGCCGCACGATCGGGTCGCCGAGCGGCCAGGCATCGGACTCCGCCTTCGGCCGGTAGGCGGACGGGTCGTCCGAGCTCGAATGCGCGCCGACGCGGTAGGTGACATATTCGACCAGCGTCGGCCCGAGATTACGGCGCGCCCGCTCGATCGCCCATTTCGCCACCGCATGGACGGCGAGATAGTCGTTGCCGTCGACGCGCAGCGAAGGGATGCCGAAACCGAGGCCGCGTGCCGCGAAAGTGCCGGAGCCACCACGCGCAATGCCCTGGAAGGTCGAGATTGCCCACTGATTGTTGACGACATTGAGCACCACCGGCGCCTTGTAGGTCGAGGCGAACACGAGTGCTGCATGAAAATCGGACTCCGCCGTCGAGCCGTCGCCGATCCAGGCGGCGGCGATGCGCGAATCGTTGGAGATCGCCGAAGCCATCGCCCAGCCCACCGCCTGGATGTACTGCGTGGCCAGATTGCCGGAGATCGAGAAGAAGCCGTGCTCCTTCGACGAATACATGATCGGCAGCTGCCGGCCCTTCAGCGGATCGGCCTCGTTGGAATAGATCTGGTTCATCATCGTGACCATCGGATAGCCGTCGGCGATGAGCAGGCCGGCCTGCCGATAGGTCGGGAAGTTCATGTCGCCCTTGGCCAGCGCCTTGCGGAAGGCGCAGCTCACTGCTTCCTCGCCGAGATGCTGCATGTAGAAGGAGGTCTTGCCCTGGCGCTGCGCCATCTGCATGCGCTGGTCGAAGCTGCGCAGCGTCATCATGTGGCGCAGGCCTTCGAGCAATTCCTGGTCGGAAAGCAGCCCGGCCCACGGCCCGACCGCTTCACCATCGCGGTTGAGCACGCGGATGATCGAGAACGCCATGTCGCGGATGGTGCGCGGATCGACATCGATCTCGGGGCGCGGCGCCGATCCGGCCTTGGGAATGGTCACATTGGAGAAATCAGGCGTGCCACCCGGCCGCACCTCGGGCTCGGGAACATGGAACCGCAACATTCCAGCATCGGCCATAACCTACGTCCTCCAATGTTGCCGGTGCGATAGTTGCACATCCGCGCCACTAATTCATCGGCCAGATGACGGGCCGTCCCTCGGCTTCTCGGCTGATCAAGGCCGATACGGCGCGCTGGCGACAAGATGCAGATATGACGGCGAAATTTCTTGTCGATGTTTTCGCCCGCCGCGCAATTTGGCGAATGGCTGTGACCGGTCTGGCGCAAGAGCCTGAAATGCCCGGACAACGTAGGCGTTCGGGTAACTGTCGAGGCCAGTGCTGCCCCTCACCCTGCCTGCCGGCATTCTCCCCGTATAGTGACGGGGAGAGGGGCGCTGTGTCCCCGTTTCGCCAATCATCAACGTCGCAAGAAGGGCGCCAACGTCGCGGCCAGCCACCTTCTCCCGTCACTATACGGGGAGAAGGTGCCGGCAGGCGGATGAGGGGCGGCGCCGGCGGTCAGCTATGAATCATCCGACATCGAAACAATCGCCGCGCGAGCCAGATAGGCCTCTGCAAGTTGCCGAAACTCTGGTTCACCCGCCCCGCCTCATGCTAACTCACCCCGCATGGCACAGAAGAAGGGATACGAGGTCGATTCGTGGCTGGCGCGGCCTGACGCGGCCATGTCCATCGTCCTGCTTTACGGCCCGGACCGCGGGCTCGTCGCCGAGCGCGCCAAGGCTTTTGCCGGCAAGACCGGCCTGCCGCTCGACGATCCGTTCTCGGTCGTCAGGCTGGACGGCGCGGAAGTCGACCGCGACCAGGGCCGCCTGCTCGACGAGGCGCGCACCGTGCCGATGTTCTCCGACCGGCGGCTCTTGTGGGTTCGCAACGCCAGCGGCCAGAAAGCGCTGGCCGACGACGTCAAGGCGCTGACATCGGAGCCGGTGCGGGACGCCATCATCCTCATCGAGGCCGGCGACCTGAAGAAGGGCACCGGCCTGCGCGCCATCGTCGAGGCCGCCGGCAACGCCATCGCCCTGCCCTGCTATGCCGACGAGGCGAGGGACATCGACACCGTCATCGACGACGAACTGCGCAAGGCCGGCATGTCGATGACGCTGGAGGCGCGCCAGGCGCTGCGCCGCAATCTCGGCGGCGACCGGCTGGCGTCGCGCGGCGAGATCGAGAAGCTGGTGCTCTACGCCCACGGCCAGAAGGAGATCGGCCTGGACGATGTCCGGGCGACCTCCGGCGACGTGTCGGGCGCGTCCTTCGACGATGCCGTCGACGCGCTGCTGGACGGCAAGATCGCCGATTTCGACACCGCTTTCACCCGCCACTGCCAGGGCGGCGGCCACCCATTCCTGGTGCTGTCGGCGGCGATGCGCCAATTGCAGGCGATCCAGGCGATGCGCGGCCAGATGGAGGGCGGCCGCAACGCCGCCTCCGTCGTCGCGGCCGCGCGCCCGCCGGTCTTCTTCTCGCGGCGCAAGCTGGTGGAAAAGACGCTGGAGCGCTGGAACGTCGAGGCGCTCGGCCGGGCGCTCAACCGGCTGCAGACAGCGGTGCTGCAGACCCGCAAGCGGCCGGACCTGTCGGAAGCCCTGGCGCGCCAGGCGCTGCTCGGCATTGCGGTCGAAAGCGCGCGGTTGGCGCAGAGGGGCTGAGTTGTCTTCGCCTGAATGCAGTCCCGGTCGCCTATGAGAGCAATTCCAGGAAAAGTGGCGGGCGGTTTTCCGTACGGAATTGCGCAATAACAAACACTTCGGGCAGACCCGGATTCCATGAAGCGCTGAACCGCACTACAGACTTCAACCTCAAATTGTGATTGGTTGGCTGGCGCCAGTTGTTTCAGGGGCGATTCGGGGGGGTGAAATGACCAAGAAAGTTGTTATCGGGTTCTTTTTCAGCGTGTTCTTGACGGTTGTCCTCTGGCAGGTCACCGCTCGCCTGTCCTTCGGCCGCGCGTTGGACGACATCGCGTTCATGGCAAGTCCAATCGTGGCGATCGTCATTTCCGTACTGCTTGTCCGGTCGAAGCTGATGCACAGCAACCGGACAAACGAAGATGCGGACGAGGCCTAGCGACCGGGACTGGCGCGTTCCATCGTTTCAGCAACGCTGAACCGCCCTATCTCATTGTTTTGGAGCAATTCCGGACGGAAAGCCGGGCGGGCGAAATGAAGGGCGCCTTTCCTCTCCCCCGTCGATCGGGGGAGAGGTGTCGAGCGAAGCTCGACGGAGTGGGGGTCGACCAGCGCCGGCGTCGTTGTCTGGCGGGGTGATGCCTGGCCCTGATTGGTGAATTGTCGGCGGCGACGTATTTAAGAACCGCCTTCCCCCACTCCGTCGCCGCTTCGCAATGCCACCTCTCCCCTCCGGAGGGAGAGGAAAGAGCCGGCGGAGGGCGGATGGGTCACAAAACGAAGGGCCGGCGGATGCCAGCCCTTCCTCGCTTTTCATCTTAAGCCGAAACTTTATTAGCCGGCTAAATGTCCTGAAATCTCGACACCTTACCGTTCGTCCTTCAGCCGCCGGCAGAGCTCGTCGAGCTGGTCCAGCGTCCGGTAGTTGACGCGAATTGTGCCGCCGCGATCCTTGTGCTCGATCGAGACGATCATGCCGATCGTGTCGGTGAGCAGCTTTTCCAGCGCCAGCGTGTCGGGGTCCTTTTCCACCGGCTCGGCTTTTTTCGCCTTGGCCGGCGTCGGGCCGGCCGGCATCTGCGCCAGTGCTTCGGCCTGGCGCACCGAAAGTCCCTCCTCGACGATGCGCTTGGCGAGGCCCGCCGGGTCCTCGGCCGTCACCAGCGTGCGGGCGTGCCCCGCCGACAGCGCGCCGTCGACCAGCATGTCGTGGATGACATTGGGCAGCTTCAGGAGCCGCAGTGTGTTGGCGACATGGCTTCGGCTCTTGCCGATCACCTGGCCGAGGTCGGCCTGGGTGTAGCCGTGCTCGTCGATCAATTGCTGATAGCCTTGCGCCTCCTCGACCGGGTTGAGGTCGGCGCGCTGCACGTTCTCGATGATCGCCAGCTCCAGCGCCGTGCGGTCGTTGACCTCGCGCAGGATGATCGGCAGCTCGGTCAGGCCGGCGCGCTGCGCCGCCCGCCAGCGCCGCTCGCCGGCGATGATCTCGTAACGGCCGGGCTGCGTCGGCGACGGCCGCGCCACCACCGGCTGCACGACGCCGTGCTCGCGGATCGACTGTGCCAGATCGGTCAGCTCGGCATCGCCGAAATGCCGGCGCGGGTTCTTCGGATTGGGGCTCACGAATTCGATCGGCACCTTGCCGTCGGCCGCCGGGCTCTGCTTTTCCGGGATCGCCGGGCGGTCGATCTCGCCGATCAGCGCCGCCAGGCCGCGGCCAAGTCTTTTTCTCGAAAGGTCTTCACTCATAATCTGTCCAGATCGTTTCGGTATCGAATCGGCGTTTGGCCGGCATCAGGCGGCGCGCAATTTGCGCTCGCGGCGGATCACTTCGGAAGCGAGCTGCAGATAGGCCTGGCTGCCCGAGCATTTGAGGTCGTAGAGGATCGCCGGCTTGCCGTAGGAGGGCGCTTCGGAAACGCGGACATTGCGCGGGATGATCGTCTCGTAGACTTTGTCGCCCATATGCGTGCGCACGTCCTGCACCACCTGGTTGGCCAGGTTGTTGCGGCCGTCGTACATGGTAAGCACGATACCCTGGATGGTGAGATCCGGGTTGATCGTGCGGCGCACCTGCTCGACCGTCTCGAGCAGCTGGCTGAGACCTTCGAGCGCGAAGAACTCGCACTGCAGCGGCACCAGAACGGAATCGGCTGCCGCCATTGAATTCAAGGTCAAAAGGTTGAGCGACGGCGGGCAGTCGATCAGCACATAGCCGAAAGGCGCCGAACGCTCGGCCGCCGCGCGCAACGCGTTGCGCAGCCGCAGCACCCGGTCCGGCGCCGAGGCGATCTCCATCTCGATGCCGAGCAAATCGAGCGTCGATGGCACGATCGAGAGGCCCGGCACCGCCGTCGGCACCGCCGCCGCTTCGAGTTCGAGCTCGCCGATCAGCACGTCGTAGGAGGAGACGGTGCGGTCCTTGCGGTCGATGCCGAGCCCGGTGCTGGCATTGCCTTGCGGATCGAGGTCGACGATCAGCACCTGTTCGCCGATCGCCGCCAGCGCCGTCGCCAGATTGATGGCGGTCGTCGTCTTGCCGACGCCGCCCTTCTGGTTAGCTACGGTGATGATTCGAGGTCCAGTTTTCATGGGTCTATGCCAGTGATTCATTGCGGGGTCGCCGGGCGCAGATGGGTGACTTCGAGGATGACGCCATGAGGGTCGGTCATGCTTGGATGTTCTACCAGATCGAATGCCCAGCGGTGAGTGCTTTCTTCCACCTCGGCCCGGTAATCCCGGCCTTTGTGGAAAAGCGCGCGCGCCCCTTTGGTCAGCCACGGCGCCGCCAGGTCGAGCAGCGCCGGCAAAGCCGCAAGCGCTCGCGCCGTGACGATTTCCGGTGCCGCAACAAGCGGATAGCTGTCGTCGATGCGCCGTGCGACGACTCGCGCCGGCAGCCCGAACTGGCCGACGACCGCCTGCAGGAACGACGCCTTCTTGCGGTTGCTTTCGACCAGGTCGATCGACGCGCCGTCGCGCTCGGCTATCAGGAAGCCCAGCACCAGTCCGGGAAAGCCGCCGCCCGAACCGAGGTCGACCCAGCGTCTGGCCTCGGGTTCGATTCGGGCGAGCTGCGCGCTATCCAGTATGTGCCTGCGCCAGACATCGTCCAAGGTCGACGGCGCGGCGAGGTTGATGCTGCGGTTCCATTTCAGGAACAGCTGTTCGAAGGCAACCAGACGCTCGAATGTTTCACGTGAAACCGGGCCCGCCGCTTCCTGCAGGCTCTCCCATGACGCAGCACTCACGCGACATGCCTCTGCGCGGCGGCTTCGGCGTTGCGGACATGGGCGACGATGATCGCCAGCGCCGCCGGCGTCATGCCCTCCATGCGCTGTGCATCGGCGATGGAGCGCGGCTGCCGCGTCTTCATCTTCTGCTTCAGCTCATTGGACAGGCCGGGGACGTCGGCGAAATCGAGCGATGCGGGGATCAATCGGCTTTCCTCATGCCTGATCTGCGCGACATCAGCCTGCTGGCGGTCCAGATAGACCGAATATTTCGCTTCCGTTTCGAGTCGCTCGGCCGTCTTCGCATCGATTGAGCCGAAGCGCGGCTCGATGCGCGCCAGCCAGGCAACATCGACACCGGGGTAGGCGAGCAGCTCATAGGCGGAACGGCGCACGCCATCCCTGTTGATCTCCAGCCCATGCCGCGCCGCCTCGTTGGGCGTGAACAGCACGCTCGATGCCAGTTCCCGCGCCTTGGCAAGATCCTCGTTCATCCCGTTGAAGCGCCGCATCCGTTCCATTGACGCGATCCCCAGTCGGTCCGCCATCGGGGTCAGCCGCTCATCGGCATTGTCGGCTCTCAGCGACAGGCGGAACTCGGCGCGCGAGGTGAACATGCGATAGGGCTCGGCAATGCCGCGACTGGTGAGGTCGTCGACCATCACGCCGATATAGGCTTCGGTGCGGCTGAGCACGATCTGCTCGTTGCCGGATGCTTTGCGCGCGGCGTTCAGGCCGGCGAGCAGACCTTGCGCGCCGGCCTCCTCATAGCCGGTCGTGCCGTTGATCTGTCCGGCGAGGAACAGGCCGCCGATCCGCTTCGTCTCCAGCGTCGGCAACAACTCGCGCGGATCGACATGGTCGTATTCGATGGCATAGCCGGGCTGCAGCATGGTTGCCCGCGCCAGCCCCGGGATCGACTTCAATATGTCGAGCTGCACATCCTCCGGCAGCGAGGTCGAGATGCCGTTCGGGTAGACGGTGTCGTCATCGAGACCTTCGGGCTCCAGGAAGATCTGGTGGCCTTCACGGTCGCCGAACTTGACGATCTTGTCCTCGATCGACGGGCAGTAGCGCGGCCCGACGCCTTCGATCGAGCCGGAATACATCGCCGAGCGGCCGAGATTGGCGCGGATCAGCTCATGCGTGGCCGGCGTCGTGCGGGTGATGCCGCAATGGATCTGCGGGTTCTGGATCGCGTCGGTCAGCAGCGAGAACGGCACCGGTTCCTCGTCCGCCACCTGGCTTTCCAGCGACGCCCAGTCGATGGTGCGGCCATCAAGGCGAGGGGGCGTCCCGGTCTTGAGGCGCCCAAGCGTAAATCCCGCGCGGCTCATCGTTGCCGACAGGCCAAGGCTCGCCTGCTCGTTCATGCGACCGGCGACGATCTTCTTCTCGCCGATATGGATCAATCCGCGCAGGAAGGTGCCGGTGGTCAGCACCACCGCGCCGCAAGCCAGGAGACGATCGCCCGAGATCTGAACGGCCGCGATCCGTCCTTCCGCGATCTCAAAGTCGAGAACTTCGCCCTCGATCACCTCGAGATTGTTCTGCTGCCGAATCGCTTCCTGCATGGCCAACCGATAGAGCTTGCGATCGGCCTGCGTGCGCGGGCCGCGCACGGCCGGACCCTTGCGGCGGTTGAGCAAGCGGAACTGGATGCCTGCCGCATCGGCGATGCGGCCCATCAGCCCGTCCATGGCGTCGATCTCGCGCACCAGGTGGCCCTTGCCAAGGCCGCCGATCGCCGGATTGCAGGACATGACGCCGATTGTGTCGAAACGCAGCGTCACCAGCGCCGTCTTCGCGCCTGCGCGTGCGGCGGCGCTGGCCGCCTCGCATCCGGCATGGCCGCCGCCCACCACAACCACATCATAGCGATCGTTCATCTTTTTCGAGTCCAAAGTCTGAAGCTGCCCGGAGAGATGTTCCCGCGAGGCTTCGCTGTCAAGGATGCAACACCGACTCGTTTCACGTGAAACAATGCGACTGCTCCGCTAGACCTTGTGTTTCACGTGAATCATCTGCGCCAAAGCCAGCCCGACAATGTTTCACGTGAGTCATTTACCGATGCAGAACTGCGAAAAGATGACGTCGAGCATGTCTTCCACATCGACCGCGCCGGTGATTCGTCCGAGCCTGTCCGAGGCCAGGCGTAGCTCTTCGGCGCGCAACTCCTGGCTTCGCTCGTGCCCGGCCAGCGCCGTTCGCAGGTGATCATTTGCATCTTTGAGCAATTCGACATGGCGCAAGCGCGACGGCAGCACGTCGCCGATATCGCCAACAGAAGCTGCGGCGCGACGGCCGACCTCCGCCAGCAGATCGGACAGCCCGGTGCCAGTCCTGATCGAGATCACCGCGTCATAGAGTTTCGCGCGATCAACAAGCAGTTCACCCACAGCCAGGTCCGCCTTTGTCCCGATCCTCAGCAGCGGCGCATCGGACGGCACCGCGCCAGGATCGACGGGCGACGCCATATCCTCCAGCAGCAGCAGAAGGTCCGCGCCGCCCGCCTTGGCGCGCGCCTTCTCGATGCCGATCGCCTCCACCTTGCCGGGCGCCGCGCGCAGGCCGGCCGTATCGGTGACGCGGACTCGCATCCCTTCGAGGTCCAGCACCACTTCGAGCAGATCGCGCGTCGTGCCCGGCTCGTCGGTCACGATCGCTGCCTCCCGCTTGGCCAACGCATTGAAAAGGCTGGACTTGCCCGCATTCGGCGCGCCAAGGATGACAACCTCGAACCCGTCGCGGATGATCTCGGCGGCCCGGAACCCGTCGATGTGGCGATCGATCTCGCCGATCATTGCCCGCACATCCGACCAGACCGCGTCCGAAACGGATCCCGGCACGTCATCCTCGTCGGCAAAGTCGATCTCCGCCTCGATCATCGCCCGCGCATGGATCAGCCGCCGCCGCCATTCGGCGTATAGCTCGCTCTGCGCCCCCTCGGCATTGCGCACCGCAAAGCGCCGCTGCGCCTCGGTCTCGGCATTGACGAGATCGGCCAGCGCTTCGGTCTCGACCAGATCGAGCCTGCCGTTGAGAAAGGCGCGGCGCGTGAATTCGCCGGGCTCCGCATGCCTGACACCGTCAAAGCCGGCGATGGTCTCCAGCATCTTCGCCGCCACGGCGCGGCCGCCATGCACCTGGAACTCGGCGACGTCCTCTCCGGTGAAGCTGCCCGGTCCGGGGAAGAAGAGAACGACGCCGTGGTCAATCACCGATCCGTCCGTCGCGATGAGCTTGCGATAGGCGGCGGCGCGCTCCTTGACCATGCCGCCGGCGATCGTTTCGACCACGAATCGAGTCCTGGGGCCGGAGATGCGGATGACCGCGATGCCGGCCGGCAAGCGGCCGCTGGACAAGGCAACAATCGAATCGCTCAAAATCATTTGCCCGCTCTACCGAACCGCCCTAGCTTCCCGCGCAACTCTGTTAACCGAGCATGCCGTCGTGACCTTGCCCGCGCAAAACCTGCTGGCCGAAGAAGCCAGCCCCTATCTCCAGCAGCACAGCGACAATCCGGTGCATTGGCGCGGCTGGTCGCCGGCTGCGCTCGCCGAAGCCAGGGAGCGCGGACGCCCGATCCTGCTCTCGATCGGCTACGCCGCTTGCCACTGGTGCCATGTCATGGCGCATGAAAGCTTCGAGAACGACGCCGTGGCCGCCGTCATGAACCGGCTGTTCGTCAATATCAAGGTCGATCGCGAGGAGCGGCCCGACATCGACCAGATCTATATGGCGGCGCTGCATGCGATGGGCGAGCAGGGCGGCTGGCCGCTGACCATGTTCCTGACGCCAGACGGCAAGCCATTCTGGGGCGGCACCTATTTTCCGCGTGAGGCCCGCTACGGCCGGCCAGGCTTCATCCAGGTGATGGAGGCGGTCGACAAGGCATGGCGGGAGAAGCAGGAAAGCCTCGGCCAGAGCGCCGACGGCCTGACCAGCCATGTCGAGGCGCGGTTGGCGGGAAGCCATGGCAAGGCCGTGCTCGACCGCGACACGCTCGGCGATCTGGCCGGCCGTATCGACGGCATGATCGACCGCGATCTCGGCGGCCTGCGCGGCGCGCCGAAATTCCCCAACGCGCCGTTCATGCAGTCGCTCTGGCTGTCCTGGCTGCGCGACGGCGCCGCTTCGCACCGCGATGCCGTGCTGCTCAGCCTCGAGAAGATGCTGGCCGGCGGCATTTATGATCATGTCGGCGGGGGATTGAGCCGCTATTCCACCGACGCCGAATGGCTGGTGCCGCATTTCGAGAAGATGCTCTACGACAACGCCCAGCTCCTGCGCATGTGCAATTGGGCCTTTGCCGCCACCGGCAATGATTTGTTCCGGATACGAATCGAAGACACGGTCGCCTGGCTGCTACGCGAGATGCTGGTCGACGGCGGCGGCTTCGCCGCCAGCCTCGATGCCGACAGCGACGGCGAGGAGGGGCTGTTCTACACCTGGAACCGCGACGAGGTCGAAGCCGTGCTTGGCGACGATACCGCCATGTTTTTCAAATACTTCGACCTCGCTAGCCCACATGGCTGGGAAGGCAAGCCGATCACCCGCCAAACCGCCGACCAGCAAAAGCAAAGCATCGTCGACCATGCCTTGCTGGTGCCGTTGAAGCAGAAGCTCCTGGCCGCCAGGGAACGGCGCGTCAGGCCCGGCCGCGACGGCAAGGCGCTGACCGACTGGAACGCCCTGATGATCACCGCGCTTGCCGAAGCCGGCCGTGCCCTGCAGCGGCCCGACTGGATCGGGGCCGCGGCGCGGGCCTTCGCCCACATCGTCGAAGCGAGCCATGACGGCCGCCTGCCGCATTCCATGCTCGGCGCCAGGAAACTGTTCCCGGCGCTGTCGAGCGACTATGCCGCCATGACAAATGCCGCCATCTCACTGTTCGAGGCCACCGGCGAGACGACCTATGTCGATCGCGCCAGGCATTTCATCGCGCTGCTCGACCATTGGCACCAGGATGCCGACAAGACCGGCTACTATCTGACGGCGTCCGACAGCGCCGATGTCCCGATCCGCATCCGCGGCGACGTCGACGAAGCGATCCCGTCCGCCACCGCCCAGATCATCGAGGCGCTGGTGCGGCTGGCGTCGGTCACCGGCGATCTCGATCTTCAGGAAAAAGCCTGGACGACCGCCGAGCACGCCATGGGCCGGGCCGCCCAGCAGGCCTATGGCCAGGCCGGCATCGTCAATGCCTGCGCGCTGGCACTCGAGCCCCTGAAGCTGGTGCTGATCGACAATCTAGAGAGGTCAAGCCTCGTTCCGGTTGCGAATCGGAATCCCGACCCGCGCCGGGTGGATATTGTCGTGCCGGTCGGTACGGAAGCGAATCGACCGGCCTTGCCGGGTGGGGTGGTGCCACCCACCGAAAAGCCGGGCGCCTGGCTGTGCACCGGGCAGGTTTGCCTGCCGGTGGTTACCGATCCGGAGGAGTTGGAGAAGTTGCTACGGCGAGGGTAGTCGGAAGCGGCCTACGAAGCGTTTCTCAGCTGGCTCGCAGTTTCAAGCGCTGGCGCTGCCCCTCATCTGGCTGCCGCCATCTTCTCCCCGCGAACGGGGAGAAGGGGCTGTCGACACCGGCTTCGCTAACCACCGACCTTGCAAGAGAAGCGCCGGCATCGCGGCCAGCCTCTTTCTCCCCGTTCACGGGGAGAAATGCCCGGCAGGGCAATGAGAGGCGGTGCTGACCTCTGCGATTGGCTGCCAGCGACCGAGACAGATTTCCTGACGAAGGCGAGGGGAGTTCCCCGCTATGACCGACCCTCCCCACAAGGGGGAGGATAGCCCAATCACGTATTCATCGAATCGAAGAAGTCGGCGTTGGTCTTGGTCTGCTTCAGCTTGTCGATGAGGAACTCGATCGCGTCGGTCGTTCCCATCGGCGCCAGGATGCGGCGCAGCACGAAGATCTTCTGCAGGTCCGCGCGCGGCACCAGCAGGTCTTCCTTGCGGGTGCCGGACTTGAGGATGTCCATGGCCGGGTAGATGCGCTTGTCGGCCACCTTGCGGTCGAGCTGGATTTCGCAGTTGCCGGTGCCTTTGAACTCTTCGAAGATGACTTCGTCCATGCGGCTGCCGGTATCGATCAGCGCGGTGGCGATGATGGTCAGCGAGCCGCCTTCCTCGATGTTGCGGGCGGCGCCGAAGAAGCGCTTCGGGCGCTGCAGCGCGTTGGCGTCGACACCGCCGGTCAGCACCTTGCCGGAGGATGGCACCACGGTGTTGTAGGCGCGGCCGAGGCGGGTGATCGAATCGAGCAGGATGACGACGTCGCGGCCATGCTCGACCAAACGCTTCGCCTTCTCAATCACCATTTCGGCGACCTGGACGTGGCGGGCGGCCGGCTCGTCGAAGGTCGAGGAGATCACTTCGCCCTTCACCGAGCGCTGCATGTCGGTCACTTCTTCCGGCCGCTCGTCGATCAGAAGCACGATCAGATAGCATTCCGGATGGTTGGCGGTGATCGAATGGGCGATGTTCTGCATCAGCACCGTCTTACCGGTGCGCGGCTGCGCGTTGATCAGTGCGCGCTGGCCCTTGCCGATCGGCGCCACCAGGTCGATGACGCGCGGCGAGATGTCCTTCGAGGTCGAATTGTCGACCTCCATCTTCAGCCGCTTGGTTGGATAGAGCGGCGTCAGATTGTCGAAGTGGATCTTGTGCCGGATCTTTTCGGGATCGTCGAAATTGATGGTGTTGACCTTTAGCAGCGCGAAATAGCGCTCGCCCTCTTTGGGGCTGCGGATCGGTCCTTCGACGGTGTCGCCGGTCTTCAGCGAAAAGCGGCGGATCTGCGAGGGTGAGATGTAGATATCGTCGGGACCCGGCAGGTAGTTGGCATTGGCCGAGCGCAGGAAGCCGAAGCCGTCCTGCAGCACTTCTACGACGCCGTCGCCGATGATCTCGATATCCTGGGCGGCGAGTTTCTTCAGGATCGCGAACATCAGCTCCTGCTTGCGCATGACGCTGGCGTTCTCCACCTCGAGCGATTCGGCATAAGCGATCAGCTCTGGCGGCTTCTTGTTCTTGAACTCGGTGAGTTTCATTTCTTGCATTAGATGGACTCTGGGTAGGCTTTGGGGAGAAAAATCGGCTGGATGCGACAAATGCCGGGCGCGGCCGAAAGCGAAAAAATGGGGCGGCGCATGACGGGAAGGAAGACCCGTCTTTTATCGTCGCTCGTCTGAAAGAGCAAGCCGCCTTTTGCGCCGTCGCGGGAAGCCTCAGAACGGCTTCACGACGACCAGGATGACGATGACGATCAGCAGCAATGTGGGGATCTCATTGACGATCCGCCAGTGGCGCGCGGGCTTTTCATTCTTGTCCTCGGCGAATTTCCGCACCGCCCCGGCGAGATAGCCATGCAGCCCCGACAATACAAGGACCAACGCTATCTTGGCGTGCAGCCAGCCGCCATGGAAAGCAAAGCCCTTCCATGCCAGCCAGAGCCCGAAGACCCAGGTCGCGATCATCGCCGGATTGATGATGGCTCTGAGCAGCCGGCGCTCCATCACCTTGAAGGTTTCCGACTGCGCCGATCCCTTCTCGGCATCGGCATGATAGACGAAGAGCCGAGGCAGATAGAGCGTGCCAGCCATCCACGAGATGACGGCGATAACATGGATGGCCTTGGCCCACAGGTAGAAGCCGTCGGACGCCACGAAGTAAAGCAGCGCGGTCGCGACGACCAGAGCGGCGATGCCAATCACCATCCGCTTCATCGCCTGGCCGGTGCTGTTGGTATTGTCAGCCATCAGCGCGTCGCGCTCCGCACCTGTTTCACCATCGCCTCGACATGCGCGATCGGCGTCTCCGGCGTGATGCCGTGTCCGAGGTTGAAGATCAGCGGCCCGCCGCCCAGCGTCCTCAGGATCGCGTCCACGCCGTCGGCCAGCGCCTTGCCGCCGGCCACCAGCCGGAGCGGATCGAGGTTGCCCTGCACGGCGCCGCCAAGCTGCAATTCCTTCGCCATCGAGAGCGGCACCGTCCAGTCGAGGCCAAGCCCGGTGATGCCGGTCTTGGAGCGATAGTCGCGATAGCGCTCGCCGGCGCCTTTCGGAAAACCGATGATCGGCACATTCGGGTGGACCGCCTTCACTTGCCTCGCGATCTCGGCCACTGGCTCGACGCAGAAAGCCTGGAAGGAAGGCTCGTCCAAAACACCGGACCAGGAATCGAAGATCTGCACCACATCGGCACCCGCTTCGATCTGGCGGATAAGATAAGCGGCCGAATGATCGGCCAGCACTTTCAACAGCCGTGCGAAGGCCTCCGGCTCGCGATAGGCGAAAAGCCGCGCCGGCGCCTGGTCCGGCGTGCCTTGGCCTGCGATCATATATGTCGCCACCGTCCAAGGCGCGCCGCAGAAGCCGATCAGCGTCGTTTCATCAGGCAATTTGGCACGCAGCCGGCGAACGGTCTCGTAGACCGGTTCGAGATTCACGTGAAACATATCGCCGGTGAGGCCCGCAATCTCCGCCGCCGAGATCGGCGTCAGCATCGGCCCGCGACCCTCCTCGAAGCGAACGTCTCGGCCGAGCGCGTTGGGCACCACAAGGATATCTGAGAACAGGATCGAGGCGTCGAAGCCGAAGCGTGCGATCGGCTGCAGCGTCACCTCCACCGCAAGGTCCGGATCGTAGCAGAGATCGAGGAAGGAGCCGGCGCGCTTCCGGGTCTCTCTATACTCCGGCAGATAGCGGCCGGCCTGGCGCATCATCCAGATGGGCGGGGGAAAGACAGGCTCGCCCCTCAAAACGTCCAGCATGATCCGTTTTCCAGGCATTCAGCGTCGCCTCTCGAGGGTCCTCTTAAATCAAATATCTATTTTAAAAGAGTCTTCTGATTCTAAGAGTCTGTTGGTTGTGGTGGTTGCGACCTGTCCAGCCTGCCGCCCGAAAAGGCCAGTCAGCATATTGTCGCGCGGTCCCGATCGCAATTTGGAGGGTTCTGGGGAAGAACCGGAATTCCCCTTCCGAGTCAACAGCTTGACCTTTCGCTTCCAAACTTCGGCCTGTGGATGATATCGGCCAAGAAAAGTTGATCCCCAGTTTTGTCCCCAGCGCCCCGACAAAGCCTACAGCAGGGCGAATTGTGGACAACCCACCATCTGATACAGTCGCTCTCGCCGCCTTCGCGTCTTTGTCCGATCTTGTCCACAACTGCCCACAGCCTGGAACCCGCGCCTGTGAACAAACCCCAGAGCTTCTTTCACCTGCACCTGATTTCCGACGCCACCGGCGAGACGCTGCTGGCGGCCGGCCGCGCTGCCTCCGCGCAATACAAAGACGCGCGCGCCATCGAGCACATCTACCCGCTGATCCGCACCGAAAAGCAGGTGGCCAAGGTGTTCGAGGATATCGAGGAAGAACCCGGCATCATCCTCTACACCGTCGTCGACCAGAAGCTCGCCCGCGGCATCGATGAGCGTTGCGCGGCGATGGGCCTGCCTTGCGTCTCGGTGCTCGAGCCGGTGCTTGCCGTCTTCCAGTCCTATCTCGGCACCCCGGCCGGCCGCCGTGTCGGCGCCCAGCACGTGCTCGACGCCGAATATTTCCGCCGCATCGATGCGCTGAACTTCACCATGGAGCATGATGACGGACAGCTGCCCGCCAACATGGACGATGCCGACATCGTGCTGATCGGCATCTCGCGCACCTCCAAGACGCCGACGAGCATCTATCTCGCCAACCGCGGCATCAAGACCGCCAACATTCCGATCGTGCTCGGCGTGCCGGTGCCGGAAAGCCTAGTCAACGCCCGGACGCCATTGATCGTCGGCCTGGTCGCCACCGCCGAGCGCATCTCGCATGTTCGCCAGAACCGCATCCTCGGCAACACCAGCACCTATGTGCCGTCCGACTATGTCGACCGCGCCGCGATCAGCGAGGAGCTCGCCTACGCCCGCCAGATCTGCACAAGGCATGGCTGGCCGATGATCGATGTCTCCCGCCGTTCGATCGAGGAAACGGCGGCGGCGATCGTTGCTCTGCGGGGGAAGTCGAGATAGAGGAGCAAAGAAACTAGTTTTGCGAGTCACCTTGGCGGAGGTCGGCGCCGCCCCTCACCTGCCTGCCGGCATCCTCTCCCCGTATAGGGACGGGGAGAGGGGCGCTGGTGTCTATGGTTTCGCCAATCGCCAGCGCTGCTGGAAAGAGCGCCTGCGCTGAAGCTGGCCCTTTCTCCCCGTCTCTATACGGGGAGAAATGTCCGGCAGGACAATGAGGGGCGGCGCCAACTCTACAAGAGCAAGGCTTTGCATACACCAACCGTTCCCTGTCCGCGTCCGAGTACAAAATGACCGAGAAAATCATCCTTGCCTCCGGCAGTCCGTTCCGCAAGGCGATGCTGGTCAATGCCGGCGTCGAGATCGAGGCGGTGCCGGCCGAGGTCGACGAGCGCGCGCTTGAGGCGCCGCTCAAGGATAGCGGCGTGTCGCCGGAGGACGTCGCGCTGGTGCTTGCCGAAGCCAAGGCCACCGAGGTCAGCGAACGCCGGCCGGGCGCGCTGGTGCTCGGCTGCGACCAGACGCTGTCGCTCGGCGACGAGGTGTTCCACAAGCCGGCCGACATGGAAGGCGCGCGCCGCCATCTGCTCGCGCTATCCGGCAAGACCCATCAGCTCAACAGTGCCGCCGTGCTTGCCCGCGACGGCGAGGTGCTGTGGCGGCATGTCGGCGTCGCCAGCCTCACCATGCGCAAACTCGACCCCGCTTTCATCGGCCGGCATCTGGCGCGCGTCGGCGCCAGGGCATTGTCGAGCGTCGGCGCCTACCAGATCGAGGGCGAAGGCATCCAGCTCTTCGAAAGAATCGAAGGCGATTATTTCACCATCGTCGGCCTGCCGCTGCTGTCGGTGCTGAAAGAATTGCGCGCGCTGGGGGCGATCGATGGCTGAGAAGAAGGCCTTCGTCACCGGCCACCCGATCGCGCATTCGCGCTCGCCGAAAATCCATGGCCACTGGCTGACCAGATACGGCATCGACGGCAGCTACCAGGCGATCGATGTCGCCCCCGATGATTTCGCCGCCTTCCTGAACGCGCTGCGGGACAACGGTTTCCAGGGCGGCAATGTCACCATCCCGCACAAGGAGGCGGCCTTCGCGCTGGTCGAGCGCCGCGACGAGGCGGCGGAAGCGATCGGCGCCGTCAACACGCTTTGGTTCGAGGACGGGAAATTGTGGGGCGGCAACACCGACGCCCACGGCTTCGCCGCCAATCTCGACGACTACGCGCCGGGCTGGGCAGCGAATGGCCCGGCCGTGGTGCTTGGCGCCGGCGGTGCGTCGCGCGCCGTCATCCATGCGCTGAAAGAGCGCGGCGTCGGCGACATTCGCATCGTCAACCGCACGCTGGCGCGGGCCGAGGAGCTCAGCCATCGCTTCGGCGCCGGCGTTTCCGCGCATCGCGCCGACGCTGTCGGCGACCTGCTCGCCGATGCCGGCCTGCTCGTCAACACCACGGCACTTGGCATGCATGGCAATGAAGGACTGTCCGCCGATCCGGCCGGCCTGCCGGACCATGCCATCGTCACCGACATCGTCTATGTGCCGCTGGAGACGCCGCTGCTCGCCGCCGCTCGTGGGCGCGGCCTGTGGATGGTCGATGGGCTCGGCATGCTGCTGCATCAGGCGGTGCCCGGTTTCGAACGCTGGTTCGGCACGCGGCCCGAGGTCACCGCCGAGCTCAGGCGGATGATCATTGCCGACATCGAAGCCCATTGATGAGGCGCCGGATATGATCGTGCTCGGCCTCACCGGATCGATCGGCATGGGCAAGTCGACGACGGCGAAGATGTTTGCCGAGGCCGGCGTGCCGGTGCACGATTCCGACGAGACGGTGCATCGCCTCTATGCCGGCCAGGCCGGCCCGCTGGTCGAGGCCGCCTTTCCCGGCACCACCGATGCGGGTGTCGTCGACCGCGCCAGGCTCGGCGCGCGGGTGCTCGGCGACGCCGTCGCGCTGAAGCGACTGGAAGCGATCATCCATCCGCTGGTCCGCGCCGATGCCGACGCCTTCCTTGCCAGGCACCGCGCCGCCGGCGCACCGCTCGCCGTGCTCGACATTCCCTTGCTGTTCGAGACCGGCGGCCGCGACCGCGTCGACAAGGTCGTGGTCGTCACCGCCCCGGCCGAGGTGCAGCGCGCGCGCGTGCTGGCGCGTCCCGGCATGAGCGAGGCAAAGCTGGCGGCGATCCTCGCCAAGCAGGTGCCCGACGCCGACAAGCGGCGGCAGGCCGATTTCATCGTCGACACCGGCCAGGGCTTTGACGCCGCGCGCGCCGCCGTCGCGGCCATCATCGCCGAATTGGCGGGGGATAAGTCGGGCAAGGGCGCTTCCTGACGCCTGCTGTCAGCAGTCCCCATTGCCATTTTGTTCCGTTGGATGATTCTGCTCGTTCAGAGTGGACTGATTCGATGCGCGAGATCATTTTCGATACCGAAACCACCGGCCTCGACATGCGCGAAGACCGCATCATCGAGCTCGGCGGCGTCGAGCTGGTCAACCGCTTCCCGACCGGCCGCACCTTCCACAGATTCATCAACCCGCAGGGACGGGCGGTTCATGCCGAGGCGCAGGCCGTGCATGGCATCAGCGCCGCCGACCTGGTCGGCAAGCCGATCTTTTCGGAAATCGCCGAGGAGTGGCTGGCCTTCACCGACGGCGCCAAGCTGATCGCCCACAACGCCAATTTCGACATCGGCTTCCTCAATCTCGAATTCGGCCGGCTCGGCCATCCCGCCATCGATGTCGGCCGCGTCGTCGACACGCTGGCGCTGGCGCGCCGCAAGCACCCGATGGGCCCGAACTCGCTGGACGCGCTCTGCCGCCGCTACGGCATCGACAATGGTCACCGCACTAAGCACGGCGCGCTGCTCGATTCCGAATTGCTGGCCGAGGTCTATATCGAGCTCATCGGCGGCAAGCAGGCGGCGCTGATCCTCGATGCGGTGGCGGTGCAGATGAACGGCGCCGGCGAGGTGGCCGACATCGACATCTCCATCGGCGCGCGGCCGATCGCCTTGCCGCCGCGTCTCACCGAGGCCGAGCGCGCCGCGCATGCCGGCCTGGTGCGCACGCTCGGCGAAAAGGCGCTGTGGCTGAAGGTGGAAGCCGAAGCCGGGGCGGCACAGAACTAACACCGTCCTGCCGGCGTCTCATATAAAAAGCCCGGCGCGAGGCCGGGCTTTTCGATACCTAATGAAGAGCGGATCAGCTCACCTGAACCTTGGCCGCCGCCTGGTCCTCGGCCAGCTTCTGCTGGAACATCTGCGCGAAGTCGATCGGGTCGAGCATCAGCGGCGGGAAGCCGCCATTGCGGGTTGCTTCGGCGATGATCTGGCGGGCGAACGGGAACAGCAGCCGCGGGCATTCGATGAACAGGATCGGCAGCATGTGTTCCTGCGGGAAGCCGCTGATGGCGAAGACGCCGCCATAGACCAGCTCGACGTTGAACAGCACTTCCTGGTCGAAGGAGGCCTTGGCGTTCAGCGTCAGGTTGACGTCGAACTGCTTGTCCGAGAGCGGATTGGCGTTGACGTTGACATTGATGGCGATGCCCGGAGCCTTGTCGCGGCCGCGCAGCGAATTCGGCGCGCCGGGGCTCTCGAAGGACAGGTCCTTCACATATTGGGCAAGTACGTTGAGTGTCGGCTGCGCGTTGCCGTTGCCGTTGGCGGCGCCGGTCGGCGCGTCGTCTTTGCTGGCCATGAGCCTTTGTCCTTTTGCCTGGGCAGCCTTGCTGACCGGATTGAAACCGGGGGTTCGCTACCATGGTCGGCATGACAAGACAAGGTTTGCCGCCTCGGCGCGGGATCACAGTTGCGACCGATCTCCGTCGCAGATTCCTGTCGGGGAACCTCGGCGCACTTGACCGGAAATTGTCTAGTCGTCCTTGAGGCGGCGCCAGGGCGAATTGTGGTCGGGGCCGCGGGTGTAATCGTCGCCGCGCGAATAGTCGCTGTCGTCGAGATCGATCGTCTTGCCGCGCGGCCGCGCCTGGAAGCCGGCGCTGAAGCTGGTCGCCAGCACGATGCGGCTTTTCAGCATCCGCCAGGCGAGGTCCCGCACCGGCGGCAACAGCAGCAGGATGGCGAGGATGTCGGTGATGAAGCCGGGGATGATCAAGAGGATCGCCGCCAGCACGATCATCGCGCCATGCGCGAGCTGGCTGCTCGGATCGCGCCCGGCATCCATTTCCGCCCGCACCCGCGCCATCACGCCGAAGCCCTGGTGTCGCAGCAACAGGCTGCCGGCAATCGAGGAGGCCAGCACCAGGCCGACTGTCGCCAGCGCGCCGACCTGGCGGCCGACGACGACGAAGCCGGCGATTTCCAGAAGCGGCAGCGCGAGGACGAACAAGGGGAGCAGTGAAATACGCAATTCCTGGCCGATCGTTTCCATGTTTTCCCGGCCAGCGTGCAATCGCCGCTGGCACCGGACCCGTTAGATAGGTATGCCTGCCTTTGATTTGAATGATTGCGCCTAGCGTTCTATATGCTTTGAGTGTTGAACGCTATGCGACCGCGGCCCGATGCTGGCCGGCGGTCCGGCCAGGACAGGGATCGAATTGGCGGAAGATATGGGATTCTTCGACTTCGGCACGATTTTCTTTCTGATTGCGGCGGTTGTGATCTTTTTCCAGCTGCGCAACGTGCTGGGCCGTCGCACGGGCAGCGAGCGCCCGCCCTTCGACCCCTATTCGGCAAGCCGCACCCGCGAGCAGGATGCCGGCCAGAAGGCCGAGAATGTCGTCTCGCTGCCGCGCAAGCGGGCGCCTGGGGAGCCGGCCGTCGACGCCTACGCCGAGATCGACGCCTTCGCCAAGCCCGACACCGATCTCAACAAGGGTCTGAGGACGATCAAGGATAACGATGCGTCTTTCGACCCCAAGGGCTTCGTCGATGGCGCCAAGATGGCTTACGAGATGATCGTCATGGCCTACGCCGATGGCGACCGCAAGACGCTCAAGAACCTTCTCTCGCGCGAGGTCTTTGACGGCTTCGTCGCCGCGATCGGCGAGCGCGAGGCGAAGGCGGAGAAGATCCAGTCCTCCTTCGTCGGCATCGACAAGGCCGATATCGTCGCCGCCGAGATGAAGGGCGGCGAGGCGCACATCACCCTGCGCATCGTCAGCGAGCTGATTTCGGCGACCCGCGACAAGGCCGGCGCCGTCATCGACGGTGACCCCGAAACCGTCGCCGAGGTCAAGGATGTCTGGACCTTCGCCCGCGACACGCGCTCGCGCGATCCGAACTGGAAGCTCGTCGCCACCGAAGAAGAAGATTGAGCCCGGGCGGCGGCGGTGTCGCTCTCTTCCCTTTTCAGCGAAAAATCCTTTGGCGCACTGCCCGGCTGGGGTGAGGACGACCACCGCGCCGCCTTTGCCGCCTTTCGCCGCTCGGCCTTCCATGTCCTGACCAAGCCCTACCGCAGCGGCTCGCTGGGCGTCGGCTTCGAGGCCTTTGCCGGGGCTTATCAGGAGGCGCGGGCTGTTTCGCTGCCGAATCGAGCCGAAGCCCGGGCCTTCTTCGAACGCCATTTCGTTCCCGCCCATGTCACCGCCGAACACGGCGGCGCCGGCCTCGTCACCGGCTTCTACGAGCCGGATGTCGAGGCCTCGCCGGTGCGGACGGACCGTTTCACGGTGCCGCTGCTGTCACGCCCGGCCGATCTGATCGACGTCCAGGACGCCAACCGGCCGGATGGCATGGATCCCTATCTCGCCTTCGCCCGCACGACCGAAAATGGGCTGGCCGAATATTTCGACCGCTGCGCCATCGAGCGCGGCGCGCTTGCCGGCAAGGGGCTGGAGATTGCCTGGCTCGCCGACAAGGTCGACGCATTCTTCATCCATGTGCAGGGCGCTGCGCGGCTGAAGATGACCGACGGCCGGCTCTGCCGCCTCACCTACGCCGCCAAGTCCGGCCAGCGTTTCACCGGGCCCGGCAAGATCCTGAGCGAGCTCGGCGAAATCCCGCTGGCCAAGGTGACGATGCAGTCGATCCGCGCCTGGTTCAGGGCGCACCCGGATCGCGTCGACGAGATCCTCTGGCAGAACCGCTCCTATATCTTCTTCCGCGAGGCGGCAGTCGACGATGCGGCGCTCGGTCCGATCGCCGCCGCCAAGGTGCCGCTGACGCCGGGCCGTTCGGTTGCCGTCGACCGGCTGCTGCACACATTCGGCACGCCCTTCTACATCGACGCGCCGACGCTCGCCGCTTTCGGCGACGGGCCGTTCCGGCGCCTCATGATCGCGCAGGACACCGGCTCGGCCATCACCGGCCCGGCGCGCGGCGACCTCTTCGCCGGCTCGGGCGACGCCGCCGGCGAGATCGCCGGCGTCGTCCGCAACGCCGCCGATTTTTATGCGCTGATCCCGCGCCAGCTCGTTTCGGGGGTGGTGTTATGACCCGCCGTATCGACAGGCTGAGCGAAGACGACCGCGTCCTGTGGAACCTGGTGGCGCGCACGGCCAAGCCGCTCAAGGGCAAGGCCGCCGTCGACGTCGCCGATTTCAGGGTCGAGCCGAAACCGGCGCCGACGCCTGCTCCCGTCAACGGCGCTCCATCCGTCGCGGCAAAGCCCAGGACCCAGCATGTCTCGCATGCGCTGGACGACCAGACCCTGAACAAGCTGTCGAAGGGCCGCTTGCCGCTCGAAGGCCGCGTCGACCTGCACGGCATGACCCAGGACGAGGCCTATTCGCTGCTGTTTTCATTCCTGCACCGGGCCCATGCCGGCGGCATCCGCTATGTGCTGGTCATCACCGGCAAGGGCTCCTCGTCCGGCGGCGACGGCGTGCTGCGGCGTTCGGTTCCGGCCTGGCTGTCGACGCCCGCCTTCCGGCCGCTGGTCTCCAGCCACGACCATGCCGCGCGCAACCATGGCGGCTCCGGCGCGCTCTATGTCCGCTTGCGCCGGACCCGCACATGAAGACACGCACATGAGAGCGCTGGCATGACCCCGTTCGGCGAGAAGCTGCGGGCGCTGCGCGCCGAGCGCGGCCTCAGCCAGAAGGCGATGGCCGAGGCGATCGGCGTCAGCGCCGCCTACCTGTCGGCGCTTGAACATGGCCGCCGCGGCGCGCCGACCTGGACGCTGATCCAGAAGATCATCGGCTATTTCAACGTCATCTGGGACGATGCCGAGGAACTAGCCCGCCTCGCCGAGGCTTCGCATCCGCGGGTGCGGATCGACACGTCGGGCCTGACGCCCGCCGCCACCGAACTCGCCAATCTCCTGGCTGAAAACATCGAGAAGCTGGACGAGGCGGAGCTTCGCCGGATCACGGCTTCGGTCCGCGCGGCCCTTGGCCGGCGGACGTGATGCGCGGCGCGAATTGCTCCGGCGCCGGCATCGGCTTCACATGAGGCGATGCCCGCTGGCCGGTAGCCAGCGGGCATGTTGCGAGATCACTTCGCGCCGGTCTGGCCGCCGCGACCGCCATGGTTGTCATGGTCGCCATGCTCGTGTCCGCCGCCCAGGCAGCTCGAATCGCTGGTGCCGCAACAACGGCCGCTCCACAGGGCGTTGGTCTTGGTCTCGGCACAGCTGACGGTCTGGTCCGCCAGCGCGGATCCGGCCATGGACGAGACCGCGACAGCGGCGAGAAGGGCATTTCGCAGAAAAGCAGTCATTTGAAGTCTCCAGGGTTGGTTTCTGTACGCGGCTGTGTGTCGCCGGCAGAGACCGTCTGGTTCACGGATGACTGCAAAAAGTTGGAAGGGCGGCGCGGGACGCGGCCAGCAAGTCTCATTTGACGTTGGCGCTGCCCCTCATCCGCCTGCCGGCACCTTCTCCCCGTATAGCGACGGGGAGAAGGGAGCTGGCCGCTACGTTGGGGCAATTTTGCAATGCGGTGCGCGCAGCGTCCCCGTCACTATACGGGGAGAAATGCCCGGCAGGGCAATGAGGGCGGCGCCAACCTATGATGTAAAAGCAGCCAAGGGCGGTACCAGCCCGCCTCAACGCTTGGAATGCAGACTCGATCGTCGGTTACTGCACCGCGCCGACCAGCACCTGCTGGCCGCCGCGGATCGACACCCAGCGTCCGGTGTTGTCGATCGCTTGCCGCTTTAGGAAGCGGTAGCCGGTCTCGTCCCAGGCCTTGACCTTGTCGTTCAGGTTGTCGAGCACGTAGTCGCCCTCGTCGGTGCGCACCGTCAGCACCGCATGGCCTTCGCCGTCGGGCTTGCGCACGACGGTGATCAGCAGGTCGGCGAGCGACACGCCCATGCGGTAGAGCTGGCGGCGCTTTTCGAGCACATAGTCCTCGCAGTCGCCGACGCCCTTGTCGGGATAGGCCCAGACCTCGTCCTTGCCGTAGATGTCGTAGTCGCTCATCGGCTTGACGGCGGCGTTGACCTTGGCGGTGATGCTGACGAGCTTGCGCAGGAACGCATCGGTCATCTTGGCCGGCGCCAGATTGCTCGGGCGGATCGAGCATTCGCCCGGATTGGCCTTGCAGAAATCGTAATGTCCGATCGGCTGCGAAGTCAGCCCTCCGGTCATCATCGCTCCCGCCGCGAATGCGGGCGCCGCCCACAATCCCGAAATCGCCAGCCCTGCGACCGCACACAAGCGCAGCGTCCGTGCCATCGGTGAGGAAATCATAGTCCCCGTTCGCCCTTGTTGTTAACGAAACGTTAAGGGCGATTTACAGTCCGTGTCAATTACGAGTCTGGCCTGATTGGCGGCATGGTTACTTCCGCGATCCTGACAGCGGCACTTGTGCAACAGCGGGATCCGGATATGCCGAAAGCCGCCGTCGCGGCGGCCCGACCTTGCGGTCTTGCTCAGCCCTTGGCCGAGCGCACCAGCTTGGGCTTTGCCGCGACGCGGGTCTGGCGGCCGTAGCTGGTGATGAAGTCGACGATGCGCGGCACGATTTCGGAGCGGAAGCGCGAGCCGTTGAAGACGCCGTAATGGCCGACCGCCGGCTGCATGTAGTGGGCCTGCCGGTCGGCCGGGATGTTGACGCACAGATCGTGCGCGGCCTGGGTCTGGCCGAGGCCGGAAATGTCGTCGTTCTCGCCCTCGACGGTGAACAGCGCGACGTTGCGGATCGCCGAGGTGTCGACGGCCTCGCCGCGATGCATCATCTCGCCCTTGGGCAGGGCGTGGCGGACGAACACGGTGTCGACCGTCTGCAGGTAGAATTCCGCCGTCAGGTCCATCACCGCCAGATATTCGTCGTAGAAGTCGCGGTGCTTCTCGGCATTGTCGCCGTCATGCTTCACCAGGTGCATGAAGAAGTCCTTGTGGGCGATGATGTGGCGGTCGAGGTTCATGCTCATGAAGCCCGACAGCTGCAGGAAGCCGGGATAGACCTCGCGGCCGAAGCCGGGCACCGGCCACGGCGCCTGCATGATGACGTTGTCGCGGAACCAGCCGCTGCCCTTTTCCTCGGCGAGCAAATTGACCGCCGTCGGATTGCGGCGGGTGTCGATCGGCCCGCCCATCAGCGTCATCGTCGAGGGCACGAACGGGTCGCCGCGCTTTTCCATCAGCGCCACCGCCGCCAGCACCGGCACCGAGGGCTGGCACACCGCCATCACATGGGTGTCGGGACCGAGCGCATGGAACATCTCGATGATGTAGTCGATATAGTCGTCGAGATCGAAGCGGCCGTCGGCCAGCGGCACCATGCGGGCATCGACCCAGTCGGTGATGTGCACGTCGGCATAGGGCAGCATCGCCTCAACCGTGCCGCGCAGCAGCGTCGCATAGTGTCCCGACATCGGCGCCACGATCAAAAGCTTCGGATCGGGCTTGCGGCCGGCGGGGACGGCCCGCTCGAAACGGATCAGGTTGCAGAAAGGCTTCGACCACACGGTCTTTTCGCTGACGTCGACGCTCTTCCAGTCGACGACGGTCTTGTTCAAGCCGAATTGCGGCTTGCCGTAGCGGCGCGTGGTGCGCTCGAACAGTTCGGCGGTTGCCGCCACCGAGCGGCCCCAGGGCGTGTGCGCGATCGGATTGAGCGGGTTGGTGTAGAACATCTTCACCGCGTCGGCATAGACGCGAGCTGGCTGCAGCGCGGCGTGGTTCAATTCGTAGAGCTGGTAGTACATCGAGAAGACCCCGCTGCTGCTGCGACCCAAGGACGACGTGCAGCGCCGAGCCTCAAATGTCTCGCGGCGAGGTTAACAAGATATTGTTGCGATGCAATACGTCATGTCGAGTGATCAATGGTTCTTTCGGCCAAAGCGTTGAGAATCGGCCTTGGCGGGCGGCAGCCGGCTCACTGTGCGCTGCGGAAGTGTGCAGGAAATATGTCCGGCCCTCTGGCCGGACATGTCAGACATATCACACCCGCGCCATGCACACGGCGGTGTGGCCCGAACCGATGAAGCCGAGCTGGCTGGCTGCGCCCTTCGAGAGATCGAGCACGCGCCCCTTGATGAACGGGCCGCGGTCGTTGATGCGCACCACGACGCTGCGGCCGTTGTTCTTGTTGGTCACCTTGAGCTTGGTGCCGAAGGGCAAGGTGCGGTGCGCGGCGGTCAGCGCCGACGGGTTCATGCGTTCGCCGGAAGCGGTGCGCGAGTGCAGCGCGTACCAGGAGGCGCGACCGCATTGCGCGGCGGCGGAGGAGGCGGAGGCGCCGACCATCAGGCCAGCCGCTACCGTTACCGCGACAAGCGCGGTTTGCTTTGTCTTCATCATCTTTGGGGAATGGCTCCGTTTGGACAGACCCCAGCCGTTAGGAAGCAATTAAGGCAGGAAATGCGGCCGCCATCTGGCGGTTCCATGGCAACGGCACACGTTTGGAGTCGCCGGGAAACAGTTTGTCATGAGTCTTCCCGGCTTGCGCGTATTCTCGATGATCATTCGCACCGGTCTTCTGGTTGTGTCTGGCTGGATCGGGCATCAATACGCAAGTACAGACGGGCGCGATTGGATCGCTTCCTTCCGCTCTTTCATTGCCGCCGTGACTGAGTCGACGATCGACTTGCGAAGGGAATCCCACCGATGCGATTGATGCGGTTTGTGCTGGCGCTTATCGTGCTCGCGATCGGCCTGCTCTGGTCCCTTCAGGGCCTAGGTCTTGTCCGCGGCAGCTTCATGACCGGCCAGACGCATTGGCTCTATATCGGAATACTGACGATGCTGGTGGGATTGCTCGGGCTCGGCTGGGCCAGCCGCTCGCGCATCTGACGCTTCCGGCGGCACCCCCTCTGCCCTCTCCCGGTTCGGCGGCCGCACCATGGAATTTCATTCCTCCACTCGCCCTCCGATTGGCACGATCTATCTTCTTTCCGGCAGCGATCGGCTGGAAAAGACGCTAGGTTTTGACCCCATGGAGCCTCTGACATGAGCGAGCACGGAAAAGCCGACAGTGCCGTTTCCCGCCTGCGTCCGCCCTATGCGTCCGTGCTCGACCTCATCGGCCAGACGCCGATCGTCGAGCTGACCAAGTTCGACACCGGCAGATGCCGGCTGTTCATCAAGCTCGAAAGCCAGAATCCCGGCGGCTCGATCAAGGACCGCATCGCGCTGTCGATGATCGCCGCCGCCGAGCGGCAGGGCAAGCTCAGGCCCGGCGGCACCATCGTCGAGGCGACCGCCGGCAATACCGGCCTCGGTCTTGCCCAGGTCGGCATCCCCAAGGGCTACCGCATCATCCTCGTCGTCCCCGACAAGATGTCGCGCGAAAAGATCCAGCATCTGCGCGCGCTCGGCGCCGAGGTCCGCATGACCCGCTCCGACGTCGGCAAGGGCCATCCCGAATATTATCAGGACATGGCCGAGAAGATCGCCGCCGAAACGCCCGGCGCCTTTTATGCCAACCAGTTCGCCAATCCCGCCAACCCGCTGGCGCATGAAACCACGACCGGCCCGGAAATCCTCGCCCAGCTCGACGGCGACGTCGACGCGGCGGTGGTCGGCGTCGGCTCCGGCGGCACGCTGACCGGGCTCGGCCGCTATTTCGCGAAACATTCGCCGAAGACCGAGATGGTGCTGGCCGACCCGGTCGGCTCGGTGCTGGCGCCGCTGATCAAGACCGGCAAGATGGAAGAGGCCGGCAGCTGGACCGTCGAAGGCATCGGCGAGGATTTCGTGCCGCCCAATGCCGACCTGTCGCTGGTCAGGAAGGCCTACTCCATCCCCGACAAGCAGAGCATGCTGGCGGTGCGCGATCTGCTCTCCCGCGAAGGAATTTTGGCCGGCTCCTCTTCCGGCACGCTGTTGTCGGCCGCGCTGCGCTACTGCCGCGAACAGACGGTGCCCAAGCGCGTCGTCACCTTCGTCTGCGACAGCGGCAACAAATACCTGTCGAAGGTCTTCGACGATTTCTGGCTGGCCGAGCAGGGCTTGGCCGAGCAGGAGCAGCATGGCGATTTGCGCGACCTCGTCATGCGCTCGCACCGCACCGGCGACACGGTCTGGGTCGGGCCGGAGGAAAGCCTGCTCAATGCCTATGGCCGCATGCGCCGCTCCGATGTCTCGCAACTGCCGGTGCTCGACGACGGCAAGCTGGTCGGCATCGTCGACGAGGGCGACATCCTCGCCAAGGTCGACGGCCCCTATGACGGCCGCTGGGACCGCTTCAACGGCCCGGTGCGCACCGCCATGACCTCCAATCTGCACACGCTGCAGGCCAGCCAGACGCTCGATGCGCTGCTGCCTGTCTTCGACCGCAACGAGGTCGCCATCGTCTTCGATGGCGAGGAGTTCATCGGCCTGATAACCCGCATCGACCTGATCAACCATCTGAGGCGTCGCGCAAGATGACGAGCAATGCAACGGGCAAGAACCGCCTGGCCTTTTCGACCCGCACCATCCATGGCGGCCAGAGCCACGACCCGACGACCGGCGCGGTGATGGTGCCGATCTACGCCACCTCCACCTACGGCCAGCAGTCGCCCGGCGTGCACAAGGGCTTCGAATACGCCCGCAGCCAGAACCCGACCCGCTTCGCCTTCGAGCGCGCGGTGGCCGATCTCGAAAGCGGCACAAGAGCCTTCGCCTTCGCCTCCGGCCTCGCCTCGATCTCGACCGTGCTGGAGCTGCTCGATGCCGGCGCCCATATCGTCGCCACCGACGACATCTATGGCGGCACGTTTCGCTTGCTGGAACGGGTGCGCAAGCGCTCGGCCGGGCTGCAGGTCAGCTTCGCCGACTTCACCGACCTCGCCGCCGTCGAGGCCGCCATCCGCCCCGAGACAAAACTGCTCTGGGTCGAGACGCCGACCAATCCGCTGCTGCGCATCGTCGACCTCGAAGCGGTGGCGGCGTTGGCCAAGCGCAAGGGCCTGCTCACCGTCGCCGACAACACTTTTTGCAGCCCCTACATCCAGCGGCCGCTGGAGCTCGGCATCGACATTGTCGTCCACTCGACGACGAAGTACCTCAACGGCCATTCCGACATGGTCGGCGGCGTCGCGGTCGTCGGCGACGACAAGGATCTCGCCGACCGGCTGAAATTCCTGCAGAACGCCATCGGCGCCATCTCCGGCCCGTTCGACTCCTTTCTGGCGCTGCGCGGCATCAAGACACTGGCGCTTCGGATGGAGCGCCATTCCGCCAACGGCCTGAAGATCGCGCAGTGGCTGGAAAGTCGCAACGACGTGCGCCGTGTCATCTATCCCGGCCTCGCCAGCCACCCGCAGCACGAAATCGCCAAACGCCAGATGCACGCCTTCGGCGGCATGATCTCGGTCGAGCTCGACCGCGATCTGGCGGGGACAAAGCGCTTCCTCGAACGCACGCAGCTGTTCACCCTGGCCGAAAGCCTCGGCGGCGTCGAGAGCCTGATCGAGCATCCCGCGCTGATGACGCACGGCTCGATCCCGGCGGAGAAGCGCGGCGCGATCGGGATATCGGATTCGCTGGTCAGGCTCTCGGCCGGCATCGAGGATGGGGATGATCTGATCGCGGATCTGGAGCAGGCGTTGAGGGGCTGAATAGTCATCGCTGTCCCGCCGACATCTCGGTATGTGTGCCATTGCAGAGCGCAATCCACGCTCTAAACTGCCACCGCTTTGCGATCTCCGGAGGCGTCATGCGCGTGATCGTGCTGGGCGGTGGCGTGGTTGGAGTTACCACCGCCTACCAGCTGCAGAAGGACGGCCACGAGGTGGTGCTCATCGAGCGCCAGCCTCAGGTCGCCGCCGAGACGAGCTGGGGTAATGCCGGCATGATCGCGCCCGGCCATTCCTTCGTCTGGTCCTCGCCGAAAGCGCCGATGATCCTTTTGAAATCGCTGGTGCTGAAGGACCAGGCTCTGCGCTTCAGGATGTCGGCCGATCCCCGGCTCTACAGCTGGTCGTGGCTGTTCCTGATGGAATGCACGGCGGAAAAGGCCAGGCGCAACACGCTGCTCAAGCATCGCCTTGCCGCCTATTCGCAGAGCGTGCTGCGCGAGGTGATTGCCGACGAGGCGATCGACTACGACCGCAACGACCGCGGCATCCTGTATTTCCATCGCAGCCAGCAGGCGCTCGACAAGGGCGTCGAGCACATGAAGCTGCTGGAGTCCGACGGCCAGGAGATCAGGGTGCTCGATCGCGAGGGCGTCGTGGCACTCGATCCGTCGCTGGCCTCGGCGCGGGAAAAGATCGCCGGCGGCATCTATTGCCCGACCGATGAGACCGGCGACCCGGCGAAGTTCACCCGCGCGCTGGCGGCGAAGATCGCCGGGCGCGGCGGCGAAATCCGCACCGGCACCACCATCACCGGCATCGAGACCTCGGGCGACGGCATCACGCAGGTGCGGACCGACAGGGGCGCCTTCAAGGGCGACGCCTATGTGCTGGCGCTCGGCTCCTACAGCCCGCTGATCGCCAAAACCATCGGCATCAGCCTGCCGATCTATCCGATCAAGGGCTATTCGCTGACCATCCCCATTGGCAACCGCCCGGCGCCGCCGACCGTCGCGTCCGTCGACGAGCACAATCTGGTCGCCATTTCCCGCTTCGGCGACCGCCTGCGCGTTACCGCCACCGCCGAGTTCGCCGGCTACGACACCAGCCACAAACCGGCCGACTTCGCCTTCATGAAAGGCGTGACCGAGGAGCTCTACCCGGAAGGCGCCGATTACGACCGCGCCGAGATGTGGGCGGGCTTGCGGCCGATGACGCCGAACAACCTGCCGCAGTTCGGACAGCGGCGTCTGCGCAACCTCTACCTCAACACCGGCCACGGCCATATCGGCTGGACCATGTCGCACGGCTCGGCCCGCATCACCGCCGACCTGATCGCCGGCCGCAAGCCGGCGATTTCGATGGATGGACTTTTGAACTGAGAGCAGGATCGATCCCGCTCTGACAAGAAAGGGAACGCCATGTCCGCCAACCCAGCCGCCGCGCCCCTCGCCGCTTCGGGACCTGTCGATCTCGGCGTCCTGCCCTCGGAGATCGACGGCGGCCTCGCCTCGCGCGCGGCGATCGGGCTGGCGATCCTCGCCACCGACCAGACGCTGGAGCATGAGTTCCGCGCGCTGGTGCGCATTCCCGGTGTCGCCTTCTACGAGGCGCGCCTGTTCAACGACAACGACATCACGCCGGACACGCTGCGCGCCATCGGCCCGCGCATCGCGCCGACCGTCGACCTGATCCTGCCCAGCATCCCGCTCGACGTCGTCGGCTTCGGCTGCACCTCGGCGACGATGACGCTGGGCGAGGAAGCCGTGTTCGCCGAGATCCGCAAGGCGCGGCCGGGGGTCGCCTGCACCACGCCGGTCACCGGCGCGCTCGCCGCCTTCAAGGCGCTCGGCGCCAAGGGCATCGGCCTGCTGACGCCTTACGCGCCCGAGATCAACCGCGGCCTCGTCGCCTATTTCAGCGGGCGCGGCCTGGACATCGCGGCCGTCGCCACCTTCGACCGGCGCGACGACCGCGAGGCCGCCCGCATCTCGCTGGCCTCGATCGAGGCGGCGGCCGGGCGCATGGCCGCCGTGCCCGGCGTCGACGCCATCTTCATCTCCTGCACCAGCCTGCGCGTCGCCGAGGCGGTGGCGGCGCTGGAACAGCGCATCGGCATCCCCGTCACCTCCTCCAACCACGCCATGGCCTGGCACTGCCTGCGGCTCGCCGGCATCGATGACATCGTGCCGGCCGGCGGCCGGCTGTTTGCCTTGCCGATCGGTTGATCCGGTTGCGTGCAGCGGTCTTGTCGACACGAACTTTCGCGCCACGGCAGACCGTTCGAAATTCGCGAGTTAACGGATTCGGAAGGGGTTGTTTAACGCTTCGCTACTATCTCCCGCCTCGGGAGGCAGGACAGAGTGAGCGCGATGAACGACAGCCCCGAAAAGCGCAGCGAATGGCGCGCTATTTTCTACGTGCAGGCGCGCGTCGCCTTGCTGTTCGTTCCGGTCGTCGCCAGCCTGCTGATCATCGCGGCCCTTGCCGGCAACGAACGCAAATCCGTTCCCGACGCCATTGACCGGACCGTCACGAGCTCGGTGAAATAGCGCAGCCGTCCTAGATGCGTGGCCTCGCGCCGCCTCAAACAAACTTCGGGATCGGCCCGTTCTGCGGCGTCGTGCGGTCGCCGAGGTCGATGAACACTTCGTCGACATAGCACCATGCCCAGCCTTCCGGCGGGTCGTAGCCCTCGATGACCGGATGGCTGGTCGCGTGAAAATGCTTGGTGGCGTGGCGGTTGGGCGAGTCGTCGCAGCAGCCGACATGGCCACAGGTGCGGCAGAGCCTGAGATGCACCCACCATGATCCGCTCTTCAGGCATTCCTCGCAGCCGAGCGCGCTCGGCGTGACTTGCCTGATGTCGCCCGTGTGCCGGCATTCGTCCATTACGATCTCCTCGCCTGTTCGGATTGAGCGCCGCCGCCGTTCTGAGCAAGATAGGCATGCAGCGCCGCCACCACCTGGGCGCCTTCGCCGACGGCGGCGGCGACGCGCTTGATCGAGCCGCAGCGAACGTCGCCGATGGCAAACACGCCGCTGCGGCTCGTCTCCATCAGGCCATGTCCCTGCGCCACCTCTGGTCCGGTGCGGACAAAACCCTTGGCGTCGAGCGCCACGTTGCATTTCGCCAGCCAGTCCGTGTTTGGGTCGGCGCCGATGAACAGGAAGAGATGGCGGATGGTTTGCGTCGTCTCGGTGCCAGTCGCGCGGTTACGCCAGCGCACCCGCTCGAGGTTGCTCTCGCGGCCGTCCAGCGCAACGATCTCGGTCTCGGCCAGCACCTCGATGTTCGGCTGCGCCTCGATGCGCTCGACCAGATAGCGCGACATGGTCTCGTTGAGGCTGCCGCGGCGCGCCAGCAGCGTCACCTTGCCCACCTGGCTGGCCAGGAAGACCGCCGCCTGGCCGGCCGAATTGCCGGCGCCGACCAGCGCCACCTCCTGATTCCGGCAAAGCCGCGCCTCGATCGGCGACGCCCAATAGTGCACCGACGTGCCCTCGAACTGCGCCAGATTGGCGACATCGAGGCGGCGGTAGCGCGCGCCGCTGGCAATCACCACCGTGCGCGTGTGCACCGTCTCGCCATAGCCGACATCGAGCGCGTAGCCGGACAGGTTGCTGTCGCCGCTGAGCAGCTTCGCCTCGTCGGGGATCACCATTTCGACGCCGAACTTCTGCGCCTGGTTGTAGGCGCGCGCCATCAGCGCCATGCCGGTGATGCCGGTCGGGAAGCCGAGATAGTTCTCGATGCGCGCCGACGCCCCCGCCTGCCCGCCAAAGGCGCGGCAGTCGAGCACGATCGTCGACAGCCCTTCGGAGGCCGCATAGACAGCGGCTGCCAGTCCCGCCGGCCCGGCGCCGACGACCGCCACGTCGTAGACCTTGCTGGCATCGACGGGCCGCAGCAGGCCGACGCAGCGCGCGAGTTCGTGATCGCCCGGATTGTGCAGCAGCTTGCCGTTCGGACACAGCACGATCGGCAGGTGATGCGGATCGACATGGAAACGCTCGGTCAGCGTCCTGGCGCAGGGGTCGGTCTCGGAATCGAGCGCGCGGTGCGGCAGGCCGCTGCGGGTGAGAAAGCCCTGCAGCCTCAGCACGTCGCCATTGCCGGGAGGGCCGATGATGATCGGCCCGCTGATGCCGCTCTCCAGCAGCCCGACGCGGCGCAGGATCAGCGCCCGCATGATCCGCTCGCCGAGGTTCGCCTCCTGCACCATCAGATCGCGCAGCCGCTGCGAGGGGATGACGATGGCCTCGACCGGTTCGCTCGCCTCGGCATTGATCAGCGACGGCCGGCTCGAGAGCTGCGCCAGCTCGCCGATGAAGTTGCCGGCGCCGTAGGAGATGATCGCCTCGCGCGGCCCGAGCCCGCCGGCCTGCGTGATCTCGACCTTGCCGGACAGGATGAGGATCAGGCCGGGCGACACCTCGCCGGCTACAACGATAGATTCGCCCGCTGCGTAGGAGCTCGCCGTACCGAAGCGGCGCATGCGTTCGATGTCCACTTCCGCCAGGACAGGAAACATCTGGTCACGGCGGGCGGCGATGGTCGGGCTGACGGAGGGGGCCATGGGGCGGACCGTAGCGCCGGGGCCGATGAGTTTGAAGCGGTTTGTTGGGACACTGCCCTCGCCTCTTCGTCACGAAGGTCAGAGGCCAGCGGCTAATCTCGAACGTCGCAATTCGCGCTCAAGTGGCATCCGATGCGAAAGCCGGCGAAAAACGACAACACTGCGGAAGGCGCTAATCCCGTTGGCAGTCGGGATAGATGGTGCCCAGAAGAGGACTCGAACCTCCACTCCTTGCGGAACACGGACCTGAACCGTGCGCGTCTACCAATTCCGCCATCTGGGCTGGTGCGGGCTCATGTAAGCGGGCAAGCGGTGTGTGTCAACGCGCTTTTTTGCCGATGTCGGCACTGCCCCTCATCGCCCTGCCGGGCACTTCTCCCCGTATAGTGACGGGGAGAAGGGGCGGCCGCATCGTCGGCGCCTTGTTTGCAACCTGGTGATTGGCGAAATCGGCGACGACAGCGCCCCTCTCCCCGTCACTATACGGGGAGAGCGACTGTCTTGGCTGTCAAGCTGTTTGCCATGGTTTTTGGTCGCGGATGATGGCGTTGAGAATGGTCAGCAGCTTTCGCATGACGGCCACGACGGCGACGATCTTCGGCTTGCCGAC